>DIUC01000033.1 GCA_002435785.1 Saprospiraceae bacterium UBA6168 | reverse complement strand
CCTCGTGCCTCGGGCTTTCCAATCCTTTGTTCGGTTCCAGGCAAATGTTGGGGGATAATCGTCCTAAAATCTGCGATGTCTTGGGCTGTCAATTTTTTTGGGAGGCGAATGTTTCCAGACGCCTCCCCCGTCGTAGGATTATAAAAGTTGACAGTTTCTTTGAGCAACCTCGGTAGGAGGTTTTTGTAGTTTTTTTCAAAAAAAGCAGCATAGCCCGCCACAGTCGGATGGTCGAAGATGGTGGTGATGAAAATACTGGCCTCACAAGCCGTCATCAGACCACCGATGAATCGGGCAGCTTGGATGCTGTTGCCCCCAAGTTCGAAGAATTTGTCGTGGCGACCGATGGGGCTGATTTGCAGCAATTCCTCCCATTTCGTAGCTATAAGTTTTTCCAAATCACCCTGTGGGGCCTCAAATGCTTGGTCAAGTTCTGGGCGATCGCCGCCGGGTTCGGGCAGTGCTTTTCGGTCAATTTTTCCGTTGGTGGTCAATGGGATGCTTTGTAGCATGACAAAATGTGAGGGCAGCATATACTCCGGCAAACTGGCTGAAAGAAAGTCCCTCAACTCGCTAACTGTCAGTACAAGGCCTTGATTCTGAACGATGTACGCCACCAATTTGCCCTCATTGACGACATGCTGGTTTTTCAAAACCACCACCGTTTCCCGCACAGCGGGATGATTGGCGATGGCGGTTTCGATTTCCCCCAACTCAATGCGGTAGCCTCGGAACTTGACCTGAAAATCAGAGCGTCCAAGGAACTCGATATTGCCATCTGGCTGCCAGCGGGCGAGGTCGCCAGTTTTGTATAATTTACGATTGACGATTGACGATTGACGATTTTCCTGCGGCTCCCAATCGTAAATCGTAAATCGTAAATCGTCAATAAATCTTTCGGCAGATAGTTCGGGACGATTCCAGTAGCCACGGCCCACGACGGGCTTTGTGCCGCCGATGTAGATTTCGCCAACTTCGCCTCGTGGGACTTCCTGCATTTTCTCATCCAAAATGAAAATCTCGTAGTTCAGGATGGGGATGCCGATGGGCGCTTTTGGCTCGTTAAAGCCTTTTGAAAATTTGAAATAAGTACAATTCACCGTCGCTTCGGTGGGGCCGTAGAGGTTGTAAAGTTGGCTGTTGGGAATGACTTGTTCGTGTTTTTGCGCCAGCGAAGTTGGGCACACCTCGCCGCTGACGTTGACGAGTTGCAGGCTTTGCAACTTATGCGGCGGCGCTTGGTCAAGCAGCAGGGTGTAGAGCGATGGCAGGGTGAGGATGTGTGTTACCTGGTTTTTGAAAATAGTTTCAGCAAGTTGCGCCATGTCTCTCTCCTCCCCCTGCCGTGGCAAAACAAGGGGCGCACCTTGTAGTAAAGTCCAGAAAATGGTCAGCACCGAAACGTCGAAGCTGATGGAGCAAGTGAGCATCATTGCACCGACGGGCGCAGGGGCAATGGCCTGCTGGCCTTCGAGTTGGTTGCAGAGGTTTTCGTGGGTTATCATGCAGCCCTTTGGCTTTCCGGTGGAGCCGGAGGTGTAAATCATGTAGGCCAGGTTCGTTGGATTGACGATTGACGATTTACGATTTACGATTGGGGGCAGCGGCTGGTCGAGGCAGATGACTTTGGCACTGGTATCAGGCAGGTTTTTCACCAGATGGCTTTGTGTCAGGATGACTTTTGCTGCGCAATCCGCTACCATGAAGGCCATTCGGTCGGTGGGATAATCCACGTCAATGGGCACGTAGGCACCGCCCGCTTTCAGGATGCCGAAGATGCCGATTATCATCTCGAAAGAGCGCTCCAAGTAGATGGCCACGAAGTCTTCCGATTGGATGCCGAGTTGAATGAGTTGAGATGCGAGCTGGCTGGAGCGGTCATCAAGTTCCGCATAAGTCATGGTGGTTGGGCCGAATACGAGTGCAGTTGCATCAGGGCAACGGCGGGCTTCCCGCTGAAAAATATCATGCAGACAGGTATCGGATGGAAACGTCAGGACGCTCGATACGTGTTTGTTTTCTGTCATAGTGGTCTCCTTGTCGCAGGGCATAGGGAGCCTGCGTAGTGTTTGTTCTACTGCGTACAAAAAAGGGGGAATCAATTTCTGGAAGACTCGATAGCGCTTGTTTTTGCTACACAAGTCTGAACCAACATGTACTAACGGGGGTGGTTGGTTAGCTTTCCAAAATACAAATCTCTAAGGGGGGAGTTTGAAATAAGTGAACAAAAATAAGGGGAAAATGATTAAGACACAAATGCTTGGCGTAGTTTTGCCAAATCTTTTATTCTTCCCGCCCCCACGCTATGGCCTGATTGTTGGATTTTCAATGTTTATTAAACCAGTGACTACCGCAAATTTCTGGATTTGCCAGTCCAACAACCACTCGTTTGCGAATGAGCGTTCATTACAATTCTCTAAGGCCATTAGTCATCAGCTTGTTAGTTTCATTTTTCCCCTTCTTATCCATTGGGCAAATTGACTACAACACCATTGTGCCGCCCGAAGGACAACGGCCAAGTTCTTTTGAGGATTACCTCGTTCAGTTGGCCTACCTGAACAGTCCGGCGACCCAAATTTTGGCTTACGAAAAAAAAATAGCCCAAAAGGAGGTCGAGCTTCAAAGGATTGATTGGATGGACGATGTGAACTTTGGCTTCAACATCAACGAGGTCAGCCTTTCCAACGTGCTACAACCAAGCAATGACAACCTCGTTCTTTATCCACTGTACCAATTCACGGCTGGGGTGAGCCTCGGCAGTTTTACCACCAACAAGAAAAAAAGGGAAATCAAGGAGTTTGATGTGCTGATTTCGGACATGGAAAACAACCAGCACAAAATGAAAATCAGGGCCGAAACACTTGCTCGCTATCGCAAAATAATTTTGGCCATCGAAACCCTAAAGGTGCGCATCAAGGCAGAGGAGGATACCAGGAACATCTACCAAATTTCACAGCAGCGCTACAAGAACGCCGACCTCGAAATGGAGGACATGCTGCGTGCCTCTGAGGCATACAACAACGCTCAGGAAAAGCGATTGGCTGCCGAAACGGATATCCAGCTTTCCATTTTCGCTTTGGAAGAAATGATTGGTATAAAATGGGAATCAGCTCGAAAAGCGGAGGAACGGTTCAAGAAATAATCACTTCAGCACACCTTCTGCAATCAACCTGTCTATGTAGCGCATCGCTCCTACCTTGTTCACGTGTTGGTAGTCCCCGAATGCTTCGGTTTCTTGGACGGCATTGGAAAAGTCACGGACTGAGATGCCTGTGGCCTTGCTGACGTCTATTTTCAAGCTGTCCATGTTTTCGATTTTCGTGACAAATGCAGGAAAATAGGGGTTCACCAACAACTCCACCCTCGTCCCTTTCTGCTGGGCGTACTTTACCATTTCATCCAGTTTTTCCAACATTTTTGGGCTATAATGAAACCTAAGTGCTTTTTGCGTGTCCACATCGTCCACCATGCTGGCTGAGATGACCCTATCCAACAGCCAGTCCTTGTCAGATTTTTTCCAGTAGAAAAAAGTCCGTTGGAACACCTCGCTGTTGTGCCGGTAGAGGTGGCTTAACCTTCCTGCATAGTAATCATTTGGGAAATCAGCTTTCAGCAAATGGGAAAGCCGTTCCGAATTAGGCGAATAATGGTTGAATTGGAATACCAACTTGTTGTCCATCCGCACACTGTCCAGCAAGGAGATGTCCATCACCAACACCTTGGGCGGTTGGTGGCGGTCGAGGTAGTCCATCACGAGCGGAACGGCAAGGTCAATGGGCATACCGTTGTAACTGAGGTTGGCAGTGGTCAGCCCCGTTTTCTCCTCGCAATATGGCTGGTAAAACGACAGCCCACGGGAGTTGCCGACGAACAACACATCCGCACCCTCACTGCTGCCGTAAAGTCGTGAGTAGCGGAACTGGCTCTCCTTCGTTATTTTTGACAAAACAAAACCGCCGATACGGTCGCCCAAAAAAGCAACGGCAAAAACAGCAAATATCCAGTAGGCTTTTTTCATGGTAAATTGACTTGGACAGCCGGGCAAACACTTGGCGACCGCCCATTTTTTGATTAAATTTGCTTTTCTTCGTAAAACTCAAAGCATCCGTCATGGAAACCCTCGTTCAAAAAAAGCAGAAAAAGCTCACTTGGGCCGAGTTCCGGGAAATAGAAATCCCGGAAGGCGACACCTCCATTTACGAACTCATCAACGGCGAAATCGTGAAACGTTCTTCCCCCAACTCCCCGCACCAATCTGCTTCGGTTAATTTGACCCTTCTTTTTGGCATATTCATCAAGAAAAAAAAAATTGGTCGGCTTTTCCACGCACCATTTGATGTTTACCTCGACGAATATTCAGCAGGGATACAACCCGATTTGCTATTTGTATCCAATGAGCGGGACTTTATCATCCATCCTGGAAATGGCATTGTTGGCACACCTGACTTGGTCATTGAGATAGTCTCAAAAGGTTCTGTAAAGAACGACCGAGTAACAAAAAAAGACCTCTACGAACGCTTCGCAGTCAAAGAATACTGGATTGTGGACGTGCGCAGCAAGACCGTAGAGGTTTATACCATGGACAGCGACCGATATAAGCTATTCTCCTTTGCAGAGGAAGAAGGCGTCATCAAGTCATCGGTACTGAATGGGTTCAAACTGAATGTCAAGCAGATTTTCGAGTAAACCCAACTTCTTGGGTCTATTTAGGAAAGCTGTTATACCTAAAAAAGAGTGTCACCACTTTTTCAAAACTGAAAATAAATAAACGCCCCGCTGCCAAACGACCCAAAGAACGCAATCAGCAGAAGCAAAACTGCATAAGCCGCAATGCGAAACAACGGATTGCGGAACGCCAGTGAATTCCAGCGCATCCGAAGGTCGGAAACCTCTATCACCAGCAAGATGCCAATCAGCAGGACACCCTTCATCACGGTGAACTTGTTCATCACGTTCACAAAGCCAAAGCCTTCCAAATCAGCTATGCCCGTAATCACGTCCATCGCCGTGGCAAAGTTTGGGCTGCGAAAAAAGACCCAAGCCAAGCAGGTGAAAAAATAGGTCAGGGCGATGTTCACACCGATTTTTAGCCCCTTCGGGAAACGGAGGCCGTTCATCATCGAACCGAACGGCTTGCCCAACTGCCGTTGCCCAATCAAGTACATCCCGTGCAGGAAACCCCAAAACACGAACGTCCAGTTGGCACCATGCCACAGGCCACCCAGCAACATGGTCAGCATGTTGTTTTTGTAAGTGGCGAGCTTGCCAGCCCGGTTGCCACCCAGCGGGATGTAGAGGTAATCACGCAGCCAACTCGACAGCGAGATATGCCAGCGTGACCAGAACTCGCTGAAGTTTTGGCTGAAATAGGGCTTTCGGAAGTTCTCGTTGAAATCGTAACCGAGGATGCGGGCAAAGCCAATGGCAATGTCCGAGTACCCCGAAAAGTCGCAGTAAATCTGGAAGGAATAGAAGATGACGCCGATGAGCAGGTTAACGCTGGCAAAGCCATTTGGCTCCGCAAAAATCTGGTCAACGAAAGGGGCCAGTGAGTCAGCGACCACGCATTTTTTGAAAAAGCCCCAAAGAATGCGACCAGTCCCACTGACGATTC
This sequence comes from Saprospiraceae bacterium UBA6168, assembly GCA_002435785.1. GTDB lineage: Bacteria > Bacteroidota > Bacteroidia > Chitinophagales > Saprospiraceae > UBA6168. The sequence continues at coordinate 167,688 of DIUC01000033.1, read as the reverse complement.
TATCCCAATTGAAGTCGTGGTCTTTTTGAAATTGGGGCAAAAAATCGGCTGCCCGCACAATAGGGCCAGCCACCAATTGCGGCCAAAAAGCAACGAAAGTGCTGAAACGGAGTAGGCTCTTTTCGGCTTGGATATGCTTTCGGTACACGTCAATCGTGTACGACATGCTTTGGAAAGTGTAAAAGGAAATGCCGACCGGCAGGATGATTTTCAGGGTATGCACGGAGGGGTTCATCCCAAAACCCTGAAGCATCGAGACGAACGAGTCGGTAAAAAAATTGAAGTATTTGAAAAAACCAAGAAACCCCAGGTTGAGCACCATGCTGATTATCAGCAGCTTGCGTCGGCCTTTCTCCTCATTTTCCCGCTCCATGGACAGGCCAAGGTAGTAGTCCACCAACGTCGAAATGGCAATGAGCGAAAGGAACCGCCAATCCCACCAGCCGTAGAAAATATAACTTGCGGTAAGGCTCAACAAGAGCCTTGCCTTGCCCTTCAGCGCAAAATACAGCGGCAAAAAAATGGCAATGAAAGCCAGAAAAGTTAAGCTGTTGAAAATCATTTCTCAGAATTGAGAATTGAAAATTGAAAATTGAAAATTGTGTGCTGTCCTGCCATTTTCAATTTTCAATTTTCAATTCTTCATTAATCACCGCTGCCCATTTGACGTAGGCCGCCCCGTTGAGGTGGATGCCATCTTGGGTGTAGGCTGCATCCAAATTTCCGTCCAAATCTTGCATGACAGCGTACAAATCAATGAAAATCAGGTTTTTGGCTTGCGCAAATTGCCTGATTTGCTTGTTCAGCGTGCGCACGTCGTCGTTGTCCACGGGGGTTGGGCTGACGAGGTTGTTCACGGGCAGAATGCTCTGGAGGTACAGCTTTGTGTCGGGGGATTTTGTCAGAATCTCATTGACGAGCCGCTCGTATTTCGGCCAAGTCTGGGCGGGGGAAATGAAGGCGAGGTCGTTGATGCCGGCCATCAGGAAAATCTTCGTTGGTTGGTGGCGCAGCACCTCATCGAGGCGCTGCCGCATCCCATCGCAGTGGTCGCCAGGGATGCCCCGGTTCAGGATGTTTGGGTTGTTGAGCAGTTCGGACCACTCGCCACCAGCAGTGATGCTGTTGCCGAGCATGACGATGGCCCCGTCTTTTGGAGGTAGCATTTCAAAAAGGTTTTTGCGGTGAAAATAGGTTTTCTCGATGCCCCGACTGTTGATTTTGGCCCAGAGGTTTCGGGGGCCGCCGTATTTTTTTATAGAAAAAAAAAGGCCTGCCAGTAGCAAAACGTTGATTATCAGGGAAATATAGGTCAGTGCTTTCATATTTCATAGGGATTGGAAAGCCCGAAGGGATTTCTAAGCCCGGACTAACATCTTAGCAATTCAGGCTTAGAAATCCCTATCGGGCTTTCCAATCCTTTGCGAAGCTCAATTGTTTCCTGCCCGCAGCCCCTGCACCGTCTCAAACGCCGATGCCACCGGAAACTCTATCGCACCCCGCTTCTGCATTTTCTCTGCATAAAACTGGAGCAGCCCGAACAGCTTCTCCGCTGACTGCCACTCCCCTTCCCCGCTTCGCCACCAACTCAGCAGCCGATGGTGAAACTCGTTAAGCAGGTTGATTTCAGCAAGTTTTTGCTCGGCTGTCAGGTCGTCGTTTTCCATCATCACCCGGATGGAGATGGTCAGGTTCACTGAGACGAGGCGGTGAAAATGCGACTTGGTGGCTTCGTCCCACACGTTGATGGCTGCTACTGTTTCTTCGGCGGAGTATTGCATTTTTAGCTTTTGATAAATTTTGTTCGCACGACCAACAATATTGTTCGCACAGGCCACTGAGAAGTTCGCACGACCAACAATTTTGTTCGCACGAGCCGCTGAGAAGTTCGCACGACCAACAATTTTGTTCGCACAAGCCGCTGAGAAGTTCGCACGAGCAACAATTTTGTTCGCACAAGCTACTTCAGCACCTCCTCAATCGTCACGCTCACCTTGTGTTCCGTGTGCTTGAAGTTTTTGTTCGGGTTCGCCATTTTGAACAGCCCTTTTAGCTGGCGCAAAACGAATGATGGCATGGCGGCCACGGCACTCCAAACTTGTTTTGGCGCACGGCTCAGTTTCAGCGTCCAGAATATGGTCAAGATGAAAAGAACGACAGCCACCGTGAGCGCCAAAGATACCCACGGGTTTATGAACAAACCAAGCAGGGCGAAGCCCAGGGCGGCAAACAGCATGACGAACATCGGCGGGGCGATGGTCACGAGGCCGAACAGCCACTGGTTCCAACTGAAATTGAGGATGCCCCGGCGCAGGATGCCCAGCGAGTTCGGGATGTTCTGGAAATAGCTGAACAGCCAGCGGCTGCGCTGCGTCTCCACGGCTTCGGCGCTGGTCACTTTTTCGTCATAACAAATGGCGTCCCAGGCATAGGCGATTTTTGTGTTTTTGCGGAGCAAAAAATTCTGAAGGATTTTGTCCTCCTGGAGCATTTTCTTCCACTGGTGTTTGCCCTGCTCGATTTCGGGGCTGGCGAGGTACGCCTTGTACAGTTCCGCTTCCACTGCCATTCCGCTGCCGCTTATCACCGCCGACGAACCGATGCGGTACGGTGCCACCCTGTCAATATAATTCTTGTAAAACTCGCCCAAAGCATCGGCGCAAGCCATCAGGGTGTCGAGGTTTTTGGCGGTACGCTGCCCTTGAATGGCCACGTAGCCAGCATTTGCATAGCGGTTTATCTCAGTTAAAAAGTCGGGGTGGGCAAGGTTGTCCGCATCGAAGACCGTGATAAAGTCGTGCTTTCGTACAAAGTGTTCAATGCCGTGGATGATGCTTTTTGCTTTGAGGTTCAGCGGTTCATCGGGCCGCAGCACGGTCAGTTTTTCATGCTGGATGTCCCAATTGGAGAGGTCGCAGCCATCGGCCACGAGGTAGATGTGGTGGTTGGTATGGCGTTGTTTGAGCAGCGATTTCACCAATCCTTTGGCGATGTCGGCGTTCTTGTAGGCCGTGATAATATTACCGTAGTCAAAGTCACGGGTCGTATTTGGCGTCTTGACTTTTTCCTTTGTGAGCAAGGAAAAAAAAACGTTTAGCGTTGGCAAGACCAAAAAGAAAGCAAGGATGCCCGATAGTATGACGTAAGCGTAGTTGAGGAATTCCATCGAATTGGTTCAGTGTTTTGGCAAAAATAGCAGGTTTTCAGCATTCTCATTTCAGGCACGGCAGCCTGAAATGTGGAGCGAAAAAAGTAAGGGGGGTAGAGTCTGGTCGTATCTTGGATTGAACCGGCGAAGGAAGCCGGGGCAAATTGAAATAAAATTCGGGGGGTAGAGACTGGCTTTTCTTTTCGGTTTTGGGAAAAAGTTCGGGGGGTAGAGACTGGTTTATGATTTAGGTTTTTGGAGGCCAATTATTCACTCAAGTCGCCCTGAGAGAAAAAGTAAGGGGGGTAGAGTCTGGTCGTATCGTTTGCTCGGTGAAGTTCCACCGTATTGCTTTCAAGAATGCTTTCAAGTTTACCCAATCGCCTTTCAGGGCAAACATCAGCGTGTTTTTGGGGATGGTGAACATGAACAGGAACACGCAGAAAGCCCGCCATTGCCCCTTCGTGCGGTTGCGGCGCATGAAAAATAGGCGGTTGCGGTTGATGTAATAGGTTTTCAATGCACTGATTTTGCCGACAGAATAACTTTCCTTGTGGTAAATCTTTGCGTTTGGCTCTACCCAAACATCGAAGCCTGCCCTGCGGATTTGCTCACACCAATCCAGCTCCTCGTAGTAGAGGAAGAAGTCTTCCGACATCATTCCCGCTTTGTTCAACACCTCACGTGGCACCATCATGGCGGCACCGTGGGCGTAGGCGGTCGGTTGTGCTTTTTGATACTGTCCGTTGTCAATCTCTCGTTCGCCAAAAGTGCTGTTCCGGGCAGTGAGCGGATGGACATGGGTAGTACCGAGGTACTGAATCACGTCCGGCTCACTACCCGGTCTAGCGTTATGGTAACAAATTTTCGGACTTGCGATGCCGATTCCGGAATTTGTGCTGAACAGCGCCAAGAGTGTTTCGATTGCTCCAGCGGTCAGTTCAGCGTCGTTGTTGAGGAAGAACAAGAAGTCACCTTTGCTTGCCTTAATGCCAAGGTTATTGCCACCTGCAAAGCCAAGGTTCTTTTCACTTCGAACGTATATTACTTCCGGAAAATGGATTTTCAAAAAATTGCCTGGGTCTTCCACCGATGCGTTGTCCACTACAACCACTTCAATGTCCTTGCCTCCGAACCTGCGCACAGATTCAAGCAATTCGCAAGTGACCTCCAGTGAATTGTAGTTTATGGTAATGATGGAAACCATGTTGAAATCAAAAATTGATTAGACGTTTTCTTCTTGGATGATTGCAAATGGGGTCTTTGCGATGATTTTCATGTCGTCCCAAAAGGAGTGGTTGTCAGCATAAGCAACATCCAATTTGATACGCTCTTCGGTGGACATGTCGTTTTTGCCGCGTTTGGTCACCTGCCACAGGCCAGTCAAGCCGGCCGGGGCAAGAAAACGTTTTGCCCAAAGGTCCCGTGTAAGCTGTTCTGCTTCGTAAAGTGGGAGCGGCCGGTTGCCCACAATTGACATGTCGCCCATCAGGATGTTAAAGAGTTGCGGAAGCTCGTCGAGGCTCGTCTTGCGTATGAGCCTACCTATTTTGGTCACCCGTGGGTCGTTGTTTATTTTGGTGAACAGGGGGCCAGCGTCATTCGCAGAATACTGGTTGAGGTGCTGCAAATCCTTCAGCCGCTGGTCGGCATCTTGGTACATGGAACGGAATTTCAGAAAGTCGAAAACCTGGTATCCAGTACCGACCCGCTTTGAGCGATAAATTACTGAGCCTTTTGATTCAAGCGATATCCCTATTGCCACCAACAGGAGGATTGGGCTCAATAACACTATTGCAACCAAAGAAAAAACGATGTCAAAAAGGCGCTTGGTAAATGAAATCCGAACGCCAAACTCTTCTTCCAATTCCTCGGTTGCGACATCGAATTCAATTAGAAAATTTGTCAAAAATTCCACCCTGTCCCGCAAGACTTGCCAATGCACTGGGACATCATAATAGTCATCGAATCCCAATTCGAGGGCCTCCATTTTGTGGTTTAGCCCATCCCGGTTCATTGCGATGAGCGGAAGGTATTTGAGTTGGGAATGTTTTTTTACGTTGCGGAGCAGCAAAAAATTCTCTTCCTGAAGGGAGCCAAATTCACAAACGATGGCTTTCGGCAAATCGAGGTTGTGTTCGGTAGCCACTGCCGTGTGAAGCCACTGGAAGGCAAGGAAAGAGTTTTCAAATTCCCTGATTTTAAAGCCATTTTCAATACCTGAAGCGTTAATTAGGCATTCATTGAATGAGCCGTCAAAGCCGAGAACAACGATTTCGTCCAAATTTTTATCAATAGCTTTCGAAGGTAATATTGAGTTCATAATGCAGATTTTAATTTGTTACCAAAGAGCGTGGAATACTTCACTTTTTTCAGTGAGAAAACAAAAGTGTTATGGGGGAACGGTTAGTTAAGCACGTAAGGTTGCGGCTGAAAAAGCACCGATTCTATCCTTTTTTTAAGAGAAATTGGGTTGAATGGTTTTGTCAGGTAATCGTCAACACCCCAACGAAGGCAGTTTTTGACGTCTTCCTCACCGTCATTCCCAGAAACGACAATAACAGGAATGTCATGGAAAAAACCACTTTGGCGAATATTTTTGAGAAAATCATTGCCACTGAGGCGTGGCATGCTCATGTCGAGCAAGATAAGGTCGGGGAGGTTGCCTTTCACAAGCCAAGCCATTCCTTCAAGGCCGTCTTTTTTAGTGACTACCTCGTAGGTCTTGCTCAGCATTGTGCCCAGCAGTAGTCGAATACTTTCATGGTCCTCAATAATAAGGATCCTTTTCCTGGCGATGTTCATGTTTGTGTTTGTTTTGGTTAACAAAATAATTGTAAGCAAATACCCTTAACAAAAGTATTAAACAACTTGACTTATTTGACCGAGGGGGAATCTTGATAAGTTTCCTCAAATGCAAGCCCAAAGGCGGTGCAATGTCATGTGAGGAGATGAGTGGAGAATTGTTCTTAAAATTGGATTATTATCCAACGTAATCAGCTAAGGGAATAAAACGGGGAGAAAATTTCAATTTTTTTTAAATGCCAAAAAGAATCGGGTACAAAGGTAAACGGATAAAATTGATAAAAAAATTTTGTCCGAATCAATTTATTGTCACAAGATTAAGCAATTCAATTTTAGTAATCTCAACAAATACCAATAGGATTAATCAATTTTAAATTATCAAGTTGTGGATGCCTATTTTTAAACAAAAAAAGCACGTCACAAAAAATCGAAAAACCACTTTTTTTAAGAAATTGAGTCACGATGCCATTTTTGCTCCCTTAAAACCAAAAAAATCCTCTTAAAAATCATCCCAGGCGCTCCGCAGAAAATCTCAGCCTTCAAAATCGAAATTTATTGAGCTGCACCTTTGACAACGACATTGCGAAAAGTCACTATTTCATAGTGTAGTGCCCCCCATTTCAAGGATTTTTTCAAATTCCAATTTTTCAAGCGGCATTACCGAAAGACGACCGATTCTGACCAATGCGATGTTCTGCAACGCTACCTCCGCCCTTATAAATGAAAGATGAACCGGTTTGTTCAATTTGCGCATGGGAATGATTTCGACGACCGACCATTCACCCGCTGTGGCCGTAGGGTCGGGGTAAAATTCCTTGGAAACCTTGCTTACACCAACGACTTCTTTGTCATCAACACTGTGATAAAAGAGAACAAGGTCCCCCATTTTCATGGCTCGGAGGTTATTGCGTGCTGCGTAGTTGCGCACACCGCTCCAAACGGTACTGCCCTCGTTCACCAAATCGTCGAAGCTGTACTCGCCAGGCTCTGATTTCACCAACCAATAATTCATATCAAACTGATTTTTGTTCTTGAATCCTTAAAATTTCAGTTTTCGAACCAACTCCCATGTCACTATTCCCACGCAAACGGCCACGTTCAGGGAGTGCTTGGTCCCAAACTGGGGAATCTCCAAAGCACCCATGCAAGCTGCTAATGTTTGCTCCCCTACCCCATCAACTTCGTTCCCAAACACTACGGCAATTTTTTCACCTTTTTGGAAAACAATGTCTTGCAACGAAATGCTTCCCTCAACTTGCTCCGCCGCCCATGATTGGTAGCCTTCCTCCTTCAAGCGCTGAAGCGCCTCTGGTGCAACCTCGACGTATTCCCATGCAACGGTTTCCGTGGAGCCCAAGGCAGTTTTCAAAATTTCACGGTGAGGCGGGGTTGCCGTGATGCCACAAAGGTAAACTTTCTCCAAAGCAAAGGCATCGGCGGTGCGGAAGACAGAGCCAACATTTAACGCTGACCTAACATTGTCCAACACGACTATAATCGGCATTTTAGGTTGCTCCTTAAAGGTGTCGGGTGATGACCTACCAAGCTCATCCATCTTCAATTTTCGCATAGCCCTTTTTTTGGATTTTTATACAAAATGGTGCAGACGCCACCCATTTTTCGCTGGAACACCACTACCCAATCCCGTTGCATTTCATCAATTTCTGTGTCCGAAAAATCGTTCATGACGTTTGAATAGAAAACGTAACAGTTGGTGGCCAGGTTTTTCTCAACAAAGCCATCCGCTACACCATTTAGGTCATAAAGCTCACGGCTTCCAATGTTGGGAAAGGCCGTCCCAACTTTATCGAACGGAATATTTTCCGATTTGAGAAATTCCTCGCTTTGTTGCACGAGTTCATACCAAGGGAGGTGTGCCAAGGTGCCGTCCCAACCCATAGCTGTCTTTTGTGGGTAAACCCAAAGATTCCCAGTGGCAAGGCAAAGGCAATGTGCAGGAATGACCAACCTGTTCCATGGGATGTTGGATGCCCATCCATTCTCTTTACAAAGGAAATAAAGCACCGTGAAATTTAGGGGAATGAAAAAGGGCAGAAAATAGCGGTGGGACAACAATCCCTTAAAAAGCAGCTGAGAAGGCCCGATGGCAATAAATACAAAAACTGTCAGCGCAACAAGCTGCCACCCTGTTTGATGGCGGTCGAGTCGTGGAACGTTCCAATTTGACCTTCTTAGCCCGATAAAACCCAAAACGGCAATTCCAACCCAAACGAACACCCGCCCAAAGTCAAGGAAGCGCCAAGCCATTATCCCGATATTCCTCATAAACCCTTGAATATCAACTTGTTCAAAACTTGGCCCCCATGACGAATCCGCATGGTATCCCACCCACCCTGTTTGTATCCAATGGTATAGGAGATAACTTGCAGACAGCAATCCTCCGGGAAGGAATGGCAGCAGCTTCTTAAAAAAAAGCGGAAAATCAAGCTTTTCGGTTGAAGCAAACAACGAAAATGCGAACAATGCCAGCCCAACCATCATGCCCCTCGTACTGATGAGGCCAAGTCCGATAACTCCCAATGGCAGCCACCAAGATTTTTCCGACCATATCGCCCAAACCGCCATCAAGAAGCAACAAACCAATACCAAATCTGGACTGACCAATACCGACTGAGAGGCAAGTACAGGGTCGGCGAAACACAACAATACCAGCAAAGGTGCCAAGTTTTGCCCCAACAGCCTTTTTCCAATTGCTGTTAAAAAAAAAACTATCCCAAGTAAAAACGGAAGCATGGCAAAATGGCTGGCACAAAGTGTTTTGCCAAAGACTTTCCAAACCAGCGCAACATACATCCCAAACAGGGGTGGATGCCCGCTATCTATCTCTGTTGGCAAGATAAGTGACTGAAAATCAGTCTCATAGAAGAAATGCCCATGTTTGGAAGCAAGCTGTACCGTGTCCCAAAAGAAGGGATTGTTGCGCACAAAAAAAGTGGCAACAACTACTGCGAGATAAAAAAGAAGGGTTGGCCTCATCCAACATGTTTAGGATTTAGGAGTGTTCTTGCCATTGCCAAAAGGGAGGATTTTGGCAATTCCTACTTCAAGCAAGCCTTCACAAAGCCGACAAAAAGCGGATGCGGCGTCTCCACGGTACTTTTTAGCTCAGGATGGAACTGCACCCCCACAAACCACGGATGGTCTTTCAACTCGACGATTTCGACCAGGTTGTTCTCTTTGTTGATTCCGGTGGCCAACAGTCCAGCTTTTTCCATTCGCTCCAAGTAATCGTTGTTGTACTCATACCGGTGGCGGTGCCTTTCACTGATGTGCAGGGAACGATAAGCTTTGTAGGCGTTGGTGTTTTTCTTTAAATCACAATCGTATGCGCCGAGGCGCATCGTACCGCCCTTTTTCGTGATTTTTTTCTGCTCAGGCATGAGGTCAATCACGGGGTTTTCCGTTTTGGGGTTTACCTCTGTGGAGGCTGCACCTTCAATTTGCAGGACATTTTGGGCGAACTCCACCACTGCACACTGCATTCCGAGGCAAATGCCGAAAAACGGCATCTTGTTTTCCCGTGCATATTTTATCGCATTGATTTTGCCCTCAATGCCCCGCTCGCCAAAGCCAGGCGCCACCAAAATCCCATCCAAGTCCTCCAGTTTTCGCCTTACTTCGTCAGTGTCGCCTACAAGCGACTCGGAATGAATGGGCACGACCTGTACCCTGCATTCGTTCACTGCCCCAGCATGGATGAACGCCTCGAAAATGGATTTATAGGCATCTTGAAGCTCATGGTATTTGCCAATAAGGCCAACCCGGATACCGTGTACAGGGTTTTTTAGCCTGCCCAGAAAGACCTTCCATAGGCCAAGGTCCGGCTCCTTGCGGTCTGGCAACCGCATTTTTAGCATTACAGTTGTGTCCAACTTTTCCTTTGCCATCAGCAGCGGCACATCGTAAATCGTTTCGGCATCAATGGCTTCCACCACAGACCCAATGTCCACGTTGCAGAATAGCGCCAACTTGCGCCGGATGTCCATGTTGATGGGATGCTCCGTCCGGCAAACGAGGATGTCCGGTTGAATGCCAGCACTGAGCAATTCCTTGACAGAGTGTTGTGTCGGTTTTGTCTTCAGCTCCTTGGCTGCGTTGAGGTAGGGCACCAAGGTAAGGTGAATGACCATGCAATTGTCCCGCCCAAGCTCCCATCGAAGCTGTCGGAGTGCCTCCAAATAGGGCAAGGATTCAATATCGCCAACTGTGCCCCCCAATTCCGTAATGACAATATCGTATTGATTAGTGGCACCAAGTAGTTGCGCCCTGCGCTTGATTTCGTCGGTGATATGGGGTATGACCTGCACGGTTTTACCCAAGTAATCGCCCGCCCGCTCTTTGTTGATGACGGTTTGGTAAATGCGGCCAGTGGTCACGTTGTTGGCTTGGGAGGTCGGCTTGTTCAGAAACCGCTCATAATGCCCAAGGTCAAGGTCCGTCTCCGCACCGTCATCGGTCACGTAGCACTCCCCATGCTCGTAGGGGTTGAGGGTGCCGGGGTCCACATTGATATACGGGTCGAATTTTTGGATGGTAACGCTAAAGCCTCTTGCCTGGAGCAGCTTGGCCAGCGAAGCTGAAATAATGCCTTTACCCAGTGAGGAAGTGACGCCTCCCGTAACAAAAATGTACTTAGCCATTTAAAAAGAATGTAGGGTGAAAAGAAAGCCGAAGGATTCGCCCGCTGGCAATTCAATCATGCTGTTACGGGGCGCAAAGGTAGGAATTAATGCCAGTGAACCACCAGCCTTGGGCAAATGATTTTTTGCAATGCCATCATCTGCCTTTCCAAATCACTTCCTTGGCACCGACATTATGGCCAACTTTTCTGGCAAGCACAAAAAGGAAATCGGACAACCGGTTGAGGTATTGCAGCACTTCTGGTGCCACCGCTTCTTCCATGTTGAGCGCCACGACCAAGCGCTCGGCCCTTCGGCAAACACATCGTGCCACATGGCAATGGGATACCGTTGGATGCCCACCCGGCAAGATGAAATTCTTCAATGCAGGCAAGGTGGCCTCCATCGCATCTATCTCATTTTCAAGCAGTTGGATGTCGGAAAGAGTAAGTGTGGGAATTGTGACGCTTTTGGATGGGTCGGTGGCAAGGTTGGCACCGAGGTCAAAAAGCCGGTTCTGGATTTCAAACAAAACCTCACGGATATGAGCATCGTCCGTACAATCACGCACCAACCCAAGGAAGGAATTCAACTCATCCACCGTGCCATAGCACTCGATGCGCAGATGGCTTTTTGGCAAACGTTTACCGCCGAAAAGGGCGGTCTGGCCTTCATCGCCAGTTTTGGTGTAAATCTTAAAGGCCATTGTTGCTAGCTATTTGTTGATGCAATTCGTCGCTTATAAATCTTGCTCCGAAAATCTTAAATTAGGCTGTCTGTAACACCTTAACGGGATTTGGGTTCAACACATCGCTCTCTATCCTACCGTCCCGCATCTTCACGATGCGGTGCGCATACTCGGCGATGTCCGGCTCGTGCGTCACCAGCACGATGGTATTTCCAAGTGCATGTATTTCTTCAAAAAGCCCGATTATTTCATAGGACGTTTTCGAGTCGAGGTTTCCGGTAGGCTCATCCGCCAAGATGATGCTGGGTGAGTTGACGAGGGCACGGGCCACAGCAACCCGCTGACGTTGGCCACCAGAAAGCTCGTTCGGCTTGTGGTCCATCCGGTCGGAAAGCCCCACGGAATCCAATACGTGCTTTGCTTTTTCAACCCTTTCGGACCTGCTCAGGCCAGCATACACCAATGGCAACGCCACGTTGTCCAATGCGGAAAGCCTCGGCAAAAGGTTAAAAGTCTGGAAAACAAAACCAATTTCCTTATTCCGAACCCCGGCAAGCTCCCCATCGTCCATGGTACTGACGTTGGAGCCGTTCAAGATGTACTCGCCCGAAGTTGGGGTGTCGAGGCATCCGATAAGGTTCATCAACGTTGACTTACCAGACCCGGAGGGCCCCATGAGCGCCACGTATTCGTTTTTGGAAATGTCAAGGTTTACGCCTTGAAGGGCGTTGACGACGTTGGCACCCATATAATAGGTCTTTACCAAATTGCGTACGGAGATGAGTGAACTCATGTTTTTTTTGATTTTCCTTGAGAAAAAAGCACCGTCAATTTATCACTTTCGGCACTTTGAAATAAGGTTCGTTTTTTTCTGGAGCGTTGCTCAATGCCAGCTCATTGGTCACTTGCCCTCTGATTTTATCATCCCTAAGCATGTTAACGGCGTCGGAGATGTAGGTCAGTGGTTCCACATTGGAGGTGTCAAGTTCCTTCAACTTTTCGACCATTTGAAGGATGTTGCCCAAATCCTTTCCCAAACGCTCCCGCTCCGCCTCGGAGAGTTCAAGTTTGGCCAAGTTTTCAAGTTTTAAAATTAGGTCATGGTCTATCTGCATAATCGTTTTTTAGATGATTCGCCACATTTTATAGAGAGAATCCGATTTGGATGTTTTCCGGCACAGACCATCCGAGGTCAACTATTCCAACTTCTCGTAAACCAAACGCCCGAAAAATCATTTTTTAGGCCAAAATTTCTAATTTCGTGCTTGTTTAGGAAACAAATTATCTGATGAATGAACCAGTAAAACCCATTGTGAAGCATGTTGCAATTGCCGGGAACATAGGTGCCGGCAAAACCACGCTTTGCTCAAAGCTTGCCCGCCATTTCAATTGGGATACCCACTTCGAAAGCACGGACGACAACCCCTACCTCGCCGATTTCTACCACGACATGCAGCGGTGGTCGTTCAATCTGCAAATCTACTTCTTAAACAATCGTTACCAACAGGTTTTGAAGATTTTGCAAGGCGAGCACACGGTCATTCAAGACCGGACGATTTATGAGGACGCCTACATCTTCGCCCCGAACCTTCACGACATGGGGCTGATGACCAGCCGGGACTATGAGAATTATTTCAGCCTTTTTCAAACGATGTCTTCACAGATCCAAGCGCCCGACCTGCTCATTTACCTAAAAGCCAGCATCCCAACGTTGGTTTCCCATATCCAATCAAGGGGGCGTGACTATGAGGGGAGCATGAGCCTGGACTACCTGCGTCGCCTTAACGACCGTTACGAACAATGGATTGGCGGGTACAAGGAAGGTAAACTACTCGTCATCAACTCCGATGAAATTGATTTTGAGACCAACCCGGAAGACCTTGGCAAAGTGGTCAATAAAGTGCGGGCAGAACTGCACGGGCTTTTTTGACTTATGGCCTTGGTTGTGTTTGAGCGCTCAACGAATCAGCCTTGTTGGAAACACCGAAGCCTTTTTCATTACGGAGCAAGAGGTAGCTAATCAATGCGATATGGATGGCCAAGGCGGCCAGCAAGGCTATCCTACTGCGCAGGGTAGCTGCCCTTTCAAATTTACGATTCGTCATCATGTCGTCTGCGTTTTGGTACAGCTTGAAAACGGTGGCGCAATAGCGATATTTCGAGCGTTTTTGGATTAACAATTAATTATATCCCAAGCTGGTCCAAACGCTGAAAATTTTCCTTCCATGACTGCAATCGAACAACTCGTACTTGATTTCAAATCCTTCTACAACGACAACCCTTGGTTTGGCAACAGTTATCTTGAGGTCATTTCTGATATTTTGCTAGCGGAAGCATTGGCCACACCGCCCAACCAGCATTCCATTGCCGTCCTGCTGTGGCACATGGTTAAATGGTGCAGGGCACTGACAGAGCGCCTGCTGGGCAACCTCGATTTTCGGGCCGATGTGACCGATGCAGACAACTGGCCTGAAGCCAACGTCCAAAACGATGAAACATGGCAGGCAGCCAAAACAGCTTTTGCGGAGCAGCAAACCATTCTAATCGAGCAACTTTCAGCAAGGGACGAGGCGTTCTTGGACACTGACTTTGTTCCTGGCCGTACCTTTCGGCGTCTTGCAGGAGGTGTTTTACAGCACGATATTTATCACTTGGGGCAGATAGCGATGGTGAAGTCACTCGTCCGGAATACGGGTATTTGGAAATGACCCCTCTCCCATGAAACATGAAATCCATTAATTGATTTTTAAGTTTTAGACAAGATGAAGGATAAAAAACAAGCGCAAAACGTATCGTTCAAAAGTGTTGCTGAGTTGCTGGCCTTCCTGCCCGACGACCAATTGGAAATCGTGGAAACCCTGCGGGAACTGGTTTTCACAACCATTGACGGGGTCAAAGAGCGCCTCTCGTTCAATGTTCCCTTCTACCGTTTGCACAAAAGCATTTGCTACATTTGGCCAGGCGCAGTTTCATGGGGAAGCAAGACCAGTCTGGGCGTTGAGTTTGGCTTCAACTACGGCAGCCTGCTTGCCGATGAAGCCAATTATTTGGAAAGGGGAAGTCGCCAGCAGGTTTACAACAAACGCTTCCTTGCTCCACAAGTAATCAACGCTGAACTGCTGAGTGCCTACTTGCTCGAAGCCGCCGAAATTGACGAGATGATGCAAAGGGAAAAAATGGCAAACGCTCGCAAACGGCGATAAAGCTTTTTTCAGGAAACCGGCAATCACCTGACACCAAAAAGGTTAAACCTGAAACCTGTATCGAAGGTGGGATACAAGTAGGTTATCTTCTCGACATCATCATCAGGCCAGTGTGCCTGAAGCGTTCCACTTTCTAAATATGACTTTTTGTCGAAACGAATGGTGCCACCTATTCCTAAATAAAAATCTACGTTTCCCTTTCCTAGGGAATAGTCCATGTAAAATTTGCCAATGACTTCCTTGGATTTTGCATAAAATATCTGATACTTTGATTGGCTGGAACCTCCTCCAGCACAGCCTGATTCTATATAAGTCACCTTGCCAGCGTTCAAATGACGATAACCAATCATTGCAGCGTAATTTTCCTTGCGTACTTTCTTTCCATTTATTGTGTCAAGGCCCACTAAAAAATAGGGACCTTTGGAATTTCCACCGATGGTTTGCCTCACGCCGAATAAACAATCGGTTGAAACTACAAACGAGGAAGGCCTTCTATAGCCAACAGAAAAAGTCAACATAGGGTGATTGCGAACAAAAGGTGAAAAGCCTAAACCAAAATCTCTTAGCGAGGACATGCCCAGCCGGAAATTCGCAACATAAAACCGCCTTTGGTCTTGGGTTGAATCAGCTTGTGAATTGGTGGTTTTCCAAGTGCATAAAAGAAAGACTAAAATACCTATTCGGTGAGATGTAGCATAAAGATTCATAAGGGAGGGTTTTGGTGAAATGGTAAAAGTTAAACTGTGACCTGTCCTGAATAGAACCGAGAAATTTAAAATTGATTGCTCAATAAAGGAAAATTGCCGCAAACGGCAATAAAAGGGGGTTCTAGATGCAGGCAAACACCTAAAAGCAAAAAGCTCCGAAGTGGAAATCCACCCGGAGCTTTTCTATGTTGGTTGCTGCGCAGTAAAAACTGGCAGTATTTTTAAACTTCTTCCTCTACAAGCTCTACCGTCTTCGTGTTGCGTTTGCGCTCAAAATCCTTGAGGAAAATCTTGCGCAAGCGAATGCTTTTCGGCGTCACCTCCACGTACTCATCTTCCATGATGTACTCCAGCGCTTCTTCAAGGCTGAACTTCACGGGCGGTGTGAGCTTCGTTTTTTCATCCGCACCAGAGGCACGCATGTTGGTGAGCTTCTTGGTTTTGGTCACGTTAACGGTCATGTCGCCTGGACGGGTGTTTTCACCGACCACCTGGCCCTCGTAGATTTCCTCGTTGGCATCCACAAAGAATTTGCCACGGTCTTGCAGGTTGAAAATCGAGTAAGGAATTGCCTTGCCCTGCTCCATCGAGAGCAGCGAGCCATTCTGGCGCTTTGGCAACTCGCCTTTGTAAGGCTGGAACTCCATGAAACGGTGCGTCATAATTGCTTCACCCGCAGTGGCTGTGAGCAAGCTGCTCCGTAAGCCAATGATGCCCCTTGATGGCATTTCAAAGCGAAGGATAACCCGGTCGCCCTTTGGCACCATCGAAGTCATCAGGCCCTTGCGGCGAGTTACCATGTCTATGGCAGTGCCGGAACCCGTTTCTGGAACATCAATCGTCAACTCCTCAATGGGTTCATGTAGGTGGCCATCAATGCGCTTGAGGATAACCTGCGGCTGTCCGATTTGTAGCTCATAGCCTTCACGACGCATGGTTTCAATCAAAATGGCAAGGTGCAATACGCCCCGACCGTAAACCCTCCAAGAATCGGTAGAGTCTCCGTCCTTGATGCGGAGGGCAAGGTTCTTTTCCAATTCTTTTTCCAAGCGCTCACGAACGTGGCGTGAAGTCACGAACTTGCCCTCTTGACCAAAGAAAGGTGAGTCGTTGATGGTAAACAACATGCTCATCGTCGGTTCGTCAATGCTGATGGCGGGCAGTGCCTCTGGGTTTTCCAAGTCGGAAATGGTGTCGCCGATTTCAAAGCCGTCAATGCCTTGGATGGCACAGATGTCACCAGCTTGAACTTCCTCGGTTTTCACTTTGGCCATCCCCTCGAAGAGGTAAAGCCCTTTTACCTGTTGGCGAACGATAGTGCCGTCCCGTTTGATGAGCGCCACCTGTTGGTTGGCCTTCAGGGAGCCACGGTGCAGCCTCCCAATGGCTATTCGCCCAATGTAATTGGAGTAGTCGAGCGAAGTGATTATCATTTGCAGTGGACCTTCGGGGGTCTTTGGCGCAGGGATGTACTCAACGATTGCATCAAGCAGCGCTGTGATGTTGTCGGTTGGCTTACGGAAATCCGTGCCCATCCAGCCCTGCTTTGCGGAGCCGAACAACGTTGGGAAATCCAACTGGTCTTCCGAGGCACCGAGGTTGAACATCAGGTCGAACACCAAGTCCTGCACTTCGTCAGGCTTGCAGTTTTCTTTGTCCACCTTGTTTACTACTACGATGGGCTTCAGGCCAAGCTCGATGGCTTTTTGGAGCACGAAACGGGTCTGTGGCATGGGGCCTTCAAAGGCATCCACCAGCAGCAGCACACCGTCGGCCATGTTAAGTACCCGCTCTACCTCCCCTCCAAAGTCGGAGTGACCAGGGGTGTCAATGACGTTGATTTTCACGCCCTTGTACCAGAAGGCAGCATTTTTGGCCAAAATGGTAATGCCACGCTCCCGCTCAAGGTCGTTGTTGTCCATGATGAGTTCGCCTGGCGTTTCATGGTCGCCGAAGAGTTTGCCAGCTACGAGGAGCTTGTCCACCAAAGTCGTTTTGCCGTGGTCAACGTGGGCGATGATGGCGATGTTTCTGATTTGCATTATTGAAAAGAAAAATTGAATGATGGATGGATGAATTTTGAATTGCCCGCAATCGAACTTTTTAGAAGCAAAAGCTTGGCAATTGCCGCACTTCACACACCATTTTTACAAAAGAGGCGCAAAGGTAGGGATTTTACCCCGCTCAAACAATCCAATTAGAATAATATTTTGTTAACTCCTTTTTAAAATATGGCTTTCCAAATTTCTGTAAAGGAATCATTGCACAGAGGTTTTCAGAAACTGTTCCGCCGCCTCAATGCTGCTGTTCATGGCATCCCGCACTTTCGTAATTTCCAATTTTTCATTTTGGAGGTAGTCCATGATTTCTTCATGGCTTTTTGTTTCCCTTAGTTTGCCAGGCGGTGTGAACTTGTTCATCCAGTCCATCATGGCATCCTCCGCTTTCTCCAATTGGGTGTGGGCGGTTTTGGCCTCCATCTCGTTGATGGAATCCGTGGGCATTTCCTTTAGACTGCCCTTGAGCCGCACTATATCGGACATCCTCGGCATTACCTCGTCGTGGATGGCAAAGACCTCATCCTTGAGCGCATCTTCCTGTTCAATGGCTTCGCTTGAACCGTTGCATCCAACGAACAGGAATAAAAAAACAGCAACCGAAATTGAAAAACCAAAATTTTTCATGAATGTTTATTTTACTTTAAATGACTGATTACCAACGTACTATCATCTTTTCGTAAGCAGCAATTACCCTACTTACGATTTCCAAGTTATCGAATTCTTGGCGGATAAGTTCTCGTGCATTCGCCCCTATTTCCTCCCTTAGCAATTGGTTTTTCAAGCACCAAATTAGGTGTTTTTCAAAATCGGCAGCGGTGTCGGCGATGAGAAGGTGCCGGCCATGCTCGGCGGGAATCCCCTCTGCGCCGATGGTGGTAGTGATGACTGCCCGTCCCAATGCCATTGCCTCCAGTACCTTGACCTTGATGCCGCTGCCAGAAAAAAGTGGGGCGACCAACACGGGGTGCCTACGAATGAATTCCTTTGCATCAGGTACCTCGCCATGAACGATGACCCCTGGGCCAGCTTTGCTGCGGAGCCAGGCGGGGGTGTTCTTGCCAGCGATGTGGAACTTGGTTTCCGGGTTTGCCTTGGCCAGCTTTTTCCAAACATTCTGTAGAAACCAGACCACCCCGTGCTGGTTGGGCATCCAGTCCAGCGCCCCGATGAAACAGAAAGAATTTTGAGCGACAACTTGTTGATTGTCAATCAGATAATCACCCAAATTTATCCCTACCGGCACCACGACGCCTTCCTGCCGATACCCCAGTGTCCTAAAAGCGTCCAAGTCTCGGGAGGTAATGGCCAACAATACGTCGAACTGGTTGATGTGCTCAATCTCGAATTTTCGGAGGTGCCGGTTTTGGTTCTTGAGATACCATTTTTTTATCGGGTTCGTGGTCGTGGAGGCCACCCGCTCCCATATTTCATGCTCAATATTGTGCGCCCGCAGGGATGCCACAAGGTTTGGCTGCTTGCGAACCATTGGAAGGTAGTGGGCCAGATAAATGGTTTCAAATTGCACCACATCGTACCGTTTGCTACGCATCAAATCTTCCAATTTTTCTTCGAAAGCCGGAGATTTGAAGCGGTCAAGGATATAGGATTTGCCGGAGAGCAGGCTCCTCAATGCGCCTCCCAGCCGAATGTGATTGTCTACCCTCACGGAATGAATCTCGTTGAAAAAATTTTCGCTTTCCGGAAATTGTGCCGGGTCAAAATAATGCTTGGAAGTGTTCAGCGTCAGCAAGTCAACCTCACAGCCCATAGCGGACAGGGAGCGTGCCAAGTAGTTGATGGCAATAGGTTCCCCCTCTTTTAGCGGATAGGGGAATTTTTTGGTGATGAGCAGGATTTTCATTGTGGGCGCAAAGCTAAGCACCTTATTTTTTTTGCAGAAATTTTCACAATGGACTGAATTCCAATATTTTACAACGGGAAAACACTTGACAAGTTTTCAGCGGCCAACAATTTCTTCATCAGTGTCAGCCCACGGAGGGCTTACGATACAGAGAAAGACCAATCGGACTGTGCCGGTATTTTGAACGGACTGTAAAGCGCCTGAATGCACATAAATGATATCCCCTTTTTCCATTGGGTACAATTTGCCATCAATCAGGATTGTCCCGTTGCCTTCAAGGATAAAGTAAGTTTCGGAGCTTGTCATCAATTTGTGGGGAAGGGAGCTTTCCCCCACTTCAAGATGGGCATGGGCCAAGCTATAGTTCTCGTTGACAGGGTCGTTTGCCGGATGGAGGATTTCACGAAGCCAAGTGTTGTCACCTGCCCTAAAACCCTCAGCGTCCGTTAATTTTTTCACCATTGATGCTTTGTTTTTGCACTCCTGAAATACCAAAGTGGCGGTTGTGGGCCAATTGCTTTCTTCACCCCAAAAGCAATCCCGGCTTGTAGATAAGTGCCTGCCGGTTCACGAATCCTACAACAGGATATGCCAAGATTTATAAACCCATTCTCCCAATAATTGTTACCTTCCCAAAAAAAATCCATTCAACATGGCAAGTAAAATAGGTATAGTTTGGTTTAGGCAAGACCTCCGGTTGCACGACAATGAAGCGCTCAAAGAGGCCATTGAGCACTGCGACCAAATCATTCCGGTTTATGTTTTCGACGAGCGTAATTTTCATGGGAAAACGCGCCAGTTCGGCTTCCCTAAAACCGGGAAGTTCCGGGCGAAGTTCCTTCTGGAAAGCGTGGAAGACTTGCGCCGCTCCCTGCGCTCATTGGGCAGCGAGCTGGTCGTGCGCTTTGGAAAACCAGAGGACGAGCTGTTCAAAATTGCAAGGCTTTTTAAGGCAAATTGGATATTTTGCAATCGGGAGCGCACACAAGAAGAGTTGGATGTACAGGACGAACTGGAGCACCGGATTTGGACAATTGGGCAGGAGATGCGCTACTCCCGTGGGAAGTTACTCTACTACACTTCCGACCTCCCATTTCCCATCACCCAAGTACCGGAGGTGTTCACCCAATTCCGAAAGGAGGTGGAGCGGGCGGTAGCCGTTCGTGAACCGCTACCCGTGCCTACTGCTATCCCAGTCTTTGACTTCGATCTGGACATTGGCATATTGCCAACCTTGGAAGAGCTTGGCCATGCGCCATTTGAGGCGGACGACAGGGCAGTGCTACCCTTTAAGGGCGGCGAAAAAGCGGGGCTTGAGCGATTGAAAACCTACCTGTGGTCCACCAATGCAGCGCAGACCTATTTCGACACCCGCAACGAACTGTTGGGCGAGAATTATTCCACGAAGTTCTCAGCTTGGTTGGCCCAAGGCTGCCTTTCTCCAAAAACAGTCTATCACGAGCTAAAAGCTTATGAGCAAAAGCGGGGCGAAAACAAAAGCACCTATTGGATTTTCTTTGAACTCCTCTGGCGTGATTTCTTCCGGCTCATGGCAAAAAAGCACGGCAACAATTTGTACATGAGAGGTGGAATGCGTGGCGAAGTGGACCCTCGGCTTCGCAACGACCGAAAGCTGTTGCAAGTTTGGATAGATGGTCGCACAGGCGTTCCATTCATTGATGCCAATATGCGGGAGCTTAAACAAACCGGGTTCATGTCGAACCGTGGTCGGCAAAACGTGGCCAGTTTCTTGGTAAATGACCTTCGGGTGAACTGGCAAATGGGCGCCGAATACTTTGAAAGCCAATTGATTGATTACGATACGGCGAGCAACTGGGCTAACTGGAACTACATTGCGGGGGTGGGCAACGACCCACGGGAAGATCGTTATTTCAACATTCTAAAACAAGCCCGACAATATGACCCGCAAGGGGATTACGTGCGCCACTGGTTGCCAGAGCTTCAAACAATTGCCGGCTCACAAGTACACCGCCCCGATGCGTTTATCAATGAAGAGGCGGCATTGCAACCCATTCAATTGGGCACTGACTACCCCAAACCAATGGTGAACATGGATAGGTGGGGAAGGTAAGCCAGTTTAAAATTTCAGGAATTTAGGCTAAAAAAATGCGGCTGTGCAAGGATGCACAAGCCGCTTTTTTATTTCGTAGTTGTTATTTATGTAGCCCACACTACTTTTTGGGCCTTTCTTGCTTAACTAAAAAGTGACTTTGAATAGGTTGAAATCGGTAATGGCCACAAAGTAGCGGTCTTGGGACGCCACAATGCCGTTTGTTTATGGAACGGTCGGCGAACGCAAGGGAACGGTCGGTTTGGGTTTAGATGTGGCAAATGATAACATGAGAAATTGGCAACCTCATTTCTTCGATTTTCCAAACAGCAGTTGGTTCAAATTAGGTGGAAGCTAAACCGTCTTTCCCGCATACGATTCCAAAAAGTTTTCTCGTTTAAAGTTGGCCCTTACCACTCCCAACCTTGCCGCTGTTAAAAATTTTCTAATTTCACCCCCTCATTTGATTATTCAAAGACCGATTTAGAAAAACAACCGAATGTTTGAAGACATTTGTTTTTCAGGGTCTTACAAACCATAGTTTGTCCGAAAAGCATAAAACTAAGTTAGATAAACCTTCAGATAATGAACAGAATCAGCGCAATCCTTGTAGCAGCGGCGTGTTTCGTCGTTTTGCAACTCAATGCCCAGAAAACGACGGTTTTCACGGAGGCACAATTGGCCTACAAACGGGGTGAGGAGTTTTTTCAAAAAGGCGTTTACGGCTATGCCATGACCGAGTACAAAGCGGCCATGGAGCAAATGGTACCACCAAACGAGCCTGAGTGGGAACAACTCAGGATGCGGTCAGAGCTTGGCTACGCCAAATCGGCGGTGAGGCTGGAGCAGCCGGACGGCGAGAAACTCATCCTCGACTTCATCAGGAAGTACAAGCCAGACCCACTGGCCAGCCAAGCCCTACTGGAAGTAGCCAACTACTTCTACAATGCCCAGAAATACGACAAGGCAGTAGAGTTTTACAAACAAATAAACCCACGGGAACTCAACTCAACCCAGCGGCAGGAGCTTTATTTCAAGATTGGCTACTCCTATTTTGTACAAAAAAAATTCAAAGAGGCAGAAGCCAATTTCAAGGAAATCAAGGACATCCAAGGCGAATATTTTTACCCTGCCAACTACTATTATGGACTATGCAAGTTCTTCAACAACCAATACGCCGAGGCCATCAAGACCTTCCGGTTGGTGGAGCGCTCCAAAGAATACAAGCCGCACGTACCTTATTATATATCCCAAATCCATTTTGCGCAGCGCGACTTCGACGAGCTGATAAGCTACGCCGAGCCGAAGCTCAATGACCGTACCCTTCGCAATTTGAAGGAACTCAACCAATTGGTCGGGCAAGCCTATTTTGAGAAGGGCGATTACAAAAAGGCATTGCCGTTCCTCGAAAAATTCTCCGAAAGCTCCGGCACCATGCGGGAGGAGGAGTTTTACCAACTCGCCTACACCCAATACCAAGTGGGACAGTACGCCAAAGCTGCCAAGAACTTTGAGCAACTCAGCAGCGTCAACTCCCCGCTGGGCCAGATGGCCATGTACTACCTCGGCGACAGCAAGCTGCGCCTAAAGGACAAAGTGGGCGCCAGGAACGCCTTCAACGCCGCCAGCAAGATGGCCTTCGACAAGGACATCCAACAGAACGCACTCATCAACTACGCCAAACTATCCTATGAGCTGCGATATGACAAAGAGGCGTTGGCTGCACTCCAAGAGATAAAGCCTGGCTCAAGGAACTACAACGAGGCACAGACGCTGATGAGCGAAATCTTCGTCAATACCCGCAATTACGACCAGGCCATCACTACTTTGGAGGGCATGCCCAACAAGACCACAAAACTCAAGGAAGCCTACCAGCAGGTGCTTTACCTGAGGGCTTTGCAGCACATCAAGGATGGCCGCAATGCGCAGGCACAGACCCTACTCGACAAGTCCGTTGCCAATTCAGTCAATACGGAAACCAAGGCATTGGCACTGTACTGGCTCGGCGATTTGGCGTACCAGAACAAGGACTACACCAAGAGCATTGACTACCTCAACCAGTTTATCGCTTTGGCAAAAAATATCAAAACCCTCCCCGATGAGGCATCCGTGCACACCGCCAACTACATCCAAGGCTACAATTACTTGAAAAGGGCCAACTACACCACTGCGCAGGGTTATTTCACGGACGCTGTGGCGGGCATTAAGCGCAACCGCACTTCTATCAGGAACAAAGCTGTAAAAGATGGGGTACTTGGTGATGCCACGCTTCGGGCAGGCGATTGCCTTTTCAAGAAAAACAATTACAAAGAAGCCATCAAATTTTACGATGAGGCGGTCACTGCAAAGTACCCGGGCTTCCAATATGCCCTTTTCCAAAAAGCCATCATTGAGGGGCTGCGGGGCAACACCACCGATAAAATCATTGCGTTGGAAGACCTCATTAACAAGCACAAAACCTCCGAATTTGCGGATGATGCGCTCTTCCAATTGGGCTTGACCTATCAAGACATCAAACAGTCGTCCAAGGCCACGGATGCCTTCAAAAGGTTGGTAGCCGAGTACCCGAACTCAGAATTGGTGAACAACTCACTGCTCCGGCTTGGGCTTGTAGCCTACAACACTGGGAGCCTCCAAACGGCCATCAACTACTATAAGCAAGTGTTTTCACACCAGCCAAAAAAAGACGAAGCCGATGCTGCTCTGACCGCACTCCGTGAAATCTACATCAAGGACCTTGGCGACCCAGAGGGCTACAATGCCTTTCTGGAAACCATTCCCGGCTACAAGTTGGACAACTCCCAGAAAGACGAAAATGCCTTTGCCGCCGCTGAATCGGCGTACGAAAAAGGCAATTACGAGCGGGCCATCACAGACTACACAGATTATATCCGCAGGTACCCCAATGGCGTGAACATCCTCCTTGCCTATTACCACCGGGGGGAGAGCTTCGCCGTGCTAAAGCAATATGACAAGGCCCTGAGCGATTACGAATGGGTAATATCCAAAGGCTCTGGCAACCGCTACTACGTGGATGCCCTCGGCAAGGCCGCCGATATTGCCTACAAAGGTGACAAGGACTTCAAAAAAGCTTACGACTACTTCATAAAATGGGAGGCCGCTGCCACTACGGCGTCAGACAAATTTGAAGCGCAACTCGGTGCCATGCGCTCGGCCTACAAGCTTGGCGACGTAAATGCCGTGCAGGCTGCCGCCAAGAAGGTGTCCAGCAATGCAGCTGCCACCGATGCACAGGCAGCACAAGCGCATTTTTACCTCGGAAAAATCGCCTTCGACCGCAAGGAAATAGACGGTGCCATGCAATCCTTCATTAAGGTGATGCAAATGAGCGACAACGAACAAACGGCGGAAGCCCGCTACCTCGTCGCCCAAATCCACTACCTGAAGCGTGACCTCGAAAAGGCAAAAAAACGCTGCCTCGACAACAACAACGACAACTCCAACTACCCCTACTGGGTAGGCAAGAGCCTCCTGCTCCTCTCCGATATTTTTGCGGAGCAAGACGACCTCTTCAGCGCCCGCACGGTACTGGAGGCATTGATTGACAACTACGAAAACAAAACGGACGACATCATCCCGACGGCCAAGAAAAAATTGGACGCATTGAACAAGACAGGGTCTAATCGCCTGGACAGAAGTAACAAATTCATGGATGATGGAAATTAAGGGATTGGCTTTTGAAAAGCCAGCAGGAAACATCAAACCTTTTCAATCCAACAATCAACAACAATGAAATACGAAAGAATCATTTTCCTTTTTTTGCTCACCACCATGACAACAGCAGCATGGGCACAGCCGGGACTCCCCAGCGAAGAGGTGGAGGTAATCAAGATTTTCGAGGCACAATTGGCCGAGAGCGAGAAGGTGGCAGTGCTGCCAGAGCTGCCGCCTGTTGACACAGCCATTTCTCGGCAAACCTATGACGTGCCATTAAAAAACCTGAAAGTGGACTACCCTGCCCCACGCATCAAGCCGGTGACCTACAAATCGGACGAGGAAATCGCTGATGCCTACAAGGCTTATTTCAAGCTGGGCGGTGGGGTTCCGAAGTCCATCTACGGCGACGGCGCTTTCAACACACTAAAAAAGATTGGTGAAAAATCGGCATTGGATGTTGGGTTGAACATATTCCACCACCAAGCCGACTTCTCGGACAAGCAGATTGAAAACCAAGCCTTTGGGTTAACCAAGGCAGCAGGCAAAGCCACCTACTACTTCGATGAAGGCTACGCCGTGAGCGGCAACATGGGCTATACCTCCAATCGGGTTAGCTATTATGGGTACAGCGCCAACCGTTTTTCCGGGTTTGATGGGGTTGACAAGGAAAACGTGAAGCAAACTTTCGGCATATTTGACCTCGGTGCCAAAATCTTCAACGGTGTGCAAAACGCAGGTGATTTCAATTACTCCGGTGGCTTCGATTTTTATGCGATGGGGGATGACTTTGCAGCCAATGAGACGGGTTTTGACCTCAAGCTGAATGCCACGAAGTGGATTCGAGGCAAGCACTCCTTCGACATCGGCCTGCGCACCGATTTCACCAACTTTAAGGCTGCTGGGGTTTCCCAGTCCTTGCACAACTACTGGCTCACCCCCTCCTTCACCTTCCACGGCAGCGCCATCAAAATCAAGGCGGGTGCCAGCTTGGTTTCGCATGATGATGAGTACCTGCCCTTCCCCGATTTGGAGGTAGTGGTGAACCTGACCGGCAACTCGCTGGCTTTCTTCACCGGATTGGATGGTGGTTTGGAGAAAAACAACTTCCGCTCCTTGGTGACCTACAACCCTTATATCAACACACAATTGCCAGCAGGCTCGCTCCGCAACACAAAATTCTTCCACCTTTTTGCTGGCTTGAAGGGCAACCTCAAGGTATTTGAGTACATGATTCAGGGTGGCTATAAACCGACCAACGATCTCGCTCTTTTTTATTTCCGATATCCTGAAAATGTTGGAGATGAGTTCGACCTAATCCACCAATTTGATATTCGATATGATGATGTTAACATTATCAACATCCGTGCATCCTTAAAGGCCACTGTCTTGAAGAACTTGGCATTTACGGGCACTTTGAGCCAAAATATTTATGATACTAACGATGAGCGGCAGGCTTGGCACTTACCCGCTTTGGACGCCAATTTCATGGCCGTTTACACTACAACTGACAATAAGCTAAGGGCTAAGGCACAGTTGAACCTCCAAGATGGTGTCACGGCCAACGGCCAAGGTGGCGTCAACCGCTGGACCGAACTTAATGCACTTTACGATGTGAGCTTGGGAGCGGAATACTGGTTCGTAAAGAAGTTCGGGGCGTTCCTGGAAGTGAACAACCTGCTGAACAACAAGCGCCAACGGTGGATTTATTACCCAACCTACGGAATAAACGTGCTGGGAGGCATTACCGCAAGATTTTGATTAATGTGGTCGCCCAATTTATTGGGCTGACCGGAACAATTGGATATTTTGGGGTTCTATGCCTTTTGATATTGGGTCAGCCCAATAAAATTGGGCGACCAAAAACAACAAGGGCTGCAAGCGTTTCCGCTTTGCAGCCCTGTTGTTTTTGGGTGTGTGGTAATTAATTATTTGTTTGGATGTTGTCGTACTATTTTTATCTCCTAAGCTCCACAAACCCAGTGTATTCCTTCATCACTCCATCCACTTCCACGTTCAGGAAGTAGAAATAAGAGCCATCGGGCAGTTTGGTATTGCGGTACTCACCGTTCCAGCCATTGCGGTATCCCTTTGTGGAATAGACGCTTTTGCCCCAGCGGTTGTAGATTTTCAGCTCGTTGTTTGGATACTGTTCAATGTTCTTGATTTTGAAAACATCGTTGACACCATCATCATTCGGACTGAAACCCGTGTAAACCTCAATGGTCGTGCTGCCGTCCAATACACTGATGAGCAGGATGGTCGTATCGCAGATGCCAAGGTTGTCGCAAATCACGATACAAGCCTGGTCAGGACCCTGGTCCAAGCCTACTACCTCCACACAAGTGTTGCCAGTGGAATTTATTTGGGCATTGTTGGTAAACGAAATGCACTCGTTGGTGAGAAATTCGATGCTGCCAACCAATTCATCAACCGGGATACATACTGTGACCGTCTGGCCCTCCATCACCGTCACCACCATAGTATCTTGGGTAGGCTGGTTAGGAAGTTGCAGATTGATGTACAAGGTGTCAATGCAACCAGTCGGACTAATGGCCACCAGCGTTTGAACTTGGCTGTGGTTGTCCAGCAAGATGGTCGGGCTTGGCACGGTCAGTTTGCTCGGCTGCAAATCCAGTGAGGACCCACTTGGGAGGTGCCGTATCCGCATGATGCCGTAGCCCACACCTGCCACGCCACCGAAAATCGTACCGCCATTTATTACCCAGTTGCCGAATGGGTCGAGGCTGTTCATCCTCACCACCAACCCTTCAAAGTCTTGGAACTGGAAATTTTGCTCTATACTACCTCCATAGGTCCATTCCACCAAGGAGTAGGGGCCAGGCGTCGGCAACACATCGAACCCATCGTAGAAATTGGTAGTAGCTCCGCAATCCCCGATGCTACGTTGGTAAACCTGATTGTTCAGCAGTAGCGTAAAGCCCTGCAAGTTGGTCTCCTCCGTCGGCAGGCAAACCTCCGTAAGCGCAGCGTTCAACTGAACGAATAGGGTATCAATGTAGAAAAGGCTCTCCCCTTGGCATGGGTCTGCACAATTGAAACCCAGCAGGTATTCCACCACTTTCGTACAACCACTGGCATCCGTAATGGTCGCCGTATAGCCACCAGCCAACAAATTGGAGATGGTCGTTGCATTGCCACCACTGTTCCAGTTGATGGTATAAGGAGCGGTTGCACCGGAGATGGCCAATGAAATAGTACCCAACGTGCTGCATTCCTGTGGAATGATGGTCGAGACAACAGCCCAATCTGCTGGGGCGGTAACAACCACATTCGTCAGGGAATCCACGCAGCCATTTTGCGTCAGCGTCAATTTGTAAGTGCCAGCAAGCGCTCCGGTCCACGGCGTAGTTCCCATGAAGGAGTTGGCGCTATTGAAAATCATGTATTGAGAAGCGGACAAGGACACGATAGAACCTGCCCCACCTGGACAAATGGCATTCGTGATGGCAATGCTGTCCACCGTGATTTGTGGCTCGACGAAATCGCCCATGTCATGGGTGAAAATCTTTTCACAGCCACTGTCGTCGGTGACGGTCACGGTGACGAGGCCCTCGTAAAGCCCGTTTACGCAGAACAAATTGGGGGCAATGCCGGGTTGTACACTTCCAGCCGAAGCGACTATTGTGAATGGTGCTTGGCCACCCGTGATTTGAATGCAAATGCTGCCATTGTAATTGCCACAACCGGTGGACAATTGCACCGTCGAGTTGGTGGTCAAAGCATCGCCACCCGGCACCGATACTACTTGGTAAACCTTGCAAGCAGGTTGCAACAAGTCGGTTATCTCTAGCACATAAGCGCCTTCGGCAATATTGGCAATTGGCGTTGGATTGTCTGGTGTGCCAAAACCATTGATACCATTGGCTCCAAGCAGTTGGTAACTGTATTGGTTGCCGCCCGTGACGGTGAAAGTGACACCACC
The DNA here is from genome assembly GCA_002435785.1 of Saprospiraceae bacterium UBA6168. Lineage (GTDB taxonomy): Bacteria > Bacteroidota > Bacteroidia > Chitinophagales > Saprospiraceae > UBA6168. Next base: position 138,884 of record DIUC01000033.1, on the reverse strand, counting down.
GTTGGCAAGGCCACAGCTCGCATTGATTATTGAGCCAAGGGCCACCGTTTGCCCGCCTGCGGTCGAAACAGCGAACGACTGCGTGGACGTACAACCATTTGACTCCGTAATCGTGGCAGTGTAAATGCCTGCACTTAGGCCAGTCAACTGGTTTCCGCTGCCAGCATTGCTCCAGGCAAGGGTAGCGCCGTTGGGCACGCCGTTCAGGTTGATGGCCCCATTGTTGGAACCACAGCTTGATGGCGTTATGGTGGCAGTAGCTGGGAACACACCCGCTGTCCTGACCACTACGCCCGCACCTGCTGCCACACAGCCCGATGCATCCTCATAAACCACCAGATACGTGCCCGGCGCAAGGCCGTTCAATGTGACGATGGAGCCGTTGACTGGAAGCCCTTGTCCGCTTGGTTGGTTGTTTTCGTAAAGGCTGTAAGTATAAGGTGATTGGCCACCGCTTACTATCGCCGTGATGCTGCCATTGTCGGTGGTACAGCCAGCATCCACTGCTGTTACGTTCACGCTCAGTTGGCTGGCAATGGCTGTTACCGTTACCGTTTGTGTCCTGCTGCAGCCTACTGCGTCCCCAATGTTTAGGGTAAATGCACCGGCAGCCAAGTTGTTGAACGTGACGCTGGTAAGGCTGGTGGTGATAAGGTTTTGGCCCGTGAGCGAGTAGGTGTATGGCGCTGTGCCACCCGATACAGATACCGTCACGCTACCGTCCCCATTTGCGCCAGCGCAGCTCGTAGCAGGTACGATGGATACGTTGCCGATGTTGATGGCAGGTGAGCCTGCCACTGCGACGGAGGCAGTGGATTGGCACTGAGAACTGGTCTCTGAAATGGACACCGTATAGGTGCCAGCAGGGATATTGGCAATATCTTCAGATGTGCTTTGGTTGCTCCAAACATAATTGTAGCCAGTGCCGCCAGTGCTAAGGTTGATGGCACCATTGTTCAACCCGCAAGTGGCGTTGGTGACGGTGAATGTAGCACCGGGGTTAAAATCCGCCACCGTGATGGTCTGCATGGAGGTGACGATGCAGCCGCCATTGTCCACGGACAAGGTAATGGTCTTTGTTCCGGGCGTTGCCCAAGTGACCACCATCGTGGCATTGGCGGGAGCATTGCTGCTCTGCGTGCTGGCACTCACGATTTGGCCACCAGCAAGTGCCCAGTTGAGTTGGGCATTTAGGTTGGCACTGCCCGTGAAATTCAGCACCACATTGCCATTGGTACAAATCACTGGCGACACGGTAAAGGAAGAAGTTGGCACTGCCACGCCCGTCAAGTTGAAGGAGTTCGTTGCGGAGCAACCATTTGCATCAATGAGGGTGATGTTATAGCTGGTCGCACCGAGTGCATTGGCAGTTGCCACAAAAGTCAGCGTGTTGCCGTTCACGGCTTCGCCGGAATGCACACCTGTACCGGTGATGTTGTAGCTGGCAATATTGGCGCTGAGTTGCACCGAAATATTGGTGCTGGCCCCTACGCAAATGTTTTGATTGGCAATGGGCGCCACGATGGTCGGCGGCACAGGTTGTGTGAAAACAACGGGACTGTCCGTGGTTGCACAGGTGCCATCGGCATTGGTCACCACGATGTTGTAGGTGCCTGCGCCAAGGCCGCTGAACGTGTTGCTGGTTTGGAACCCGCTACCGATGCTGTATTGCAAGGGAGCAGTGCCCCCGGTGGCGGTGATGACGATGGAACCATCGTCCGTGCAGCCGTTAGGTTGAGCGGCGGCTACGCCTACTATCGCCGGAGCTACCGGGGCCGCTATCACGATTGGGTTGTTGTTGTATGCTACCGGGCAAGCGCCGCCTGCATTCCTCACAAAAACATGGTAAGTGCCAGCAGGCAGGTTGGTGAAGGAGCTACCGCTTTGCCAGATAGTCCCGTTGCCGTTGTCTAATCCATATTCGAGGCCACCAACCCCCACTGCACTGATTTGGATGGTTGCGTCCGCCTTGTTGCAATCGGAAATTGGCGTGACAACCACGTTGTTCAGGATAGGTTTGTTGATGATGTTGACGGTTACTTGGCTGGTGTTCACACAGCCAAAAGCATTTGTGGCCGTGAGTGTGTAAACCGTCGTGATGTTGGGCGAAGCCACAGGGTTGAACGGGTCGGTGACATCAAGGCCCGTAAGTGGCGACCAAACGGCGGAGGTGATGTTGTCTGGTGTTTCCAGCGTCACGGCCAGGCCATCGCAGATGTTGAAGCTGCTGACGGGCGCATCGCCGGGCGACGGAAAAACGGTGACGAAATCCATGAAAGTTGCGTTGCAACCGCTCTGGGTCGTCACCGTCAATGAAACCTCAAAATTCCCGGAGGAAGAATACGTGTGAGAAGGAGATTGGCTGGTGACCAGTGCACTATTGTCTCCAAAGTCCCAACTCCAGGAAGTCACGGTTTCGTTAGAAAAAGTTGTGTTTGCGAAAGCAATTGGTGTGTCTTCGCAGGCATCCGGTGCGGTAAAGCTGGGAGCGAGCGAGGCACAAGGGTCATTGGTGCAGTCATCGGCAGGCAGGTTGGAGAGGCAAATGGCGATTGGCTCACCCTGCGACCCCAACGGTGCGATGTACTGGTTGACGTTTGAGTTCAAGCTATTTGGTGGCAAGAACGGGTCGTTGTCTGGCATCAAAACAACTTGCCCACCCTGACAGATGCCATCGTTTTTGAAAGAGAAAATGGGCGTTTTTACCCCTTTTTGGTAAACATTCAGGGCGGTTGGATTTGAAAGCTGGAACGAGATATAATCGCTGGTGGGTTCTTCCACTGGCGCTACGTCAATGCCGCCAATTGCCCAGTCGCCCTCCAAGCTGGTCAAGCTGCCGATCTGAAAACCTCCGGTGGGCACTTTCACCACGACCTGCGCAGAACTAGTTTGGCTGAAAACACCAGTCCAAGTCGTATCGGAGATAATAGACACTTGGATAATGTCGCCCGGCAGTTCCTCAATTTCGTAAGTAATCAAGCAAATCGGTGCTGGCGGCGGCACAGCATCGCAGATGACAGCATTCTTTGCGAGGCAAATCGGCGCATCGGGCGCCCCATAGCCCAGCACGGAGATGTACTGGCCAGCGGTACTGTTTTGGCTATTTGGCGCAGTGAACGGGTCATCTTCGAGCATGAACCGGATGCTGTCGCCCGTGCAAGTACCTGTATTGTCAAAAGTAAATAGGTGCACCGTGTTGCCATCCACATACGGCAAGAGGGTGGTCGGGCTTTGAAGGCTGATGGTTATGTAGTCGTATGCAGGGTCTTCGATTGGGGCAGTGACAACCTCGCTTACCGCAAAGTTTACGCCCGGCGTCTGGTCTGTTACGTTGGAGGCGACGAACCCACCTGTTGGTACTTTCAAGGTGACCTGAAGGTTTGAAGTCGTGTTCAAAGGTTGGTTCCAAGTGGTGTCCGTTATCAAAGTGACCTCGTATTTTCCGTTGCCAAGGTCGTTCAAATCATACGTCAGTATGCAGCTCGGCGGCACACAGCCAATGAGGGTGTAGGTGCCTACCAAGTTTTGGCAGTTGTTGGTGATGTCCCGGACATAGAAAGTGTAGGTGCCTTCGGCAAGGCCATTGAAGGTACTGGACAATTGCCACGGCCCATTGGGGGTCATGGAATAGTTTAGCGTACCACCATTGGCACTGATGGCATTGATGGTGATGCTGCCATTCGTTCCACCACAATCTGGGTTGTTCAGGTTCACGCTTTGTACGATGGCTGCGAGCGGCCCTTGCAGGTGAAACTGCCCGACCTCCACGATACAGATGCCGAGTATATCCCTTACCGCTACGTAAAAAGTATTGCCTGCGGCAAGGTTGGAGAAAACGGGAGTATTCTGCCAAATGACCTGTGGCGTACCGTAGGTGATGGAATATTGCATGGGAAACCCATTGCTGTTCACTGCATCAATCGTGATGCTGCCATCTGCGATACCGCAAGCAGATGGAGAGATGAGCGCAACATCAAACACCTCAATTCCACAATTGCTGATGGGCGTGCAATCGGCATCGAAGGTGGTATAATTTCCAGTGTAGGCATTCACGCCCTGACCTGCACCAAGTACGGTGAGGTAGTTTTTGATGCCAAGGTTCTGGGAGTTAGGCTCCAGGAACGGGTCGGTTGTGTTGTTGATGATTTCCACCGGCCCTGTGCAGTTCCCGTTGTTCTTGTAACTGAACATTGGAATCTCCACACCTTTGGTATAGGTGATTTGGCTGCCAACTATAGGTGCGTCCAAGCCATAGATATAATAAACAAAACCCGGCGCCTCCACGGGAGAAGCTACGGTGTTTATCAGTTTCCAGACACCTTTGATATTGGTGACAGGCCCAGGTGCAAAGCCGCCAACAGGCACCCGCATGGTGACTTGCCCCGCAGTAGTGGTGCTAAGTGGATTGGCCCAGTCGGTATCAGGCTTAAAGTTGACCTGATAAGTCTGGTTGTCGGAAAGTAGTTTGACTTTGAACTTTACCTGTGCGGTAAGTGTGCCAAAAAAGAGGAATAAAGCTACAAGTGTAAGCTGAGGTTTCATGATAATGAGTGATTAGCTTCACGAAAAACAGTTTGCACTGAAAATGACAGGGAGAAATACGAGGCTATAAATACCGGGCAAAACGCCATCATTCAGCGAAACCACGACCAGTTACAGGGGGGAGAATAAACCGGGGGAATTTTTTATAAAACGTTGACTGTTAGTAGTTTTTCAAAAACAAGGCCAAACTTTGTCGCCATTGAAATCAATTGCTTGGAATGCCCTCTACGTTGAATCTTTCATTGGTAGCAGCATTCAACTTATCTAACAATTCATCAAAAGGGTTTGGATAAGATTCGGCCAAAACGCCAAATTGGCCACCAATAGAGGTATCCTCTTCAAAATGTAGTTTGAAGGTTTTTCTTCCAATCAGGATGACCAAAAATTCTGGATTTGTCCTTTTAGGCAATCGAAATCACTTCATCAGGTTCACTTCGCCAGCGAACAAAATGATTTCACCATCAATAAATTCAACGTTCATAGTGTACAGGTAGGTACCCCCATCAGCGGGCTTGTTTCTTGCAATTCCATCCCAGCCAGCGCTGGGGTCATTTGGATTGAACTTCTCAAATTTTTCAAACACCTTGCCGCCCCATCGGTCAAAGACCTGCATAGAATGAATGGCGACTATCTCAAATCCACCATAAGGATAAAATACGTCGTTTATGCCGTCCTGATTTGGACTAAAAGCATTGGGTATGAAAATATCCCTCGATTTGTGAACAGCCACAGTGACAAAATCCTCAATGGTACAGCCCGCTGTGTCTGTCATTTGTAGCCGGTAGGTCGTTGTCTCGGTAGGCGTGGCCGATGGGTCAGGGCAATCCGTGCAGCTCAGGCCATCTGCTGGGCTCCATTCAAAAAATACGTTATCAAAGGGGAAATAGGTGGTTTCAAACTCAATCTCCTGCCCGTATTTTATGTCAAAGCTATCGCCAATATCAAGTCGTAACTCCTGTTTGGCAGCCACGATAAAGTCTTCTGAGGTGGTACAGCCTTTGGCATCCTTTACAACCAAGCGCATGGGATTGCCGGGGGTTAGCAGGAATTTAGAGCCATCTGCCTCACTTTCGCCTCCAATTATTTCGGCGATCCAACTTCCTTGGTTGTTGGATACGCCCATGATTTCGAGGATGCCTTGCTCCCCGTGGCATTTTGGCTCAAACAAGCTGTAATCTATCTCTATCGCAGGCGGCTCCGCAATGGTGTAGGTGGCAGTAGCGCTGCAGCCAAACTCCACATCTGTCACGGTGACGGTGTAGGTCCCATAAGACAGGTTCCAAGCAGCGGAAGAGTTGCCAGCATTGGCATTGGTTGACCAGTTGAAATCGAAAACCTGCCCTCCTGAGGGGCTGATTGGATATAAGTCAATCAAGCCATTTGCCGCACCATTGCATTTGACGTTTTTGACAATGGTTTGCGAGAAAATCAAGTATCCAGCAGCATTTACAGCTGTGGAACCGGTGGCAGTACACCCATTGTCATCCGTTACGGTGACATAGTACATGCCATTGGTGATATCGGTAAGTATGGAATCTGTTTCCGCAGGAAAGCCTTCCCAATCGTAGTGGTAGCTACCAGCCACTGTCCCACCAACCACTTTGGAAACCTGAACCTCGCCGTCCATGTTGCCTTCGCATGGCACGTCCAAGCCAAGCATTTCGATTCGGAGGGCGACCGCTGGTTGGGTCACGACCAAGTTGGTGACACTGGTACTGTCAAATTGGTCAACTACCGTAAATAGATAATTCCCAGCCTTCATGCCTGAGAATGTATTGCTGCCCTCAAAGATGGGTATTTGGCCAGTGCCAGTGGTGTTTGCCGTTTGGTTGAGCCAGTTGACGGTATAAGGCTCTTTTCCGCCAGAAACCGTCACAGTAATGGTAGTTTCATCACCGTGGCATGGCAAGGAATTGGTGCCGGGCGTTGCCGAAAAAGCAAGTGGCGCACAACCAACAAAATTCGCTGCCGTATTTCCAGAATATGCGTTCACCCCATTTCCCGCACCCACGATGCTGAAATAATTGTCAATGCCAACATTGATGGAATTGTTGGGGACGTTCACGGGATCCGTCTGGTTGTCAATGATTTCCACCGTTGCACAACCGAGGCTATTGTTGAACGAAAACAAAGGCTTTTTTACACCATTGGTATAAGTGGTGTTGGAGATGGGCTGCAACAATCCAAAGGTGAAATAGTCAAACCCTGTTGCCTCGCTCGGCGTTGCAAAGACTCCCGTGATGGACCATTGGCCAGTAATCGCTTGGAAATTGGAAAGTTGCAGTTTACCTGCCGCTGCCCTCACCGTGATACCGGCACCACTGGTGATGCTCATGGGCGGCGCCCACGTTACGGAAGGTATGACAGAAACGGTGTAGGTACCGTTACTGGGATTTTGTTCGATTGTTCCGCTTAATTGTGAAAAACCAGAAAAAGCAAAAAGAAACATGGGGGGCACGAACAGCAAGATTCGGAAGAGGTTCGACATAGCTCGTGCAGTTTTAATTCCTTGCGGTCTGCAATAACTATGCTAAAATATCGAACCGATAGACATTGAAAAAATCCTAATCGAAGGAAAACAAAAAAATATCCAAATTACCTTATTTGTAAAAATAGCTTTAACAAAGCCTTGCATGCTTTTTGGGCAAAAAAAAGACTGCCAGAAAATCTTGGCAGTCTTTTTCCACTTGTGAAAGAAAATCAATTTTCCCGCACCAAGACCATCGTAGAAGTCGTCAAAGCAGCTTGGGTTGTGTCCACGGGATTGCGCTTCGACAGTTTAAGTTCATTGCTATTACAGCTCAGTATTTTCATGTTGTCACTGTATTGTGAACTGTTGGAGACACCCACTGTGTTCCAGGAAAGCGTTTGGCCAACGGCATCCAATGCATAGGAGCCACGGAACTCTCCGCTTGGCCCGCCCGATTTGATAACAATGCTGTCAGCAGTGAAGCTGTAAGTAGTTTTCAGCATAATATCTTTTGCCATGCCCAATACTGTTTCGTCCAATTTGTCGGAGGTCACTTCGGCATCCTTGACCTTCCAATTGCCCTGAAGCGAACAATCACCATCGCTTGCGCAGGCAGCCAGATTGGCAACCACGATTGCTGCCAAAAAATAGAGACTCAGTTTTTTCATTGATTGAAGATTTTTGATTTGAGTTTATGAATGATTAAAATGAATAAAAAATATCATGCCAGCTCTATCACTACATCCCCCTGATGCACCAAAGTATTTTCGGCGAGGATATTTTTCTTGACCAAACCGGCCATCAGGGTAATTTTTCAGTAGGCCACCAAATTACGCACAAAGGTAGGAATATCCATCCCACCGAAATTGCCCGAACTCATTAGCAGCAAGTTGGTATGCCCCAAGTCCTGCTTTTTTAAAAATGCCTCCAAATCGGCCCGCTCAGTGAAAACCTGCAAGCCAAGTTTGCCGAAGGCAGCCTGTATTTCCGCTTGCGCAATAGGCGGCATTTTCTTCATCTCCAAAGTATGCGGGCTGTAAAAAACGGCGGCCACGTCGGCTGGGTCAAGTGTGCCTTTGTAAAGTGGCAAGAAACCCTTGTCCAAACTGCTGAAAGTGTGCAGTTCAAGACAGGCGATGAGGTGGCGATCTGGGTGCAAATTCCGCACGGCCTCCACGGTCGCCCTGGCCTTGGAGGGGGCATGGGCAAAGTCGAGCCAAGCCGAGAATTTTTCCCCCGACACCAACTGCTCCAAACGCTTGGCTGCTCCTGTGAAAGTTTGGATGGCCTTCCAGAAAGCCCTGTCCCTGATGCCAAGCACTTCGCACACCAATTTTGCGGCTGCGAGGTTGGCGAGGTTGTGGTCGCCGAAGATTTTTAGTTTGACATTATCTGTTTTCGAGGTTCTGACGATGGTTTCGCCCTCAATCACCCTGTGAGGCAAGGTGGAATAGGGTGCTGCATAAATCTCTGAGGTTGAACGACTTACAATTTCAGAAAGGTCCTTGTCTGGGCCATAATAGAAGAGGTTTCCGCCTACTTCCATGTTTTGCGTGAGCAGTTCAAATTGGCGGCAATATTCCCCGTAAGTCGGGAAAACGTTGATATGGTCCCAAGCCACCCCAGTGATGACGGCGATGTGCGGGCGATAGTGCAAGAACTTCGGCCTGCGGTCAATAGCGGAGGACAAGTACTCATCGCCCTCAATGACCATAATGGGCGCATCACTGAGCCGAACCATGGTGTCAAAGCCCTCCAACTGTGCTCCCACCAAATAGTCAAAGTCAAGCCCCCTGTTGCGCAGCACGTGCATAATCATGCTCGTTGTGGTCGTTTTGCCATGACTGCCTGCCACGACGATGCGCTTTTTGTCCTTCGCTTGTTTGTAAATAAATTCTGGAAAGGACATGACCTGCACCCCCATTTCTTGTGCTCGCAACAGTTCTGGATTGTCGGCCTTGGCGTGCATTCCGAGAATAACAAAATCGAGGTCAGTGGTGATTTTCTCGGGAAACCAACCAAATTTTTCGGGCAACAACCCAGCCTTTTCCAACCTATCTTTTGCGGGATTGTAGATTTCGTCGTCTGAGCCGGTAACAAAATGGCCGATTTTTTGCAAGGCGAGCGCAAGATTGTGCATGACTGCCCCGCCCATCGCTATCAGGTGAATTCGCATGAAAAAATTTGAGAGGTTTGACCAATAGGCAACTTGGTTGATTTGCGGAACGTGTTTTTTTGATTAATTAACCACTGTTTCCGCAACTATCGAACCTTCCACCTGAAAATCCGTTATTTTTGCAGCAAAATTAACTGGGCCAACCGAAATAACTGTCCCCTACTCCACGTTAAGCAGGAAAGTTTTCGGAAATCCAATTTCATAACATATCCTAAATCGTTTTTCAATGAAAAAGAGCACCTTGAAGCAGTTCGCAATCCTTGCTGCCTTCGCCCTATTGGCCTCCTCCTTTGCTTCCTGCAACAAAGGTTACGGATGTCCAAATAATTTCAAGGCAATTACCACAGTTGTTCAACTAGTGAAATAAATATTTGTTAGTTGACGGCTTCCGGTTTTCGGCAGCCGTCAAACAACAATATCGAGCATGACCTGGAATCCCCTGACCTCAGCCACTGAAATTGACGCCATCGTTGAGCGCTCCTACCAAGTTCCCTGCCTTATTTTCAAGCACAGTACCCGATGCAGCATTAGCTTTATGGCACAGCACCGATTGGAAGGCAGTTGGGATTTTTCCACTTCGCAAATCGAGCCATTTTACCTCGACCTGATTAGCTACCGCCATATTTCCAACGAAATCGCCTCCCGGTTCGAAGTCTTCCATGAGTCCCCACAGATTTTGGTGATAAAAAACGGCGAGTGCATTCTCGACGCCTCGCACCTGGATATTTCTGTGGAAGAAATTAAGGAGGTGCTTTGACATAGCTCCACACCCTACCATTTTATTTTCGATAAGTCCAAGTTATCCCGCACCAGTTCGATGGCCTTGCGTGCTTTTCCGAGTGTTTGCACATTGATTTTCACTTCCAGGTGGCTGATTTTCACCGCCGTTCCGTAGGTGTCGAGCGGTGTGGAAATGATTGGAATCTGGTGGTCAATGACGTACTGCTCGTGGTGGAAGTCATCAATATGGTGCAGTTGCTTGCCATCGCCCGTGATGATGATACCGGAAAGCGGCGATTTTTCCATGCCTTTTTGCTTGCTCAACCGCTGGATGCCGAGCAGCGATTCATTGAGGCGGTTCTTGCTGACGACGAGCAGTACGCCACGGTCTTCGTCAAAATTATGGCTACCCATGAGCGAAGCAGCTACCACATTTTCCACCAACACGTTCAGGCCCTGCGGATTGTAAAGCGCACGAGCATTGATGGCAACAAAAATGGTCGAAAGGAGCGGGTAAAGGAGCGTTTTTTCATAAGGCAAAACCCCGAGCAACGGGATGTCCCACGCTGCCAATTTTAGCCCAATGTAGTGGCGTACTTTTTCGATTTTATCGGGCAAAACCTTGTTGATGATGACCCCGGCTATGGGCACGTTTTGCTCACGGAACAACGAAAGGCACATGTTCAGCCTATCAATGGTGTACCCTACCCCACCCTCGACAATCAAAATGACAGGTGCCCCAATCAATGCAGCCACATCGGCATTGCTGAGGCCCACCACACTGCCCACCCCAGGGTGTCCCGTACCTTCATAAACGACCATTTCGTATTGGTCTTCGAGGAACTTGGCAGCTGCTATCACATCCTGTCGGTAAGGGTATTTCTCTGGTTCATCCAAAAAGGCTTGGGTAGCGCCCTTGCCCAAAATCACGGGGCTGTGGATTTTGGCCACGAGGTCGAAGTGCATCATGGTGGAAAAGAGCAGGGCATCCTTGTCCACTTGCAGGTTCTCAATGTCAATGGCCTCTTGGCCGACGGGCTTGCAATAGCCGACTCGAATGCCCGATTGCCGGAAGGCTTCGACAAGGCCAAGGGTGCAGGTGGTTTTACCGACATGTTGGTTGGTGGCGGCTACGTAAAGGCGTTTTTGCATGGTGTTCGATTGTTGAGTACGCCCAAATGTAAACCTTTCCTTTTTTCCGGGAAGGGAACTTTTATCAGCGCAACTTGTTTTAACGCCGAATGAATACCAAAAAGACCAAGCCTGCCAAGTTTCGAGCCTGCCTTTTGAAAATATCATTTATTTTACACCACGGTAAACTGTTCAAGGAAAAAATAGCCAATTTTGGTCATCGAAAACCGTGTTCTGCTTTAAACGTAAAATGCTGAAAATCAGCTTCTTAAAACAAGAACTCCCGTTTTTCCCACCGCATCAGGTTACCAAAACCTCATTTCATTTTTAAGCAATGGATAAGAAAAAATTCATCAAAAAGGAGCGGAAATTCTCCGCCAGCGAGTTGCAGCGGGAAGTGCTCCGACTGTTCAAGGAAAACCCAAAAAAACAGTTCAACCCCAAACAAATCGCCAACAAGCTGCAATTGGGCAACAGCAAAGATGCCGTCGCACACGCCCTTGGCAAGCTCACCGAAGCTGGCCACCTCAAGCCGCTCGGTGATTTCAAATTCAAACTCAAAGAAGCTGCTGCCCGCTTTTTACCCAAAAAAACGCTGACCGGCTATGTGGACATGACCCGCACGGGCGCTGCCTATATTGAGTGCGAGGGCCACGAACAGGACGTTTACGTCTCGGCAAAGGGCCTCGGTTCGGCGCTCCACGGCGACCTCGTGGAACTTTCCGTTTGGACGCCTCGTGGCCGCCGAAAGCCAGAGGGCGAGGTAATGAAAATCATCGAACGTGCCAGCGATGTGTTCGTCGGCACCATTCACCTCCGAGGCAAACAGGCCGTCGTCGTGCCATCGAACCCACAGGTGGCGATGGACATCTATGTTGACCTTGCCGACACGAAAGAAGCAGAGCACGGCGACCGGGTCATCGTGAAAATCACGCAGTGGCACAAGACGCCATCACAGCATCCGAGGGGCGTGGTGACCACCTTGCTCGGTGCCGAAGGCAGCGATTTGGAGATGAAAGTCATCCTCATCGGCAAGGGCTTCCAGCTTGATTTTCCGGAGGAAGTGGTGACGGAATCAGAGGCCATATCGGACCTTATCCCAGCATCAGAAATCCAGCTACGACGGGACTTCCGGGACGTGACCACCTTTACGATTGACCCCGAAGATGCCAAGGATTTCGACGATGCACTCAGCTACCGAGTGCTCGAAAACGGCAACATCGAAGTCGGCGTACACATCGCCGACGTGACCCATTACCTGAAGACAGGCACCGAACTCGACAAGGAGGCGTACAAGCGCTCCACCTCCGTCTATCTCGTGGACCGGGTACTGCCGATGCTGCCGGAGCGCCTCTCCAACAACCTTTGCTCGCTGCGGCCAAACGAGGATAAATTGACGTTTTCCGCTGTGTTTGAGTTCAATGAAAAAGACCAGTTGGTAAACCGCTGGTTCGGCAAAACCATCATACATTCTGACCGTCGGTTCAGCTACGAACAGGCACAAACTGGTCTGGAAACGGTGGAAGGCGATTTTGCGGAGGAACTCAAAATCCTGAACCGTATCGCCCACAAACTTCGCAAAGACCGCTTCAAAAACGGGGCGATTGACTTCGACACTGAGGAGGTACGCTTCCGGTTAGATGCCAACGGTGTACCCACGGAGGTGTTCGTGAAGGAGCGCAAGGATGCTCACATGCTCATCGAGGATTTCATGCTGCTGGCCAACAAGGAGGTCGCCATTTTCATCAACAAGAAAATGGAAAACCAAGCGGAAATCCCCTTTGTTTACCGTATCCACGACTACCCGAACGACGAAAAAGTGAAGGAACTGTCGCTGTTTGCGAAGGAACTTGGCTTCCAAATGCGCATCAACACCCCACAGGAAATCGCCGCTTCGTTCAACCGACTGGCTGAGGCTACCGACGAAAACGAGGCGTTCAAACTGCTGATGCCGCTTGCCATCCGCACGATGGCCAAAGCCGAATATTCCACCGAAAACATTGGCCACTACGGCTTGGCGTTCGATTTTTACTCGCATTTCACCTCGCCCATCCGCCGCTATTCGGACGTGCTGGCGCACCGGATTTTGTTTGAAAACTTGGGCGAAAGCACGTTCCGTGCCGATAAGTCAAGGCTACAGGAACAGTGCAAGCATATCTCGCTGCAAGAGCGCAAGGCGATGGAAGCCGAGCGGGAAAGTATCAAGTACAAGCAAGTAGAGTTCATGCAGAAGCACGTCGGCGAGGTTTTCGACGGATTGGTTTCTGGCATCATCGAGCGGGGCATTTTCGTGGAGTTGCTGGAAAGCAAATGCGAGGGGATGGTCGGTTTCGATACCCTCAACGAACCCTTCGATGTGGCCGATGGCCGCCTGCGGGCCAAGGGGATACGGTCTGGCCGGGTGTTCAAGATGGGCGACCATGTTAAAGTGCTGATACTGCAAACGAACTTGGCGAAACGGCAGATTGAGATGGAGTTGGTGTGAGTTAATATTTGATAAACCTCCAAATTCAAATCGCTTTTTGGGCTAAATTTGCGTTAAAGAACCACTTAACTTTTTAAACTTTTTCAAATGGAAGTTCTTGAAAGCTATAATATCGTTGCGGATTATATCGCAAGCATGAGTCCAGAAAAAACGGTTAAACTCAAAGCACCAGCAGCCATGCAAAAAAGATTGGAAAAGCTGATTGCCAAGGAAAAAACAACGGTGCTAACAAAGGAAGAAAAGGACGAACTTGACCATTATATTGTTCTTGAACGCTTGATAAGGCTTGCGAAGGCAAATGCTTTTCTTCGACTCAAACAAGTGGCCTAATGCCAAGCTACATTCCTGTAAAATTGAGGAAACTGGTAGCTCAACGTGCGAACCATGCTTGTGAATATTGCCTTTTGCCGCAGAAGGCAAGTTTCTTCGTCTTTCAAATTGAGCATATCATATCAAAAAAACATGGAGGTGCCAGTGAAGTCCAAAATTTAGCCTATTCATGTCCTATATGTAACCGAAATAAAGGCACGGATTTAGGCACGCTTTCAGGTAATCCACAAGTCCTGACTCGGTTTTTCCATCCGAGAAATGATAATTGGGAGGCACATTTTACACTGGACTCCAGTGGTGAAATTATCCCGAACTCTGAAATTGGCAAAGCAACAATCGCAGGACTCGATTTGAACAATGTGGAGTCGGTGATAGATAGGAAGAAACTTATTCAAGCTGCGATAATGAAAAAAACCTGAGCAGGGAATTGTCACATTGCAAAGTTGGGCCTACAGGCTTAACTTTTTTACTGCATCAAATAGCCGGATAATTCCTCTTTTTGAAAAGCACAGACCTACCACATCGAAAACAGCACCACCCCCACCACAATCACAATCACAATAATCACCAAATACTGAAACATCCCCCACTGGCTGCGGTACTCGTTGTACATCAGTTCCACGCAGTCCCGCCATTTTAGGCCCCGCACGGCCCCCTCGTAACCCATGAAAAAATAGCGCTTGCCTTTGTGCTGGTTGCCATGCTTGCGGAGGATGAAGAAGAAGTTGTTGAGGAAAGCCAACTCGTACAGCTCGCTGCGGCCAGGGCCTTTGTCGCCGCCCTGTTCGATAATCATTTTGTTCGTGCCATCGAGCAGGCGCCAGCGGCCCTTGCTTACGTTGCCGTCCACGGACTGGAGGTACTCGCCGCCGTCATTGAAGAAGTGCACCACCGTTTCCTGAAAGCCGGGGTCGTCCCGAATTTCGAGCCAGGGCTTGCCGCCGGGTGCCACGTAGAATTTCTGTTCCCGTAGGTCTTCGCCGAGGTGCCCGATTTGTGGCAAAATCGTGTCAATATAATCGTCAAGGGTCTGCCGCTCTGGCAGGTCCACCTCGAAGGTTTCCTCTATTTTGTCGAATGGATTATCCATGCCTTTTGTGGCCGCCCAATTTATTGGGCTGGCCTATGCTCACGGCCAGCCCAATAAATTGGGCGGCCACAATTAAAACAAAGGTAGCAGTTTCGCATTTTTTGCTCCGCAATAATTTTACCAACCGCTTACACGCACGGATAGCGGATGCGCTACTTTTGCGCCATGAAAACACTGCCAGACATCAAACGTACCAATTCCGAAGCACTTTTTGCGACCGCCAAAACCTATTTCCCCGGCGGGGTCAACTCGCCCGTGAGGGCCTTCAAGTCGGTGGAGGGCACGCCGCTTTTTTTCAAAAAAGGCGAGGGCTGCCGCCTTACCGACGAAGACGACAACGTGTTCGTGGACTTCTGCTGCTCTTGGGGGCCACTGATTTTGGGCCATGCGCATCCGGCTGTAAATCAGGCGATTATCAATGCTGCGGCCAACGGAACCAGCTTCGGCGCACCCACTCGGTTAGAGAACGAATTGGCCGAATTGATACTTTCCAACAATCGTTTCATTGAAAAAATCAGGTTCGTAAGCAGCGGCACAGAGGCCGTCATGTCGGCCATCCGGCTGGCGAGGGGCTACACGGGTCGCAACAAAATCCTCAAGTTCGAGGGCTGCTACCACGGGCATGTGGATGCGTTGCTGGTGAAGGCGGGTTCCGGTCTCGTGACCTTTGGCGAGAGCAGTTCGGCGGGCATCCCGGCGGCGTTTGCGGCGGAGACCATCGTCGTGCCGCTGAACGACATGACGGCATTCGACGAGGCGCTGCGCCTGCACGGCCAAGACATCGCCTGCGTCATCATTGAACCGATTCCCGCCAACAACGGACTGTTGCTGCAAGCCGGGGCATTCCTTTCTGCCCTCCGGGAAAAATGCACGGCACACGGCATCTTGCTCCTTTTTGATGAGGTGATTTCCGGCTTTCGGGTCGGCTTCGAGGGGGCGGCTGGGATGTACGGTATAGCACCGGACATCGTGACTTACGGCAAAATCATTGGTGGTGGAATGCCCGTCGGAGCTTACGGCGCCAGTGCCGAAATCATGTCGAAAGTATCACCGGACGGCCCAGTTTACCAAGCTGGCACGCTCTCCGGCAACCCCGTGGCGATGGCAGCTGGCAAGGCAGCTTTGACGGAATTGCTTAGGCCAGGGTTTTATGAAAACCTGAAAGCGAAAACAGACAGATTTTTGCAAAAAATCACAAACCATTGTTTGTCAAATGGTTATGAAGTCAGCTTTCCATCCGCTGGCTCTATTTTCTGGATTGCTTTTTCCAAAAACATCATTCGCAGTGCCGAGGAAATTGATGCTGGCAGCATGTCCCATTTCAAGGTTTTGCACCGGGAATTGCTCAAGCGGGGCGTTTACTTGGGACCATCAGGTTATGAGGTGGGCTTTGTTTCTGCGGCGCATTCCGAGGCCGATTTGGACTTTGCTGCGCAAATGATGTGCGAAGCGATGGATGTGGTGATGGGCACGGGAAGGATGGGACGCTAATTCTCAGAGCTGGATGGACACGGGCTGGATAGGACACGGATTTAACGGATTGAACAGATTTAACCAGATTTTGATTTTGTCAAAATCCGTTCTTATCCGTTAAATCCGTGTCCTATCGAGTCAAGTAAGCAAGTTTGCCAAAAAATACCCAACCGTGAGAACCTTTATCTTTCTATTCTTTTTCTTTCAAATCATTGCGCCAGCAACTGCAAAAAAGCGCTTTGAGTGGACGCCTGCCCTGCGCACAGCTTACGACAAAACCCTGAGTCTGCGCTTCACAGAAGCTGAATCTGACCTTACCGCCATCCGCCGAAATGACCCCGACAACTTGCTAGTCCTCCACGTCGAAAATTACCTTGACTTCTTTAGGGTCTATATCAACGAGGAGGTGACAGAGTTCAAAAAATTAGAAAAGAACAAGGACAAACGGCTGAAAACGATTGAGGAGCAGGGAGACAAAAGCTCACCTTATTACCTCTTCCTGCAAGCAGACATCCGGCTGCACTGGGCACTGGCAAGGCTGAAATTTGAGGAGTATTCGACGGCTTTTTTTGAGACTAACAAGGCGTTCAAACTGTTAACAGCCAATGCCAAGCTGTTCCCGAAGTTCATGCCCAACAAGAAAGACCTCGGTATACTGCATGCCATCGTTGGCACAATTCCCGACAACTACAAGTGGACGGTGAACTGGCTCAGCAGCATGGAAGGCTCGATGGAGCAGGGAAAAGAGGAACTGGAGGAAGTGCTGGATTTTGCCCAAAAACAGGACTTCATTTATGAAAACGAGATTTACGTTTACTACGCCTACCTCTTGCTCCACCTCGAAAACGACAGTGAGGAAGCTTGGAAAATCATCAACAAAGCCGACCTGAATCCGAAGGAAAATCCACTTGCCTGTTTTGTGATGGCCAACGTGGCCATGCGCACTGACCGAGGCGACGAGGCCATCAATATCCTGCTGAAAAAGCCCACTGGAAAGCAGTTCCAGCCCTTTTATTACCTCGACTACATGTTTGGGTTGGTCAAACTGCAACGCCTTGACGCTGATGCAAATATTTATTTCCAACGCTACGTGGACAACTATAAAGGGCGAAATTTCATCAAAGATGCTTACCAAAAATTAGCTTGGCATGCCTTGCTTCATGGCGATTCGCAAGGCTACAAAAAAAACATGAACCTTTGTAAATCAAAGGGTTACACCATCGTCGGGAGCGACCGGAGCGCCAATGCAGAGGCACAGACTGGCGATACTCCTGCGGTCGAACTGCTCAGGGCGAGGGTGCTTTTTGACGGGGGTCGCTTCCAACGGGCTTACGATGTTTTGAAAGAAAAAAAGGCCACGGATTATTTTTCAGAAAAAAACCGATTGGAGTACCAATACCGGATGGGGCGGATCACGCACAAACTTGGGCGGCATACGGAGGCGCTTCAATTTTACCAGACCACTATTGACAGCGGACTGAAAAGCCCCTACTACTATGCTTGCCGCTCTGCATTGGAGAAAGGCCATATCCTGGAGGAACTGAAACGCCCCAAACAAGCCCGGGAAGCCTATAATCTCTGCCTCAGCATGTCGCCCCAAGACCACAAGACGGGACTGCACCAACAAGCAAAGGCTGGACTGAGGAGATTGAAATCCTAAAAACTTTTTACGGGAGGAACTAAAAAAATGCAAATCCTGCTATATTTGCGCCCGCTTACGAAAAACGGCGAGGTAGCTCAGCTGGTCAGAGCGTGCGATTCATAATCGCAAGGTCGGGAGTTCAAGCCTCCCTCTCGCTACAAAAAAAGCCCGCCACCGGAAACGGTGAGCGGGCTTTTTTGATAAGAAGGTTTTGGAGGTATGATGGTGTTAGGGGTATGAAGGTTTGAGGTTTGGAGGTATGTTCACGCAGACCTCCATACCTAAGACCTTCACACCTCCAAAACCTTACAAAGCCTCCTCCGGCATCTTCCCCCTGTTCTTATAGGACTCGTTCATCATCTCGAAGAAAGCCTTCAAACTGTTGGAGTTGGGGTCATTGGTCTCAAGAATGAAATCGGCGCCTTTGCTGTTTACCTTGAAATTCATTTCCTTGAAACGGTTGCTTTCCACGCCGCCAAGTACATTTTGGAGGGCATCGAAGTCGAACCAACCTGCGAGTGTTTGGTCATCGAATTGCCGGAAGGCAGCCGCAGTGTCGCCTCCCGTCTCCCCGGCCCTAATCTTGTTCATCAAGTCATCGTCGGAGCAGAAGGTCAGCATCCCATCCTTTAGCAGGATTTTGCCCACGCCTTTGTTGACCGTGATGTTGAAATCTTCGTTGCCCAATGAAATGGCCGTGAAAACATCTTTCTCAACCTCCTTTAACTTCTTGTCGCTGACTGCTTTTTGAAGAATTTCACGGGCTTTCGCTTCGTTTTTCAAGCTCAGGGAAACCACCATTTTAGCGTCCTTCATGCTTTTGGCATCGAACCCAGCCACCATGATGTCGCCACCAAGAGCGTCAATAATGTCCGAGCGCTTGACACCTAAATCGTTGAGTGCGAAGTCGGCGTATTTCTTGCTGTTCGGGCGCTCGCTGAGGAACTTGTCAATGCCCACCAAGTCAAATGCCATCACCATTGCAAAGGTCATCTGCCCCTTTGGCAGCACTTTGCTAAAATCGGCCTTGACTTCTTTTTTGAAAAAACGACCGATAAAGTCTTGCCCCAGTTTTTTGTTGATGTTGAAATCGGAGTGGCCGACCATTTTGCCATTCTCGAAATCGGCATAGCTAGTAATGAAATTATCTTTGAGGGCATCCGACTTCACGTCAATCATGCTGAGGGCGAAACCTGCACCGCTGTTTTTGGCCAAGGCGTTGGTGCTAATCCAACTCGTGATGTCGTGGTCGGCGGAAAGGGCCTTCTGAAGGCTGGGGTCCTTTACCAACTCATTGTCCTTATTTACAACAAACGCAGCCAAAAAGCGCTCCTCGAACTCCTCGGACTCGTCATTGCTGAAAGCAAAAATCGCCACCGACTCGTTCCAGCCCATGATGGCATTGCCGCCATCGTCCATGATTTTTAAGCCATTCTTCTCGACGACTTCGCCTTTTGCGTTTTTCATCATGGCCCCAAATGCCTTCGCATCCGTCAATGGCATGAAAAAATAGGTCGTCATTTCCTCTGGGTTCTGCTCGTTGAAGGCGGTGGCAGAGTAAATCTTTCCGTCAAGGTCAACCCCTGAAGCCCTTGGGTCAAGCAGGATTTTGGTCATTTCTGGATTTTCTTTTCCAGATTTGGAAACCATTTCTTTGTAAAAGTCCATTTGCTTGATGGCCTCAAAATCAGCTTTTTGCATTAACTTTTTCAAATCAATGGCCGTAACGCTGGTGGATGACGCTGGCACATAACCCAGCGCATCATTGGCATCTGCTGCATCTTTTTTACAGCTTGCTGTTAATAGGAGAATGCTTACCAACAAGAAGCTTGAAAACACTTTTAAGAAGTTCATCTGGAAAAGTTTTAGTGAAAAAGGAAGCCCAAGATTAGATGCTTGAACGAACTGCTGGCGTTTTACTTGGATAAAACACCTTTTTAATTCGACGCCACGACAAATTTGGCACAATTTGTCACTTTTTAACTGCCGAATATTGAGGCATTCATTCCTCCACTCATTCTCTCCTTGCTATCTTTGCGCCTCTTTTGCCCCTGACCCGCCCCTGACCCCCTAAAGGGAAACCCAATAAGTGGAGACCCTGGGGAGCTTGGATAAAAATATTATCGAGGTTCCGAGGTCTATTAGTATTTTGGTTCCCCTTTAGGGGTCAGGGGCGGGTCAGAGGTCTCACACAACATTTTCATGCAAATCACCGAACCAGAAATTACGGAAATTACCGCCGCCAAGCTCGGACTAACTGCTGCCGAATTCGAGAAAATCAAACAGATTTTGGGCCGGACGCCCAATTTTGTCGAGCTGAGCATCTACTCCGTCATGTGGTCTGAGCACTGCTCCTACAAAAACTCCATCAAATGGCTAAAAACACTGCCCCGTGATGGGAAACGGCTGCTCGTGGGTGCGGGAGAAGAAAACGCCGGATTGGTGGACATTGGCGACGGCATCGCTTGCGCCTTCAAAATCGAGTCGCACAACCACCCCAGCGCCATTGAGCCTTACCAAGGTGCTGCCACGGGGGTCGGGGGCATCCATCGGGACATTTTCACGATGGGCGCTAGGCCCATTGCTGCGCTGAACTCGCTCCGTTTTGGGAATCCGGATACCAAGCATACCAAGGGCCTTGTTAAGGGCGTGGTAAAAGGCATTGGCAATTACGGCAACTGCTTTGGCGTGCCGACGGTGGCGGGCGAGGTGTTTTTTGATGAATGTTACAACCAAAACATCCTCGTGAACGCCATGTCCGTTGGTATCGTTCGGGTGGGCGAAACCGTATCGGCGTGTGCGGACGGGCCCGGCAACCCCGTGTTCATTGTTGGCTCCCGAACGGGTAAGGACGGCATACACGGCGCAACCTTTGCTTCCGCTGACCTCCACGAAGAAAGCCATGAAGACCTGCCCGCCGTGCAAGTAGGCGACCCTTTTCAGGAAAAACTGCTGCTCGAAGCAAGCCTCGAAGCCATAAAGACCGGAGCAGTCGTGGGTATGCAGGACATGGGCGCTGCGGGCATCACCTGCTCCACATCCGAGATGAGCGCCAAATCAGGCACAGGCATGCGCATTGACCTGAGCAAAGTGCCGACCCGCCAAGCCAATATGCTCCCCTGGGAAATCCTGCTTTCCGAAAGCCAAGAGCGTATGCTCATCGTGGGCCATGCTGGGCAGGAGCAACCACTGTTCGATGTGTTTGAAAAATGGGACCTCGAATGTGTGCAAATCGGAGAGGTGACCGATACGGGCATACTTGAATATTACTACGAAGGAGAAAAAGTGGCCGAAACACCTGCCCAACCATTGGTATTGGGCGGCGGCGCCCCCGTCTATGACCGGGAATACACCAAGCCTGCCTACATGGCCGATATTAGCAAGTTCCGGTTGAGCAAAATAGAACAGCCAAGCGACATCAAAGTGGCTGCCCGGAAATTGTTCTCGCTGCCAAACCTCGTTTCCAAACGCTGGGTATATGAGCAGTATGACAGCATGGTGCGCACCAACAACCTGAGCACCAATGCCCCCTCCGATGCAGCAGTCGTGCGCATCAAAGGCTCAAAAAAATCGCTGGTGGTAACGGTGGATTGCAACGCCGCTTACGTCCATGCCGACCCCTACACGGGTGCTATGATTGCCGTCGCTGAGGCTGCCCGCAACATCGTTTGCACGGGGGGTGTGCCGGTGGCCATCACCAACTGCCTGAATTTTGGCAACCCCTACAACCCCGAAGTGTATTACCAGTTCGTCCACGCCATCAAGGGCATGGGCGATGCCTGCCGGAAGTTCAACACGCCCGTGACAGGGGGCAACGTGAGCTTCTACAACCAAAGCCAGGTCGGCACGAAAACGGAGCCGGTGTTCCCCACACCGACCATCGGCATGTTGGGTATATTGGAAGATCCCACCCACCAGACTACCCTCAACTTCAAAGGCGAAGGCGACGTAATTTACATGCTCGGCAACGTCCACAACGACCTCAGCAGCTCTGAGTACTTGCGCAATGTATTGGGTGTTAAGCGTTCGCCAGCACCACATTTCGACCTGCACGAGGAGTTTGAATTGCAGCAATTGGTGCAGCAGCTTGTCCGAAAAAAATGGCTCCGCTCCGCACACGACGTATCCGATGGGGGTCTTTTTACCAACTTGATGGAAAGCGCCATTGCAAGCGGGCTGGGTTTCAATGTTGAAACGATGGACACCTTCCGCAAGGATTGCTTCCTATTCGGAGAAGGCCAAAGCCGGGTGGTGCTCACGCTGAAGAGCGACAAAGAGGACGACTTCCAAAACTTTTTGGTAAACAGCAATGTCTCCTTCACGAAATTGGGCGAAGTTTTTGGCACTGAGGTTGTAATAGATGGCGAAAAATTCGGAAGTGTGGCCGAGTGGAAAGCCATTTATGAAAATACCCTTGGCGAAAAATTTGACGAAAATTGATTGTAGGGGCGGTTTCGGTGGTGAATGTCGTTCGAGTTCAGCCACAATCCCGCAGCACAATTATCCATCACTCAACTATTCAAACCACATAAATCTAATCTTTAGCATGAAAAATCTGGCGTTTTTAATTTTGGCAATAGCAGCCTTGACAATAGGTTGCAAAGAAGGCACTGGCAGTTCCACTGGAGGGGGAAGTGGCCTGGACATTTCCGGCACCATTACCAATGCAGGCAATATGCAAGTGTATTTTGACAAGGTGGGCCTTAATCCGGCAAGCCCAAACTTAGTAATTATCAAGGCCGATGCAAATGCCGCTGGCAAGTTTTCACTGACTACGCCTGAGCAGCCAACTGCTGGCATTTACCGCCTCCGGGTGGGCGAGCAGCAAATCTTTTTGGTGCTCGATGGCAAGGAAGACAATTTGGAAGTCAATGGTGACCTCGCCAATTTCAACCGGTTCCAGTACGATATTAAAGGTTGCGAAAGCTGCCTCAGCTACCGGGACATGATGCAGAAATTGGTGGCACAGACTGCACAGCCCGCTGACGTTCAAGCATTTGTAGAGACTGCTCCCAACCCAATGGCAGGGGTGCTCGTTGCGATGCAAGCATTTGGCGGCAACCCCGCCTTCCTCGAAACGCACAAAAAAGCCAAAGCAAAGTTGGAGGCTGCCTATCCTGGTTCGGAGTACGTAACAGATTACGACGGGTTTCTTACCTCGTTGCAACAAGTACAGCAGCCCAGCAACGGTGGCTTTACTTTTTACGAAGAAAGCCAACGCCAACCTGCGCCAGACATCAAGCTGCCCAGCCCGAACGGCAAGGAATATGCACTCTCCGACCTCAAGGGGAAAGTGGTTTTGCTCGACTTTTGGGCAAGCTGGTGCCGCCCGTGCCGCATGGAAAACCCCAATGTGGTCAAGGTTTACAACGCCTATAAGGACAAGGGCTTCACGGTATTTAGCGTATCGCTGGACGGTATTGACTCTCGCACGGAGCAGATGATGGGCGGCGATGCCGCAAGGCTGAAAGAAGCTCGTGCCAACGAACTCAAAAAATGGAAAGATGCAATTGTACAAGATGGGCTTACTTGGCCTACCCACGTCAGCGACCTGAAAAAATGGGAGTGCGCTCCAGCCCGTACCTACGGGGTCAGCAGCATTCCACGCACATTTATGATTGACAAAGAGGGCCGCATCGCTGCTACGGGTTTCCGGGGCGAGCAAGTAGAAGAAACCCTGAAACGTTTGCTTTAACTGCCATCCAGCTTGGAACAAAAAAGCGGTGCCGTGGAAATTGCACCGCTTTTTTTATTCCGTTTGCTTCAACAAACCCATTTTTTCAAAAAAAATATTGCAAAATGAAACTCACCCTTCTCCCCACCGGCACTTTCAAGCTTGACGGCGGCGCCATGTTCGGCATCGTGCCAAAACGGATGTGGAACAAGGCCAACCCCGCCGATGAAAACAACCTCTGCACCTGGGCGGTTCGGTGCTTGCTCATCGAGACTGGTTATCGGAAAATCCTCGTGGACACCAGCATCGGCGACAAGCAAGATGCCAAATGGCGCAGCTTTTTTGAGCCAATAGGGCCTGTGTCCCCCCTACCCTCGCTGGCCGAGCACGGTATTTCCCCGGAAGAAATCACGGATGTTTTCCTCACGCACTTGCACTTCGACCATTGTGGTGGCGGGGTGATACTGGATAAAAACGGGAAGCTTGTTCCTACATTTCCTAACGCAGTTTACTGGTCAAATGAGCCGCAATGGGCAACCGCCATGAACCCCAACGAAAAGGAAAAAGCGTCATTTCTGAAAGAAAACTTTGTGCCGCTAAAGGAGGCGGGCCGGATACAATTCATTGATGTTCAGCGAGATATGCTCGAATGGCTTCCCGGCATTCAAGTGCACTTCACCCACGGGCATACCGATGCGATGATGTCATTGCATATAACTACCCCACAGGGACATTTTGTGTATTGTGCGGACGCCATGCCATCCAGCTTCCACCTAAATATGCCCTGGGTCATGGCCTACGACATCCGGCCATTGGTAACGTTGGAGGAAAAAGCTTGGCTGCTCGAAAATGCCGTGGCCAACGACTGGCGGCTGATATTTGAGCACGACCCGACGGCGGCTTGCGCCACGCTTTTGCGAAGCGAAAATGGGCGGGTGGTCGTCAGGGAGAAGTTCGTAGATACTTTGCCTACATAAAAACAATACAACAATTCAACAATCAAGCAATCTTTCCCCCTACCTTTGCGCCCTTAAAAAATAACGATTCAGAATTATCAATGCTAACAGCCGCAAATATTTTCATTAAATACGGAGACCGTACCCTCCTCGACCATATCAGTTTTACCATTGGTGACAAAGAGCGCATCGGTTTGGTGGGTCGAAACGGTGCCGGAAAGTCCACTTTGCTCAAGGTCATTGCTGGCAACGTCCGCCCAGATGAAGGGAACATCCAGCGGCCAACAGCATCCACGCTCGGTTTTTTGCACCAAGAGATGAGCATACCAAAAGGCAAAACCGTGATGGACGAGACGATGACGGCGTTTGACGAAACCAAGCGCATTGAGCAGCGCCTCGCCGAAATCCACAAGGAATTGGAGACCCGCACCGACTACGAGACCGATGCGTACATGGATTTGCTGAACGAAATGTCCGACCTCGACCACCATTACCACATGCTGGATGGGGTGAACACACAGGCAGAAGCAGAGAAAATACTGAAGGGCCTCGGCTTCAAGCAAACCGATTTCACTCGCCTCACCGACGAGTTCAGCGGTGGCTGGCAGATGCGTATCGAGTTGGCCAAAATGCTGCTCCAGCGCCCCGACTTCCTTCTTTTGGATGAGCCTACCAACCACTTGGACATCGAATCCATCCTCTGGTTGGAGGAGTTCCTACAGTCTTACGAAGGCTCGGTTATCGTCATTTCGCACGATAAAACCTTCTTGGACAACGTCACGAAACGCACCATCGAAATCGAGCTAGGCAAGGTTTACGAATACAAGGCCAACTACTCCCGGTACGTGGAACTGCGCACCGAACGGCGGGAGAAAATGACCGCTGCCGCCAACAACCAACAGAAGGTGATTGACCAGATGGAGAAGACCATCAACCGGTTCATGGCCAAGGCCACCAAGACCTCGCTGGCGCAATCCATGCAGAAACGGCTCGACAAAATGGACCGAATCGAAATAGAAGACGTGGACACTTCTACGATGAACATCCGATTCCCGGAGCCGCCACGAAGCGGCGTAATTGCAGCCGAGGTGAAGAATTTGAGCAAAAGTTACGGCAGCCTTCATGTACTGAACAACGTGGAGCTGACCATTGAACGGGGGCAGCGCATCGCCTTCGTAGGACAAAACGGCATGGGCAAAACGACTCTTGCGAAGATGATAGTCAACCACCTGCAACCCACTTCCGGGGAGGTCAAGCTCGGCCACAACGTGCATATCGGCTACTACGCCCAGAACCAGGCCGAGGCGCTCGACCCGAAAATAACGCTGCTGGAAACCATGGAAAACCACTCGCCGCCGGAGATGCGCACCAAATTGCGCAATATCCTCGGCTCGTTCCTGTTTAGCGGCGAAGACCAAGACAAGAAGGTTTCCGTTCTGTCAGGCGGTGAGCGTGCCCGCTTGGCGATGGCTTGCCTGCTGCTGCGACCCATCAATTTATTGGTGCTCGATGAGCCTACCAACCACTTGGACATGCTCTCGAAGGAGGTGCTAAAAGCCTCTTTGATGAGTTATACAGGCACCCTCCTCGTCGTTTCCCACGACCGGGACTTCCTCTCCGACCTGGCCGAAATCACGGTCGAGTTCCGGGACAAAAAGCTTCACACCTACCTCGGCGACATCAACTACTTCCTCGAAAAACGCAAACTCGACAATATGCGGGACGTGGAATTAGCCACCAAAGTGGCTTCTACCACCAATGGCCAGCACAAGGTTTTGAACAACGAGGAGCGCAAAAACATGCAGCGCCACCTTTCCCACGCCGAAAAGAGAGTCGAGCAATTGGAAGCCAAAATCTCGGACGTGGAGAGCCAAATGGCACTCCCCGATTTTTACCAAAAGCCCAACAGCCAGAAGGTGATGGACGAGTATGCCAAGATGAAAAACGAACTTGAAGCTGCCATGACGGAATGGATGGAAGCGCAGGAAGCGCTGGGGTGATTTAGTTTTGAGTATCGGGTTTTGAGTTTTGCTGGCAACAAGCCGCCATATATGGGGTCAGCCACTCAGAACCCCAGCATGTCCTGCATACCAAAGCAGCCCTTTTTGCCAATTAGCCACCGGGCGGCAGCCAATGCCCCCGCTGCAAACCCTTCCCTTGAGTGCGCCACGTGACTGATTTCGAGGGTGTCTATGGCAGATTTCCAAGTAACAACGTGCGTTCCCGGCACGTTTTCCTCCCGCTTGCTTATGATTGGAATGGTTTCTTCAGGAGCACTAAACTGCTCATTTTCAGTCGTTTGCAAATAGGCTTTCCAATCCGTTTTCTTCGCAAAATTTTCCAAAACACCCTCCGCCAGCGTGATGGCCGTGCCGCTGGGGTGGTCGAGCTTTTGGGTATGGTGTACCTCCTCCATCCACACGTCGTATTGGGCTTGCCCTGTCATCAATTTTGACAAATACCGGTTCATGGCAAAGAAGATGTTCACGC
This sequence comes from Saprospiraceae bacterium UBA6168, assembly GCA_002435785.1. Taxonomy (GTDB): domain Bacteria; phylum Bacteroidota; class Bacteroidia; order Chitinophagales; family Saprospiraceae; genus UBA6168. The sequence continues at coordinate 111,705 of DIUC01000033.1, read as the reverse complement.
CAATGCTGTAATTGGAAGCATAAAAAAAGGCACCATTGTTTGCTGCGCAAATGGCTTTTGCCGCAGGCAAATGCTCCAGCCAGCCCGTCGTTCCACTCACCACGGGCACACCCGCTTCGAGGCAGGTGCGGATATTTTCAAAAGCCGTTTCTGGGCGGCTAAACTCGATGGCAACGTCCGCATTGCGGAGGTTTTCTGTCGTGAACTCATGCCTATTTTCCAAATCAATGGTCATTACCACGCTATCGCCAGCCGCCTCTGCGAGCGATTTTATCGTTTTTCCCATTTTTCCAAAACCTATTATTGCCAATTTCATTTCTATGGAGATTTAACGAGTGACTGAACTCTGAATCAGCGTCAAACTTACGATTTTTGTTGTTTTACTAGCCAAACACTGGCATAACACGGCCCCTCCCTTAGAGGGGTCTTTTTGTTTTAGAAAACCGCAGTTGCAATTTTTAGCCGTAAACTCGCCCCAATTATTTTCAAACTCCCGCTCATGCTTTGGCAAGATTTGGTCAAAAACGCCCTGCTGGGCGTTGAAAACAGCAGCTTCAACCAGCCGACACTCGATGGATTGGCGCAGCTTGGCGTGGACACCAAGCGTGAGGCCCCGCTCCTGCTCGGTGATGGGGCGGCTTTGATGGCGCAATTGCGCAGGGCAGGTTTTCTGCTCCATGACTTCTCGGGTGAAATGCCCACCCCCCAATCGGAAACCAGCGCCAACCCGACTTCCCTAAATACCGCCCACCACCTCAGCTTGATACTCGCCGGGCCGCAGTTGTTGGTTCTGAATGAGTTTTTGGACTTGCTGAAAAAAACGGGCAAGCACCTGCCCACTTCCGAAATCCCAGCCTTGATGAAGCTGCCCGATTTGCCACAACTTTGGCCGCAGGTCGAGCCGCTGTTGGACGAACCGGGCCGCTGGTTGCTCCGGCAGCACCCCGTTTGGTCGGCCTACCTCATTGACCCAAAGCAGTCCGATTGGCAAACGGGCTCCCGCACGGAACGGCTGGCGCTGCTCGGTTTCTGGCGAGGGGAATCGCCCCGGTTTGCACTGGAATTGCTGACCGCAACTTGGGATTCGGAAAGCCATACCGACAAAGCGGCCTTTCTTGCCCTCCTCGAAGTTGGCCTTTCCATCGCCGACGAACCGTTCTTGGAGCGGTGCCTCGACGACCGCCGGAAGGAGGTACGGCAGGTGGCCGCACCGTTGTTGGCAAAAATCCCCGGCTCCCTTATGGCACAGCGAATGGCAAAGCGGGCAGCGGATTGCCTTACTTGGAAGGGAATTTCTTTGAAAATCAATATCCCGGAAGCGCCGGACGAGGCGGCCCAACGGGATGGTATCCTGAAAATACACCCCGGCTGGGTGGGTGGTGCAAAGGCGGGCCAATTGGGGCAAATCATGGCGCTCGTGCCGCCGCCGCATTGGGAGGATTATTTTGAAAAAACGCCCGCCGAGTTGCTCGATTTGTTTTCAAAAACGGACTGGGCCGAGCCCCTGTTGCGGGGCTGTTTGGAGGCCACTGTTTTTCACCAAAACCCCGTTTGGGCGGCAGCCCTGTTTGAGTTTTGGCAAAAAAACGAGCAACTGCGGATTTGGGAGTTGCCCGCCGCCAACCACCTCGCAAAGTTGTTGGCACCACCGGAAGCGGCCCGTTTGGCCCTTTCGTTCCTGAAAGCGGCCACTAATTTGCCCAATGAGGCCAGCCCCCTTTTCCGCCTCCTTAAAAACCATGCGGCAGCTTGGCCGGACGAGCTTAGCTTGCTGATTGTCAGCCGATTCCGGGCAGAAATCGTCAGGGACTACCGCCAGGTATGGCAGTTGCAGCACCTCAGCGGCTACCTGCAAATGCTCGGTTTGCGCTGCGACCCGGCGCTTTTTGACCAGTTGCAGAGCGGCTGGAGCAGCGACTCCGTTCAGTGGCGGATGTGGGAGCGGCCCGTGGAAGAAATGCTGACGAGGGTGCTTTTTCGACGGGAAATGAGGACAGAAATGATGCAGGGCAGCCAGTAGGCTCGAAAGATGGGGCTGGGAGGCGTGTCAATTGGAGGCGAGCGCCTAATTTATGGGGGTAAAAAATAGGGTTGTCAATGATGCCGGAGGGCTTTCGATAGGCGGCGTGGTATTCGTTGAATAAGCCCAATAAAAACAAATTGATTCAACCTCGTTATCTTTTTAAAAAACATGCGATTTTAGCGCTGTTATTGCATTTTTTTGTACAAAAACCTGATTTTTTGAAACAAATAGGTGGCAATTTGTCCCCAAAACCCCCTATCCACTCATTGAAACTTCATTTTATTTCCAGCGCACGTCATTTTATTTCCAGCGCATGTCATTTTATTTTTTGCGCACGTCATTTTTTGCCTAAAAACTATACGTTTTTGTTTTTGACACCCTGTTTTCTGTCGAATGATAGGCAGTATCCAAGCATCAAAAACGATGTTTTAAACACATAAAATTGCATTTTAAACACATCCTGTTGTGAAACTAAAATAAAAAATGAAGTTTCTTAGACATAAAATGACGTGCGCTGGAAATAAAATGAGTTTTTCGACCCAAAAAGGCTTGTTTTCTGAAAAACAAACCAAGTAATGCCCCTCCGTCAATTGCTCCGAAAAGCCGCCAAAATCTTGTCCAGCACCCGCCCCAACAAGCTGCGTTTTTCCGTCACGATCCGTGCCATGCCCTGCATCTCCTGGCGAAAGGAAATCGGGTTGCCATAGCTGGTTTTGAGGTCGTCGGGCAGGGCAATTTCAAGCTCATAACCCTGGTCGTTCGGCACGGCGCCGATGCGCTCCACCACGCCGTTCAGCACCCCAAATTCTTGGTAGGGATAGCCATCGAGGCGGATGTTGACGGCCATTTTTTCCTTCACCTTTCCGGCCCGCAAGCTGGGCAGCAGTGCTTTCGCAAAGATGCGGCCAGCGCCTTCCTTTGGCACGATGGCCAGCACCTCCGTGCCAGCCGCCACCTGCTGCTGTTCGCTCCAGATTTTCGTAAAAGCCACCTCTCCCGGCACGGGGGCCACGAGCAGGTACGCCTGTTTCCAGATGTCAATTTCGCCCTTCAACCGCTGTGCATCGGAGCGGAAGTCGAGCAGCTTCTGCGAGGTTCCATCCGACTGAACTTGTTGTAAATCAAGGATTTGCGCCTGCATACCCTGCATCCGAAGGTTGTTCAGCGAAGTGCCGGACCGCAGCGCCTCCAACTCCCGCCGACGGGCCAACCACTCGGATTGGCTTCTTTCAAATTCAACTTTGCTCAGGGAATTGTTGGCCAACAGGGTGCTGTCCCGCTGCATGTTCTTGAGGGCCAGTTCCACCTCCTCTTTCAGTATTTTTTCCTGCCGGGCCAGTGAGTGGTTCAGCAGAGCGACCTCATCTATCTGCTTGCGCAAATTGGTGATTTTCAGGTAGTTGATGTTTTGCGAAAGGAAATAGCGGAGGTCTTTTTGCCGCTGAAAAAAGTCGGCATAGCTGGCCTGCAAGCTACCAAGTTGGAGGGCCTTTGGCAATTCTGCGCCGAGGTTGGCCGCCCCTTCCTGCCCAATGATTGTTTGCAGAAAGCTGTCGAGCACATTCACGTCCCGCAACCGGGCAGGGTTTTCGAGCACCGCCAAAATCTCGCCCGACTGCACCACCTGCCCATTGGCCACATACAGCTTCGCAATTTTGGCGCTTGCCCCGGCGGCGAGGCGAATGGGCGGGTTTTGGGTGGTCAGCACCGCACGGGCCTCCACCACATCCGGGTAGCGGACGAGGTAGGCAATCCATACCAACAACCCGAAAACCAACAGCAACACCGTCAGCCCCCACCGCAGGGTCCAACTGGGCGGGTTGCCGATGAGCGCTTCTACGTCGTAGCGCTCGTTGAGCTTGATGTCGGATGGGTTTTTGATTTTCATTGATTGAGTATTGACGAATTTATGCCCCCAATTCCAATTGCTCTTTCACCAATTGATAGTACGCACCCTGCCGCTTAGAAAGCGCTTCGTGCGTCCCAACTTCCACGACTTCCCCCTGCTCCAATACCACTATTTGGTCGGCATTCTTGACGGTGCTAAGGCGATGGGCGACCACCACTACCGTCTTTCCTTGTGAGAATTGGCTGAGGTTTTCGTTGATAATCCGCTCGGTATGGGCATCCAGTGCGTTGGTTGCCTCATCAAAAAACATGTAGTCGGGCTGTTTGTAAACGGCTCTGGCAATGAGCAGCCGCTGTCGCTGGCCTTGGCTGAGGCCATTGCCCTTTGCCCCTACCATTGTATTGTAGCCCAACGGCAGGTTTTCGATAAACGCTTGAATATGTGCCACTTGCACCGCCTTCAACAGCTTCTCCTTGTCCACCTTATCCCAATCTGGTTCACTCTCTGCTATGTTGGAAGCGATGGTGTCGGAGAAAACAAAGCCATCCTGCATCACCGCACCGCACTGCGCCCGCCAGTTTGTTGGGGGAATTTTTTTCAAAAAGATTTGCCCCACCTTCACCGCACCGACGCTGGGTTCATAAAAGCCCAGGAGCAGTTTCACCAAGGTCGTTTTTCCGCTGCCGCTGGTTCCCACGATGGCCGTGACCTTGCCAGCGGGGATGGTCAGGTTGATGTTTTTCAGCACAAAATCCGAAAGCTGGTTGTACCGAAAGCTCAAGTTTTCGAGCACGAGCGGCTGTGAAACAGGAATGAGGGGTGAGGGATGAGGGATGAGGGCGCCATCTACATTCATTCCTAATTCCTCATTATTCATCCCTACTCCATCCCTCATTCCTTCCTGATGTATTTCGCCGAGGCGTTCCAAGCTGATTTTGGCATCCTGTGCCGACCGGACGAAGCTGATGATTTGTTGCAACGGCACGTTCAACTGGCCGAGGATGAACATGGTGGCGAGCATCATGCCGAGCGTCATTTCCCCGTTGATGACGGCAGCGGCGGCAATGGCGATGATGAAGATGTCCTTTATTTGGGCGATGAACTGTGCCCCAGCATCCTGCCATTGGGTGACGGAGAGTGCCCGCAAATTTGCCCTGAACAACCTCGCTTGGATATGAACCCACCCATAACGGCGTTTGTGTTCGCTATTTTGGAGCTTTATCTCCTGCATCCCCTGTATAAGCTCGATGATGTTGCCTTGGTTGTCCGACAATGCCCGAAAGCGCTGCAGGTCGGCGTCTTTTCTTTTTTTCAAAAACAGTAAAATCCAAGCCACGTACAACACGCTGGCTATCAAGAAGATGACGAAAATTTTGGTGTTGTACACTGCTAGGACGCACCCAAAAATCAGGAGGTTGAATACCGAGAAAAGGATGTTGAGCGTGCCCAAGGTGAGGAACTCCTCAATGCGTCGGTGGTCGCCAATGCGCTGGAGAAGGTCGCCCGTCATCTTGGCATCGAAAAAGCTGATGGGCTGGTCCATGAGCCGCACCAAGAAGTCGCTGACGAGCGAGATGTTGACTCGGCTGCCAATATGGAGCAGAATCCAATTTTGGATGAAACGGACGGTGGTCTGGCCAGCAAAAAGCATGAGCTGTGCGAATAGTATAAGCCAAACAAAGCCAAGGTCCTGGTTTTCTATGCCCACGTCCACGACGGCCTGCGTAAGGAACGGGAACAAGAACTGGATGAGGCTGGCCACGAGTAGGCCAATAAGCAGTTGGGTTGTCAATCGGCGATAGGGGCGAAGATAGCTGAGCAGGAAACCGAAGCCCTTCCGGTTGACAGCGTCGCCCACTTCGGCATAAAAAGCCGGCGTCGGTTCGAGGAGGACAACGATTCCTTGATGCTGGTCGGCACACCAGTTTCGCTGGAACTCGGCATGGCCGAACTTCACTTTGCCCCTTGCTGGGTCGGCCACCCAAACGTGTTTTTTAGTGATTTTGAAAACGACGACGAAATGGTTTTGCCGCCAATGGGCAATGCAAGGCAGGGGGGCTTCCGTCAACCCAACCTCTTGGTTATCAGCACCTCTGAACGGAATCTTGACAGGCAGCGACCGCAGCCCGATGCCCTCCGCAGCCACCACAATGCCTCTTGCAGACACGCCTTCCCGGTCAACGAAGGTTCGTTGCCGCAGTTGTTGGAGGGAGTACCGCCGACCATGAAACTCGGCGACCATGCGGAGACAGGCGGCCCCGCAGTCCATTGCGTCGAGTTGGTGATGGAATGGGAAAGGCATGTTTAGTCTGGTTAATGGTTGAATGGTAAATGGGTTTTTGGTTTTGCCTGACAATTTTTTTTACGGAATTGTCAACCTGCTGTTGCGATAATAACGGAAAGCCAATTTTAAGCTAATTTCAAACAATAACCTCATTAAAGACAAAGTCCTGCCTGTTTTGTCTTGAGATAGCGGATGGCGAAATTGATATTTGGTTGATTCCTATCAGCGGGAAGAATTATTTCAAGGAAAAAATCCATATTAACTACCTTTGCCCAACCAAACCTAAAACCGTATTGAACTTATTATTCAACAAAACCAATGGCTATTCCCCTTTGGCCATTTCTAAAAGCCTGATAAATGATTAACGTTTCCCTGCTAAAAAAAACCTGCGAAATACCGGGCGCACCGGGTTTCGAGCAGCGCATCCGCAAGTTCGTGATAAACGAAATCACACCATTCGTTGACGAACTCTCCACCGACTCAATGGGCAGCATCATTGCCGTGAAAAAAGGCCGCTCGCCCAAAAAAGTCATGGTAGCAGCCCACCTTGACGAAATCAGCTTCATCGTCACCCATATTGATGACGACGGATTCCTGCGCATACATACCCTCGGCGGTTTTGACCCAAAGACGCTGACCGCACAACGGGTCATCGTGCATGGCCGGCAGGACGTTATTGGGGTGATGGGCAGCAAGCCCATCCATATCATGAAAGCCGAAGAACGCACCAAAGCCCCACACACGCAGGACTATTTCATTGACCTCGGCATGAAAAAGGAGGAAGTGGAAAAGTTGGTGGCAGTGGGCGACCCTGTGACCCGTGAGCGGGAACTCATCGAGATGGGCGACTGCGTAAACAGCAAGAGCATTGACAACCGGGTGTCGGTCTATATTCTGATGGAAGCATTGCGGGAGCTTAAAGACATTGAACTGCCTTTTGACTTGTACGCCGTGTTTACCGTGCAGGAAGAAGTTGGCATCCGGGGCGCCATCTCGTCCTCGCACCGGATTGACCCAGACTTCGGCATTGCCGTAGATACCACCATCGCCTATGATGTGCCGGGCGCCCTACCTTATGAGATGATAACAAAACTTGGCAGCGGGGCCGCTATCAAAATCATGGACAGCGGCGTTATCTGCGACTATCGCATGGTGAGCTACTTGAAGGAAACCGCAAAGAAAAATGGAATCAAATGGCAGCCCGAAATACTAACAGGTGGTGCGACGGACACCCTTGGGATTCAACGCTCTGGCAAACATGGCTCCATTGCGGGAGCCATATCCATACCGACTCGCCACATACATTCCGTCATTGAAATGGCGCATAAAGAGGACATCCGCAACTGCATAGACCTGCTAAAAGTCAGTCTGCAGAACATGGATACTTACGATTGGGAATTCAAATAGGTGACTTACCCACCGGCTCCTTCCTCCAGTTCAATTTCCTCTTCGGAGGAGTCCAAGAAGGCTGGAAGGCTGCTGTCGAAGCTATCGAATGCACCATATACCACTTCGTGTATTCGGCTTCGCACATTTTCCGTAAAAATCTTCCCGTTCCGGGAGCTTGGGTTCACCCGGTTGGACAGAAAAACATAGACCAACCGCTGCTCAGGGTCCACCCATGCACAGGTTCCCGTGAAACCAGTATGGCCGTAGGATTTAGCTGAGGCATGTGGGGAATAGGTCGGGTATTTTCGCTTGGTGGGCTTATCGAAGCCAAGGCCCCGGTGGTTCATTGCGCTTTGTTCGGAAACGAATTCCACCACGGTGGATTTGTCAAAAAACTGTGCCCCGCCATACTCCCCCTCTTTGAGCAGCATCTGGAAGAGAACGGCCAAATCTTCGGCATTGCTGAAAACACCAGCACTGCCCCCTACCCCACCCAAAAGCGCTACCCCAGGGTCATGCACGTATCCTTGGACGAGGGTTTTCCGCCAGTAGTTGTCTTGCTCCGTGGGAACAAGGTTGCTCAGGGCAAACTTTTCCATCGGCTTGTAGGTAATGCTGCGCAGACCGAGGGGCCGATAAATTTGCTCGAAAACATAAGTATTCATCGGGGTATTCGTCTTGACTTCGACGATGCTTTTCAACAAATAAAAATTCACGTCGCTGTACCTAAACTGCGGCTTAGGCAAAACACTTAGGTTAAAGACCCGCTTGCGAATTGTGTCCTGAAATGTCTCTCGGAAATAAAGCCCATCGGCCACTTTCACGTTGTACCCGCCCTTTCGCTTGCGGCAGAAATAGTCGTTGCAGCCCTTGGCTGGCACATTTTTCCCGGAGAAAAAGCGGGCCAAGGGCATCTGGGCTTGCAGCCCCGATTGGTGGAGCAATAGCTGCTTGATTTTGATATTGCCAACCGCAGCTCCCGGGGGCAAAGTGAGGTAATCGGATACTTTGCCCTCCAAATCAATCACCTTGTTTTCCACTAATTTCATGGCAGCGAGCGTAGTTGATGCTACCTTGGTCAAGGATGCAATGTCATAGAGGTCCGTGTTTTGGACCGTCTTTGAAGTTTTTCCGTAAGTGAAATGCCCAAAACTTTTTGAAAAAATGATTTGTCCATCTTTGGCGACTGCTACCTGACAGCCGGGGAAGACCCCATTGGTGATGGCCGTTTGTGCAATGGCGTTAATTCCCGCCAAACGGTCGCTGGCAATTCCCACGTTTTCGGCATCGGCAAAGGCCAACCGAACTGCCTGGTGCCTTACCCCTGCCCCAAATACCATCGTCTCATCCACTGTTACAGGGAGGCGACCCTCCGACCTGACCCCACCAAACAACAACTGGGCAGCATAAGCTTCCGTGAAGGGGTTCTTCTCAAAAATCTGTACAATGGTGACGGGCTGTTCAAAAAACCGGAGGTTCTTTGGGTTGCCAAAATTGAGCAGCACCACCTGCGATTGCTTTGCCAACTCGTTGATGCTTTCGATAAATTGCTTGTGAAAACCTGGCTTCAAGTCAACATTGTCCAAAAAAACGATAGCTGCTGGCACCTTGCTTGTCTTTTGGAACACCAATGGTTTGAGCTCCCCAGAAGCAGGCACGGGCTGGTCAATTATTCGGTATCTGGCGTATTTTGAAAAGAGCGTTTCAAAATCCTTGGCTGGTTGCTTGGAATACTTAAACACTTGATAATCAGTATCATAAATGCCCTTAAATGGCAAAAAATCTTGGTGGTCACGTGCCAATATCACCGAATTCCCAAATAGCTTCCCGACATAAAAACCCCAGCGTGGGTCTTCGAAGTAGCAGACGGTTTTGTCCACTTTTGCATCAAAATTGGGTGAACGAGGCTTGTACTCCTTCACCACCTCAGGTTGCCGTTTTTCGGAAATCGAAACGAACTTGACTGGTTGGTTCGTCGTGGTGTCTTGTGGTAAAATGGACAATTTTATGGGAAGCTGGCCCCCATGTACCCACGACTTTGCCAGCAGTACCCTGCGTACCCGTTGGTTGAGGTCTTGTTCCGTCATTTCACCTGATTTGAGCAATGCTTGAACCGCTTTGAAAACGGCACCGGCCTCCTTCGTGACCAGCAATTCGGCGCCAGCCAAAAGCTTTTTGTTGGGGGCTTCGTCTTGCGCCAATTGAACAACCATCAGCCCCTTGAACCCAAGAAACCTGCTCAGGTAGGTCTTTGGATAGGTCGGCGGCAAAACCTTCAGTGTATCCTGCGAAAGCACGGAGTTGCTAACCAAGAAACCACCAAGCCCCATGTTGACCTTGGTCTGGAACCTTTTCAGGGCTATCCGCCTCAAAGAGTCGTTTTCAATAAATTCAAACTTTGAGAAATTGTCTGCAATGGCCAAAATCCGGTTGCTTTTCAACTGTTCAAACACCCGGTCGAACCGCTCGTCCAGCAAGGGCAATTCTTCCTCAAACACTTGGTAATCAAACCCTTGCGCAGCTTTAACATCGGTCTTCAATGTTGGGTTAAGGGTCAGGTTGATACCAAGGGCTTTGCAGTCCGCCACATATTTCTCCTCCAAATAAGCATGGATGGACACAGAATCTATCGCCGCCAAAGTAGCGGGCAAAGGGAATTTCAACAGCCCTTTAAATTGGTTGTGAAGTGACACCTTTTCATCTGTGCCTATAAATAGTGGTATGGATGCGCTTCTTTTGAGGCTATCCGTTGCGTACAGGAAGGTGGCTAAATGGACGTCGTGCAACAAAACGCCGCCGACAAGACCGGCGGAGGTTTTTTGAAAGACTTCCGCCTGAGCAATTGAATCGGTCATGGGGGCATCCCAGAGGATGAGTTGCCCTATCTTTTCCTCTAAGTTGAGACCTGCGAGTATGATATCCACTTGCGACGTGTCGGTTCCTGCAAACGGCGGCAATGCCTCGACAACGCCACTCGGGCGCTTACAGGAGAATGCTGCCAACAGAAGCAACAGCGCAAATGTTTTAATGATTGTCCTGTAGGTCATGCTTGATGAGACACGATTTGAATGAAATTATTGCAAAAAATAGCCGAAAAACTGCGGGGAATGAAATACAGGTGTCCGAACCGGCGCAAAAATAGCCAAAACTAAGAATATGAACGAATTGTCTTTGCCTTTCAAACTGTTTGGGCATTAACCAATCTTAGTTCCAAGATTGTGCCTGTTTGGTTACCCAACGCATAATCGGCAACAGGCTGTCTTGCTCGATGGCCACAAAAAGTTAATTAATAAGCCAAAGTAATTCTACGTCTGGCAGTTGCGTTAACGGACGTTGACGACCAACAAAAGGAAAAACCAAGTACCATTTTCCTTGCCAAAACACTCCACCAATCCCGTTGTATGAAGCCTATTATTTTGATTTGCTTTGTTTGCCTTCCGTTGACGCAAATGACTGCGCAGCTTGGCATTACCGCAGCGAGCACGCAAGGCCACGCAACGGAATGGCAGGTCGTTACTGAAAACTTCATTGTTCACCGCCGGGCTGACTTTCTCCGGTATGGTACCACTGGTGTGATTGACTATGCCTTTCCTTTCAAAAATGGTTCGATTCGATTTAGGCCCGCCCTGCAACTGATGCTGGCAAATTCGGTCTTCAGGCAACATTATTTTCAAGTAAATACGATTGGAGTGGAAGGCAATGTTGAGTTTGCGTTGAGAAACGCAAAGGACAAATCTGGAAACAAAAGGCCAATTCGCCCTTTTTTGCAGTTGTCGTCGGCCCTCTCCATGGTAAGGCAACGGTACGAACACCCCAAGGACGATATTAGCGAGGTTACAGTTGTCAATAAGAGTCGTAGCATCAGGCCGAACTTTGGGACAAACCTGTTCCTTGAGTTCAAACTTTCGCCCCTGCTCACCGTCGCACCCATGACTGGACTGCGTTTTTACCCGAATTTGAACTGGCACGATTTCACCGCAATTGTGACGAAAGGCACAATGTCCGGCACTTATGACAGGACCAATTGGCTGCAATACCACCTTGGTCTTAGAATCGGCCTGGAACTCAAATAGAAGCAACGGAAAAAGCCCAAACATCATCCTCACTTCAACATGGCCACCTGCACGTTCTTTTTTGGGAGCAATACCCAAAGCCTACCATAGTGGTGAAGATTGGATGCCCTTACTTGGCCAAGCGCCCCGTTGCCGCAATAAACGTCCACGTGGCCTGCCCCTTTCACCGCACCGCCCACGTCCTGCGGTAGTAAAATCTTGTACTGGTGGTGCGTGATCCTTCCATTTTCGTAAACAGGCATGGCAGCCAATACCACGCTGCCCAATGGAAAGTAACGGGAATCCGCTGCGATGGAGATTTCCTCCATCAGTGGCACATTTGCGGAGCCTTTAGCCAATCCTTTTTTTGGTTCAAAAAACGTGTAGGAGGGATCGTAGTGGAGCACACTATCCATTTTTTCGGGGTGTTTCATCAAGAACCGCTTGATGCCTTCCGGGGTGAGGTTGCTCAACGACAGATCGCCCCGATTCCTAAAAAACCGCTGAATGTTGCGGTAGCGGTGGCCATTCTCGCCTGCATAACGAAATAGCGAACGCTCCCCAGTATCCACAAACTCCACAGTACCAGAACCTTGCAACTGCATGAAGTAAACATCAAGGGGGTTGGAGGCATAGGCCAGCACAACGTCGTGCTGGTCGAGCACATTCTGATGGTCTATCTGTTGGCGAGTGGGCAACTTGCCCTTCCACGCTTTGGGATAGGCATAAATTGGGTATTTATATTTGGTGTCGCAAGTTTCTTTTACCTTCAAAACGGGGGTGAAATAACCCGTGAAATAGACGTTTCCCTGTTGGTCATCCCCCCAAGTCTGCCAAAGTTCCAAATGTTGATGGAGGTCGTTGGGCTGTGTCCCTACCCTTTGAACCAGCAATTCCAGAACGTCCCGAAGCTCTCCGTAGGTTACTTTTAGGTTGCCCACTTTGCGGGTAACAGCCAAGTTGCTTTTGTCAAGCACATGTATTTGGTGTTGCAAAGCCAACTTCAACTCCTCTGTAATCACCGGAAAACCGAAGCCATCCCATCCAGTTTGGGTGAAGATTTTGCCAAGTTTGTCGGCATCCTTGAGCTTTCCGTTGCGTTCAATGGAAGCATGCACCTCAGTGGGAAGGTCGAGGCAAGTAGTGGGTTGCTGAGCTTTTTCGCCTGAAAAATTCAAGAAACAAATACTGGCACCAAGCAGGATGGTGGCCGCAGCTGCTTTGCGAAGGAGGCTATTGGAAAAAAAATGGGAGATTTTTGAGTTCCATGTTTCGCCGGGCACATTGCTTCCGTTGCCCATTGTAGAAAACAAATCCTCGCCTTGATTGCCCTGCTTGGAACAAGAATGTGATGTGTCGCTCATAGTATTTTATGGTAAAAGGTGTAGCTTCTCTTTCTCAAAGGTGTTTTAACGAGTTCAAATATAAATTTGTTGATTCATTCCATGACATTTTTTTTTGCAACTATTTAAGAATCAATCATTTAAGAAATACACAGCTAAATATAGAGTAGGAAAAAAACAGCCGCTCCAACATCAATCCATAAATAAGCAGCCTTGTTCAGAACATAATTCGGATTACCTGCCAAAATGGGGAGAACCAATTTTGTACACCGCTCCCGTTCTTAATCCCAAAATTTTTCCACAAACCACCAAAACAAGTAGCTTTGCCACCCCCGATAAAACTTAACTGCACCCAATTTGCTTACCAACGCTTTTGAAAATGAATAAAATATTAGTAGCCAACCGTGGCGAAATAGCCCTGCGTGTCATGCGAACAGCCCGCCGAATGGGCATCAAGACCGTGGCCGTTTATTCGGAGGCAGACCGCCGCTCTCCCCATGTCCTCTTTGCTGACGAGGCTGTCTGCATAGGCCCACCGCCCAGCAACCAATCCTACCTGCTGGGGGACAAAATCATCGAAGTAGCCAAATCGCTCGGCGTGGACGGCATACATCCAGGCTACGGTTTTTTGAGTGAAAATGCTGCATTTGCCCAAGCCGTCGCCAATGCGGGCCTCACGTTCATTGGGCCTTCGCCACAGAGCATCGAGGTCATGGGCTCTAAGTTGGCCGCCAAAGATGCCGTGCGCCATTTCGACATCCCGATGGTGCCCGGCACGGAAGGTGCCATCAGCGATTTGATGGAAGCCATTAAGGTAGGGCGGGAAGTGGGCTACCCATTGCTCGTGAAGGCATCGGCGGGTGGAGGTGGTAAAGGCATGCGCATCGTGGAGGCACCGGCCGAATTGGCCAGCCAAATGGAGCGGGCCATCAGCGAGGCACAAAGCGCATTTGGCGACGGGTCTGTCTTTATCGAAAAATACATCGCCTCGCCTCGCCATATCGAAATCCAAGTCCTGGCTGACTCGTTTGGCAACACCGTCCACCTTTTTGAGCGGGAGTGCAGCGTGCAGCGCCGCCACCAAAAAGTGGTGGAAGAAGCCCCAAGTTCCATCCTTACTCCTGCCGTTCGGGCAGCCATGGGCGCCGATGCCGTGAAGGTGGCACTGGCCTGCCAATACACGGGCGCTGGCACCGTTGAGTTCCTCGTGGACGAGCATCTCAACTACTACTTTTTGGAAATGAACACCCGCCTGCAGGTCGAGCACCCGGTAACGGAACTCATTACTGGCATTGACTTGGTGGAGCAGCAAATACGGGTGGCAAGAGGCGAGAAGCTCTCCTTTTCCCAAGAAGATTTGACCATCAGCGGCCACGCCGTGGAATTAAGGGTCTATGCCGAGGACCCCTACAACGATTTCCTGCCCAGCATTGGCAAACTGACCACCTACCGCCCCCCCATAGGCGAGGGAATCCGGGTGGACGACGGCTTTGAGGAGGGCATGGACATCCCCATTTACTACGACCCCATGCTGGCGAAATTGGTCGCCTTCGGCAAAAGCAGGCCCGAAGCCATTCGTCGGCTGCTGCAAGCCATCGAAAACTACGAGATTGAAGGGGTGGCCACTACCCTGCCCTTTGGCAAGTTCGTGCTGGAGCACGAGGCTTTTACTTCGGGCAAGTTCGATACCCATTTCGTCAAAAACTACTTCACCAAGGATGCCATCAGCGCAGGGGATACCGCCGAACATGAAGTGGCTGCCATGCTGGCAATGCGACTCTATTTGGCAGAAAAGCTGCAATTGAATGTGCCAGCAACAGAGGAATCAGCTTGGTGGAGAAGGTGAGTTTATTACCGTACCAATTGCAAATCCCCTTTTAGCAGCTTTGTATGGCCATCAATGTATTCGATTTCCGCCATCCAAACGAAAACCCCCGGCTGCATCGGCATACCTCGCAGGTCGCCGTGCCAGTGCGTGGAATGGTGGTAAGGCGGCGCATTCCATATTCCGAAAACCTGCTCCCCCCATCTGTCGAAGATGATTAACTGCTTGATTTTCAGGACACTGCGCCCGGGATATAAGGTAAAGAAATCATTGATGCCGTCGCCATTCGGCGAGAAAGCATTTGGCACATAAACATCGTCCGGCTTGCGCACCACCAACAAGGCTTGCCCCTCGGCAGTGCAGCCATTTCCACTCAAAGCAAATAGCTGATAGAGGGTCGTCGTCAGGGGCTGGGCAGTTGGTGATGGGCAATCGTTGCAACTCAGTCCATGCGCTGGCGACCAGAAATATGTCAAAATGGGCAGCGACGAAACCACCTTCAAATCCACCATTTCGCCAAGTTGGAGCGTCGTGTCCTGCAGCACCTCAAGTTCAAAAACCGAGGGTTCGGGCAGGTAATGCACTTGCTCCACCTCGCAGGCAGCTTGGTCCCGCAATTGCACATGGTAATCGCCCGATTTCAAGCCCATGAAATGGACTTTTTCCTGAAAGGCACCACCATTCAATGAGGCCAAATAGGGGGCCTTCCCACCTGCCACATTCAAGTTCAACTCTCCATTTTGCTCGCCCGTACACTTGGGCCTCACCGACTGCACTTGCACCTGCATCGCCGAAACTTCGAGCTGATGACTGGCAACGCCTGAGCAACCATTGCCGTCTGTCACGGTGACTCCGTATTGGCCACCATGCTGCACCTCGATTTGAGCCGCTGTGCTACCAGTTGACCATTGGTAACTTGAAAATTCCCCGACGGTCATTGCCGCTTTCTCGCCGGAACAGAATATTTGTGGGGCCGTTATCGTCGGAAAAAGTTGGTCGTGGACGGCAATGGTGCAAACCGTGAAACTGTCGCAGCCATGCCAAGTCTGGCCTTGCAGCACCAGCAACGTGTCGCTGAAAACCCGGATACCCTCAAACGGCTCGCCCCAGCACCGCACGGCTTGCAGTTCCTCATTTGCCTTCGGCCAAACCGTGATTTGCCTTTGGACGATGCTATCGCAGCCGCTCCCCATTGCCGGAAGTGTATCGAAAACCACGGTATTCTGCGTGCAAACCACCCCATTGAATAGCTCGCCTTCGCATAGCTCAACGAAACTGATGCTATTCTCAACGGGGAGCACCGACAAAGTCAAGGTCACGAGGCTGTCGCAGCCCTGCCATGTCTGCAAGCTTTGACTGTACACGCCAGAGACTTGGATTAACTGATTGCCGAAGGCAAATTGCTCGCCCTCGCAAATCGTGGTAGCCAAATTGGTTTGAAAAACGGGCAGCACCGACAAGGCCAAGGTCACGAGGCTGTCGCAGCCCTGCCATGTATGCAAGCTCCGGCTGTACATGCCTGAGGCTTCGAGCAACTGGTTGCCAAAGGCAAATTGCTCGCCCTCGCAAATGGTGGCCGTCAGGTTGGTCTGGTAAACGGGTAGCACCGACAAGGCCAAGGTCACGAGGCTGTCGCAGCCCTGCCATGTATGCAAGCTCCGGCTATAAACGCCGGGGGTTTCGAGCAATTGGTTGCCGAAGGCAAACTGCTCGCCCTCGCAAATGGTGGCCGTCAAGTCGGTCTGGAAAATGGGCAGCACCGACAAGGCCAAGATCACGAGACTGTCGCAGCCACTGGAGGTTTGCAGCAATTGCGTGTACTGACCTGCCGCTGCAATTTGTTGGTTGCCAAAATGATAGCTTCCGCCTTGGCAAATGTGTGCCACAAGGTTTGTTTCCACCTGCGGCAAAATGTCTAAGTGTAGTACCACCGTACTGTCGCAGCCGATTTGGTTGACAAGATGCTGGGAATAATCGCCCGAGGCAGTCAACCATTGCCCCCCAAACCAAACGCCGTCGCCAAAACAGTGGGTTGCGCTTGTTTCAACAAAATGAGTCGGCAACACGGAAAGTTCGAGGGTGATGAGGCTGTCACAGCCCTCATCGGTTGCCAGTGCGACGGTGTGTTGGCCGGGGTTCGAGAACCACTCTCCGCCCACTTGCACCGCCTCCCCCTCACATATCGCCAATGAGATAAAGGATTGGTAAACAGGCACTTCAATGGCGACAGTATTGGAAACTGCCCTGCAAAATGGGTCGCCAAGGTTGTCGGGCGTACCGGCCATCAGCAGCCGAAAAAGTTGCCCCGCCTGCGGGCTGCCCTGGGTGAGGTTGGGGCTGTTGGCTCCGGGCAAGTTGCTCCAGTTTTGGCCGTTGTCCATGCTCGTTTGCCACTGGTAAAAGGCTTGCTGCCAAGGACTGCCCTCAAAAACCGGTTGGAGCAGGAGCGAGCCGTCGCAGAGCGCCACCACTTGGGGCAAGGTGATTTTTGGGCCACAAAACCGAAGCGAAATGTTGTCAATGGCGAGGTCGTTGCCGAACCCGCCGGGGGCATTGTTGCGCAGCGAAAAAGTGAACTGAGAGGCACCGGGCGCTGGCGAGAAGGCAAACTCATAAGTATGCCATTGCTCGTCCATGGGGATGTTGCCTGTGGAGAAGACCACGTTGCCGTCCATCAAAAAATCAACATTGGGGAGGATGGCGTCCGGGAACTGTGGCAAAAACAGGTTGATGATGTCGGCAGAGAAAATATAAGGTGTGTTTTGGCAAACGCTGACGGTTCGCTCGTAAAAAATGCCGGGTTGGTAGTCGGCGTTCACGACCATCATGTAACCGTTAGGGTCGGGGCTGTTGTCGCCGATGTCGAGCCAAAAAAGCTCGGCGAACCAGGTCCAGCCGTCGGTGCTGTTGGCGAGACAATAGGCACCATCCACAGGGGGCGGCACCGTGGTGTAGAGGTAGCCGGGCGCTATGCCGGGGTCTGTGGCCAATACGTTGTCAGTGCCTGCGCCAAGGTCGCCGTTCGGAAAAACGTTCGGGCCCAAGCTGCCGGGGCAACTGGTGGTTTGCGAAGCGGCAGGGATGGCCAAGTAAATGACCAACCCACAGGCAAGTGCCAGGCTTTTTGATTTTGTGTCGTTTGCCATCTCACCTCGGTTTATGCGTTCCGAATTTGTGTAGGTGGTGCAGGCTTGGCAGAATCTGTTTTCAACAAAACAAAAAACAATCCAAACTACACCAAATAGGGTAGATGAGTGATGTGGCCAGTTTTAATGCACTGGACTAAAAAGGGGGGAGATGCCGTATGGGGGCGTTCATAAAGGCAATTCCAGCAGTGGCCTTGCCCAAACTTTCACTGTCAGTTCAAATTAGCATATTCATGGTTTCAATGTTCCCCGCTGGTTCAAGTCTCTGACTTGAACCTGATATTTTCATGTCTCCGACCTGAGTCAGCAAATAAGGGCGTTTTGTGGCTACGCATGTCGGAGACATGCTGGTATGTGGTTCAAGTCAGAGACCTAAACCAGCGTTTCCGATTTTTCAAAAAACAGGCCCCGTGCCTGTGAGTGGCCTTGCACGTGCTTTCGATTTCAATGCAATTTTACCATTTTCATGGTTTCGATTTGCTCGTTAGCCGTGAGCCGTAGCCAGTAAACGCCTGGGGGCAATGGTCCTCCATCTATTGCGACCCGGTGCTGGCCAACCTCCATTTTTCCTTCGGGAACGAGCTGTCGGACCCGTCGGCCCATCACGTCAACCAACAGTAGGCTGACATCGGCTGCCTTGCTCAGGTCAAACTCCACGGTAAGATGCTGGGTAAATGGGTTGGGAAACGCCCTGACATTCAACATGTTTGGGAAAAGTTCCGTGGTTCCTGTAAGCAAACTGAGGTGAAGCGTAACGAGGCTGTCGCAACCCTGCCAAGTATGGAGCGGAATTTGAAAAATGCCAGATTGGGAAAAGACCTGGTTGCCCACTTGCACAAACCCACCGGGGGCAATAGTATCGAAAAGTACCGTCGCCACATTTGGGAAAACATGCAAAGTAGTGGTCGAAACAGAATCGCAGCCAACAGGAAGCGGGAACGTTTCCGCAAAAACCGAGTCATTGAAAACTTGCACGCCGTGAAAAAAATCGCCTTGGCAAAGGTTGTATTCGTAAAATGTTTCCAGCAAATCAACCACCTTAATTTGTGCGACAATCGTGCTGTCGCAACCCAGCGTCCATGTGGGCAGCACGGTGGTCACTGTCGTGTCCGAGTAAATGGGTATGCCCCCGTAACTGCCACCTGCACAGATATTTACCTCAATTGCTGAGGTCGAGGTTCCTTCGATATATACCTCCCGAACCAGCGTGTCCACCCCAAAACCATTGCCCACGATAAATATGACTTCGTAAACCCCAGCTTGCGGGAAACTCACGGTTGGGTAGCGAAGCCCACTTGCCGTAGGAGTGGCGCCGGGGAAGTACCAGTACCAGTTTTCGGCGTTCGAGTAGCTGTAATCGAGAAACTGCACGACCGGGGCCACGCAGTCGGCATTGTGGTTAAAGCCAAAAACTGCGGTTGGTGCCGAACCGATGGTGATGGTCTGAACAGAAGTCGCTGTCCCACAGTCGTTTGTGGCGGTTAGCGTGACCGAATAAGTGCCATTTTGGAAAAAAACATAGGTAGGATTGGCCGCCATCTGGCAAAACCCATCGCCATAGCACCACTCGAACTGGGTGCCACCGAAACCCATCGGGTCGGCGCTTTGGTTGACGAACTGAACCGATGCACCATTGATGACGGGGATGAAATTGGCCGTCGGAGGTGGCAGTACTGTGATGTAATCAGCGTAGGTTGCCTCATGCTCGCCAGCCGCATTTTTTACCAGCAAGCTCACTTCGTAAACACCGGGGGTGAAATAGGCGATGGCGGGCGGGTTCTCTCCGAAATGCGCCGCTGGCGTGCCCCCCTCGAACGTCCATTCCCAATGGGTCGGGGTTCCAGTTGCCTCGCTGCTGAACTGGACGGTCTCATTCACGCAAATTTTGGCAAGGTTCCCCTCAAAGAAGGCGACGGGCGGCATTAGCGTAGCCACTTCCCTCATGAAAATAGGCGTCCCGGTCAAGGCGATATTGTTGGGGGAAATCGTGTTGGATTGCTGGGTTTGGGAGTAATCCCATGCCAACCGCTGGAGTTGTCCGATGCCCAATCCGATTGGAAAGGAGTAGTTGGCATTGGCATTTTCAGATAGGTCAGTCTCCGTTTTTGCCCAAAGCAAGTACACGAACTTGCCCGCCGCATCGCTGAAAGCGGCCCCGCCGACGTTGGGCGGCAGGTTCATGGCCTGAGTTTGCTGCTGGTTGTAGTCGGTGCCAAATAGGAGGTCGGAACAGGTTTTCAGGGCAGTGCCCTGCTCGTTCACGGTTTGGTTGTAGGGGGTCACGCCTGCCATGTTTTGGTAGAACCCCATGACCTCGAAGGGGTCGTTGGCCAGCCAGATGTGCTGGCTCTCTGCCAGCCGGAAGATGTTGAGCTGCCGAATGCCGTCTTTTACGCTCTCCGCCCATGCTTTTATCACCCAGTTCCGCTGTGCCTCCGTCGAGCCGAGGAACCCGTAAAACGACTGCCGGGGCAAGTTCGCCTCACTGATAATCCACTCTTTTTCAGGCATTTGTGTACCATCGTAGCCATAGTTTGCCAAAACATCCTGAAAGCTCGCCTTCACCCTTGGAATGCCGCTAACGGCAGCATCGCTGTGGCGCTCGTACGCAAACTGCCCGGCGCTCACGTCATAGAAAACCGTGCTACCATCGAAATGGGGATAGCTTTTGAAGCCCACCGCATCGAAGTAGGCACCTCCTTTTTTTGGATAGGGCGTAGCCACGGACCCGTCGAGCGGATTGTCGGTGTTGCGGCAAACGGCGTCGAGGAAGGCTGGATAAGCGATACCGCTAATGGTCACGTACGCTTCGGGGTCGAGGTACCGCACGATTTCGTAGGCAATGCGCAGGCTGCGGACATAGTAGAAAATGGGGGCTTTGAGTTCGTAGTCGCAGGGGTCGGGGTTGTTTTGCCACCAGTTGCCAGGCTCGCCGGGTGGCAGCCAAGCCTTGTCGCCTGTCAGGTCGAAGTCAGGCGAGTTATAGACTTCCCAAAAACGAACGTAGTCCTTGTAGGTACTGACCGTGTTCCAGACGTAAACGGCAAAAGGGTTGTCATCATTGACGGGTGTGCCATTGGCCCCATTGTCCCAAATGTCGAGGTAGAGGTCCTTGAAAAGGGCGCTTTGGTAATCGGGACAATAGAAGTACGGATCCCTGTTTTGCGAAGCAGGAAAAGCTAACAGAAAGCTGTTGTCACGCAGGTCGAGGTTGTTAAAATGCTCAAATTCCTCCTTGCGGGTGTCGTAGCCCAAGTCCAAAAAAGCACGCTCGCCAGTGTAGGTTCGAATGGCTTTCACGCCCACGCCCCTCACGTTTTCCAGCGTGTTGCCTGCGGCAATGTCGGCCACTTGCTCGTCCGTCCAACCATTGATATAATCCCAAGAAGTGCCAGCCCGAAAGGTGCCAGTGAAGGCCGGGATACTGTCGTTAGCGGTGAAAGCGAGTTGTGTGGTATTCGGAGATACGACGCTAACGGGGTGCGTGACGCTCACACTTCCACATTCATTTGTGGCCGTTAGGGTTACGTTGAAAGTGCCGGTTTGGAGGTAAACATGCGTCGGCACCGCATCTGTGCTGGTTTGTCCGTCACCGAAGTTCCAGAGGAAATTGGTCAGGCCGTAAGCGGTTTGGTTTTGGAAGTAAGCAATAGGCCCTGTCACTTGTGCGCTGAACTGCGGTGCTGGCTGTGCGGTCACGAACAGGGTCTGGGTTTGCTCCGCAATGACTTGGCCTGCTGCATTTTTGGCTTGCAGGGTTACGCCATAAGTCCCTGGGGTGTTCAAGGTCATGGAGGGGTTTGGACTGGAAAAAGTGATTGGCAATCCGCTTGGTGTTTGTAACGTCCAAAGCCATTGGGAAGCGCCCGGCACCTGTTGCGTGAGCTGGAGGTTAAAAGGGGCGCAGGCACTATGATCGTTGATGTTGAAAATCCTTTCTGTAAAAAAAACGGGGGTAGCCGTGAGGGCAATATTTGCCGAAGGCGACGAAATAGCGTCGTGGCTCACGCTTGCATCCCACTTGCACCTGAGCAAGTTGGAAACGTTCAAGCTTGCCGGGAAAGAATAGATTGCGCTGGCTGCCTCGCTGTTGTCGGTCAGCGTTTTTGCCCACAGGGCGTAAGTGAAGTTGCCCTGTGCATCTTTGAAAGCACCTCCACCCACGTTTGCTGGCATTTGCATCTGGCCCGTTCTGAAGGCGTCATGCGTTTTCCCAAATAGGACATCAGAGGCTGTTTTGTGGGCAATGCCCTCTTCGTTGAGTTCCTGAAAGTACAAGTGATTGTAATCCAGTCGCTTATAAAGTCCCATGAGGTCAAACTCGGAGTAGGCGTTGTCATAATTGGTATCCTCGGCGAGCTTATAGACCTGCATTTGCAGGATGTCGTTGGCCATGCAAGTGGTCATCGCCTTTATCAAAAAATTGCGCTGGGCGGTAACAGACCCGATATAGTTTGCAGAAGTCCCCGGCTCCGGAAAGGGCTTGCGGGGCAGGTTGATTTCGGTGATAATCCAAAGCTTCTTGGGGTGGGTCGTGCCGTTGTATCCATAATTGCCAAGCACGGCTTGGTAGGCATTTTTTGTTTTCAATAGCGCCTCTGCGGCAGCGTCGGAGTGGCGGAAATAGACCCAATCCTGAATGGCATCGCTATATTCCCGCAGCCCGCCATCGAAGTGCGGGTAGCTGTGGTAGCCCATTACGTCGAAGTAGGCACCGCCCTTGAGCGGATATTCGGCGGTCACGGAGCCATCCACGGGGTTGTCGGTATTGCGCAAGATGGCATCTAAAAAAGACGGATAGCCCGTGCCGGAAACGACCACGTATGCATCCGGGTCGAGGGTTTTGATGATGTCCCAACTGATGCGCAGTAGCCTTACGTAATGGAAAATAGGCGCACGGAGCTTGTAGTCGCAGGGGTTGGGGTTGTTGTCCCACCATGAGCCGGGTGCTCCTGGAGGTAGGTATCCGAGGCCACCTGTGTAGTCGAAGCCGGGTTCGTTCCAGATTTCCCAGAACCGCACGTAATCCTTGTACTGGCTGACCATTTTGTAGAGGTAGGCGGCGTAATAGTTGTCGTCGTTGTAGGGTGTTCCGTTGGCCCCGCCGTCCCAGATTGGGAGATACATGTTAGCAAACAAGGTGGATTGTATGCCGGGGCAATATTGCACTGGGTCCTTGTGCGCATCGGAAGGGAAGCCAACGATGACGGTGTGCTCCCCCATTCCGAGGGCTTCGTAATTCTGGAAAATGGGCAGGTTGGCGCTATATCCTACCACTTCGGTGTAGCTCTCGAAAATGCCTGGGCGGAGTGACTTTACGCCTGCGCCAAGTACCTGGCCGCCCGTTACACCAGCCGGGGATTGGCCGCCCGCTGCAAGCAGTGCGAGTTGTTCTGCGGAAAAAGCAGTGTACTGACCGATATTGGCTGCTGGGTGGAATCCGTGGGGATAGGGACTAACTTGGTTGTTGGCGGTGTAGTTGACCTGAGCCAGCAGTGTCATGGAACACGAAACTGCAAAAAGGCATGACAGAGCCAAAGTGTAGATTTTGGACATAGCGTTTGTTCCTTAGGTTGTTCAGCGCAACGGGGGAAGTTAAATTGATTGTCAGACGTTGACCAAGGGCGGGGAGATGAGATACAAAGGTAACAGAAAAGATTTAAAGAAGAAATCCAAATATCTGCGCGCAAAGATAAGGCATTCGGTGCCAATGAATGCAGGGAAAAACATCAAGCAGCAACCAGTGACATCACGGCCAAAATGCGGTCATACAGTTCCAACGGCTTAAATGGTTTGGAGAGGTAGTCGTTCATGCCGATTTCGAGGCATTTTTCTTGTTCTTGTTTAGTAGAGTTGGCAGTTAGTGCGATGATGGGCACCCGGCTGATTTCCCTAATTTTTTTTGCTGCCTCAATGCCGTTCATTACTGGCATTTGGATGTCCATCAACACGAGGTCGTACTCATTGTCCCGGACTGCCTCGAACCCAATCAAACCGTTTTCTGCAATGTCCACGGTGACATAATCCGACCAAGTGGTGAGCACCTTTTTGGTGGCCAATTGATTGAGAAAATGGTCCTCTACCATGAGTATCCGCATAGGCGAGGAAGGTGCCAACCCAGCTTGGAAAAGCACTTGTTTGGAAGGTTTTACCGGTAGTTTGACAATGATTTCAGAGCCTTTTTCTTCTATATTTTGGAAAGAGAGCGAACCTTCCAAGGACTTGATAAGCTTGGAGGATATAGCAAGCCCCATCAAGCGCTTTTTGGAAACGGGTTCCTTTTCTTTGCTCGCAAAAGACTCTTTTATCATCAATTCAGCATTGCTCATTTCCTTTAACTCATTGATGTTGAGTCGTTTGTGACTATTTCGGATACAAATTCCAAGCTCATATCTGTCGCTTTGTATGGCACTACAGGTGGCGGCCACTTTAATCACTTCGCCTTCTTCTCCCTGACCCAAGGCATGCTCTATCAGATTGAATAGGATTTGAGTGATTTTGCGGGGGTCGGCGGTAATTTTTTCTGGCAGTTTTTTGTCGGGAAGAAACCTGACCGTCATCTTGGCAGCGTCGGCTTTTATTTTCACAATATTCTCAATCCCCTTCATGAACTCCAGCAAATGGATGTCCTCGGTTTGGTCTTTGACGTTTTCCGTCACCATTAACGAAAAATTGAGCAGGTTGCTAACCGAAATGGATAGGTCGTTGACAGAGGTTTTGAGGTCTGTGATGAACATGTCCTGTTGAGTGGAGGTTTCCGAATTTCCCAGCAAAAACAGCAAATTCACAATGGAAGAAAGTGGCGTCCGGATTTGAAAGCCCAAGTCGGCAAGTACCTCCTCCTGAATGCGAGCCGATTGGTTGCTAAAGGCTTTTTCGAGTAGCAATCGCTCGGAGGTTTTGCGCGCTGTAACATCTTGAATACTGCCAATCAACATTACCCGATGCTTTGCTTCTTCCACCTTGACCATCGCCTGCACCGTTACGTGCCGCACCGTGGTGCCTCCTATGACTATTTTGTGCTCAATGGTGTGAAGGTCACCATCCTTACCTGCTTCTTCAAAAAAGGAAGCTACCTCGTCTTTTTCATCATGAGGTACATATTTTAGGTACTCGGACATCGTGGGCGCATGGCTCCCCAATTGGAAAGAAAAAATGCGGTACACTTCCTCCGACCAGTTCATTTCGTTGGACACCATGTCCATTTCCCAAGTGCCAAACTGCGCCATTTTTTGCGCCTCAAGGAAACGTTTTTTTTGCCCCTCAAATGCTCGGACAGCATTCTCCAACCTGTGTTGAACCGTAAAACGGTGCGAAGAGAACCTAACTGCCTTGCAAAGTGCCTTGGCATCGAATTGTCCTTTTATCAAAAAATCTTGAACACCAGCCTTTATGCTCTGGTTAATAATAATCTCGTTGGTAGTCGAAGTCACAATAATGACTGGTACGTTGGATGCATGCTCCATGTAACTGGAAATAGCCCTATACCCGACGACATCGCGGAGATTGATGTCCAGAAAAACAAGGTCAACGCCCCCCTTGGAAATCAAATCGAGACCTTCTCGAAAGGTCGGTACATGCTGGAAATCGAATTTGAAGCCAATATCCTTCAAAAAAAATTCCAGCAACTGTGCGTCCTCAATCGAAGCGTCTATGGAAAGAAAGGTTGCTTTTGTAAGTTTTGTGCTCATTTGCTTCTCAATTTCAGAAAAAGTTCAAAATAGAATCCGGCTTTAAAAATGACCGGAAAAATTCAAAAGAGCATGGAAGGCAGTATGGCCGTATTGAGCCAGAAGTCTTCTATTTTCTTGATAATTTCAAAAAATCGGTCAAAATCAAGTGGTTTATTGATATAGCAATTGACGTGATGATGATAGCTGTGCATGACATCTTCCTCTGCATTTGAGGTGGATAGCACCACAACTGGAATACACCTTAATTCAGGGTCATCTTTTATTTCGGTAAGTACCTCTCTTCCATTTTTTTTTGGGAGGTTGAGGTCGAGCAAAATCAGGTCAGGTCGGGTGGAATACTGATAAGGCGTTTTCTTACGAAGGAAAAGGATGGCTTCGACGCCGTCCCTGGCAATATCCAAGTGAACGTCCAAGTTGCCTTCCTTAAAGGCTTCCTGTGCCAACCTGATGTCTCCAGGATTGTCCTCCACGAGTAAAATATTCACGGGTCTGGTCTTTTTCATCTTACAAAGTTTTAGAGTTAACGTGTTGGTGGGGAATGGCATCTTCCATCAATTAGTAGCCGTTGGAACCTTTTCGCAAGAAATTTGCAGAACGTGGATACTCAATCGTTGCCAAAAAAAATTGCGCCTAAGTGCATCGTGGAGGGTAAGCGGATTGGAATTGATAGGGAAGTTTTAATTTTGCAAAACTTTCAAACCATCTTTTCCATTTTAACTTATGCAAAATCTAATCCAATTTCAAAAAACCTTTGAATTGTACCTAAGGAACAACGAATTTGTCAGCGCCCCAAAAGAACTTTATGAACCTGCAAACTATATCCTTGCTTTGGGCGGGAAACGGCTTCGTCCAGCAATACTCATGGCAAGCCATTACTTGTTTAACGACCAAGTTGAAAATGCCCTTCCTGCCGCGTTTGCTATTGAGGTTTTTCACAACTTTTCACTGGTCCACGATGACATCATGGATGTGGCTCCCTTGCGCCGTGGCAAACCTACTGTCCACAACAAGTACGGCCTAAATGCAGGTATCCTTTCCGGCGATGTAATGCTCATAAAAGCCTACGAATCCCTCCTGACAACCACCTCGCCCCGGTTGCTTGATGTGGTAAGGGCCTTCAACCAAATGGCCATCCAAGTATGCGAAGGCCAACAGATGGACATGAACTTTGAGACCCAGCCCACCGTGACCATCGCTGAATACCTGAAAATGATAGAGCTGAAAACGGCAGTGCTGGTGGCCGCTGCCCTTGAAATAGGTGCTTTGATAGGGGGTGCATCGAAAGAAGATGCCAGTGCTCTTTACGAGTTCGGCAGAAATCTTGGAATCGCCTTCCAGTTGCAAGACGATATCCTTGACGCCTACGGAGACCCTAAGAAGTTCGGGAAAAAGTCAGGTGGGGATATCGTACAGAACAAGAAAACTTTTCTATATTTGAAGGCTTTGGACACAGCGACAAAAGAACTTGCAGAAGAACTTACAGGTCTTTTTTCAAAAAAATCGTGGGACGAAACGGAAAAAATAGCCACAGTCCTAAAAATATTTGACCAATTGGACATCAAAAACTTGGCTGAGAAAAAAAAGGAAGAATATTGGTTACATTCGCTTAAAGCATTGGAAAGCGTAAACGCCAGCGCAGAGAGGAGGTTGATTTTGGAGCAGTTTGCCAATGGATTGATGAACCGGGATTTTTAAAAAGAAAAAGGAGCAACCACCGAAGTAGTTACCCCTCACACTATGAAACACTATTTCTTTTCGGCAACATTGGGAAAATCAACATTTTAACAAAAGCGGTACGGATTGGTTGACAAGAACCCTATTTTGGTAAGTATCAGCTGTTTTGAACAATGCAAATTTAATTTCTTAATGTAATTTCGCAAAACAATTGTCAAGAAATTAAAGTGATTATGGGAAAATTTAACAACATTGTAAAGGTACTGGAAGCTTATTTCTTATAAAAAAACATAATTAACTAAAATAAAAATCTATCACCATCAATAAATCAACAACTTAACCACAAAGTCATCTAAACTTTGTTGAATTGCCGCATCACTGCCTTTTAATTACATTCTAATCTAAAAAATTTTAAATGAGTATCAAAAATGTCTTCACGGTCCTACTTATTGCCTTCTCCATCCCAACCATTTTCTGCCAAGAGAACTCAAAATCCATCCAAAAACTTCAGGTAGATGTAGTTTATCTTTCCTCCAATTTATTGGAGGGAAGAGAAGCAGGCAAGCCTGGTGGAGAGCTTGCAGCCAAGTACATCGCTACCAGGTTTGAGGAAATCGGCCTTGAACCAAAGGGGCTTGGTGGTTCTTGGTTTCAACCATTCGATTTCCAATATAACCCAGACCCCCATTCCACCGCTGGAGGCGAGCCTCGAATCGGAAAAAACGTGGTCGGGTTCATTGACAACAAAGCGGCAAACACCATTGTAATTGGTGCCCATTATGACCACTTGGGCTACGGCCTACCTGGCACTTCGCTCCACGTAGGGGAACCCGCTGTTCATAATGGTGCCGACGACAACGCAAGTGGCGTTGCCAGCCTGCTTTTCCTTGCCGAGCACCTGAAAAAGTCTGGTTTGAACAAGAACAACTACTTGTTTCTGGCTTTTTCGGCGGAAGAACTGGGGCTGGTTGGTTCCAAAAAATTCGTTGAAAAACCTTCCTTTAGTCTTGAAAACGTCAACTTCATGCTCAACATGGACATGGTTGGCCGATTGAACGAAGAAAAAGTCCTTGCTATCAACGGTGCAGGCACCTCTCCGACTTGGAAGGAAGCCTTGGAAAAAATCACCTTTGCGAATATTAAAATCAAAACGACCGACAGCGGAGTTGGCCCATCTGACCACACCTCCTTTTACCTCAAGGACATGCCAGTGCTGCATTTCTTCACTGGCCAACATACCGACTACCACAAGCCTTCCGACGATAGCGAACTGGTCAATTACCAAGGCATTTTTGAGGTCTCGATGTACATTGCCAACTTGATTGAAAACCTGAACGACCGGGGAAAGCTTGTTTTTACCAAAACCAAGGATGAATCCCAACAAGGTGCCAGCTTCAAAGTTACCCTCGGCGTGATGCCAGACTATGTTTATGACGGGGAAGGCATGAGGATTGACGCCGTGATGGATGACCGCCCGGCCAAGAAGGCGGGCCTTGAAAATGGTGACATCGTACTTCAAATAGGTGAGATACAAGTCAAAACCATCTATGACTACATGGACGGCCTGTCAAAATTCAAAAAAGGGGACAAGGCAAAGGTTAAGGTTAAGCGCAAAGATGCGATGATTGAAAGGGAAGTAGAATTTTGACGGTTGGAGTTTACCGTATCAAACAGCCTTTGCTAAGCACTAATCTCATAAGCTGCACAGAACTCAAAACGACAACTATTTTTCATAGCTATCATAGACCAGTTGGCAAATCACTGCCAACTGGTCTTCATTTACCACAAATCCATGTGGTCAAGGGACTCCTCCGAAGGGCGCAACTTTAATCTGCACCTTGTAGCGCCATTTTTGCCACACAGCCAAATAGGACAAGAATGCCAAGTAATGCCAGCATGATTAGTTGTTTTTTGTTAGCGTTTAACAGTAGAATAGCCTGTGGGAAGCGTTGGAATCGCTTTATTAAGAAGCGCATGACGAGGGGTGAGTGTGCTTCAAAAAATACGCTTTAACATGGATTTAGGAAAAAAACAGGCCAATTTTTCAATTCACGCATAGGGCATGGCGTTTTTCAGTCGTTTTTCAAATAATCAACATTTCTTAAATGCTGCAAATGCCATGTTTTCCAACACTCTCGTTTGTTGCAACGCTAATCCAAATTATGAAGCCATTGATTATTTGCCTTGCCGTACTGGTTCTGCCCCTTGTTTCCTGCCAAAAGGACCCAACCCAGCCCAATGCAGACCCTTCCCGCAAACTGAGTTTTTCTGTGAAATTTGACCCAGAACAACAGCGCTTGAACAATATTGGGCTGCCCGCAAATTTGCCAAATGGACATGCCGCCCAAACACCGGAATTCCAGCAAATGAGTATCCACTATATCGAGTTGGCAGCGAATGCATTCACCCCACTCGGCAGCGGTGCCGTGCTTTTCAAGGGTGCAGAAACAACAAAAGGAGGAGAAAATGCGGTGGATTTTGATCATGCAATCCTCATAGGGAATGGCGAGTTAATGACCGAAATCAGCCTGAAGAACCTTCCTCCCGGCACTTACGAATGGGTTCGCACCAGTGTGACCTACCAAAACTACCTTATCAATTTTAACCTTAAGAACTTGCCTATAATTGGCAACCTGGAGAATCAACAAGGCACGGTGGCATCCTTCGTTGGGTTCAACACCTTTATTTCCAGCGTGACCCCAAACCAAAAAACACTTGCGGTAAACGATGACAAAAAACAGGGTTTTTGGGCTTTTGAAACTTCGTTTTCAGCACCCCTTGACGTTTACAACGCAGTGATTTCTGGGGAAGCCCCAGCCGCTGCCACAACTGTCGTCAACCCATTGTTCTTGTCAAGCCCCATCCCTGCTGGGTCTTGTGTGGTGACGGGAAAGTTTGCCAAGCCCTTGGTCATCACCGGAAACGAAACCGGGGACATCAAAGTAACGCTGTCCTTCTCCGTGAACCAGAGTTTCGAGTGGGAGGACTTCAACCAAAACGGCCAGCTCGATTTCTATGCTGACGACCCCATCAAGAACGAAAGGATTGTGGACATGGGACTTCGTGGCCTTGAACCCGATTGGGAGTAGGTGGCGAGGTCAGTTCTTTGTAATAATGCCATCTGAGGAGATGTTTAGCCCCGAATCAGGAAAATCTGCCTTTGTCAGTTCCCTGATTTTGGTGATGACCCGTTTTTCGGGGTCGAGCTTGGGGCCATGTGCTTTTTTCTGGAAGGTAGCGGTGATTTCACCCTTCACAAATTCTCCTTTATCATTGGTAAAAACCTTGATAATGGGCGCTATTCCTGAAGCGCCAGTCAAGCTAAACCTGCCATAGGTACAAAAATTGCCCAGGCTGTAAGCGATAAAACGGTCTTTGTAAAGCTCAACCGCACGAGTGACATGTGGGCCGTGACCAAAAACCACATCAGCCCCAGCATCAATCACAGCGTGGGCAAATTTGTGGACGTTGCCCCTGTCCTCGCCGAGGAACATCTCCGTTTGTTTCTTAACATGTTGATTGTCAGTGCCCTCTGCACCGCCGTGGAATGATACGATAACAATGTCGCACTGTTGTTTTAGTGCAGAGACCATGGCTTTTGCCCGGTCAACCTTGCGGATATCGCAGGTACCAGAATTTGGCGCAAATGCACAGAACCCAAACTTAACCCCGTTTCGCTCAAAAATGGCTGTTTCGTCCGTGTCCTCCAGGCCAGCGAAGGCAATACCAGCGTTTTTCAAAACGGCCTTTGTTCCCTTCCGACCAGCCGGGCCAAAGTCGCCGGAGTGGTTGTTGGCAATGCTCAAGACATCAAAACCTGCGTCGCTAAAATGTCGGACATAACTGGCAGGTGTCCTGAAAACATAGCATTTAGAGGAGTCGTTGCAGGTTTTTGGCACTCCCTCACCGTCAAACAAAGTCCCTTCCAGGTTGCCGAATGTCACGTCAGCATTGTTCAAAATTTGGTTGACCTCGGCCAGTAAATCGCTTCCCCCATTGGCGGGAAGATGGACTTTGGAAGGGTAGTTGGTGCCAAGCATCATGTCCCCTACCCCAATAATACTCACCAATTTGGGATCTTGCCCAAAAACAGGTAGGCATGGAAGTAAGAATAGCAGTGCAAAAAAAAGACCCCCGCAGCGGGAGTCTTTTTTTAAAGTTGGTAAAAACATAGAATCACTTTAATGGTGAAGCTTAAAATGGTCTTTAGTTTTGTTTGCTCTCAATAGAAAAAACGAAATAGTGTTAATCAAACGATTGGTTGTCAAGTTCTGAAAGGCGCACCAGTTCTTGGTATTGTATTGGTGTCAACCCATCCAGCACATAATCAATTGGATTTACGGGTTGTCCTTTGTAATGCACTTCGTAATGGCAATGCGGCGCAGTTGAAGTGCCAGAACTACCAACTTTTCCAAGCTGGTGTCCCTTTTTCACTTTCTCCCCAACCCTTACCGTGGCTGCCGACATGTGGCCATAAAGGGTTTTGTATCCGTATCCGTGGTCAACTACCACGTGCAGTCCATAGCCACTCCTGTCCTTTTCTACTTTTGTAACAACACCGTCACCCGTCACTTGGATTGCAGTGCCTTTTGGTGCAGAAAAATCAATGCCAGTGTGCATTTTGAAAATCTTGTGAATGGGGTGAAGCCGATAGCCAAATCCGGAGAGCAGTTCAACCCCCCTGTTCAACTTGTCCGAACGAACAGGCTTGATGGAAGGAATGGAGGCCAACATTTTTTCCTTGTTCTTCGCCATTTTTTCAATTTCGTCAAATGACTTGGATTGAACCACCATTTGACGCTTCAACTTGTCCACTTTTTGGCGAAGTTGCGCCATGATATCGCCAGAACGGCTGAAATTTTGAAGCTCCGCAAATTTCTGAGAGCCACCGATACCACCTTCCCATACATTTTCATCTATGGGGTCCATCTCCAATACCATCCTGTGGATTCTTCGGTCACGATCTTGAATATTGGCAAGGGTTTTTGAAAGAAGACCAAAGTCACTCTGAACCACGTTCAGCTCACTTTTTAGTTGGTCTATCTCCTTGATAAGGACTTCTTCTTGTGGGGATGGGAAAAAACGCCAGCCTGCAAGGGTAAGCAATACGCTTGAAACAAGAATGGCGGAAGCAATGCCAAATATCTTTTTCAACCGTTCCTGAAATGAAAGCCTGATTTTTTCAAACTGTAGTGTCTGTTTGTTGTAGAAGAATTTTTCTCGTTTCATACTTGTTCTCTTGTTGAGCCAAAAACCTAACTTTGCGGCCTCAAAATTCAGACCTCAAAGGTGGACTGGACATTTTCAAAGTAATTTAATGTTGGGCCCCTCCCAAAAAACTTTTCAAAATCCGAGTGTCCACAGTGTAAGTTGTCAGTAATTTAAAACAACGGCATTCCGCTATTATTTTGGAATACTTTAGTCCCTAAATTCTCTTTTTGGATATAGTAACAGATTATTCTTCTCAAAGACTGTTTGCCTCGGATATGTAGCGATAAAAAAGTCAATCAACCACACAAAAATTTCCAAGGCGGCTGCAAATATGGTCAAATAGCTTTGAAACCCGACCTAATGTGGAAAACTTTTGCGAACGCTTTTTTGCCATTTTCGTTAACAAGAATTCAAATCGCTGAATATCAGTATTTTACGAAAGCGATTTAATGAGGATAACTTTTTATTAAATTGTTAAATTTTTGAAACAAAGCGATTTAGGCAATCAAACAACACTATAAAGTGCCAGAATTTGCCTCAAAACAATAATCAATGACCGCACAACAAATCCGCCGCACATTCCTCGACTTTTTCATCTCAAAGCAGCACAAAATCGTGCCCTCCGCCCCCATCGTCAACAAGGACGACCCCACGCTCATGTTCACCAATGCGGGCATGAACCAGTTCAAGGACTATTTTCTCGGTACACAGACACCCGAAGTTCGGCGAATCGCTGACACCCAAAAATGCTTGCGTGTTAGTGGCAAACACAACGATCTGGAAGAAGTTGGCCGGGACGGTACTCACCACACCATGTTCGAGATGCTCGGCAACTGGTCGTTTGGCGATTATTTCAAGAAAGAGGCCATCGCCTGGTCATGGGAACTATTAACAGTGGTTTACAAACTGCCGAAAGACCGCCTATTTGCCACCGTGTTCGAGGGAAGCCCAGCAGAAGGGGTGCCCGCCGACGATGAGGCAAAGGGCTATTGGGCGGAGGTGATGCCGCTCAACCACATCATTAACGGCAACAAAAAAGACAACTTCTGGGAAATGGGCGACACTGGCCCCTGTGGCCCCTGCACCGAAATCCACATAGACCTGCGCAGCGACGAGGAGCGGGCCAAAATCCCCGGTGAGCAGCTTGTCAACAAGGACAACCCACGGGTCATCGAAATCTGGAACAACGTCTTCATCCAGTTCAACCGAAAAGCCGATGGCTCGCTGGAAGAACTGCCCGACAAGCACGTGGACACGGGCATGGGCTTCGAGCGCCTGACACTCGCCATTCAGGGTAAGTTCAACACCTACGACACCGATATTTTTACCCCGTTGATTGCGTTTGTGGAAAAAGAAAGTGGCATAAAGTACATGGGGCAGTACCCAGACCTTTCGGCCCCATCATCCCTCACCCCTCATTCCTCCTCCCTGATGAGTGACATCGCCATGCGGGTCATCGCTGACCACATCCGGGCAGTGAGCTTCACGATTGCCGATGGGCAGTTGCCTGGTAATGGTGGGGCTGGATACGTCATCCGTCGAATCCTCAGAAGGGCCGTGCGCTACTACTACTCGTTTTTGAACATAAAAGAGCCTTTCCTGCACCGCCTTGTGCCAATGCTGGCCGATATGTTTGCCGATGTGTTCCCAGAATTGAAGGCACAACAAGAGCAGGTTGCAAAAATTATCCAGAGCGAAGAAAAGGCGTTCTTAAATACCCTTGAAAATGGGCTCCGGCGCTTTGCAGCCATTAAGGTAAAAGAAGGCGTCATCGCAGGCGAAGACGCTTTTGAGCTTTACGATACTTTCGGCTTCCCTATCGACCTCACCCGCCTCATGGCTGAGGAGAACGGTTGGAGCGTTGACGAACCTGCCTTTGAAAAAGCGATGCTGGCGCAAAAAGAACGGGGCCGCACTGACGCCGAAAAAGAAGTTGGCGACTGGACCATCCTCGCTCCCGGCGATGTGGAGTTCGTCGGTTACGACCAGTTGGAGGTATTCAATTCGCAGGTTTTGCGGAGCAGAACCGTAAAAACAAAGAAAGGAAACGAGCACCACCTGGTGCTAAGCCACACACCGTTTTACGCCGAAAGTGGCGGCCAGCATGGCGACTCAGGCTGGATGGAGTTTGGTAACACAGAGCGCATCGCCGTTCTTGATACCGTGAAAGAAAACGACCTGACCGTACATGTAGTGGAGCGTTTGCCGAAGGCGATAACTGAAAATGTGAAGGCCAAGGTGGATGCCACCAAACGCCAGTCAACGAGCGCCAACCACACAGGCGCTCACTTGCTCCACGCCGCTTTGCACAAGGTGCTCGGCAACCATGCCCTTCAAAAAGGCCAAGACGTTGACGCCGCCCGTCTCCGCTTTGACTTCTCGCATTTCGAGAAGGTGACGGAAGAGCAGGTGCGGGAAATCGAAGCAGTGGTGAACGGTAAAATCCGGGAGAACATCGCCCTCGAAGAGGTACGCAACATGCCTATCGAGGACGCCAAAAAGCTCGGTGCCATGATGCTTTTTGGGGAGAAATACGGCGAAACAGTGCGGGTCATCACCTTCGACAAGGATTTCAGCCAAGAGCTTTGCGGCGGTACGCACGTGGCCGCCACAGGTGAAATTGGCCTGTTCAAAATTGTGGGGGAAAGTGCCGTTGCTGCTGGCATCCGCCGAATCGAAGCGGTGACTGCTGCCAATGCTGAGCAGTATTTCCGCTCGCAAATCGAGGAACTGAACGAAATCAAAGCCCTGCTGAAAAGCGCACAACACCCGGCCAAGGCCATCATTGCCTTGCAGGACGAGATACGTTCCCTGAAAAAGCAGGTCGAGCAAATGGTTCACGAGCAGGCTGGGGCCATCAAAGGTCAGCTGAAAAGCCAATTCGAAACGGTGAATGGCGTGAAATTCCTCGCCGCCAAGTTGCCCTTGCAGGACGCCAACGCCGTGAAGACGCTTGCCTTCCAATTGGAGCAGGAGGTTGGCAACTG
This sequence comes from Saprospiraceae bacterium UBA6168, assembly GCA_002435785.1. Taxonomy (GTDB): domain Bacteria; phylum Bacteroidota; class Bacteroidia; order Chitinophagales; family Saprospiraceae; genus UBA6168. The sequence goes on along the minus strand of DIUC01000033.1, from coordinate 76,228 downwards.
TGTCATCGTCTTCGGCCTCGAAAGCGATGGCAAACCGCAAATCATGGTCTCCGTGAGCAAGGAACTCACCGACCGCTACAACGCCGGGAACATGGTCAGGGAACTGGCTAAGGACATTCAAGGCGGCGGCGGCGGGCAGCCGTTCTTTGCTTCAGCAGGGGGGAAGGATGTGAGTGGTTTGGAGAAGGCGGTGCGGAGGGCAAAGTCCCTCATTGGATAACAAAAAAGTCTGGTCAAAATTAACTGGGCTTTTTTGTGTGGGGATTATGGCTTTTGAGGTTATTTATATCCATTCGACTTCTACTTTGGTTTTTAGTCCTTTATTTCTATTTTTGTCCAAAATGCTTTAATCTGGTTTTAGATGCCCATAAGAAAGTTAGGAAAAGAGAAATAGACACTTACGAACTCGAAAGGAACAAACCTAAGCCCAGCCTCGACCACTCCATGATTCAGTTGCAACTTGGGTATTTGCTTAAGCGTGATTACACCAACCAGTTCTCATTAATGTCAGAATTAGCATTGGAAACCCTCCCAAAAGGAACTACTCCAGACATCTGCATTTACCCAAAATGAACAGTGAACTGGGCAAGCAACCCGACGTTGTAAAAATGACTCAAATGCCCCTAACAACGGTGGAAATTCTCTCCGCAAGTCAACCAATTGCCCAAATAATTCAAAAAGTCAAGGAGTATTACTTCCCAGCAGGCGTCAAATCCGCATGGGTAATTATTCCAGAATTGCTTGCAATTGTGCTGTATTTGCCGAATAAAGAGGACTATGAATGGTTCAAATCTGGCAAAATGACTGACCCTACAACAGGCATCACCCTTGATGTCAAAGAGGTTTTTGACGTGGATTAAACTGACATTTCCTCAATCACCTCCACCACCCTCCCTAGCATCCCCTCCGTAAAATCCAAATGCGTCACGAACCTCACCGTTGCTGGCCCGAAGGCAGCAGCCATCACCCCTTTCTCCTCTAATTTCTTCAACATATCCGCAGCCGTGAGCGGCGGCACGAGGTCGAAGATGACGATGTTTGTCTGCACGGGGCGTACCTCAGCGACCCAGTTTTGCTGGCGCAAAGTGTCGCCCAAACGCCTCGCCCGACAGTTGTCGTCCCGTAGCCGTTCGACGTGGTTTTCCAAAGCGAAAATGCCTGCCGCAGCGAGGTAGCCCGCTTGCCGCAATCCGCCGCCCATCACTTTGCGGAAGCGCCTTGCCTTGGCGATAAGGTCCTGGTTGCCAATGAGTAAGGAGCCGACAGGAGCGCCCAGCCCTTTCGAGAGGCAGATGGAAATGCTGTCAAACTCAACACCCCAATCGAGGGTAGTTTCCCCCGTTTCAACTAAAGCATTGAAGAGGCGGGCACCGTCCAAATGCAAGGTCAAACCTTTTTCGCTGCACAATTTTCGTATAGGTCGCACTTCATCCAACGTGTAATAGCTGCCGCCGCCCTTGTTCGCCGTATTTTCCAAAACGACGAGGCGGGATGCGGGCAGCCAATCGTAGTTGGGCTTGATGGCAGCCTCGATTTGCGAAGCGGTGATTTTACCGTTCGTGCCAGTGATGATGTTAATGGCTACCCCACTGTTTGCGGCGTAGCCGCCTGTTTCATACTGATAAATATGGGAAAAATGGTCGCAAATCACCTCGTCGAGTTGGCAGCAATGAGTGCGGATGGCGATTTGGTTCGTCATCGTTCCCGAAGGGCAAAACAGGGCGGCCTCCTTGCCGAACATGGCGGCAGCTTTTGCTTGCAAGGCGTTCACGGTGGGGTCGTCATTGAACACGTCGTCGCCGACCTCGGCAGCGAACATGGCCTGGAGCATGGCGGGCGTGGGCTTGGTAACGGTGTCGGATATCAGGTTGATGGTCATGCCGTAAATTTTGGCGGAAAGGTAAGAACTGTATTCGCTTTGGCGGTGCTCCGGCAATCTTGATAGTTTCATCCAATGCGTTCATCAACAATAAACGAGCGTGTGATTACTTCTTAGAATTTCCTTAGAAACCAAACGGTGAAAACAGGTGTCATGGTTTGGCAGTATTTTCGCTTTTGAAATATACCTTTGCGCATTTTAGCGCTTCCCTCCTTTACAATACTACCCGTTTTACCCAAGCCCCCTGCTGTTTTTCCCAATTTTCGTAAAACAATTTAAAATGAAATTAAGGCAATTATTCGCCCTCGGCGTCGCTTTGGCCATGTTCTCTGCTTGCCAAAAAGACGATGACAAACAAATCACCTCCCTCGATTCTGAACTTGAGCAAGTCCTGAAGGACGCATCTGGTGGTGATGGCAAATCTTTTTACGTTTTGCCATTCAGCAATGATTTCAGCAAAATACCACAAGACCCCCGCAACCCCATCACCCAGGCAAAAGTTGACCTCGGCGCACTGCTTTTCCATGAAACTGGTATTGGCCTCAGCCCAAAACATGCCAGCAGCATGGGCACCTTCTCCTGTGCCTCTTGCCATTTTGCGAGTGCTGGCTTCCAAGCCGGCACCCATCAAGGCATTGCAGATGGGGGAATCGGCTATGGGGTCAACGGTGAAGCTCGCCGACCCAGCCCTGAGTACAATTTCTCGGAATTGGATGTGCAGCCGATTCGGACACCCTCAGCGCTCAATATTGCTTACCAGGAAGCCATTCTCTGGAACGGCCAATTTGGTGCCGTGGGCGTAAATGCTGGCACGGAGGCAAACTGGACAGCCGGAACGCCAAAGGCGAACAACCACCTCGGCTACCACGGCACAGAAACACAGGCCATTGCCGCCCAAGATGTCCACCGCCTGAAAATGAATGATACCGTTTGTGTGAACCTGAACTATCGCCCACTTTTCGACTTGGCGTTCCCAGGTTCAGCCTTGGACGTCCGCTACGGCAAGGAGAACTGTGGGCTGGCCATCGCTGCCTATGAGCGCATCATCTTGGCCAACCAAGCCCCCTTTCAACTTTGGCTCCGTGGCATGTCGAACGCCATGAGCGAGGAGGAAAAAAGGGGCGCTGTTTTGTTTTTTGGAAAGGCTAATTGCGCAAGCTGCCACAACGGCCCGAACCTCGCCAACATGGAGTTTCACGCCCTTGGCATGAAGGATTTATTTGAAACATCGGAAAGCACCTACGGAGCAAACTCGCAATCCTGCGAGAACAAAGGCCGCTACTGTTTCACGAAAAACGATGCCGACCTTTACAAGTTCAAAGTGCCGCAGCTCTACAACCTCGCCGATTCTCCTTTCTACGGGCATGGGGCGAGCTTCCGCAGTGTTCGGGAAGTGGTGGCCTACAAGAACCGGGGAAAAAAGGAAAACCTAAGCGTACCAGACGTACAATTAGCGGCTGAGTTCAAGCCACTTGGCTTGACAGAAACGGAAATTGACGATATCACGGCTTTCATCCAGCGGGGCCTGCGTGACCCAAACCTAATGCGCTACCAGCCCATTTCGGTCCGCTCCGGCCAGTGCTTCCCAAACAACGACCCGCAGTCAAGGATTGACTTGGGCTGCAATTGATTTCGCAAGCAACTGATTTTCAATAATTTAAGCGCTGATATTTTTCAAAAACAAAAAGCACAAGTCGTGACGACTTGTGCTTTTTGTTTGTTTATGAATGTTTGACAAACAACATACCGCTTGAACTTGCCAAAAAACCTAATTTTGCCGCCGAACTTGACCTTTTGACCCAAACCTGATTTCGTTCACCACCTAAACTTTTGATATGAAACCACTTGTACTTCTACTGTTTGTCTTGAGCATTTTCAGTTGCAACCAAGACCCAACACCTGCCACCACCGCTTCAGCCAATCCTGCAAAATCCAACATCAACGAAGACTTCCAAAAGCTGTTTGAGGAAGTGAACGTGGTAAAAATGCACCTATTTGGCACAAATGAGGCCGAACCTACGGTGGATGATTACCCTTATGTAGGGAAGGTTATTGAGGAGTCCTCCTTGAAATACCTTGGCGACGGCCTCCAGCCCAACGAAATCGGCAGCATTTATGCCTGCTACCGCACAGAAGTATCAAACTTTTACATCCTTCGGGTACCGGGGAAGTACGCCTCCTCCGACCTTGTGCTTGCAAGCTGGGACGATGCCTCCTCGAAATTGGTCAAGGTACTCGACCTCGCAAACACCCAGTGCGACGAGGGCCTTTGCCATCAGCAGGATGCTTGGCTCACCGACCTCGATGACGACAGGTCATTGGAATTGGTCATCCGCAGCTACTCCAACGACAATGGAAAAATATCAGACGAGTCGTTCAGCGTTCTCTCACAGGGGTCGCCCGGCAAGTTCACCAAAGCACCCGAAGCCTTGGCCTCCCTTGCCCCTCCGACCAGCTATGTGATGTACCAGAAAAAATGAGTGGCTGAGGAGTTGAGTGATTGAGGGAGGAGAGCCATACACCAGACTTTTTTCACCCTTCTCTCGCTTATCTCAAACTGGCTAAATTCTAAAAAGAGCATGTCAAAAAAAAAAAAGGACTTACCCAAGGTAGCTTACTTCTGCATGGAGTACGGGCTGCAAAGCGACTTCAAAATCTATGCTGGCGGCCTCGGAATCCTGGCTGGCGACTACTTGAAGGGCGCTAAGGACTATGGCTACCCCATCGTCGGCTTGGGCATCATGTGGAAACAAGGCTATGGCGACCAAATGCTCGATGAAAGCGGCCAGCCTTTCGATGCCTACCGGAACCGCAAGTACGACTTCCTAAAGGACACCGGCGTCGTTGTGGAGGTGCAAATACGTACAGTTACCGTCAAGTGCAAGGTCTGGTTGGTGGACGCCTTTGGCAATGCCCCACTCTACCTGCTCGACACCGACCTGCCCGATAACGCAGATGCTTGGATTTCCGGTCAGCTTTACGGCTGGTTCGGCGAGGAGCGCATTGCGCAAGAAATGGTGCTTGGCATCGGCGGCGTGAGAGCATTACGGGCACTCGGCATTGAGGTGGACGTTTATCATTTCAACGAGGGTCATGCCCTATTTGCGGGCTTCGAGCTGCTGCGGGAGCGCATGGAATCGGAAGATATTTCCTTCAAAAAAGCGGTGAAAAAAGTACGCAAAGAAATCGTTTTCACCACGCACACCCCCATCGTTCAAGGCAACGAGAGCCACCCCATTGACCGTATCATGTACATGGGTGCCAATCTTTGCCTCAAGCCAAAACACCTGTCGGCGCTCGGCAGCTTGGACGACGACACCCAGTTCAACATGACAGTGGGCGCACTCCGGCTTTCCAAAAAGTCGAACGCCGTGGCCCAACTCCACGGCAAGACGGCCAACAAGATGTGGAAGTCCGTGAAAAAACGGAGCGACATAACGGCCATCACCAACGGGATTCACGTGCCAACTTGGGTGGACCCCAATGTGCTGGAGGCAGCATTCGGCAAAAAGGAAACTGGAAACGACCTACTGTGGGAGGCCCATTTGAAGAACAAAAAGGCGCTGGTCAATTTTATCCAAAAACGCAACGGCGTCAAGCTAAACGTGAACAAGCTCATCATCGGCTTTAGCCGTCGGGCAGTAGCGTACAAGCGCAGCGACCTCATCTTCCGCAACCCAGCAATCATCGAACCGTTACTGAAGGACCAAACCGTGCAGCTTGTGTTCAGTGGAAAGGCCCACCCGCTCGACGATGCGGGCAAGGCCATCGTGGCCAATCTCGTGGCCATGAGCCGAAAATACCCCAAATCGGTCGTCTTCCTGACGGATTATGACATGACCATTGGGGCAGCGCTCACCCGGGGCGCCGACGTTTGGTTGAACAACCCCGTGCGCCCAAAAGAGGCCAGTGGCACCAGTGGCATGAAGGCCAGCATGAATGGGGTTCTCAACCTTAGCATCCTCGATGGCTGGTGGCCCGAAGCCTGTGACCACGGCGTGAACGGCTGGCAGTTCGGCGATGCGAAGGAGTTGGACGACCAAGCCGCTCAAGACCTCCACGACATGAACGGGTTATACGCCGTGCTGACAGAGGACGTGGTGCCCACTTTTTATGAAAACCAAAACAAATGGCGCAAGATGATGCGCAAAAGCATCCGAAGCACCCACGAACAGTTTTCCGTGAAAAGGATGCTGGAAGAGTATTACGAATTTTTGTACAAGGATTGAATGATTGATGGTTTCAAGGAACGAATTGCACCAATACGCTTCAATCCTTCCTCAATTCAATCCATCAATCCTTAAATAATAAAGCTTATGAAAAAAAACTATTGGCTCATCGTAATTTTCGTATTGCTGGGCGGTGCCACCGCTTGGTATTATTTGGGCGGCAAAAAAAATGCCTCCTCCACCCTCGGTTGGGACCGCCTCTTCAAAGTGGAAGAAAAGGACATCCAAAAAATCTTCATCGCCAAGCGGACGGGGGAGACTACGACCATTGAACGGGACGGCAATTCCTGGAAGGTCAACGGCCAGTGGAAAGCCAACAAAAACATCGTCGAAAACCTGCTGGAAGCCGTTACCACCTTGGAGTTGCAATCCGTGCCGCCACCTGTGGCCACAGACAACCTCGTTAAAGAATTAGCATCAAGGGGCATCAAGGTGGAGGTTTACGGCAATCGGGACAAGCTGCTAAAAGCCTACTACATCGGGGGCGTGACTGCCGACGCACGTGGCACCTACGCCATCATGGACGGTTCGGAACAGCCCATGATTCTCCAAATCCCAAATATGACGGGACAAATCCGCACCCGCTTCGACCTTATTGGCGACGACTGGCGTGACCGTCATGTTTTCAGCTACAAACCAGAGGAAATCGAGGCAGTCAGTGTGGAATATCCGCAGCAGCGCAACAAATCGTTCAAGCTCAAACGGGCTGGGCAAAGCTGGGAATTAAAGCCGTTTTATGATAACGTCCCTCCCATCAGCCGGCCCGTTTCAAATGGTCGCATAGAAGGTTTTCTGGTCGGGTTTGGTGGCTTGATGTCCGAGAGTTTTGAAAACCAGTACGCCAAAAAAGACAGCATCCGGCAGATGATTCCCTTCGCTGTCGTATCCGTCACAGATGTAAAGGGCCAAGAACGGAAATCCGCTTTCTATCCCACCTATCGCAAGGACAAAGACACAGGCGAGCGCCGTTCGGATGTGGTGGAGCGCTACTTCGCCGACGTGAGCAATGGGGATTGGATGCTGACGCAGCACCGGGTTTTTGAGAAGATTTTTTGGCCGTATGATGCGTTTTTTGAGGAGCCGGGGAAGGCGGTGAAGGATTAATTGTTGGTTCAAATTAACCTTGAAAGCCAGTAGTCGGTACTCGACAACTGGCTTTCTTTTTTTCTTCAATTTAAGAACATGAATTGATCAAAACACATCTCTACCTTTACAAACATCTTCTCACTTCAATTCTTCCAACATGAAATCAATCCTACTCCTGCTCGTCCTCGCAATTTCCCAATTTCCCACGCTCCTAATTTCCCAAAACTTTGAATCCCGTGGCACGGGCGGCGGCGGTGCGCTGTTTTGCCCCAGCCTCAACCCCCTTAATGGCTCCGAAATCTACCTCGCCAGCGACCTCGGCGGTTTATACCACACCACCGGGCAGGTTTACGAAGTGGTGCATTTCACCGAGGCCATCACAGGGCCATTCGGCAAGGTCTGTTTCACCCAAAACAACAACATCCGCTATGCCCTACTCTACGACGCCGAGAACTTTACCTATCGCCCATCCAAGAGCACGGACGGCGGCGAAACCTGGGACTTCCTACCCGGCGACGACCAGCCTTGGGAAGACAAACTGTTCATTTTCAACGACTTCCAAAACCCCGATCGCATCCTTTGGACGGACTACAACAACCTCTATTTCTCCAACGACGGCGGCCAAACGGCCCCGCTGAAATACACCGCTGCTGACAACGGCGCTGGCATCCTGCTCTCCGGCGCTTTTTTCGATGGGGACAATATCTGGCTCGGAACGAATGATGGGGTGCTGCACAGCAGCAACGGTGGCAACAGTTTCACACTCGCCAACTTCACGGGCATCCCAAATGGCGAGGTCATCGTTGGCTTCGGAGGCGGCAAGAGCGGCAACCTGACCCGCTTCTTTGCCCTTACGGGCGACCCCGGCAACGTTTGGGCCACCAACATGGGCTACAACTACTGGGAAACCGTGCGGGGCGTTTACACGATGGACAACCTCAGCGGCACATGGACGCCCAAAATGAACGGCCTCGACATCAGCGAGGACTTCACCGTGTGGCTCGGCATGGCCGACAATGACCCGACCACCTGCTACCTCAGTGGCAGCAGCCCCAACGGTCAGCCTATCGTGATGAAGACCAGCAATGGTGGCGACTCGTGGCAGCACATTTTTCTAACCGAAAACAACCAGAACATCCGCACGGGCTACGCCGGTGACGGCGGCGACTTCAGTTGGTGGTGGGCAGAACTTCCGCTCGGCTTCTCCGTGAACCGCCTGAACAGCCAACAGGTCATCATGACCGACTTCGGCTTCATGCACCAAACGTTGGACGGGGGGCAGACTTGGCAGCAGGGTTACACCGACCCGCAATACGACCACCCAGCCGGGGCAGAAACACCCACGAAACAGGGCTACCGCAGCATCGGCTTAGAGCAGACGACCTGCTGGCAGGTCTATTGGTTTGACGAAAGCAACCTCTTTGCATGCTTCACCGACATAAAAGGGATGCGCTCCACAGACGGCGGACTCACTTGGAGCTTTGACTACACCGGGCATGACCAGAACACGATGTACCACATTGCGAAACACAACACGCAGCCGCTCTGGTTCGGTGCCACTTCAACCGTTCATGACATTTACCAGACTACCTACGTGACGGACGCCCGGCTACAACCCTCCTTCAAAGGCGGAAAGGTACTTTGGACGACGGACAAGGGCAAGACATGGCAAACGATGCGGGACTTCGGCAACCCAGTGATTTGGGTGACGCAGGATGCCTCGAACAACGACCGACTCTACGCCGGGGTCATCAGCACCAACCCCGCAGTGGGCGGTGTCTGGCAGGCCGATGGCATTGGCAACCCGGCCACGGCCACTTGGACAAAACTGCCCAACCCGCCCGCCAACAATGGCCGCATCTTCAACATCCACAGCCTGAACGACGGTACGCTCGTGACCACCTGGAGCGCCCGGAAGGGCAATAACAACAGCGTGTTCAGCGACAGCAGCGGCGTTTTCGTGAGCACGAACGGTGGCCAAAACTGGGAGCGCCGCAACCATCCCGACATGAATTATTGGACAAAAGACCTGGTGATAGACCCCAACGACCCCACGCAAAGCACTTGGTACGCTGCCGTCTGGAGCGGCTGGGGCGGCCCCGCCAACGACCTCGGCGGCCTGTTCCGCACCACCGACCGGGGGGTGAATTGGGAAAAAATAACGGGCAATGGGCAGTTTCATCGGGTGAGTTCATTGGCATTTACCAATAATGGCATTTACTTGACGACCGAGGGACAAGGACTTTGGTGGACTACTTCGTTTGACATCAGCACAGGGCAACCGACATGGGTACTGGTTGCGGACTACCCATTTCACCATACTGAAAGGGTATTTCAAAACCCGCATATTGGAAATGAAATCTGGGTGGCGAGCTTTGGAAACGGAATGCGCCGTGCTTTTTTGAACCCGTTTGGCACATCAGGCGTGGTTGGCTCGCCTTCGGCAAACATGCGAGTGCTGCAAAACCCTGTCACCAAAAGCATTGACATAGAAGTGGACATGAAAAAAGCCGACTTCGCCCAATTCAACTTGGTGGATGTGCACGGACGCCCAGTTCGGATTTTCCCAAAGCAACAGTTGGTATTTGGCAAACAGGAATTCCGCTTTCCCATCGGGGGGGTGCCAGCAGGCAATTATTTCTTGCAGATGCGACTTACCAATGGCGAAATTTTGGTGTTAAAAATAGTGGTCGTGACGTAAAAAAGTTAGGAGAAGGGGAAACAATTTGATAGAACCATCGTCAGTGCAAGCCGCTCATCACCGCTTTTTCACAAAAAGCAATTCCAAGCTAACGAGTTGACGGTTTTTGTTTTACAAATTATTATAAACGTAATATTTGGCATTAAATATGCCATTGCATGTGGGTAAGACAAGAAGTTTGAAGGACACACCCAGTTAGTCACACACTGATACCCATGCAAGTTTCCCCCTCAGCCGAGACCCGGCGCAGCCTGGAGCAATTCAGGCACCTGCTTTTTCACTTACAGATGGAATGTGGTTCCATCCACCACATCTTCCGGTTTTTCAAGGAAGAGTCGAGCTTCAAGCATTTCGATGCCCTGAAAGAACTCGACCCGATGCTCATGCCACAGTTGTTGGCCCGGGAGCACGTGCTGGAGGCCCGCAAGTCCAACTCGCCGGAAGCTGCCCGTGAGCACCTCCGCACCGCCCTCGAATTCGACCCGCAATGCCCCGAAGCCTGCCTCGAACTGGCCGGACTTGCCGACTCCGCCGAGGCTGCCATGATGTGGTACCAACGCAGCATGGACGCCAGTGCCAAGCTGCTTGGGCAGGAAATGATGGCCGAGCTGATGGCTAATTTCAAACAAAAGCCCTGGAAACAAGTCGAGACACATACTTGGTTCAAGGCCAAAGTGAGCCTGTCGGAAAAACTTTTCCGCAATGGCTACTACGAAACCGCCGCCCTCCACTTCCGGGAGATGCTGGCACTTAACCCCGCCGACGACCTCGAACTTGGCCCCTACCTGCTTACGGCGCTGCTCTGCGAGAACCGCTTGGAGGAGGCCAACCTATTGGTGCGCACCCATGAGGACAGTTTCTCCGCAAAATGGTATTTCGGAAAAGCCTTTCTCCGCTTCAAAGAACAGGGCGACACCCGCAGCAGCCGCCGTTGCTTGGTGCGGGCATTGCAGCGCAACCTTTGGGTATCCGTGTTCCTGCTCGGGGTGGAAGAAATGCCATCGGCGCAACTCGTCGAGCGCCGCAAGAGCAAGGGCTTCAAGCCCGGCAGCCGATTGGAGGCCGCCGATTGTGTCAAGTGCATAGGCCTGGCATTCTGCGAAGATACCAGACTGCAAAACTGGCTGTGGGAGGTGTTGAAAGAAAACTGTTCGGAGGGATGATGGTGGTGGGGGGCCTCAATAATTGCCTGAAATGTACAGCACCCCGAAAGTGAGGACGGTCGCCACCATGCCGAACATGAATATCTGGTAGGTGATGCGGAGCCTGCGGTATTTATTGCCGAGGGTTCGGCCCAAAAAGAACAGGTCGTTAACGATGGACTTGTCAATGGTTTCCTCTTTTTGCATCACCCGCATAAGGCCCCTGAGGTAATCCTCCCGTTCCATCTTGAAGAAGTTTCCAAAGAAAAACAAGTTGGAGTCCCCCGCATCAATGGCATCGGTGGTGGTTTTGCCGTGCATCTTCACCGGGCGGGTGGCCAGCGTGGCAAACACGATGGACAGGATGCAGGTCAACAGCAGCACCGAGGCCGGATAGACCAGGCTTGGGTGTTCCTTCAAGTTGCTGGCCAGCATCGGTATCCCAATGGTGATGAGCAGCGAATTGATGCTGAGCATGATGTTCGCCTTGTTGTCGGCGATGTTGGTGAGGTCAATCTGGTTGCGCAAGGTTGTCTTGAACATCATCTGGGCGCTCTTACTCTTGCCGATGGCAAAGTCCAACATGGCCTCGCTTGGCTTAATTTTTTCGACGGCCTTGCGCAGCGTCTTCAAAGTTTGCCGCTTTGCGTCGCCATATAACGCCTGGGCCTCTCCGGTATAAAAACGGTGGTTTTGCCAGAAGGAAAGGCCGTTGAACGTCCATTCGTCGTCGGTCATCCGAGTGTCGCAAAACACCTCCCACTCTTTGCGCAGCGCCTCCGATTTCTGCTCGTAGGTAGCACCATTGGTATTGAAATCGGCATCCTTGATGATTTTTTCGAGCAAGACTTCCGGCTCCACCCCCACTTTCGTGACCTCAATCAGGCGGTTCACCTGCTGGATTTTCGCAGGGTCATACTGTTCCTTTTGCAAAAAAGCTGTGGCGATTTCTTGGCTCACCTCCTCGTGACCGACGTAGGTTTTCGTGAAGCCCGTATCATGGAAAAGGCCTGCCAGCGCCAGTAATTCCAGCTCCTCGTCCGACAGGCGATAGCGTCTGCCAAGCTCCTGCGTGGCATCCCACATGGTGAGGGTGTGGTTCAGGTCATGGTACCCGTGCTCAGGCTTCAAGCCCGACTTTAGTAGTTGGAGTACGTAAGTTTCAGCGTTTTTGACGAGTTGGCTTTGCATGGTAGCGTTTTAAGCGGGGCGAAAGTAGGGGGAAATCAGTAAAACCAACCAGAATTTTATTAAAAACCTCCTCTTTGCCAGCTGGTACTAAAAACGACTGGATGATGGTCTGTCCTGCCAATTTCAGGACTTAATACAGCTTCATTCGTAGTCCAAGCTACCCTTTCAAGGCACATAATTGTTTCACCTACAAGGATCCCCAAATGGTGCAACTCCCCACCACCTGTGACAGTTTTGAAGCGTTTGACAAGTGATTTAATCCACAACAGGTCATTCCTGCTACATATCTTCCCAAATACAATTGAACAGCAGCCAAACTCGCCCGTTCTGATCTAACCAACAGCAAACAAGCTGTTTTAAACCCGTCAGGATAAACCTTGACACATAATTTTTCTATCATGAAAATAAAGACCATTACTTTACTTGCTGCCATGTTCTTGGTGGCCACTGCGGTGGAGGCCCAATACCGGGAAGCTCCCAACGCCTTTGCTTTTCGCTGGACGAAAAGCAATTTTCAATACCCTTTTAGCAAAGAAATCAATTACCACGACTACACCAGCGGGGCGGAACTGATGTATGTCCGGCATTTGGGCAAGCCGTTCAACCTGGCCTTCCCTATCAAGGTCATGAAGGCGGAATTGCCCTTGGACAATATAGGGACCGAAGGCCCTTCCCAATGGGTAGGCTCGGTGGACATGCTGCTGCACCTAAAGCTTTTCCAACGGGACAATTTTATTTATCCCTACCTGCTGGGCGGTGCAGGCTTGATGGCCGAAATGGACAACGATTGGAAAATCAACCCAGAATACCCGGTAGGCGTCGGCCTGAACTTCCGACTTGGGCAGCACGTGTACCTTAGCCTCGAAACCCAGTACCGTTTTGATACGAACGACAACCGGGACCACCTACAACATGCGGCGGGCCTGTGGGTGATATTGGGCAAGTATGACAAAGCACCCAAAATCATGGATTCCGACAAGGACGGCGTGCCAGATACTGAAGACCAGTGCCCCAATGAAGTGGGCTTGGCTAGTATGTTTGGCTGTCCGGACTCCGATGGCGACGGCGTGGCCAACCGCAGCGACAAATGCCCCGACCAAGCAGGCACTCCAGAGCTTTTTGGCTGCCCTGACCGGGATGGTGACGGCATTGCTGACCACCTTGACAATTGCCCCGATGAAGCGGGCGTAGCTGGTAAGATGGGATGCCCCGAAACCGACCGGGATGGTGACGGCGTGGCCGATGATGCCGACAAATGCCCTGACGTTGCTGGAACGCTCACGGCAAGTGGTTGCCCAGATGAAGATGGCGACGGCGTGGCAGATGCCGATGACCTTTGCCCAAAAGTGGCGGGCCTGCCTGCCTTCAAGGGTTGCCCTGACACAGACCGGGATGGGGTGCCGGACTCGGAAGACAGGTGTCCAAATTCGCCGGGAACTGCTGCAAACAGGGGTTGCCCGGAAATCAAGGCAGAAGTGAAAGCGGTTTTTGACCGAGCGCTCACCGATGTACAGTTCGAGACTGGAAAGTCGGTGCTGCTTACTTCTTCCTATGTGGTCTTGGATGAAATCGTGGGCATCATGACCAATTATCCCGACCACAAGGTTAGTATTTCCGGCCACACAGACAGCATAGGCGAAGCGCCTATGAACCAAAAGCTCTCCGAGCAACGTGCCAAGGCGACCTATGATTATTTGGTGTCCAAGGGCGTAAACCCGGGCCGCTTGAGCTATAAGGGCTTCGGTGAGTCAAAACCTGTCGCCGACAACCGTTACGCACCGGGCCGGGCCAAAAACCGCCGGGTGGAGTTTGAAATATTTGTGCCTTGATAACGTCATTAAAAGTCATTGGTCATTGAAGTCATTTCATTGAATATCAGTGATTTAGAAACAGAAAGCCATTAACTTCTAATACGACTATCAATAGAACTGTCTCTTATAGTTTGGCGCATGTTTTATTGGAACATAATCTTTGTAGCCTTGCCAATTTTAGGAGTTGTCATTGCCGTAGGCAAACTGCGACGTCATACGGGAAGCCACAACGGGATGCCACAAGTGACGTTGCGGTTTGCCTTCGGCAATGATAAAAGTGCTTAACTGGCGATATTGGAGATGCAGCTTGGAAAGGATTCATGGTGCCAATTGCAACATGGAAAATCATTTCGTCGGGAAAATGAAAGTCTCATGCTCGGCTTTTTCTGGGGCGAACATGGCAGCCGCTGCATTTTCGGCATAAATATAATACTGAATCGAATAACTGCCAGCGGGCAACACCGCCCCGTACACCCCATCTTTTGCCTGACCATCGCCTTGTTGACCATCGTCGTACATGGGTGTTTTTTCAAAACGATTGCCTACCGAACTCCGCCATGCAACCCAAGCCTTGTTCCCGTTTTTGATGGTGGCGGTCACGGTCACGCTGCGGCCATCCTCAGCGGATTTGGCGTTGACGTTTGAAATGGAGGGAGGGATTTTTTTGTACTCTTTGTGGTTTTGCAGGAAAGCGGTGCGGGCTTCCATGACCTCGGTTATGCCGGGATATGGGAACGGGGCGGGCATCATGGCGGTATAGGTTTCATGGAAGTTTTTCTCGAAAGCATCGTATTTATAGACCCAGTTGGAGTCCTGCCGCACGGCATCGGCCACCAGGTCGTGCAGTTTTTGCGCTTCTGCTTTGTACCAGCCGTTGACAAAGTTTTCATTTAAAATGGTGCGGCAATGGGCGAAGTACATCTTGCGGTAGGTAGGGTTTTTCAGCACGAGATTGATGAGCGGATAGCGTTCGTCGTCCATTTTTGCGAGTGGGTCATAGTGCGGCTGCATGGACGAGGTACCAAGCTTGCCCAGCCCATCAAAGGCGAGGTTCACGTCCCATAACACGAAGTGGAACCGCTCTGTGGAGTCTTGGATGAGGTAATAATTTTGCTGAAAATCATTGTAGCTATCGAGGTTGAGCAGCACGTTGTTGAAGGCCAGCATCCAAATGGCATCGTCCATATCCAGCACCGATTCGATGTCTTCGGGGCGGAGTTTCAGGGTTTTGGTGAGGTTTATCAGCGGCTTCCAGTCGTTGCCATTGTCGAGTTCGTAGCCTTTTTCGTATTCCGTGGGGTCTTCGCCCCAATATTCCAACGAAGAACGCTTGCCAGCGAAAGGGCCAAGCGGAGAATTGCCCTTTACCACCACGCTATTTTTGGTGGAGCCGAGGTAGCGCTCGCCAAACTTCCAGTTCACATCTTCCGTGCTGCCGAACAGGCCGTAGTAGGCCCCGTTGACGAACACCTGCGCAAAATTGGACTTCGGGGCGGCCATGTATTTCCGGGCAATCTGGTATGCCAGTACCTCCCGCAGCCAAGAGGGGTCGAGGTTGCCGCTGGAGAGTTTTAGTGTTTCGTAGCCTTGGTAATCGGCCTTTTTCCGCTTGTCGTTGAGCTTGATATTCAGCGGGTTTTTGGACATTTTCGGCTTGTAGGAACTGAAGCCCTTGAAGCGAACGCCCACACTATCGAAGCGGACACCGTTCACCGTGGCATGGCCCATGTGGCGGTCACCCTTGCCCACTGAGTGCAGGTAGTGGAGGGGGTATTCCCAATCTTCTTCCACGAATTTCAACTGGATTTGCGTGATGTGGTAGGTGTCATACAATGCGGGAAGGGAATCCTGCGCCTGGCAACCCAAGGACAGCAGTGCCCAAATAAAACAGGGGAGTAATCGGAATTTTTTCATCTTTTAAATAGCAATAAGCCATTGAATACTTACAAAGGTAGCTTTTTGGCTTGACAATTTAGGCTGCTCTATACTTGCACGAACTGGAGAGAGATGGATAGGATGCAGATGGTTCCATATGAAAATTGTGGATTTGCTGGGCAATTTACGGGAATGCTGGCGGAAAGGTTGGTGAAAAATGTCAAAATCTTGCCGGAAAGCGCTGTGAAGAAAACCAAAAGTTCGGTGAAGAAGCAAAAAGCCACGGTGAAGAAGTAAGTAGGTACGGTGAAGAAGCCCAAGAGCTTGGTGAAGAAGTAAGTAGGTACGGTGAAGACGTGCAGAAGCTCGGTGAAGACGTGCAGAAGCTCGGTGAAGACGTGCAGCCGGGAAAAGGAGAAATTTGACGGGAAAATGTCGGAATTGAGAGATGGGAGAGCAAGTTACGCTTTGCTAACTGTCAAAATGGCCTACGCACGGCGGCCAGAGGCCGCAACCAAAACTCGTATGATAGCACAGCTATCAACGAGCAGTGCCGTTTTTCAATTTACAGACCCTGCGCCAGGGGGGGGGTTATAGATGCTAAAAAACTGCGCCTGCCCAACCTACCTCATCCAACCCGATCCAAGAAATACTTCCCTACCCATTCGGGAACCATATCGGTGTACAATGTAATTCGCCTATCCGGTGAAAATGCTGCAATCAATTCAACTTCATCACTAGAATTATCAAAAAGGTAAGTCCTGTGTGCTACCATTGCGGCGGGAGCAAGGATTTCGAGGGAACGATAATAGCGCTCCTCGACTTTGTTGATGGGCACCGGATGTCCGCCTTTGGTTATCCTATTCTGAATCCGCTCAATATTGATGTTGGGGTCTTGTGTGCAAACAAAATAGAGATAAGTCCTATAGCCCGATTCTGACGCTCGTTTAAATATGGCCAATTTTGAAGGGTGCGACATGACCGTTTCAAAGGAAAAGGTTGCCCCTTGTTCAAGCAGTTCTAAACGAAGCATTTCGGCAATAAAAGCAGCTTCGTAAGAATTGCTTTTAGAGGCTGTACTGACCAGTACATTTTCCTGCAAACGCAGGTGGACGTTGAGGCCACTTTCTAAGCTCTTGGACGGAAATGGAGATTGTTGAAGGTATTTTTCAAACTTAGGCTGACTGAGCGAAAGCCTATAATTGTCAAGGTTTAAAAAGCCCTTTGCAGACAATTCCTTCTCAATTTCGTCTGCATTGATATAATAGCCAATACGGTACTGACGCTGCACAAGTTCGTAAACAGCACTCTTGCCAGACCCGTTCGGGCCAGCAAAGACACGCATCCGTTTAACGGGGCTTGACCTCATAAACGGTTCCTTTTTCGACTTTTCTGGAAGGGGGTACTGTGCCGAGCAGCTCACGCCGACCATCCGGCCATTCCTTAATTATTTGTTCGTTCTCGACGAAAGTAAGCGGCAACCCAAGCGCTTTGGCTTCCGCCCTCGCCCGACGACCAACCTCCTTGCCAATGGCTTGGAGTGCCTTCACGATTTCTTCTGGCGGAAGGTCTTCTAACTCTTGTTCTGGATACAAGTTGAACTTCAATTTGTCATTGTCCACTGGAAGTGATTTTTATTGACAAAGATAGGCTTAAAAACCAAACTGCGCCTGCCCAACCAAAGTCGAACAGGCGCAATCACAGCATTGTCATTGCCGAAGGCAACCTAAAGCTGCTCCTTAAACCATCCAATAAAGTCTTGGACGCTCTTCGCCCCCAAATCCCCTTCGCCCTGTTTCCTGACGCCAACGGCATTCGCCTCAGCTTCCTTCTCGCCGACGATGAGCATGAACGGTACCTTGCTCATTTCCG
Source organism: Saprospiraceae bacterium UBA6168 (assembly GCA_002435785.1). GTDB lineage: Bacteria > Bacteroidota > Bacteroidia > Chitinophagales > Saprospiraceae > UBA6168. Next base: position 58,442 of record DIUC01000033.1, on the reverse strand, counting down.
CATCCCGGATTTTCCGGCCAATGCTTTCTGTGCGGTCGTCAATGCGGCCACGGATGTCGTGCTTGGCCAGTTCAGCCTGCACTTCGTTGGCATAGTCGAGGTATTTGTCGCTGATGGGCAGCAGCAGGTACTGTTCCGGGGCGAGCCACAGTGGGAACTTGCCCCCGCAATGCTCGATGAGCACCCCGATGAAGCGCTCCATCGAGCCGAAGGGCGCCCGGTGAATCATCACGGGGCGGTGCGGTGCGTTGTCCGAACCGATGTACTCCAGCTCGAAGCGTTCCGGCAGGTTGTAGTCCACTTGGATGGTGCCGAGTTGCCAAGAGCGTCCAAGTGCGTCCTTCACCATGAAGTCGAGTTTGGGGCCGTAGAAGGCCGCCTCGCCGTACTCGGTGACGGTGGAGAGGCCAGCCTCGGCGGCAGCTTCCACGATGGCTCGTTCCGCCTTCTCCCAGTTCTCGTCGGAGCCGATGTACTTCTCCCGGTTCACCGGGTCACGCAGCGAAATCTGGGCAGTGTAGTTCTCGAAGCCCAGCTTTTTCAGCACCATCAGCGTCAGTTCAATGACGCCGTGGAACTCCGCCTTCACTTGGTCGGGCGTGCAGAAAAGGTGGGCGTCATCCTGCGTGAAGCCCCGCACACGGGTGAGGCCGTGCAGCTCGCCGCTCATCTCGTAGCGATAGACCGTCCCGAACTCGGCGATTCGCACCGGCAGTTCTTTGTACGACCTTGGCCGGTGGCCAAATATCTCGCAGTGGTGTGGGCAGTTCATCGGTTTCAGCAGGAACTCCTCGCCCTCCCTTGGCGTGTGGATGGGCTGGAAGCTGTCCTTGCCGTATTTTTCGTAATGGCCGCTGGTCACGTACAGTTCCTTTTTGCCGATATGCGGCGTGATGACGGGCTGGTAGCCCCGCTTCACTTGCTCGTCCTTTAGGAAGTTTTCGAGGCGACTGCGAAGTGCCGTGCCCTTGGGCAACCAGATGGGCAAGCCAGCGCCCACTTTCTCCGAAAACATGAACAGTTCCAGCTCTTCGCCGAGCTTGCGGTGGTCACGCTTCTTGGCCTCTTCCAGCATTTCGAGGTACTCGGTGAGTTCCTTTTGCTTCTGGAACGAGATGCCGTATATCCGGGTCAACTGGTTGCGCTGGTCGTCGCCACGCCAGTAGGCACCGCCGATTTTCAGGAGTTTCACGGCCTTGATTTTGCCCGTGTCGGGGATGTGAGGCCCACGGCAGAGGTCGGTGAAATTGCCTTGGTGGTAGAAGGTAATGGAACCATCGGCAAGTTCTTCCAGCAGTTCGAGCTTGTACTCGTCGCCTTTTTCTTGGAAGAAAGCGATGGCCTCCGCCTTGCCGATTTCTTGGCGGCGGTACTCGTTGCCCTGCCGGGCAAGCTCCATGATTTTGTCCTCGATTTTCTTGAAATCTTCGCTCGAAATCTGGCGGCCACCGGGGTCCACGTCATAGTAGAACCCGTTGTCGAGCGCTGGGCCGATACCGAACTTGATGCCGGGGTACAGCGCTTCGAGCGCCTCGGCCATGAGGTGGGCGGAGGAATGCCAGAAGGTGTTTTTGCCCTCTTTGGAGTCCCAAGTCAGTAATTGCAACGATGCGTCGGCGTTGATGGGGCGGCTGGCATCCCAGACTTCGCCGTTGACTTTGGCGGCGAGCACGTTCCTTGCCAAGCCTTCGCTGATGGACTTTGCGACGTCCATTGCGGAAGCGCCTTGCTCGTATTGACGGACGCTGCCGTCGGGTAATGTAATATTTATCATTGTTAAATTGTTGGATTGTTGGATTGTTGGATTGTTTGGGTTGGAAATTCTTACGACCAAGCAGCGCCAAAAGTTCAGCCACCAGCACTGGTTTTCCAAAAGGCGGGCAAAATTAGTTTTTTTTGAAAAGCGACATGAGGATAAACTCAAAGGTTTTCAAGAATCAGTGCATTGATTTCCTCGCCACGGGTCAGGGTCATCATGTGCGAGCCTTTTTTGACGAGAATGCTTGCTGTGACATTGCGGAGCGGCAAAGTATGGTCCTTTGTGCCGTGAATATGAACGATGTTGGGCGGGTAAGCTTCCCGTTCCCAATTGACAATCATGTTCACGGTGCGCTTGATGTAAAGCGGGTTTTTATCGGAAAGCATGGCTTTGAAAACAGCCCTGTCTTTTCTACTGTCTGGCTCCACGACGGCTTGTGCCACAAAGGACATGGCCTTGACGAACCTTGCCCCAAACAGTTTATTGATGGGGACAAACTTCTGAAACCGGTAATGCCGAGGCAGCTCGCTTCGGCATTTGGCACTAGAGATAATGATGGTTTTCACCGGGTTCAGCACCCCGGCCAGTTCCGTACAAATCATGCCGCCGACGGACACGCCTACCAGCACAAATGGCCCAGTGGTATCAATTTGCGCTGCCAACAATTTGGCGTATTCGGCCATGCTCGCCTTTTTTTCTGGTACTGGGTATTGGATAGGATGTGCTGAATAACCCGCTGGCAAATGGATTTTGGAAAATATGCGCTCATCCGAACCGGTGCCGGGGAAAAGATAGACGTTGACAGCGGCACCTTGGCCCGAAGCGGAGGCCATTAGCAGTAAAAATATGGGAAGGAGGGCTGGCTTCATACAAGGTGCCGATGTTTTTAAGAAGCAAAGGTAAAAGGCGTTATGTCGTGAAAATGATTTTCCGCACCTTACCCTTATCCAGTATCGGTTCACCTCGCATTTCTCCTCCCGAACTGCATGGTTCACCTATTGTGGAATTGGTTTTACAATCAAGCTGCTTGGGCCCATAGGTCTGATTTCTTGAATGTTGAAAATGCACCGGTTTGCCCAGCTTGAAGGGCCTCAAGCGTATCCCTCAAAGCTTCTTTGGCGGGGGTGATTCGGTAGCCAAGTTCCTTTTGGGCTTTGTGGCAAGAGATTGGGCAATCAGTGGTGAATTTTTTCGCAGCAAAAGTGGTGACGAACGGTTTGCTGCCCGTCAACTTGGAACGCATTTCCTCTATCCACCCAATCAGGTACATTATAGGGTAAGGAATTCGGCTCAACTTAAATTGCCTTCCCGTCAGGTTTTCAACAAAATAAAAAAGCTGTTCGTAGTTAAGGTTTTCGCCGCCCAAAATATAGCCTTCGCCACTCTTGCCACGCTCCATGGCCTTTACCATGCCGTCAACAACATCATGCACAAAAGCAAAGTTGCCATAAGTTTTGCCATTGCCGGGGATGATTCGCCAGGTACCATTCAGCAGCCCTTCGAAAATTCCCGTAATGCTGTTTCCATCGCTTTTAATGCCAGGCCCAAAAACCCTCGTCAAGTAAACAAAAACAACTTCCAGCCCATGGTTCAGGTACTTTTTGCTGACTTCAACCTGTTTGAACTTTGATACTTCATAGGGGTCGGTGAGCGCCGTACCCCGGCCCACCGTCTCATCAATTATTTGCCCAACCGCTGGAAGGCCAAGTGCACCGCAAGATGATATAACGACTACCCGCCTCACGCCTTTTCTCAGGCAATTCCTCAACAGGTTTTCAGTTCCCAAGACATTCACTTCGTGAAATATATTTGGGTCTTTCGCCCAAATGCCCACAGCGGAAGCCAAATGGAACACAGCGTCACAGCCCTCAAGAGCAGGTTCTATTGATTGGGAGTCCCGAATATCACCCCAGAATATTTCGACGGGCAGGCTTTCCAATGAATGGGTGTCCGTCCCATTTAGCAGCAGGGCATTCACGTCGTAACCCTTGTTCAACAATAATTGGGCGAGGTGATTACCGATATAGCCATTTGCGCCAGTGATAAGTGTTTTCATAAAGTTGAAAATAAATCATGCCAACCAAAAAAAATCATGTAATTAGATGGTTCAGTCCTTTAGCACCATTTCTATTTTTGTTACACCAATATCTATGTCCATGCTTTTCAATGCTTGGTTATGATAATGATAAATGGATTTTCTTCCCCTTGAGTTTCGTTTCTCATAGACGTTCAATACTGCTTCCTCAATCGCATGAAAGCCACCACTTTCCTCGGAATAGGCTGTCTTTACACCTGTTGGTTCACTAAAAATCATCATTGCTGCTGAATACTTTATTGGTTCAACAAATGTAGATTTTAGCTTGCCATCCTTATAAAATTGGTATTCGTCACCAACTTTTTTGGTAGTAGTCTGTGCGTAAGTGGAACCGTTTACCAGAATGTCCACTGTGGATTTTTCCAATTGGTTATTTTTAAAAGTAGATTGGGTTTTAAGCTTTATCCTTACTTCCCCAATTATTTTGGTTTTTATGTCAGTGGAGTTTACAAAAGTGGTACGATCCCCATCCATCGTCTTATAAGCTAAAAACTCCCCGACCGAATCACCATTGTGAAGTATATCAAAACGTATTTCCGCTGCTGGTTTTGAGCTAAAAAAGGGGATGATAAAAACAGCCAACAAAATAGTAAAACTCCACATGGCTTATCTTTTTGCGTTATAAATCCTTATTTCTGAGCCTCCATTATGGTGCTCATCCTCCGCCGAAAGGTATATTCCACGAACCAAGGAGCAAGCATTTGCAACCAATAATATAGCTTACCCTTTATTCCCACTATTGTTTTAAAACTTCGATGTTTAATCGCCTCAAGCACCGCATGGGCAGTGTCTTCTGGGCTATCCACAAAAATGCTATCGTGCTGCTGAAGTTTTATCCAAGAACCATCCGCATTGAGCACCTTTTTATCTGGCCCGTTCTTGGTCATGCCAACATACACTATCCCCACATGAATACCAGCATCTGCCGTTTCAACCTTGAGCGATTCAGCAAATGAAGTCAAGGCCATTTTTGACATACAGTATGGAGCTGAGTTTGGTATGCCTCTAAATCCTGCCAAGGAAGAAATGAAAATAACGCTTCCTTTATTTAATTTAATTTGGGGCATAGCTTCCAAAGTAGGGTAAACAGCCCCAAGAACATTGCTATTGATGATGTACCTAAATACCTCTGGGTTGGTATTCTCCACAAAACCCCTTGCACCCACGCCCACATTGTTGATCAAAATATCAATTCGCCCATATCTCTCAAGGGCAAGTTTCACCAATGCCGAACAACTTTCAGGATTGGTCACATCACCTTGAAAAGCAGTGACTTCGAACCCCTGATTCATAAAATAATCCGCAGTCGCAGAAAGGGTTTCCGCATTCCTACCATTTATAACGATGTTGGCTCCTTCCATGCCCAACCGATAGGCTATTGCCTTGCCAATCCCCATGGTGGAACCTGTTATGATTACTGTTTTCCCTTTGAGTTTCATAATTTAGGCTGGATTACCTACGTTGAATATTTTTGGATTAATGCCTCCGCCTCGTCCACTTTATAATGGGCCAAGTTGAGCACCCCTGCCCAATTTGGTATTGATTTTCCTTGATTGGCAACAATGATAAATATCAGTGTTGACCTATTCCTATATTACTCGTGAATCACTTTTGCGCCACAAATCCTCCAAAATCCGATACCGAAGGCGCACCATCATGGCTTCCCGCCGACAAATGGCCCATCCAGTACGACCATCCAGAAAACCCCTTTTGAGGATAAACCCACGCACAAACCGGGCGGCTGGTGCGAACCAACGTTTCACAAAAGTCACTTTTTTGCCAGCGGCAAACTGCTCCTCGGCGCCCAATCGGGCATATTTTTCCAAGCGGCGCAAGTGGTCTTCCACGTCCTTAAAAGAGTAGTGGTAAAGCTTGCCGCTTAACCTAACTATTTGAAAATCAGCAGGTATCCGCAGCGTTTCATGGACGAAATCACCTTGCCATTCCACTTGCCTACGGTCAAACAACCGCTCCTTCCATTCCGGGTACCAGCCACTGTGGCGGACCCATTTGCCCTCATACTCTGTGATGCGGTCGAGGGCGTACACCTTGCCGGGTTCGGGTCGCAGCTTTCGCAGACTGGCCACCAATTCCTCCGAAAGCACCTCGTCCGAATCAATCGAAAGAATCCAATCATGGCGGGCCATGGCGTTCCCGATGTTCTTGGTCTTTGCGTAGCCAAACCACTCCTGCTGCACCACTTTTACACCCAACCGCTCACAAATCTCAATCGTGCCATCGGTGCTTTGGCTGTCCAGCACGAGCACTTCGTCGCAGACATTGAGCAGTGCCGCCACGCATTTGCCAATGGTATCCGCTGCGTTTTTTGTGATGATGACGGATGAGAAACAGGGATGAGGAATGAGGGATGAGGAATGATTAGGCATCTGCGAAATTTGTGGGCAAAAATGCGGGGTATTATCGGGTATTTGTAATTTCAGCGCTTAAAGTTTGGGACTGCAATTCAAACATTGTTCCCCAACAATCACAATAAAACAATTCAACAATCTAACAAAATGGCAAAAATAGCAATGCTCGGTACCGGCTTCATCGCCGATTTTTACATCTCCGCCCTCCACGGCCAGCGCAGTCGTGACCGGGTCATCATGGCCTACTCCACCACACCGGAGCGGGCCGAACCTTTCGCTGCAAAACACGGCATCCAGCACTGGACGAACGACCTGCACGAGGCCGTGAACCACCCAGAAGTGGACATCGTGTGCATCGCGCTTCGCAACTACCAGCACCTCGAAGCCGCCGAGGCCGCTGCTGCTGCTGGCAAGGCGGTGATGTGTACAAAGCCGCTCGCCCGCAATGGGGAAGAAGCATGGAAAATGGTGCAGGCCATCGAGAAAGCAGGCGTGTTCGGTGGTTACCTTGAAGACCTCGTCTATACCCCCAAAAACCTGAAAGCCGCCGAAAGCGTGCGCAATGGCGCTGTGGGGCGCATCCTCTGGGCCAAGTCAAGGGAGACGCACCCCGGCCCGCACAGCCCGTGGTTTTGGGACAAAGAACTCGCTGGCGGTGGTGCCCTCGTTGACCTCGGCTGCCACTGCATCGAGATTGCCCGCAATTTTATTGGCAAAAACGTGCGCCCCATCGAGGTCATGTGCTGGGCCGACACGCAGGTGAAGCCCATTGATGCCGAAGACCACGCCATTGGTTTGGTCAAGTATGCCAACGGCGCCATCGGGCAGTTCGAGGTGAGCTGGGCCTTTCGGGGCGGCATGGACCTGCGGGACGAGGTGATGGGCACGGAAGGCACCATCTGGATTAACAACTTCCTGCGCACGGGCTTCGAGATGTTCACCGCTCCCGGCCAGTCGGGCTATGTGGCGGAGAAGGCCGAGTCCGCCAGCGGCTGGCTCTTCCCCGTCGGCGACGAAACGAACGACCTCGGCTACAACCACATGTTCACCGACATGCTGAACTCGATGGAAACTGGCAAACAGCCCATTGAAACCTTCTACGATGGCTACGTTGTGAACGAAATCATGGACGCCGCCTATCGCTCCGCAAAGTCGAAGCAGTGGGAACCCATCAACCTGAAAGAATGGCGGGGCCTGCCTGACGAGGCTGTTCAGGTGCAAAAAGAGGTCGAATACGACGCCGACCATTGGCTACTGAAGGAAGAAATTTTGCCGGATGGCAACCGCAAGTTGTTGCTCAAGGTTAAGGCCACGGGCAAGCTGGTTCAGACGGAAACGAAGTAGGATTTACGATTTAGCGATTTACGATNNATCGTAAATCGCTAAATCGTAAATCAAATCACCACTGCCTTCAGCGTCACCTCCCCCACCCCTTCCGCTCGGATGCGCACGAGGTAAACCCCTGTGGCGACAGTCTTTCCGGCGGTGTTGGTCAAATCCCAATCCAAATCAGGATAAGGTTGAAGCGATTCAACGCCCGAACCATTGGGTGTGCCGGGCTGCTCATTGCGGCTGAAATGCCGCACTAAATTTCCGCTCAAGCTGTAAATCGTCACCTCGCACTTTGGGGGCAGGTTGGTGATTTTGAGATAGCCGTCACCCTTGCCGTTCGCATAAGAAGCATAGTGGTAATATGGATTGGGGACGATTTGCACCTTGTCGAGCAAACCGTTCTGCGCTGGTCGGGGCAGGACGCCGTAAGGGTTGCCAATATTGCCCCTACCGATGACGAACATGCGGCGCTGGCCCACCCCCGTCGTTGGATTAAATGTCATAAAATCGTTCGCAGCATAAGCCAATGCCAAATAATAATAGTTGCAATGGTTGACCAATCGGCGATCATTGCCCCTCGCAAACAGGTTTTCTGAAAAGGTAATGCTGTGTTGGATGCCCAAGTTTTCTCCCTCAATCACTGTTTCAGGAAAATGTAAAAACTGCTCCGCCCCTGGGCTGAGTTGGTAGTTGGGATTCTTTATGGCCTGCCAATTGATTAATCTTGAGAACCCGTTCTCCCTATCGCATTGGAAAGCCAGCCGAGCCTTGGTGGTGTCGCCAATATCAAAAAAACCAAAATCCGGCCCAGCCATCTGGTAAATCAAATATCCTTCGAACTTGTAGGTCGTATCGGCAACGCCTTTCAGATGCCCAAAGGCTGGGGTCTGAAAGCCCTCGTCCCGGTTGTTGGACCATTCGTTGTTGGACAAAATCAAAGTGATTTCCCGGTCGCCAGCCACCCAATCCACATCGGGTGCATCGGGGCCTTCCATGAACGTGGTCATGCAGTTCTCGAAGAAAGCCTGCGCATAGTCGTCGGCTGCGAAGAGGCGGGTAAGGTCGGGGCAGGGGTATTCAATGTTTGGGGCAAAAACGACCCCGAAAACGAGTTCGTTCACAGCACCGGGTTGGAGGAGTATCGGGCCACAGGATTGGACGGTGTTACGAAGATAAGGAGGCACACCAGAAGGAAATTCCGAGCCAGGTTTACACATTGACCAACCATTTAGGTCGTTTGGTGGGTCGGGGAAGGCAAATTTCGTAAAGTTCAAACTGGTAGGGTCATAACCATCTCCGCCATTAGTTAAGCGGGTTCCATCTCTCCAACTCCCACTAAGATAGCGGTAAAATTCAATGTCATAAAAGGGCTCTAATGTACCAATCGGTGGGTCGCCTATTCCGATAAAGTGATGGTAAGTAAAAACAGACATCCGAATCTCTTCGCCAAATTCATTGACCAATCCTCGTAGTATGTCTACACCGATTGCTGGAATATTATGACCATAGGTAGGGAAATTATTGCAGGCTATTCCGGGCTGTCCATCGCTTTCGTCTTTATTATAAACGTATGCAAAGTCACGTGCGGGATCGCAGCCAACGTAATCATCAAATGCACAACCCAAATCAGCATCCATCCAAAGTCCGATGAACATCGAGTCAATGTCCTCCTTCGCCCGATTGATGAACTTGTGGCGCTGGAAGGTCATGTCGTTCAGCGGGTCGTTGGTGGCGTAGGCAAAGGCAGTGGCTTGTATTTCAATTCGGATGGGTATGCCGTTGGTCTCGCCGTGGATGGCACCTCCGCCATCGTCGTTGTAAATCCAGAAAATCATTTGGTCGGGGAATTGGGTATAAACATTACAACCACGCATTTCAACTATTGGGAAATCGCCGTCCAATGGCTCATAAATTCCATCACCGTCCTGGTCATAAAACCCCGCCAGTCCCTGGTCGGTGTTGGGCAGGTCAAAACCATGCATGGCGGCAAAGTATGGATTGCCTCTGCCCGGCCAACCTTTCACACTTTCAGGAATGTCGGCGACAGGATAGTCAAGCTCGCCATTCGAATGCTGCTGCCAACGCATCAGGTGATGCTTGATGTCCGTACCTTTCACCTCGAAGTGCCTGTCCCAGTTGTTGCAGGTTTCAGGGTCGGTGTTGCCTTCATCTGGTTTAAGCGGGCCGGGCCAAAAGTCGCTGTCGTCGCCTTTGTTGCCGTAAGTCTGGCAAGCCACCTTGAGGCTGCCACCAGCATCAAAGCCGCCAAGCCAGATTCCCGCTGCAAAAATAGCCGACACTTCCGGCTGCCCAGGCAGGGGTTTTGGTACTACGTATTTCCCATCCGACCGGTCCCACCAAAGGTCGCCGCCGGTGAGCAGGCGAGCCCGCACGTTGTTGATGTCCATGTCAATTTGTGCTTGGGCAGTGGTGCAGGCCGAGCGGAAATTGACGGCTTTTTTTAAATGCCCTTTTCCCTTGGGAAACCGGGGAGGTTCTTTTGAAAAAAGCGGGTTGAGGAGGAAGGCGATTGCTCCAAGAAGGGTCAACGATATTTTTAGCTTCATGGCACTCATTTGATTTGTGAAAAATGGGAATTACCACAAGGTGATGTGCTGGCCACCACAAGCAATTGGATTGAAACGGAACAGGAGAAAGGAAGGAATGGTAGCCGCTTAGATTGGGGCCAATGGGGAAAAGCGAAAAAATTGGTGGAGCCACTGAATATCAGCGGCTCCACCTTTTGGCTTAAAGCGTGATGCGCACGGAAAGGTTGTGCGTACCATCATAAATCTTGGTAGTACGGTAAGCGTAATCTAAGGCAATGCGTGGTGCATTGTCTTTTTTGCTGGTAGGAACGTTCAGCGTTGCACCAGCAGCGAGGCCAGTGTACAATGGCTGGTCGTTGAACTGGTTGCCTTCGCTCGAAATCTGGCCAAAATCAAGTTTGTAGCCAGCACGAAGCATCACCAATTCATTGAACGAAAACTCCAATCCACCACCGAGTTGGTCTTCGGAGAAGGCATTGGAAGTGTAGTTGCCAGCGAAAGTCAGGCGGTTGTTCCCAACGATATAATAGTCGTAGGAAAGCCCGATGTTGAGCACGGATTGCATTTCGAAGGAAGTAGAACGCTGGGTTGCCACGAGGCCGTGCTTTCCATCAAAAGCTGGGATTTCAATGGCTTGGGACAAGCCCTCGCCACGGAACTGCATACGGCCACCGACATTGCGGAGCGAAATACCGAACTTGAAATTTTCACGCTCGCCAGTGACATACTGCACACCAGCGTCCAGGCACATACCGGTTGCATTTACGTCTTCAACACCTTCGGAAACTGCCCGCCCAAGTACGCCCACGGAAACTTTGTTCTCGAAATTATGCGAGAAGCCAATGCCGATGTTCACGAAGCGTGGGGAAAAAGTGCTGCCCGTACCCTCTGGCTGAAAAGTCGTGGTGCGTTGGATTTCACCAAAGTCAAGTGTCATGATGCTAATGCCCAAAGCGCTGTTAGCGCCAATCTTCTGGGCGAGGCCGATGGCATTGGTGCTGATGCCAGTGCCTTTCAAATATTGGGAGTGGCCAAACACCACCTCCGTTTTGGCAATGCGAGAAAGGCCCGCAATGTTGAGCATCATGGACTCCACACCAGTGACCATAGAGGTAGTCATGGTGTGCAAGCCTGCGCTCCTTGCCCATGGGTTCATGAGCAGTTCCGGTGCGCCAGCCTCACCCTGACGGTCAGGGTTGCCTGCCTGCACACCTGTGGTGGTCAGCGAAAGCAGCACCACGGTTAGTAAGAAGTATAATGACTTATTCATAAATTTTCTTTGAGTTTAGTTGAAGGTGGTGGAGTCCGGTTTCGGCATTTGATGCAGCCTTGTGGCCTTCGCCCCGAAACCGGACATCCATCGTTCCTCCTGTTTTTTACAAACCTGTCGGGTCAAACTGACGGTTGATACCAAACCATTTCAGGGTTCGCTCGCCATCCTTCCCTGCGTTGACATGCACGAGGTACACGCCCGCCGAGACTGGAATCCCCTTGCTGTTTTTCAAATCCCACTCAATGTCGGGAATGATTTGGTTGCTCGGTGTACCGCTGCCATAAGGCTGGCCGGGTAGTTCGTCCCGGTTGTACTGCCGGATGAACTTGCCATCGAGCGAGTAAATCGTCACGATACATTTTGCTGGCAGGTTGGTAATCTTGACCACGTTCGACAAACGCCCGTCTTCGTAATCGGAGAATGCATAGTAGGGATTTGGCACCAAGTTAATCTTGTCTAATGCCTCATTGATACCTACTGCATCCAGCGAGTCGGCTTGTTGGCCTTCCAACTTGAATTTATAAGTCGGGTAGCCCTTGAACTCGTTGGACCCCACTTTCACCTCGTAAGGATTGTCAACACGCAGCTTGATGGTCAGGTCGTTCGGAATAAGGCCCTCGTTGTAAGAACGCAACTGGGTACCTGTATTGACCAAAGGCAACCCTGCCCATGTAATCCGCTTCAAGCCATTCACTTTCCGAATAGGCGTCTCGTTCGGGTCAAACCTTCCACGCAGGTAGGCACATTCATCGTAATCCTCAAAAGTCACATAGACGAAGTGTTGACCACCTGCATACCACATAAGTGGCGAATTGAACACATCGAAGTTGCTGCCAAAATCGGATGGGAAAAACAACTGTGAAGTTGGATTGAACATCATGTCTGCACCGTTTGGCTTGCCGTTGTTGTACCTGTTCAGGAAGCCAGTTTGCTCAGAGTAGGCAGAGTTTTCACCAAAGAAGATGTTCACCCGCCGACCTGATTCGACGTCAACTGCGTAGCCTGGGAACCAGCCCATGCCAATGCCATCACCATCTGGATCAGGAAGTCCATCGCCGTCGGCGTCTTCTTTTCCAACAGAAGGCGAATTCCGCAGGTCGAAGCTCAGGATTGCTTTAGATGGGGTAGAACCAGCAGTAGTTACTGGCGTTCCATCTTCTTTCAAACCAAAGCTGGTGTAATCGTTGTTGGCCATTTCCACGATGATGCAACGGCTCCACTTGCTCTTGTCGGAGGTGAAGACGATGTCCACGTTGTTCAATTTAGGCAACTCGACGGGTGCATTGACCACGATGGAGCTTTGCGGGCTCCTCCAGGCTGGTGACAAATAGAACGGATACTCCGTGCCGCCAATCCTTGACCTATAGTCAGTTAATTGGTAAGGTACAAAAGTGCCATCGCCCATGTTTCCGAGCGTGTTCTCGTAGTGGCAAAGCCAGTTGGCTTCATCGAACCTAATGAAGTCAAAAGCAACGTTCAACACGCCGGGCAAAGTAGATACTGTATATCCATCCTTTATACCGCCAAACCAATACGGTGCATTGATGTCACGATACACCTGTTCAGCACCAATGGCACCGAAAGTGTCATCAGAGCAGTCACCAGCATCGGTGGTTTGACCAATGGAAACGGTGAAGCCATATTGGCCAAAAATCTGTTCGTTCAAAACATCCAGTGACTTGTCAGAAATCGTTTCCTCGCCTGTGCCAATATTCTTCAATTTCCAGAATACCTGCTGGTCGAGCTTGTCATTGGCCATGTTCTCGTCAATGAAAGTGAGTTCAAATTCGCCGTCTTGTACTTCCAGCGGGTTGAACACCTTAACGTCAATAGGGCCACGTCCTGGCTCGTAGGTAATCTTGCCGTCGAAAGCTGGGTCAAGAAACTTCATCCTCATTTCATCTGAAACATCCAAGAAGGTGCCACCTGTACCCACACCATCAATACGGGTGATGATAGGGCCATCGCCGTAAGCAGCATTGAGCTTCAGGTTGACGATTGGCCTTGGTATTACGGTGTAAGGAAAGCCGTCGCCATTTGGTCCAATGTTGTTCCTGCCCACCAAGAAGGTCACTTTTTGGCCGATTTGCGTGAGTGGGTCAAATTGCTGCCAATTGTTGGTACCATAAGCAAGTGCCGTGTAGTAATATTTCCGGTGGTTTATCAGACGACGGTCGCCAGTAGCAAACTGGTCATCCTTGAAGTTGAAAGTGTGGCGGATGCCATTGTCCAATGCTTCAATTTTCACCTCAGGGTAGTAGATAAATTCAGGAGCATTCGGGCTTAGGTCCGCACCTGGGTTTTCAACTGCTATCCAGTTGTACAAAGCTTTAACGCCGTTGCGCACGTCCACCCAATATACCAGCTTCGCTTTGGTGGGGTCGTCAAAGTCAGCGGTGCTGATGCCTGGGCCTGCCACTTGGTAAATCAAGTATCCCTCGAAGTTGTAGGTGGTGTCAATGCCGGGGATTTCTGGTACCCCAATCACATTTTCTTCGTAGCCTTCCAAGTAGTTGTTGGAGGCTGGCGCTGGCCTGTTGGTCAACACAGCAATGATTTCCCTGTCCAATGCAATCCAGTCAACATCTGGTGCATCTGGGCCGTCAATGATGTCAAAGCAGTTGTCGAACAAGCTTTGAGCAAGGTCATCGGCAAACTGGAGCTTGCTGATATCGGGGCATGGGTAATCCAAGTTTGGCACCCATACTGCACCAATGATGAGTTCGTTCACGGCACCTGGTTGCAGGGTGAAAGGCCCAGAAGCCTGCACCGTACGACGGTCATAAGGTGGCAACCCATTCGGGAACTCAGGGCCAGGCCGACACATGGACCAACCATTGGCGTCGTTGGGGTCGCTCACGAAAGCGAAATCAATATAATTCGTGCTGACGGGGTCATAAGCATCGCCGCCAAAAGTGAACTTGGTGCCATCCTTCCAGCTACCAGAAAGGTACCTGTAGAACTCAACATCCGTGGCAGGGTCAGTAGTGCCGGGAGGCGGGCCGCCAATGTTGTTGTTGAAATAAGTAAAGGAGGACATGCCCAATTCATTGCCGTTCTCATCCTGAGGGCCACGGAAATAATCAATGCCGATGATTGGAATTTCGGTGCCGTAAGTGGCTACACCACCCGGACAGGTAATACCGGGTTGGCCGTCTTCTGCATCTTGGTTGTAAGTGTATGCCATGCTCCTTTCAATATCGCAACCCACATAGTCATCCAAGTAACAACCCAAATCGGCATCCACCCACATGGCAAAAAAGGTACTGTCAATATCTTCCTTAGCCCGGTTGATGAGCTTGTACCGCTGGAAGGTCATGTCGTTTATCTGGTCATTGGTAGCGTAGCCAAATGCTTGCACCTGTACTTCCATACGGATGGCAATACCATTGGTCTCCCCGTGAATTGCGCCACCACCGTCATCGTTGTAAATCCAGAAAATCATCTCATCAGGGAACTGAGGTGGAAACTCCTCACAACCCCTGATTTCGATGGTCGGAAAATCGCCGTCCAATGGTTCATAATAACCATCGCCATCTTGGTCAAAGAATCCAGCTAACCCTTGATCTGTATCTGGCAATCCAAACCGGTGCACCGAAAAGAAGAATTCATTCCTTCTGCCCGGCCAACCCTTTACGCCCGCTGGAATCATGTCTTCCGTATAGGCAGGGCCACCATCTAATGCTGCTTGCCACAGGGACAAGTGTTCTTTGATTTCTTGGCCAGAAACCTCGAAGAATTTGTCCCAATTGCTACATACCTCCTTAGTAGTGGTACCAGCATCGGGGGTGAGGGGGCCAGGCCAAAAGTCACTGTTGCCGCCATTGTTGCCGTAAGTTTGGCAGGCGGTCTTGAGGCTTCCACCAGTATCAAATCCACCGAGCCACACGGCTCCAGCGAATATGGAAGACACCTCGGTTTGGCCAAGTGGCACTTTCGGCACCACATATTTGCCATCTCCACGGTCCCACCAAACGTCGCCACCAGTGGTCAAACGGGCACGCACGTTGTTAACGTCTTGGTCAATCTGGGCTTTGGCAGTCACGCATGCCTCCCTGAAATTGACAGAATTTTTGCTGGGCTTTTTTTGCTGCCTGCTCGGGTCATAGTAAGCATGAGCCGATGAAGCAAAAACCAAAATTGCCACAGCAGTCGTGATTATTGTTTTTAAACTACGCATGGTTCAGAAATTTGGTTTTGTTGCTGAAGTGATGATTGCTTTCCACCAAGAATCAAAATGTCCCCTTTTGAAAACAGTACATCCAAATCAACAACAATATCAAAGAATATTCATTTTTGGTAAAAACGGGCTTTGCCCGTTTTTACCTTGATAAGTTCAAACATTAAAAATCAAAGATAGCACCTACAAACACCCTCCTTGGAAGGCTGAAATTGTCTGGGTTCAGCATCCGCCACTGGTAAGAGGCGAGGTAGGCCGTAGAACTTTGGCCTGCACCCGTTGCATTTTGAAGCAAAAGGGCACCACGGGCAGAGTTGAGGAAGCCATCATCATCTGGCTCGCCAGAATAAGTGTAAACACTTTGGATGTTGCGTTTGTCAAACAAGTTGGACACCCGCACATAGATGTTCATGCCAATATTGCGCTTAGCACCTTCTTTAGTCAGGTTGAATTGTTTGTCAACTTGCATGTTCACCAGCGTATTCCAAGGAAGCCTTGAACCGTTGATGGCACCTTTGATGCCTGAAGACCCGAAAGCCTCTGGCTGTATGGCAGCGGTGTATGGTCGGCCAGACACGGTGGATGCAGCAAAGTTGATACCTGTATTGGCAAAAATGTCTATCCCTGCAATGGTTGGTCCATTATAGGCAGTACCAGAAGCGTAACGGTAATCAACGATGGCATTGATGCGGTGACGCTCGTCATAGCTCATCGGGAACAGTGTACGCTGGATGCCCCTTGAACCAAGACCCCTCGAAGACTCTGTGTTTGAACCCGTTCCGTCCGCAAATTGGATGGTATAGGTCAAGTTCATCTGAAGGTTGCCAGTACGACGGAGGTCGTAAGCCACCGAAAAGGCTTTTACCGTAGCAAAGTCAAGGTTGTCAAAAGTTTCGTAGTTGTTCACGGGCGCTGGAACGTTCAAGAAAAAGCGGCTCTGAATCATGTCCCGCAACTCCTTATAATAAGCAGACATCTTCAAGGCCGAGTTGAGGCCTACCCGTTGCTGGAAGCCCAACTCGTAAGTTACGGTCCGCTCTGGCTTCAGGTTGGAGTTGTTGCGAAGGCCACTGCCGTTTTGCTCCCAATAGAAATAGGTGAGCGGGCTGACCAAGGAGTTGGATGGCGGACGCTGCACCAGTACGTCATAATTGGCAAAGAAGTTGGCCTCATCCGAAATCGGGAAGGAAAACGCCAAACGGGGCATCCAATTGATTTGCGGTGTGTAATCTTCAAATGAAACATTTGGGTCGAAGTTCGGACTGGTGATGTCACGCTTGGTAGCGTCCTCCTCCGCATAGCGGGGATAAACGAGTGTGCCACCGAATATTTCCGAACCGTCGTTGGCTGGTGCACCGTTGGCAAAGTACCATGTGTTTTCCTTGCGGTATGCTTTTACAGACTCACCACCCTCGCTGTTCACATAGACCTTGAAGTCATCGCCAATGTTGCCCGGACGCTCACCACCAAACCGGCTGTGAAAATCATCGGCAGTCATTACATCGTAAAGGGAGTAAGGGTCTTTCATCACCTTCGTATTGGCGTCAAAACGGTCAATACGGAGACCCACCCGGAAGAATACATCCCGGAACTTGAACTTGTCCTGGATAAATGCGGCCTGGTAGTTCGGCTCAAATGCTGCAACTGGGAATGTTCTGACTCCATTGGCATCCCTTGCTGTGAAGAAGTCCTCGAAAGTTACCCCGTCCAACTGGTTGCCAAGGTAATCGTAGCCCCAGTAACTGAGCAGGTTGTCGTCGTTCAGCTCTCGTGCAGAGAACATGTCGAGGCTGAGTTGGCTCGGGTCAAGCCCGTCCACGTTCACGTATTCGTTCAATGGCTTGCCCAATGCTTGCCTTACCCGGCGGAAGAACTGGTTGTCGGAGTTTTCCGTGGTGATGTTTGGTGCGTAAATTGGAATGTCAATGCTATCGGTAACTGCGCCAATAAATGTAATGGTTGTCCTCGTTCCCCGCTGCGTGCCGATTTGCTGAGTGGAGTCAAGCCCCTGGCCATCCAGGTGCTCGTTCACGTGTAGCCTGGCTGAGGTCCAAAGTGCGTTTGGGCGTACATCATATCCCCGCTGTTTCGACTGCTCGTAGAGGATACCGAATTGGATGGAGTGACGGTTGCTACCAGAACCTCCCGGTACCAATTCAAATGAGGTATTGGCATTGAAGGTGTAGAGGTCACTGTCACGCTTGCGGTTCAGGTTGTAAACCGTACCAATGTTGGCATGATGGTTCGCCCAGATATTGGTCAAGGTGGTTGGGAGCCGTCCATTGATAACATCGAAATTGGCGAAATCTGCAAAGTCTGCACCATTGTTGGGAATATACCTTGTCAAGACTGGGTTGATGTCCGTGTTGGGTGTATAGCTGTTCAAAACACGGGTGTAGTCCACCTGTCCGTCATAAATAATGATGGAATCCGGGTATTGCTCAGTGATGGAGGCAATGGTTGGCACCCAAGTTTGGTCATACTTTCCGATGTATCCATAATTGAAAAGGTTATCGCCATGGCGTGGGTCTGCCACGCGGGTTGTGGCCCTTTCATAACCGAATTGGAGCACATAAACAGCGTTTTGGATAACAGACCCTTTACCTGTGCCTTTACTACCATCAGCAGCCGTAGTAGCATTGGCGCCACCAAGCCGGTGCCTAAAGCGGAAGTTTCCACGAAGACGCTCGTCGTTTTGAGTCGGGTTGTAGTGGGAGTTGAAGGTCCTCCAGTTGGCAGGTGTGAATTGATTATCTATATTATAGTACGTGCCAGAAAGCGTCACGTCAATGTTCTTGCCGAGGTTTGCATCTAATTTCCCGTTCAAGTCAATTGTAGTGCGTTCTTCGTTCGGGTTGAACCGCTGCTTGTTTACACCGGTATTGTCCACGTATTCCCCTGCCGGGTAAACGGTAGACCCAACAATTCGGATAGGGTTGGCCTCCAATGCCTGCCGGGTTTCGTCCGTAATGCTATAAACTGGTGTAGCAGGAGGGTCGTCATCCTTGTTGTATTGGTATTGGCCGTTGATGCGGTAGCCAAGGATGGTGCGCCCTTTGCGCTTGAGGATGGGCCCGCTCAACTGCAAGCTGGCCAAATCCTGGTAGTAAGGGTCGGTCAATCGGGAGCTTTCCAATTCAATGCCGCCACTGAATTTTTCAGAAGGCCCTTTGGTGGTGATGGAAACGATACCACCAGTTACGTCACCGTAGCTGGCTTCCACACCACCCGTGATGACCTGTAGCTCCTCGATGGCCTGCTTCGGAGGGAGGCTACCAGTTACACGCACACCATCTATATAGTAGTTGGTGCCGCTTGACCTCGAACCCCGGATGTTCAAGTCGCCGCCTTCGTCAGCCGAGGATACACCTGCGGTGAAAGAAGCGAGGGCGTTGACGTCCCGGGTAGGTAGGGCCTTGATTTGCTCAGAGTTCAGGTAGCCACCTTGGGTGGTACCGTCCTGAACGATAAGGGGTCGCTGGTACTTGACGACAACTTCGACAAGTTGCACCCCGGAGGAGAGCTTCATGTCCAATTTGTTCGCCTTTCCGCCTGAAATCACCATGCCAGTCACTCTTGATGGGGTGTATCCTGTGTAGGAGAACTCCACATCGTAGGTGCCAGGGTCCAGTGATGAGATACTGTAATAACCATCGAAGTCCGTCTCCGTTCCGGTTTTCAGCACCCCCTCTCGGTAAAGTGCAACCGTAGCGAAAATAACAGGCTCGCCGGTTTCAAGGTCCTTCACCGTCCCCTCCAGCCTGGTTTGTTGGCTGAACGCCATCAGCCCAGTGAGCAGAAATGTGAAAGTGAGTAGTAAATAACGTGCCATAAACATGAGTTTTATTTGTAATTAATTTAATCCAAAACGCTAAAAAAGAAAGTGCGCAAACTTAGTGAAAGATACTTACCCTACAAAATCAACTGCCCCCTCTTGAAAATTTAACGGTACCTGCTCCGCATCCTGTTCCCAAGAGACCTGTCCTTTTGGCATTTTCTTTATGAAACAAATGTATTACTACTTCCTTCTTTTGACCTGCCAATATCTACCAAAAGTCAGTTTCCTGATTTCTACTTGACAAATACGGCCCAAAGCCAACTATTGGATTTTTTCAAACGCTTAAAAACCTAACTAAAAAAAAAGCACCAACTAAACATTTGATAACCAATCATTTATGATTTATTCAGGTCATTTCTTTTTGTGTTCCTAAAAAATAAGCGCATCCCTTTTGGCTTTAACTCCATGAACTAAACTGAAATAAAGACCCAAAAATCAGGTTTCTGTGGCTACATTTTGTGGGAAAAAAAATCAATCGTAACCCAAATGGCAACCAACCCGAAACGAGTTTTGCAGCCCGCCCGACAATTTGCCTGTGGAAGAAAGGAAACCAAAAAAGCCGCTTCCAACGGATAGCGGCCCTACTTTTGGACAGGATAATTCTATTTGAAAAATGGAATCGGAACTCGGAGGAAAAGGCGTGGCATCCGGGGGGGATGCCACGTGCTTAAAACTAAATGGTAATACATGAAACTTAAATACAAGGCAAAGTTAGCCGCCCAACGAGCAAGAATACTACGCTGATTTTGACAGGAACTGGTACAATTTTAACCCAAATCCATATTTTTGCCTACTGTTGGGTCAAATTCCGCAGTGTATCCCAGTTTATGCGAATCAACAAGCCCATTTTCGAGAATATCCAACCGTCGTTTGGCAGCTCGTTCACCTATCGGCAGTTCACGGAGGAGAACTGTTCGAGCCTACCCTACTGGCACTGCCACCCGGAGTACGAAATCACCTTCGTCTCGAATGGGCGTGGCAAGCGCCAGATTGCAGAACACATCAGCTACTACAACGAAGGCGACTTGATATTTTTAGGTCCAAACATCCCGCATTTGGGTTTTGCACAAGAACTTTACGAAAAACACCAGGAAATAGTCATTCAGATGCGTGGCGATTTTCTGGGCAATGATTTTATTAGCAGCCCCGAACTGGCTGCCGTAAAGCAACTCTTCGAGCGGGCCAAATCTGGTGTCACCTTTTATGGCCACACCAAATGGGTGATCGGTGAGATGCTCACGAAGATGACCCAGCTGGACAATTTTCAGCGGCTGGTGGAATTACTGAAAATCTTGCAAATTTTGGCTACTTCTCAGGACTTCGTTTCGTTAGACATCAACCACGTCACTGCCGAGGCTAAGCCGCAAGACCACTACCGCATGAGGCAGGTTTTTGAGTTTGTGGAGGAAAATTTCAGGCGCCAGTTTTCACAGGAGGAGGTGGCCAGCCATGTCAACATGACCACGCCCGCCTTTTGCCGCTTCTTCAAAAAGCTGAACCACAAGGTCTTTACCGATTTTTTGAACGAGTACCGAGTGGCAAGGGCCTGCAACCTGATGGCCGGCGATTCGGAAGGTATCAGTGCTGTTTGTTTCGACAGCGGGTTCAACAACTTATCCCATTTCAATAAACAGTTCAAGCAAGTCACTGGGCAGACTCCATCGGAATACCGCCGAAGTCTTCGGAACTTTGTAATTACCCCCGCAAAGATTGAATGAGAAAAAACCGAAAAACAAGAACCCTAACTGTAACGTTATGCAACTTGAATCGTCTTTGGGTTGGGTTTTTCAACAAAAACCCGGTTTTGGTACAAAAGATTGAACCTTTCATCCAAGATCAACCGTTTTTGGTGGGACTTTCAAACAATTGACGATATTTGCAACTGTAAATTTTACCAACATGAAAAAGACATTATCTTCCTACTTCCTGCTTGGTTTGACGGTTTTGAGCTTGTGCTGCTACGCCTACTTGCACAAGGTGCCTTTCACAACAACTGGCCAAACCCCATCTTCGTACGTTTCCACCCTTTCGGATGAAAAAGAGGTAGGAACCACCAAACTCATTGTTCCCACCATTAACATGGTAAAACGCTTTTTGAACGTCACCAAGATTGTGCTTGGAAAGGATTAAGCCCACCCTACAACCTACAAGTTTTGGGCTTTCTTTGACCAGTACCTAAAAAGGCCCGTCACGCTCATGTCAGCGGGATTTGCCAAAGCGTATCGCTGCTTGTCTTCCACGCCGACTTTGAGGGCTTCCAACTGCCGCTGAACATACCCTTCAAAAAGTGGGGTCACTTCCACCATACTTGCCCCCTGTTCCCAGTATGGTTTTATCCAGTTAGCCCAATTCCAAAGGCGGCCTTCCAATTCGACAAAATGGGCCTTCACCTGCGTGATACTTCCGAAATGTGTCAAGTAAATAGCCCGGTAATTCCTACTACGTAAGTAGGCCAACGACTTCATCCAATCCTCCAGGTTAATGTCTGGTGGGGGGCATGGTGGCATTACGGGGCCATTTTCGACCACTTTTACTCCCCCAACATCGCCTGTGAAGGCAAAATCCATGACTTCCCATGCTATATGGTGGACTGCATGGCCCGGCGTGTGCCTTGCTGTAAAGGCAATGCCCCCTATGATGATTTTTTCCATGTTCCCCACTGACCGCAAATGATTTTCTGGAATGGGCTGCAAGTCGCCCCACAGGCTGTCCATTTTTTCTTGGTAAATGCGCTTGGCAGAGGTGAGCAGCTTCTCGGGATTTTGGAGGTGCGGTTTGCCAAGTGGGTGGAGATAAATGGTAGCGCCGTGAGCAGCGAATACCCAAGCGGCGCCTGCATGATCGAGATGGATATGCGTGACGAACACATGTTTTATGTCTTCGATGGTATAACCAAATTCTGCAAGCCCCTCCCCAAGTCTCCCAATCGTTGAATGAGGGCCAGTTTCAATCAGCACTGGGCCCGACGCAGTTTCTACCAGATAGGCTGCTATTGCACCCGATTGTTGTTGAAAATGGAGGTCAATTGTTTTTACCACGGTACACGATTTATGCTCCCTCGCATGTTATCACAAATGCTATTGGCTTAAATCAAGCTTACCATAACCATAGCGAAGTTAGCGGAAATAACTATTGTTTTCCAAACCATCATCTACCATTTATGTATCAAATGCTTTGGAAAATCAGCGACTGTTTCACAGCAAATCTGCTCCATCACCTGCTGCAATTGAATCTTTAAAATGGACATGGTATGATGCCCGCCAGCGGCACCCAGGGCCGCCACACCGTACATGAACGAACGCCCCATGAAGGTGAATTCCGCCCCGGAGGCCAAGGCACGGGCCACATCTGGTCCTGACCTAATGCCACTGTCCATCATGATTTTTATTTGTCCTTTGTACTTTTGGGCAATGCTCGCCAATGGCTTGATGGTTGACTGGCCAGCGTCTAATTGTCGTCCACCATGGTTGGAGACGATGATACCGTCCAAGCCCAATCGTATGGCCATTTCCGTGTCTTCTTCACTGGCCACCCCTTTCAGCACCATTTTACCCTTCCACATATCCCGCAACGGCTTCAACTTTTCTTCGTTCAACCTTCCAGAAAAAGTCTCATTCATGGTCTTTCCCAATTGCTTTATTTCCATTTTTTTCGGAAAATACCGCATCATGGTTTGAAACTTTGGCCTGCCATACCGCAAGGTATTGATGGCCCAAGTCGGCCTTCCCAATATTTGCAGCATGTTCCTGAGTGTCATTTTTGGTGGCATTGCCAAGCCATTCCGAATATCCCGTGGCCGATACCCAAAGGTTGGGACATCGCACAGCGCCACCAAAACAGGACATTGCGCCGCTTGGGCACGCTTGATAATATCGTCTCGTAGTTTATTGTCGGCTGGATGGTACAATTGAAACCATGCACGCCCCTCAGTTATTTCACTGATGCGCTCAATGCTTGATGTCGTTACCGTGCTCAATATAAAAGGAATATTGTGTTCAAACGCCGCCCTTGCCAATATTTCCGGGGAATTTGGCCACATCAAACCTTGCAACCCGACCGGTGCTACACCAAACGGCGCATCATAAACATGGCCAAACAGTTCCGTCCGCATATCGGAGGAAATATGCTTCGACAAATAATACGGCTTTAATTCTACTTCTCTAATTTCAGCCGTGTTTTTGTGCAGGTTGACCTCCTCGTTGCAGCCACCATCGAGGTATTCAAAG
This sequence comes from Saprospiraceae bacterium UBA6168, assembly GCA_002435785.1. Classification (GTDB taxonomy): domain Bacteria; phylum Bacteroidota; class Bacteroidia; order Chitinophagales; family Saprospiraceae; genus UBA6168. The sequence goes on along the minus strand of DIUC01000033.1, from coordinate 34,821 downwards.
GCAAATCGGGGTATGCGCTTCATGGCCTTTTCCCGAAGGTCGTCAATGGCCGGATAATTGGCGTTGTATTCAATTTTCATATAGTTCCATATTTTTTCAAGCCCACCAAATTTGTGGGCAGTGGCTTTGAGTTCCAAATATCGTGTACGGCAACAGCCGCCCCCAAAGCAGAAGCTTGTGCTACCGTTGCTGCGTAAACAGCCAGCCCCGGCAAGGCTTCCGCCAGCAAGGTCATGAAAATTTCGTTCTTCGAGAAACCGCCGTCCACGAATATTTTCGAAATTTCTGAGGTCAGCACTAAATTCAACGCAACTACCTGTTTTTCAACGAGTTGTTTCAAAAATTCAAGGTACTTATTGCCTACCAGCCCAAGTTTCTTTGCATCTTCAAACCTAAGAATGGACACTCCTGCCAACCCCAAATCTCGAATTGCCACCTCGTACTCATGCCCCGCAAACAGCCTCGAAGCCTTCACGGGCTTGCCCTGGTAGCTGAGATAACACAAACAATCTTGTTCCAACTCATTGCCAGTCAAGGGGTTGTCGTTGAATGGGTTCATGGCGATGTTCCAGGTACCCGTGGAAAGCAGCACAAATGGCTCGCTAAAACTCGGAAGATACGGTATCAAGGCGGCGGAACTGTCGTGCAGGCCAATGCCAACTTTGGGTGATTGATGACTGGTTAAGGTTGACTGTTGGAGTGTAGGAAATTTTTCAGAAATACCCTCCATGATCACCCATTCGTGATAGCCATTTTTTTCAAAATCCCAGAGCATGGTATGACAGCCAATGCTGGTGATTTCACTGAATAATTCGCCACCCATAACATAACTTAAAAACTGTGGCAAATGCAGCGCATATTTTATCCGATTAAAAATATCCGGTTGCTCATATTTAATTCGATATAACTGCAAACCAGCATTGAGACTGCCCAGCACAGGCGAAGCGGTTTCGTTGGCAAGTTTAGTTTCTCCACCATATTTTTCAAAAAAATCTTGTTGTAATTGCGCTGGGTAAGGCTTCAAATAATTGTAAAGCGGTGTCAAGATTTCACCCTTTTCATCCAAATAGACAAAACTGGCTCCATAAGCTGAAATATTGACTGCATTGACTTGAAAATCTGGCATTTGCATGACTTCCAACAATGACGATTTAAGCCATTTCACCAACAAATGCACATCTTCACAAGGAAAACCAACTTCATCTTTTGCTTCTAGTAAATGCTCGCTTTTTTCATAAACAACATGGTAGTCCTCATCAAAAACGAAGCATTTTTTATTGGTTTTTCCTATGTCGAAGATGACAATATGCTGCATAATTTATAATCCAGTGGCAATGGTTTTCAAACCACGTTCTTTAATTAGTTCATTCCGAATCCCAACTTCCCGAAACAGGGCAATCGGCTCCAATGCTCCCCCACCCCGCAGCCTCGCCTCTGCCACCAAAGCCCGCACGTCCGTCCGGTAAGCAGCCTGTAAAATCTCCTGACAGCGCACCGCGTCGTTCTCCAATTGAGCCTCGTTCAACGCTTTTCTATCCACGAGTAGCGCCTGTGCGTAGGCAATCTGTATCGCCTCCACCGACTGCAACAAGTCCTCCAACGGGTCTTTCACATTTTGCGAGGCGTCAATCATCAAAGAGATGGCGGATTCTGGGTTCTGGATTCCGGATTCGAGCGCACCACCTTCCACTAACTCATTGAAAATCAAGAACAACTGGTAAGGGCGGATGCTACCCACCGTCAAGTCATCGTCGCCATATTTTGAGTCGTTGAAATGGAAGCCACCGAGCTTGCCTTCCATGAGCAGCAGTGCCACGATTTGCTCGATGTTGGCATTCGGCAGGTGGTGGCCGAGGTCAACGAGCGTGTAAGCCCGCTCGCCCAATTTGTTCGCATATAACAGCGCCTGCCCCCAATCCCCCACCGTCATGCTGTAAAAATTCGGCTCGAACGCCTTGTATTCCACAAACATCTTCCAGTGCGGCGGCAGGGCTGTGTAAATTTCCTGAAGGCTTTCCAAAGTGTTTTGAAAAGCCCTTCGGAAATTGAGCTGGCCAGGGAAGCACGACCCGTCAGAGAGCCAGACCGTCAGCGACTCCGAGCCGAGCGCCACGCCGTATTTTATCACCTCGATATTGTGCTCAATAGCCTGCCTGCGCACCGCTTTGTCCACATGCTGCAGGCTGCCGAATTTGTAGCTAAGTGCCTGATTCTCTTGGTCTTGGAAAGTATTGGAATTCACCGCATCGAACCTTAGGCCATGAGCGGCGGCCAGTTCTTGAATGGCTTTTCCGTCCTTCGGAATATCCCACGGGATATGCAAAGAGATGGCTCCGCTGCTGCGGTTCAGCGCATGGAGCAGCCCCACATCTTCGATTTTTTCCTCCAAACTGCGAGGCTCGCCGCCGCCAGGAAAGCGCCCAAAACGGGTGCCGCCCGTTCCCAGCGCCCATGAGGGGATGGCCACTTGGAAGTCCATCAGTTTTTGCAAAATATCCTCTGTTCCCGATATTTCGGAAGTGAGGAAGTCGAGGCGCTTTTTGTGCAGCGCAAGGTGGGCATCGTTGTGCGCTTCGATGTGTTGCTGGGTTAGTTTACTTACGTGAATCTTCGATTTCATGGCAGGTAAAAGACTTCTTTGAGTGGTGTGGAAACGGGTGAATTGTCAGGGTTAGTGGCCATGATGTCGCTCATGTCCGCCCACCAACGCTGCATGACGGGGTGTTTGGGCAGCTCGTCGAGAGCCGCTGGGTCGTCAATGTCCAAAACGCCAAAAAGCGTGTTCGTTTCTTCATCCAAAAAAATAGAATAGTTGCGGATGCCCGTGCTTCGCAACAGGTCGGCCAACTCCGGCCAGAGCGCATCGTGGCGGCGGCGGTATTCCTCGGCTTGGCCGGGGTGGAGGTGCATTTTGAAGGCTTGACGGGTCATAAGTGGTTGATTTTCAATTTTTTGTCAAAAAATATTGCCATGCGGGTTTTACCAAAATATCTTTTCCATCCACCTTGATTTCCTCTGTTTTGTCCCTTGTCAGTATAAGCCCTTCCTGCAAATCCAGGGACTTCAAGGCTGCTGTCATACCCTTGATTTCCCGCTCACGGGTGGCACTGTCGTAGAAATCGTAGCAGACGTTGATGGGCTGCCCGTTTTCCCAGAAATAATCCACCTCCTGTTTTTCAAGGAAATAATGGGGTGTGAGGCCCTGCCGCCGCAAATGCAGGAAAACAGCGTTTTCGAGCACCCTGCCCCGGTCGTCGTTGATGCTCATGGCGTACTTGAACGATGGGTCAACGCAGTAATATTTGCTCGGATTGACTGCCTGCACCCTGACTGAGCGGTGCCAAATATCAGTTTTGAACAAAATATAGGCTTCCTCCATGTGCGAGACGTAATCAAACACAGTGTTCTTCGCAATGGAAAAACCCTGGGATTTCAGGTCGTTGTACACCTTGGTCAGACTGAGTGGGTTGGCAAGGTTTTGAAGGAAAAATTTCAACAGGTATTTCAGCATGGCTGGCTGTTTCACGGCAAAACGCATGGCCAAGTCCCGATAAAGCATCAAGTCGAGGTATTCATTCACGGTCTGTCGGTGCAGGGCTTCATCCATGAACGCCAATTCGGGAAAACCTCCTTGGCCCAACCACTTGTCAAACCAATGGAGCGCTGTGGATTGGTCTTTTGGCGAATATTGATTGGGGAGCGATACATCTTTAAATTGCAAAAACTCGCTAAAATCAAGTGGAAACACCTCGTAAGGCAAAGTGCGCCCCCGCAAGGCATAAGCAAGTTCCCTTGTCAGCAGCCTCGAAGATGAACCTGTTATGTAAATCCGGCATCGTTCTGTGTCCCACAACCGTCTCACGAATTTTTCCCAGTTGTCCACTTCCTGTATTTCGTCCAAGAAGAACCAAACCTGGACTTCCCGGTTTTCAGGGTACATTTCATAGTATGCTTGCACGAGCAAATCCATTTCATCCAGCTTTGGGGGGAAAATCCGGTCGTCTTCAAAATTGATGTAAACCAACCTGTTCGGCTCAACCGTTTTGCGCAACTCCTTGATTATGTGGTACATAATATGCGTTTTCCCGGTACGCCTCGCCCCAACCAGCGAGATTATCTTTTGCACATCCGTGGGAATATTCAAGGCCCTGGGCTTGCTGTTGAGCAATGGTTTTCCGACGAATTCTGCTATCAACTTCTTAAAAACTTCCTTTTTGTCCATTTTGTCTTAATTTGAAAAGACAAATTTACACAAAAGCGTCTTAATTAAAAGAGATGGATTTGAAACAATTCATCCTTTGAGGAAGGATGGAAATGCAAATCATTATCCTTCGCAAAAGGAAACCCTACCTCAAAAACCCCATCGCCACTCCCCCATCCACATTCAGCGCATTCCCCGTGCTCTTGTTCAACAGCCCGCCCACGAGGGCAAAGACCGCATTCGCAATATCCTCCGGCAAGATGATTTCACCAAGCAATGTCCGTTTGGCGTAGTAGGCCGGCAGTTCCTCCACCGTCACGCCGTAAGCCTTCGCACGCCCCTCCGCCCAGCCGCCGGACCAGATGTTCGAGCCAGCGATGACTGCATCGGGGTTTACCATGTTCACCCGGATTTTGTCGGGGCCAAGCTCGGCGGCGAGCAGGCGGGTCATGTGGGCTTGGGCAGCTTTGGCAGCGCCGTAGCCCAGGTTGTTCGGGCCAGCAACGACGGCGTTCTTGCTCACGATGTTCACGATGTCGCCGCCAAAACCCTGTTTGCGCATCACTGCCACGCCAGCTTGACTTACCAGGAACTGCCCCTTCACGAGGATGTCCTGCAACTTGTCCCAGTCACCCACCGAGTGTTCCAAAATACCTTTCGAGATGCTGATGCCCGCATTGTTCACCACGATGTCCACCCCACCAAAGGCGAGGCAGGCCGCCTCGAACGCCTTGGCCACCGAATTCGGATTGGTCACATCGAGCGATGTTGCTACGGCTCTGTCATTGCCGAAGGCAATCTGAAAATCAGCTTTCGCTTCCGCCAAACGCTGCTCATCCACATCGTTCAGCACGACGCAAGCTCCCTCAGCGGCCAGCCTTTTTGCTGTCGCCAAACCAATGCCGCCGCCGCTGCCCGTCACGAGCGCTACCCGGCCACTGAGCGGTTTCGACTTTGGCATACGCTGCAATTTCGCTTCTTCCAGCAGCCAGTATTCGATGTCGAACGCCTCCTGTCGGGGCAGTGCCGTATATTCCGAAATGGCCTCGGCGCCCCGCATCACGTTGATGGCGTTGATGTAAAACTCAGCGGCCACCCGTGCGGTCTGTTTGTCCTTGGCAAAGGTGAACATGCCCACGCCGGGGTACAGGATGACCACCGGGTTGGGGTCACGCATGGCGGGGGAATTGGGGTGCTTGCAGGTGTCGTAGTAGGCGGCGTACTCGGCCCTGTATTGCTCGAACTGTGGGGCTATGACTTCCGAAATCTTTGAGATTTCGGAAGTCTGGGCAGTGGGCGAAAGCTGCAAAACCAACGGCTGAATTTTTGTCCTCAAAAAATGGTCGGGGCAGCTTGTGCCAAGCGGGGCGAGGCGGTCGAGGTCGTTGGAGTTGATGAACTGGAGCACCCGTTCGTCGTCGGTGAAGTGGCCTATTTTAGGGATTGGAAAGCCCGAAGGGATTTCTAAGCCCGTGCCCGTTTTTCCCTTCTTTTCCAGGCTTTCCAATCCCTTCGGGCTTAGAAATCCCTGACCGCTGCAAAGCCCACGAAGGATGGGCGCTAATGCTGCCGCCTGTTTCCTACGGGCCTCACTATCAAGGCTTTGTGTTTTGGCTCCGCCAAAAACGGGTTTTTTTTTGCCCAATCTATTTTCAATAAAAACACTCGCCTGCTCGATGATTTCCAAGCTGTTCAAATAGCAATCTTTGGAAGTATCGCCCCAAGTGAACAGCCCGTGCCCGCCCAGCACGATGCCCCTGATTCCGGGGTTTTCGGACAAACATTTTTCGAGCTGCTGCCCAAGGTCGAACCCCGGTCGTTGCCAAGGCACCCAGCCCATGGTATCGCCCCAGATTTCCTTGGTGATGGCTTGGCTGTCCTTTGCGGCAGAAACGGCTATCACCGCATCGGGATGCAGGTGGTCTATGTGACGGAATGGTAGCAGCCCGTGTAGCGGCGTGTCAATGCTCGGAGCGGCGCTGTCGAGGTCGAAGAGGCAGTGCAGTTGCAGCCCCACTATTTCGTCCTCGAACTCAATGCCCCGGTAGCGGTTTTTGAGCTGGTGCAGCTTCTCGACGTACAGCCCCGCGATGCCCTTCCGGGTCAGGGTGCCGATGTCGCCGCCGGAGCCTTTGACCCACATGACTTCTACCTCCTTGCCCGTGAGCGGGTCATGCTCGATGGTCTTGCAGGAGGTGTTGCCACCGCCGTAGTTGGTGATGCGGAGGTCGGCCCCAAGGAGGTTGGAGCGGTAGAGGAAGAGGGCGATTTGGTCGCCGCCGAGGGTGGCGGCGTGGGAATCGTCCCAGCGGTAGTTGACGTGAGAGAATGAAAAATTAACCATGATATTCATTTCATCCAAGTAATTTTAAAATCCAATTTTAAAATTACTTGGATAGGTTGTACTTTTGTCAAATGATTGAACGCTTACTTTCCAAAAAAATCCTTCGTGACCTCACATGGTCGCCGATTGTCGGGCTGGTCGGTTCAAGGCAGGTTGGCAAGACCACCTTGGTCAAGCACCTCCAATCCCAAATCCCCAAGCCTTCCATTTACCTCGACCTCGAACTTCGGGAGGACTGGTTCAAGCTGGAAGATGCGCAAAGTTATCTTTCTGGGCATACCGACAAATGCGTCATCATTGACGAAATTCAGGTGCGGCCAGAATTGTTTGCCTTGCTTCGGGCACTGACCGACCAGCAACGTGAGCCAGCCCGTTTCATACTGCTTGGCTCGGCCTCGCCACATATTGTCAAGTTGAACACGGAGACGCTTGCAGGTCGCATCGCTTACCATGAACTGCCGCCGTTTTCATTTTCTGAAATCCACAGCCAATTTTCGCAAGAGGCGCACTGGCTCCGGGGAGGCTTTCCGAGTTCTTTGCTTGCTCCCGAACCATTCATCAGCCGAAAATGGCTCGACGATTTCACGGAAACCTTCATTCACAGAGACCTTTCACGGTTAGGTTTTGCCGTTCCGGCTGGGTTGCTCCGCAATCTGCTCTCCATGTTGGCGCACCTGCATGGGGGGCTGCTGAATGTAAGTGCGCTGGCCGCATCGCTTGGCGTAACGCAGCCCACCGTCAACAAGTACCTCGAACTATTGGAGGGCAGTTTTTTGATTCGCCGACTGCAACCCTATTTTGCAAATTTTGGGAAAAGGCTGACCAAATCCCCCAAGCTTTATATTTGCGACAGCGGACTGCTGCACTATCTTTTGCGCAGCTTCGACATGGAAAACCTATTGGGAAACCCCGCTGTTGGCGCTTCTTGGGAAGGCTATGTCATTGAACAAATCATCCGGGAAGCGCCCGAATTTTCCAGCTTCCATTTTTACCGAACCCAAAATGGCGCTGAGGTTGACTTGCTGCTCATCACGCCTTCCGGCAAAAAAGTTTGCATTGAAATCAAGTTTTCCGTAGCGCCCTCCATTTCAAAAGGCTTTTACCAAAGCATTGCCGATTTGCAGCCAGCACTCAGCTACGTCATCACGCCAAGCGGCGAGTTTTTTGAGCGAAGTGACGGCTTGCGGATTTGTCCTTTGTCCAACTTTTTGGAAAAGGAATTGCCGGGGCTGGCTTAACTTTTTTTCTGCATCCATTTACTCAACACCAAATACAGCACCCCGCACCCCACCCAAGCTGGCAGCGTCAAAAATGACAGGAAAATCCCCTGCGATTTTGACACAAAGTAAAACAGCCCGCCGCTCAATGCCCATGCCAACAGCACGGCCATGTTGAAGTTGATGCCTGTATTCTCCGCATAGTTTTTCACCACACCGAATCGCTCCGCAAAGAAATGCTCGAAAACGATGACCGCACCCACCGGGGCAAGGATAAATCCATACACCGCCACAAAGTCCAGCAGCTTCATGGCGAAGGAAGGGAACAGCCCAGCGATGGTCGCTACTGTGCCAGCCAGCACCGTTGCCCAGACGGTATTTGCCTTCGGCAAAATGGCCTGAAACGCCAGCCCGGAGCGATAAATCGTCGGGTTGGCAGTCGTCCAGCCAGCGAGGATGACGGTCAGCACACCGAATATCCCGATGGCATTGTAGGCCAAGGGGCCGGGGGCAACAGGCGGTGCGCTACCGCTGGCTAATAGTGCCGCCGCCGCTGGGGTTTTCAAATAGGCGGCGTAAAGAAGTGCGGCGGCTATCCAAGCCATATAATGCCCCACATACATCCCGGCGGCGGTCGTCCAGCCGGAGCGGGCGCTCTTTGCGAAGCGGAAAACCGACAAGTCGCTCATACCGATGTGCATGGCCGCATTGCAGAACCACGACCAGATGACGACGTGCCAGAATGTGTACTTTATTTGGCCGGGAAACGGTTCGCCGCCCTCGCCCCAGATGTCCCAGAACTGCCCGAAACTGCTGACACCCATTTGCCGCATGGCAGCAAAACCCGCCAGCACAAAGCCAAGCACGATGATGGGCGACATCAGGTTGGCGGCCTTCGCCACGGTGCTGTAGCCCTTGGCGGCGATGAACGTGAACATCGCCCCCAGCGCCAGCACGATGATGACCCAAGTCACGCCGTTGGGCATGGTGTCCGTCAGTTTGGGCATGGGCATGTCGAAGGGGATGCCGACCGCCGTGGCCGAGACGGTTATCATGCTGCCCGCAAGGAAACAAAACAGGATGCCGTTGGCGAGGTTGTAAAAGGTCACGAGGTTTTTGCCGCAGATTTTTTCTAATTGAAAATACAGCGTGAGGCGGTTCTTTACGGCGATTTCAGCGGTGAGGAAACGCCATGAAAGCACGGCGAGGAAGTTGCCAAAAAAAAGCCCCACGATGAGGTCAAAGGCGCTGACGCCCGCCGTCAGGAACAGCGGCCCGATGACGAATTCCGTCCCGGCGGCGTGCTCTCCGGCGTACATGCCGAGGAAGCTTTTCCAGTCCTTCCAGTGCGAGGCGGGCACGGGCTCCCGCTCGAATTCTGCTGTTTGTGGTTGTTTTTCGTCTTGCATCTTACTTGTTTTTGCTTCGCAAAATGTTGGTTCCTACTTCTTCAACCAGCCGTGGCTATCGAGCCAAAGACCGAAGGCATCCAGCCATTTGTCGCTGGGCAAGCCTTGTTTCTTTGCCCCGTAGCCGTGGCCGCCTTTTTCGTAAATATGCAGCTCAACGGGTTTTCCGGCGGCGTTCCATTTTTTGAAAATATCGGCGCTCTGGTTTTGGAAACCAAAAACATCATCGGCGGAGCAGACCACGAAGAGCGGCATGGCATCTTCTGGTACGGGCTGGCCGTCGTCCCGTTGCAACGCAGAATAAACAGGCACAGCGAAATCGGGCCGACTGGCTGGCGTATGGTCGTACACCACACCACCAACTACGCCGCCACCTGCCGAAAAACCCATGATGCCAATTTGGTCAGGCTTAACGCCGTACTCGGCGGCATGGCTGCGCACGTACTCGATGGCTGCCCTGCCATCGGCCACCGCCAAGGGGATGACTTGACCCACTTTTTTCATAAAAGCATCCCGGTCGCCCACGGCTTGCATGAACTCGGCGGTAGCATCCTCGCCTGAGGGGGCGAGGCGGTATTTCAGCACAAAAGCAGCGATGCCTTGCTTTGCTGCCCATTCGGCCACCCAGATGCCCTCGCTGTTGATGCTGTGCGCCAAGTAGCCGCCTCCGGGTGCGATGACGAGCGCCGTGCCGTTGGCAATGGCGGGGTCGGGCAGGTGGACTGTCATGCTGGGCTTGGAGACGTTGCTGACGACCTCCGTTTGCCAGATTTGGCTGAAATACTGGCGCTCCGGGCGGTCCCATTTCAAGTCGGGTGGGTTGGGGGTGGATTGGAGGTCAATGACTTTTTGCGCAGTAGCTTTGAAGGTAAAGCCAAGCAAGAGCAGTGTTATTATTTTTAAATTGTTCATTTTCAACGAATTGGATTAGTGATAAAATAATTTTACATCTTCGCCTTCCCACCCCCCTGAAACATCACCTGCACCATCACAAACAAGCCTGCAGAACCACCACCAGCACCTTTGCAAACAAAATACACATCCTGCTTGCCCTGCGTCGGTTTTAATGGTGCCACGGCTATGGACGGCTTCATCTCCGAAGGCGGCGCATTGGGGTTCACCTCGGTTGGCGTGATGAGCGAGGAGGTGCCAATCAACTCCCCGGTCGGCGAGCCAAGGCGTACCTCCACCGTGCCGCCCATCATGCCATAGTTGGCGGGGGCATTGGCGATGATGGTGGCCGCCACCATGCCCGACAAATCCACCTGCTCGTAGGCTATCCATGCACCGTCCTTTTGGGCGATGGCAATCTTCATCTCCGTGCCGGGGATTTTCATGGGCATGATGTCGCTCGAAGCATCATAGGCTGCGGCGCTCAGGCTGGCATTGCGCAGCACCAGGGTCTGTTCACCACGGATGCCGGGGAGGCCGTTCGCCCCCTTGTCGGTGTAGGCCGCCCGCAGAATGAACACGCCCTGATCGCTTTGTCCCTTCGGAATGGCAGTGGTGTAGCTGCCCTTCAGCGGCAATGAGTTGGCAGGTTTTTGCGTCAGGCCGAGTATGTATTTCACCATTTCGGCCACGTCGCCGTCCTTGAGGCTGGGGTGGGCGGCCATCATCACCTCGCCCCAGACGCCGCCGCCGCCGTTCTTGATTTTGTTGGCCAAATACTGTGGGGCCTTGGGGTCGGTTTTGTACTTGTTGGAGATGTCCAAGTAGTTCGGGCCGATGGATTTTGAGTCGAGTTTGTGGCAGGAGTTGCAGTCGGATTTGTCCATTAGCGACTTGCCGAGGGAGGCCGCCAAATTGTCCCCAAACTTGTGGCCCTGCGCAATCAGCACCTTGTCAAAGCCCTCCGGCAAGTAGTCAATCGTCACGCTGACCGCCTCAGGCGAAATGCCAGAACTGGTCGAGCCGTCCTCTTGGTCGTTCACAACCACCTCATAATCAAAAGATTGGCCGGGGAAGATGAAGCCGCTGTTGCCCTTCGTGATTTTCAATTCGACCACGGGTGGCTCATTGCCCGCTTGCACTTCGGTGGTGGAAACAGACTCGCCGCCCTTGCTGTCGCTCACGGTCAGTTCGACCTTGTAGGTGCCCGGTTTATCGAAAGTGAAATCAATATCGGGCGTATTGAAAGTTTGGAGGGATTTGCCGTCAGGCGAAACCACGTTCCACTTGTAGCTCACCTCGTCCTTGTCCCAATCGGAAGTACCTTTCGAGCTGAACTTGGCGGCGAACGGCACGGCGCCCTGCGTCCGCTCGGCGGTCACTTTGACCTGCGGTTTTCGGTTGCCAGCCGTGTACTCGATGCGAACGAGGCGGGCATCGGGATTGCCCGTGAACCAGCCCGTGCCATATTCCAGCACGTACAAATCCCCGTCCTTGCTGAATTCCATGTCAATCGGGTTGCTGAACTTGTGGCTGCCCATGAACGGCTCCATGCTCTCGTAGTTGCCGTCCTTGTCCATCGTCACGGCCATAATCCAGCCCCGCATCCACTCGTAAATCAGCAGTTTTCCATTGAAATAGTCGGGGAAAGGGCGCTTCGCACCTTTGAAATCCTCTGAATAAAAGACAGGGCCTGCCATCGCATTTCGGCCACCACTGCCCACCAGGGGGAACTCCTCCGATTCGGCATACGGATACCAGATGAACGGCGGACTGACTGGGGGCAATTCGGTCAGGCCGGTGTTGTTCGGCGAGTTGTTGATGGGCTTTTCCGGGTTGTACTTCTCGCCGCTTTTTTGCGCAGCAAAATCGTACTCCACGTAGGGGTAGTTATTGCCCACGAAGTACGGCCAACCAAAGTAGCCCGCCTTTTTGGCTTGGTTCACTTCGTCGTAACCCCTTGAACCATAAGGGATTGAGTCGTTGTTGGCATCAGGTCCGACCTCGCCCCAGTAAAGGTAGCCCGTCTTTTTGTCCACCGAAATGCGGTAGGGGTTGCGGGTGCCCATCGCATAGATTTCGGGGCGGGTAAGCCCCACCCCCTGCCCCTCCCCTGTAGGGAGGGGTGGAAAAAGATTGCCTTCTGGAATGGTGTACGAGCCGTCCGGCTTCACCTTGATTCGGATGATTTTGCCCCGCAGGTCGTTCGTATTGCCGCTCGATTTTTGGGCATCCCACGGGCCACGCTTTGGCCGCTCGTCGTTGGGGCCGTAGGCAAAATCACGTGGGCTGGTGTTGTCGCCGGTGCTCAGGTAGAGGTTGCCAGCGGCATCGAAATCAATGGAGCCGCCCGTGTGGCAGCACTCCTCCCGCTGCACGGGTATGCGGATGATGATTTTCTTGGAGGCCCGGTCGAGCTTTTCGTCCTTCAAAACATAGCGGGCCAGCACGTTTTCCGACGTATCGCCAGCGGGCGAGTAGTAGAAGTAGATGAAATTGTTTTTCTCAAAATCGGGGTCGAGCTTCACGCCGAGCAGGCCGTCCTCGGCCTCCGATTTCTTGCCCTCGGCGCTGGTATATTCGTGGCTGATGGGGATGGTGTCCACGACCATTGTCGCCTTCTCATTTTGGTCGTAAATCTTGATGGCGCCGTGCCGCTCGATGTATAGCACATTGCCGCTCGGCAACAGGGCCAGTTCGATGGGCTCGTTCAGCCCTTCTTCCAGCACAACCTTGTTGAAGCGGTTCTCCTCCGGCATCTTCGGCGTGCGTACTGCGCTATAATTCAGGACTTTGGGCTTGCCGTCGTCGAGCGCCCACTTGAGGCCTCCCCATACATGGTCGAGGAAAAGCGGCTCCGAAAACGACTCGATGGTATGGCCCATTGCCGTGTAGAATGCCCTGCCGCCGTCGTACTCATGGTACCAAGACATGGGGTGGTTGTCACCCATGTTGCCCTCTTTGTAGGTTTTTTCGTCAATGGCCACGAGCGGCTTCACGTCCTTGTTCATCTGCTTGAAATTGTAGAACTCGTCCGTTCGCTTGAAGCGGTCGGGCAGGTGCTTGCAGGCCTCGTGGTTCTTGTCCACGACGTAGAACTCGCCCTCCTGCACATTGGGATTGCCGGGGTGGTCTTTGAAATAGGCTCCTGCCAGCTTGCCATACCAGGGCCAGCCGTACTCCGTGTCGGTCGCCGAATGGATTCCGACCCAGCCGCCTCCCGCTTGTATGAACCGCTCGAAATTGTTCTGCTGTTCCGGGTTGAGCACGTCGCCCGTGGTGTTGAGGAAGACCACAGCGTGGTATTTTTTGAGGTTGTCCTCGTAAAAGGCGGAGTCGTTCTCGGTAGTGTCCACCTCGAATTGGTACTTTTTGCCCATTTCGAGCATGGCCAACTTGCCAGCTTCGATGCTCTCATGACGAAAGCCTGCGGTCTTGGAGAATACGAGGACACGGGGTGTTTCCTTTTTGCAAGAGGAAAAAAGAAGTAATGCGGCTAATGTGCTGAAAAGCAGGTGATTAAGTTTCATGTTGAGAATAAATTTAGTCTTGAATGAATTTACATTGACCAATCAATTGGCCATGAAGTTGCGAAGCAAATTCAAACCACGAACATAAATACTGGAAGTGGATAAGTCGGCAATATTTGGCGATGAACGCAATTCATTTTAGCTCCAATACCCGTACCGGCCCCAATAACCCAGATGGCAACAATGGCTCATTCCCTCGATAAAATGGCATGGTCGTGTACGTGATTTTCTCCTTCACCCCCGGCTGCACATCACCGATGAGGCGGTTCACCCATAGGTTGGTCACTTTGATTTCGAGTTGGTTGGTGCCTTTTTTCATGGCGTCCGTGATGTCCAATTTGAAAGGCGTCTTCCAGACTGTACCAACTACCTTTCCGTTGATGCTCACTTCTGCAATGTTCTTCACGTTGCCGAGGTCGAGGAAATAACGACTTCCACTTACCAACTCCTTGATATTGAACGCATTGCGATAGGAGGCCGTGCCGGAAAAATACTTAATGCCATCGTTGTAATGCTCTGACCATGAAATGAGCTTCTCGAACAAGGCTGTCTTGGGCGCACCCCGTTTTTCCTGGAAATCCACCTGCCAAGTGCCGTTCATTTTGGAGATTTCCTGCTCGGTTGCCTTCGGCAAAGTGAAGCTCGTCTCGGTGGTTTTTTCCTTGAAAATGACGAAAACGGCCTCCCACGGCTCGAACTCCATCGAAACGTCGGTGCGGCCATTTTCGATTTGCCACGACACCTTCGAGGTCTTGCCGGTTTGTGGCTTCCACAGTTCCGGCACCTTGCCGCTCACCCGAAAGCTGATTTCGGCGCTGTTTGCCTTGGCGCTGCGATTGTTGAGCCAATAAATTTCCAAATCTGGCGAGTGGCGATGCACATACAAGATTTTGGACTTATTATCCTTGAAGACAACATCCTCCGAAAAGCCCAGCATCCTCAACACATCGGCTGCTGGCTTTCCATAAACCTTTGGGCTCTCCCATATTTCGTTGACAATTTGATTGAACTCGATTGGGTCGTCGGTGAGGCTGGGCGATTTTTCGGGCTTGATGCCGGTTACCACTGCCCCTGCCTTCACCAAATCCCGCAGCTTTTTCAGCACAGGCAGCGTCATCTCTCGAGCGCTTTCATCCAAAACCAGCACGCTGTACGAGCCACCGCCGGGCGTGTTGATTTTGCCGCCCCCAACCTTTAGCACGTTCATCAGCGCTGAGGAATTGACGAAATCATATTCGTAGCCGGGGATTTCGGGCAACTTCTCCTTGAAGCGCCAGGTCAAGTTGGTATTTTCACCGTAATATATGAGTGCATCTGCGACAAACTGGCCCTGCTGCAAAAGGTGGCAACTACGGCTAAGATAGTCCACCCACGCCTTTGCGCCAGCACCCGACCAAGTCTCCTGCCGGGTGAAATATTGGCCGAAAGGCCCCAAGGAAAAACCGGGCATTTTGTCGTCCAGCGGCTGGTGGACGGAGGTGTGGATGACGAAGCGGTTCAGGCCGTTGGCCAACTCCAAATCCGCCGTGCGTTTGAGCTTTTCGGGGTGCCATGAGAAGGCATTGCCCACCGAGGTCATGCTCTCGGCGGCCACGATGGGCTTGCCGTAGATATGCGCCACCGAGGCACTCTCCCGAATATCGGCCTCGCTGCGCACCTCTTCGTCACTGCCCTCGGCGAGGCTGCCCGGCGTCCACATGGCGCTCATCGGGATGTCGGAATAGCGCTTCACGTCCATGCCGTCGGCTAAGTAAATCCGGCGGTCCTCGTGCGACTCGGTGTAGCGCTTCATGCCCCGCTTGTGCAGTTCCTCGCCGATGACATCGTAGTGGTACTCGGCAATCATCTCCCCAATCGTCTTCCTGAAATCCCACAAAAACGCCTCGCTGGCCTCCCGGCTCTTCACGATTCGGCCTGTCAGCACAGGTATCCACGGCTTGATGTCGTAGCCTCTCCGCTTCGCAAATTCTTCGGGCATTGCCTTCGTCCATGTCATGTGGCCTGCTTCGTAGCTGTCGAGAATCATGTGGCTCAAACCTTTTTCCCCCATCAAACCGCCCGTGGCATCTTTGTACATGTCGAGGTAGGCGTTGATGTAGCGGCGCACGGCATCGGGGTCGAGCTTGTCCACTTCGAGGCCAGTTGCCTCTGGGGAGGCCGGGTGGTTCTGGCGGCCCGTGAGCGAGTAGCCGAAACGGAGAATCAGCCAGGTCCCTTCTGGAACGTCCCAGTCCAAGCTGCCGTCCGGCCTCATTTTTTGGGTCAAGTCAATGACGGTTTCCAAGGGCATGGCGTCGGCGTTTTCGCCCAAATAAGTGGGGGTGTCCTCCCGCCACGGGGTGAAGCCAGCCTTGTCCTCGGCTTGGTCAATGCGGTCGGCGGTGTAAAGCATCCACTCGGCCACGTTGACGCCGTCTGGCTTGGGCAGCTCATTCCCTCCGCCGAACATGGAAGCCCATGGATTGATTTCCTGGGGGAGGGGTTCATAGCAAAGCCGCCAATACTTGGCCGTTGTGGCTGGAAAGGCGATGGTGTTCAGCGGGTTGATGCTACCCGTGAGGCTGGCGATTTTTCGGAAGTTAACCCCGTCGTCGCTGACCTTGATGCTGCGGTTGAGGGGGCCGCCGTTGAAGTCCTCCATCATGGTGTGAAGCGCCCCAGTGACCGCACTGGCCTTGAAGGTTTGCGGAACGGCAAACTCGTATTGTATCCACATGTCCTCGCCAATGGCCATCGGCGGCAGGAAGCTGGATTTGTCCAAGTCATTGTCCGTCAGGTCTTTAAGGGTAAAACTGCCACCACTGGAGGTCACCTTAGGGGTCATGGTGTACAATGGCTTGTCCACAGGCAGGAGCTTGTAGGCGATGACAAGGGCATCGGCGTAGTATTCCGGCACGGGGTGCGACTCCTCGCCCATCGCCGATGTTTTTGGTATACCCACGTTGCCGAACTTGCCCGAAGTGGAGGCAGGTTGCGGCATCTTGCCACTGAACGGCTTTCCCCCTTCCACCCTCGTGCGGGTGAAGACGTATTTTTTCATGCCATCCTCGGCGGGCACCCACGGGCCGCCTGTCACGCTCCAGCCGGGCGAGCCGGCGATGGCCATTTCCAGCCCTTTTTGGTCTGCCAGCTCCGTTGCGAAGCGAAAAGCATCCTTCCACGCTGGTGTCATGAACACCAATTTTTTTTCCACGACCTGTGGCGTGAAGAGGTTGGCATCGAAGTTCTGAAAGCCGCCGATGCCCGTGCGCTGCATCCATTCAAGGTCTTTTTGGATGCCGTTTTTGGTCACGTTGCCGTTCATCCAGTGCCACCAGACACGGGGGCGGGCGGCGTTGGGCGGGTTTTGGAATTGGGTGAGGAGGTCATTTTGCGCCAGCGAAAAAAGCGGCAGCAACAACAGGAAGGAAAGTGATTTGTGAAATTTCATACGGCCATTCGTTTCCGCAAAGAAATGAAAAACTTATCGGGACAGGCAACCCAAACTTATTTACCACTCAACTTCTTTTGGCGTAAAAGCGGGTGACGGTGGCGATTCGGTATAAGTGATGGATTTTGAAAACAAGTATTGTTCGCACTGGCATTCCGCATCGAAAAATCCCAACCAACTATCTCACCGCCATTCTCTACTTTTGCTACCAATTTTCACTCAGAATCATGCAAATAATAGCCAACTTCCATATCAATTACGGCACCGTCCTCGGCGAGAAAATCGCCATCCGGTTTATCAGAAACGGAGCGGAGGAAACCGTGGTTTGCCAAAGCTACGATTCGACCAACTGGCACACAACTCTACAAGTAGCTGAAAACGAGGAAATTGTGTACAAATATTTTCTCCAAACGCCTAAAGGTCTCACAGGTGAGCATGGCAATTACCGCCAACTCGTACTTCCGAAAGGAATTGCACAGGCTTTTTTTCAGGACTATTGGCGGCCACAGTTCGAAGTGGAGCGCAGCTTTTTTTCCGCTGCGTTCAAGGACGTGATTTTTCGAAGAAAAGGCGCTGGCGCAATGCCCGGGACAACAGCCAACCCCCAAGCCAAGACAGGCAACAAAATCATCCTACAACTTTACGCCGCCGCCATACCGCAACAGTACCAGTTTTGTGTTTTTGGAAGCGGTGAGGCCCTCGGCAACTGGAAAAAACCGCTTGTGCTGTCCGATGAGCGCTACCCCAATTGGCAAGTAGCGTTCGACTGGGACGGCCAATCGGTGGACTTCGAGTACAAATTCGCCATCTACAACCCTGAAAACCAACAGGTTGTGGAATGGGAAAAGGGCAACAACCGCCGCTTGCAGTTTACCTTCCCTTCGGAAAAAAACCATGCGGTCGTGCGCACGGACGAAAGCTACCGTTACGCATCCGGCCTGTGGAAGGGGGCGGGCATGGCCATCCCGGTCTTTTCGTTGCGGAGCGAAAACGGCTGCGGTATCGGTGAGTACACCGACCTGAACCTGCTGGTGGACTGGGCGGTGAAAACAGGCATGAAGCTCGTGCAGACCCTTCCCGTCAACGACACCATTGCCACGAAAACCTGGACGGACAGCTACCCTTACGCCGCTATTTCGGTGTATGCGCTCCACCCACTGTACGTCAATATCCAATCCATTGCGAAGCTAAAAGACAAGTCCGCCGAGACCCAGTTGCGCAAGGCCATTGCGAAGCTAAACAAGCTCGAAGCGGTTGATTTTGAGGCAGTTTTAAAGCTAAAAACTGAATATTTCAAGCTGCTCTTCGAGCAAGAGAAGGCCAGTTTTTTCAAGGACAAGGAAGCACAATCTTTCATCGAAAGCAACGCCGATTGGCTAAAACCTTACGCCGCTTTTTGCCACTTGCGGGACTTAAACGGCACGACGAATTTTCACCGATGGGAAAAATATTCGACCTACTCCGAGCAAGTCATCACCGACCTCTGTGACCCAAAATACAAGGCGTTCGATGAAGTGGCGCTGTACTTTTTCATCCAATTCCACGCCCACAACCAACTGTTGGGCGCCACGAATTATGCCCGCAAAAAAAGTGTCGTGCTAAAGGGCGACCTCCCCATCGGCATATACCGGGAGAGCTGCGACGCATGGGTGGCTCCACACCTATATAATATGGACGGACAGGCCGGTGCTCCGCCAGATGCCTATTCGGAGGCGGGCCAAAACTGGGGCTTTCCGACCTACAATTGGGAGGTAATGGCCAAGGACGGCTTCGCTTGGTGGCAGCAGCGCATGACCAAGCTCGCCGAGTATTTCGATGCCCTGCGCATTGACCATATCCTCGGGTTCTTCCGTATCTGGCAGATACCGACCAACCAAGTGGAGGGCACCCTCGGCCTCTTCAACCCCCGCCTACCCTACTCCCGGCAGGAGCTGGCGAAAATGGGACTGGACGGCGACCTGCACCGCTACACGAAGCCGTTTATCAGGGGACATTTTTTGGAGGAAATATTCGGGGAAGACGCCGACTTTGTCCGCAAAAATTTTTTGGAGGAAACCGACGGCAGCATATTCAGGTTGCACGAAACAGTGGACAACCAGTTGAAAATCAAGGAGTTGTTTCAAGAGGACGAATACCTTTCGGAGAAAAAAGACCTTGAAGTCGGCCTGATGCGCCTTGTGAGCAACATACTCCTCATCGAAGAGCCGGGCGGATTCAACCCCCGCATCACATTGGAAACGACCCGTTCGTACAAGTACCTGAGCGAGGAGGAAAAGGCCATTTTCAAACACCTCTACAACGACTATTTCTACGTCCGCCACGACGAATTTTGGCGGCAGCAAGCCCTGTGGAAACTGCCCGCCCTGCTCCTTGCCACCAACATGCTCATCTGCGGGGAAGACCTCGGCATGGTGCCACACTCGGTGGCCGGAGTGATGCGTGACCTGAACATCCTCTCCCTCGAAATCCAGCGGATGCCCAAGGGCTTGGTGAAGTTCAGCGACCCAACCAAATACCCATACACCTCGGTTTGCAGCCCCTCCTGCCACGACATGCCGACCATCCGTGGCTGGTGGGAGCATGACCATGAAATGGCGCAGCTATTCCTCAATGATACTCTTCACATCAGCGGTCCTGCTCCAAATGAATGTACGCCCGGCGTGGTGGAGGCCGTCAATCATCAGCACCTTGCCTCGCCGAGCATGTGGGCCATCTTCCCGGTGCAGGACCTCGTGGGCATGGATGCCAAGCTGCGCCGCCCTGTGGCCAAGGACGAGACCATCAACGACCCAAGTATTTCACCGCATTACTGGCGGTTCCGGTTCCATTTGCCAATTGAAAAATTGTTGAAAGAAGATGGGTTCAATAGGCGTGTGAAGGAGTTGGTGGAGGAGGCGGGGCGGTGACTATTTTATGAAGTGTTTCAAATTGTGCTGTAGAACAGGCCAATGCTACCTCACTTTGAACGGACGTATCAATTCCAAAATCGCTTGTAACAATTTTTCGTCGGATGATTCAATGATTAACTGCATGGTTGCTGTATTTTATTGAACAAAAATAAGGTAAAAATTGAAACCCAGCACTTGATAAACATCAAGCCCACGCCTGCCACAAAAACCGCAGCCAATTCCCGTGCATGAACTTCTCCATGTCCGCCCGTGAATATCCCCTTTTTTCTAAAACGCCCGTGAATTTCTGCAAATCCGCGATCGTCTCAATGTCATACGGACACTGCTCCCGCCCGAACCCACCATCCAAATCGGAGCCAATGCCCACGTGGTCGGCGTTTCCGGCGATTTGGCAAATATGGTCAATATGGTCGGCCACCCGCTCCAAGCTCAGCCCCATACCAGCAGGTGTTAACTCCCCTTTCACCCAGCCGTTGATAATCATCCAAGCATCCATCACCGCCCCGATGACGGCTCCTCGGCATATAAGTTCCCGCAACATCTCATCCGAAAACTGGCGGTTGTGGTCCACCAGCGACCGACAATTGTTATGGCTCGCCCAAACAGGGCCTTCGTAATGTTCCATTGCCTGCCAAAAGGCATCGTCGCAGAGGTGCGTCGCATCCAAAATGATATTAAACTCCGCCATTTTCTTCAGCAAATCAAGGCCAAGTTGCCCCATTTTGCCAGTCGAGTTTGTGCCGTTTGCGTAGCGACCGGGACCGTAGTGGCCAGGACCGATGGCCCGCAGGCCGTACTGCCAAGCCCGTTCCACATAGTCCGGCGTCACCAGAGAATCAGCCCCTTCGAGGCTCAGGATGTAGCCGATGGCCTTGTTTGCTGGCGCAATTGTGGGGTCGTTCCAGCGGGCGAGGTGTGTGTCAAGCGATTGCAAATCAGTGATTTGCGTCAACGCTCCCGCCTCCTCCATTGCCCGGTACCAAGCCAGTTGCCCCTGCGTGTGCGCCCATGCCTGTTCCGGCGAGTGCCAGCCGGGCAGTGGGTTGTCGGGTGCGACGTAGCGGGCAATTTGGGTAGCCACCACGAGGCCGACATTGCCCTTTCTGAGTTCATCAAGACAGACCATCGCATTTCCCCGGTCGGGCTTGTCGGTCATGCCAGCTTCCCGTTGGTTGATTTCAGCGAGGGGCGACCGCAGGTTGCGGTTCCATTCCATGGCGTTCATGGCGAGGTCGAGGTGTGCGTCAATGATGAACATGTAATTTCTTTGGGGATGAGGAAAGAGGGATGAGGGATGGACGAGTCCCTGCTTCATTCCTCATTCCTTTTTCCTCATCCCTGTTTTAAATAACGGTCACGAGCGGTGGTTTTCCACTCACCAATTATTTGATTATTTTCGACAACAAATACCTTTTCATATAAAGCCACGGTCGGGCAAATATGATATGGAATACCGATTAAAACATCGCCGACTTTAAAGCCATGATTTGCGCCAGCATCCATCACCAAATGCTCCTCACTCTGTCCGATGGGGATTAAATCTGGCCATTTCGGAAAATATATACGCTTGCCAATTTCATTTTCAGCAGCCACGGATTTATGGCCCAAATCAAGGCAAACCTTCGTCGCATCGGGCAGGGAAATTACCCTCGTGACCAGAAAGGCTGCGGGTGAAAACGGTTGCTCTCGGCAAAGGTCACTGTATCCTTTGTCCCAATAAACAAAGGTACCGGGGCTACATTCGACGCTTTTCCGATTGCAATGAATCGAAAAAGTTGGCGAGCCGCCAGCAACGATGATTGGTTCCTCATATCCGGCTGCTTTTATTTGCTTGGCAATGTTTTCCACTTGTTGAAATGCCGCATTACATCCGGCGGTTCTTTTCCCGAAATCCATGTCCCTGATATGACCATCATACGCTTGCAAACCGATGGGGGTTATGCCAGCCATTTTAGCGCAAGCGATATATAATTCAACGGCATATTCCGGCAAAATACCCGTCCGGTTTTGTCCAACATTCAAGTCAATATAAACGGGAATATTCAACCCGTTTTCGGAAAAACCCGCCGCCATATTTTGCGCAGCGGATAAATCATCCACCAGACAGGAAAATGCAGTTTGAGGATAATGTTTTTTCACCCCAACGAACCGCTCCACCTTCGGCCCAACGGGCTGGTACGCCAAGAGCACATCTTGCGCACCAGATTCGCCGAGCATCTCGGCCTCTGCGATGGTGGCACACTTGAACTTGGTGATGCCAGCCGCCAGCAGGAGCCTTGTCACATCGGCGGATTTGTGGGTCTTGACGTGTGGCCGCAATCGCCTCACATCGCCCACCATCCGCACGGCATGGGCGATGTTCTGCTCCACTTGCTCCTTAATGATGACCAAGGCTGGCGAGTCGATTTCGGCGATATTTTCGATGTTAAAAGTCATGCGATTTCAACGATTCCTTCAATTTCCACCGCCACATTGCCGGGCAAGGAGCCCATGCCCACAGCACTGCGCACCCCTACCCCATTCTGTGGCCCCCATAGCTCGGCGAACAGTTCGCTGCAACCGTTGATAACGACGGGATGATTGGAATAATCGGGTGTGGCATTGACCATGCCGAGGAGCTTGACTACTTGTTTTACCCTGTCCAAGCTGCCGAGGTGCTCTTTTAGCGCAGCTAAAATTGCCAGCCCGCATTGCCGGGCGGCGTGGTGCCCCTGTTCGTCGGAGAGGTCGGCACCGAGCTTGCCGGTGATGAAGCTGCCGTCCGTTTCCACGGAGACATGGCCAGAGAAATAGACGAGGTTGCCGACGGTGAGGCACCGCTGGTAAATGCCTTTGGAGGTGGGCAAAATGGGAAATTTCAGCCCCAGTTCTGCCATTTTTTGTTCGATAATCATGTGGAGGTTTAGATGGTTTAGATAATTTAGATGGTTTAGCGGTGCGACAAAGCAAAACTATCTAAACACCGCTAAACCTTTCTAACCGTATTTCAGGATATTTTTCTTCAAATACCCCGCTGCGCCGGATTCTTGGAAAGTTCGTCTGTTTTGTATTTGATAATTGTTTTGATACATCAATTTTCTTTCTTTGAAATCACGGAATCCAACGAGTATTTGCCACCGCCTACAAGCGCCAGGGCAAGGTACCCGGTCAGGTAAAGCATTGATGGCTCCTTGTCGCCAAAAGGGTCGGCGGCATGAACGACAAGCCCCGCAACCACCATCGTGAAGGCCAGCGGAATCGCCGCCCATTTGGTCTTAAATCCGACGACCAGCAGGGCAGCACAAACCACCTCCGCCAATACGGTCAGCACCAACGAAGGCGCTGCGCCAATTCCAATCGGGTCGGCAAAACCCATGTCACCACTTAACATTTTCTGCATTTTCGGGATGCCATGCGTGAGCATCATCCCACCGAAGCCGATGCGCAGCACCAGCAATGCGAGGTCAAGGTTGTTTCTAAAAAAATTCATTCTTCAAATTTGTTTTACGGTTTAAAAATCTTTGCGTCGCTTAGGTGATGCTTTCAAACAGCCACTAAGCCCAGGGCAACATGCAGCATTTGACAAGCCATTCCCAAGCACCGGTTCAATAAGTTTGCAGCATTCCATTCCCCAAATTCACGCCTCCACCAACACCGAGGTCATCGTCAGAGAGCCCGCCAGCGGGTGGTCGTTGAAGATGCTCAACTTGTCCGTTTTCTCCTGCAGTGCCAGGGTGTAAAGCAGCGGGAAATAATGCTCGGTGCTGGGTATTGCCAATTTTGCCGCCTTGTTCAGCGACTCGTATTGGATGAGTGCCTCGTGGTCCTGTTCCTCGATTTTTTGCTTGAAGACCTCGTTCATTTCCAGCGCCCAATCGAAGCCATAGCGGCTGTTGAAATCCTCGCCGGTACGCACCCGAATCATTCCGAGGTTGTGGACCATGTTGCCGCTGCCGACGATGAGCACGCCCTTTGAGCGGAGCGCCGAAAGTTGTTTGGCGAGGGCATAGTGGTAGTCGGCGCCCTTGGTATAGTCGAGGCTCAACTGGATTACGGGGATGTCGGCGTTCGGGTAGAAATGCTTGAGGATGCTCCATGCGCCATGGTCAAGCCCCCAGGCCATGTCCTCGCCGACCGTGGTGGTGGTGATGCTACTCTTGGCCTCCTGCACGAGCCACGGGCTGCCCGGCGCCGGGTACTGCTGGTCAAAAAGCACTTTGGGGAAACCACCGAAATCATGGATGGTACGGGGCTGTGTCATGGCCGTCACGAACGTCCCCTTCGTTTCCCAATGCGCCGACACGCAGAGGATGGCGGTGGGCTTGGGCAGCCGTGCGCCGAGTTCCCGCCAAGTCTTGGAGAACTCGTTTTGCTCGATGGCATTCATCGGCGACCCGTGCCCGACGAAAAGGACGGGCATCTTCTCGGTGTTCGACCATTTGTCGGTCATTTTCCCCAACTCTTGGCAGGCAGCGCTTGCACCAAAGGGGATTAGGGCGAGGGATTTAAGGAAATCTTTACGTTGCATATCCATTGATAATGATTGGTTGAATTTTAGCAATCGGACAATTGGGCACCGCCCCGAGTCCCAAGTGTCAATATGGCTATTTTCATGGCGCTGGTTAAGAGCATGTTTGGGATGGGGGTTATGTGAACAAGTCTTCGATGCTCAGGTCCTGTTGCACGACGCTCAAAAAATGGGCGTTCCGTTTTGCCCCGGAAGCAGTCAGTAGGGTGAGGAACAGGTTTTTCCGGGTCTTGGTATGTATTCTGAACAGCCTGATTTTTTCACGGAGGCGCTCAGCATACCCCTTGTCCATCTCAAATAATGCATCGTGGAATTTCACTTCCAACAAGTTGATACAGTTGTCGCTACGGTCAATGATAAAATCTATTTGAGCGCCCGGCTTCGTTGGTGTGCCTCTTTGTGTCCAAGAATATTCGTTGGAGATGATGCCCTGAATGCCCAGCGCTTTTTTGATTTGGAAAACATGCTTGAAACAAAGGTTTTCAAACGTATAGCCGGCCCATGCCTTGTAGGCTGGCAGCCTGCAGATTTGCTGCCAAGTATCCATATTTTTTTGGGGGTATAAAAACCTGAAATAGAAAAGGGTGAACTCATCCGTGAGCCGATAGAGGCAGTCTTCCTTCTTTTTTAGAAGGGGAAAAACCTGCTGAATGAACCCACATTGCAAGAGTTCTTCGAGCACAAGGGACAGCCCGCCCCCACTTTTCAAACCGCTAACTTTGATGATTTCATTCCGGGTCAGTCCCATGTTTTTGCCCGAAAGGGCATGCACCACCGTTTCGTGGGCTTGAGGGTTTTTGAACAGCGAAGCGTAGAGGTTTGCAAATTCGTTTTGCAGCGTAGCCGTTTTGCCAATGAGCAAGTTGTCCAATATCTGTTGGAGGCTTCGCCCAGGCTGCACGTCTTTTAGGTAAAAAGGGATGCCTCCAACGCACATGTACAGTTCTGCTATATCCTTGAGTGTCAGGTCCACGTTCTTCGATTCGAGAAACTCCTTGACTTCCGCCAGCCGGAAGGGCATGAGCTGCAAGTGGGTCGTGATTCGGTTGTGCAGCCCTCCCCTGTCGTTGATGACCTTTTGGATAATCCACGAGGCAGCAGAACCGCAAATGACAAGGATGAGGTCAGGGCGGCGGGAACAGTATTGGTTCCAGAAATTGTCCAAGGCGGCCAAAAAACCGGAATGCGGGGTCTCAAACCAAGGCACCTCATCCAAAAAAACCACTTTTTTTTCTGGGCCAGTCAGGCTACTGAGGTATGTTTTCAACTGTGCGAATGCTTGAAGCCATGTTTTGGGCGGGGGCACTGGGCGTTCTGTCTTGTGAAATTCGGCGAGGGTCAGCCAGAAATTTTCCAATTGTTGGACGGTGTCCTTTTGGTGCAGGCCATTGCACTCGAACACTACTTTGCCACCATAGACCTGCCTCACAAGGTAGGTCTTCCCGACCCGCCGACGGCCGTACACCGCCACAAATTCGGGTTCGTCCCTTGCCAGCAGGGATTCCAGTTTCATGATTTCCTCCTTCCGACCAACCAGTTTCATAGATTTAAGAGTATTTAAAGCTCGCCAAATTTAGCAGTTTTGTGGACAATTTGGCGAGCATTAAATTTTTCATTCGCCAAATTATGGCGAATGAGGTGGGATTTGGCGGGAAAGCGCAATTTTGTTCTAAAAAAAGAACAGAAGATAGCGTTTATCGCTTGAACTTATTCACTCGCCCATCCTTCACCACCCCCTTCCAGTTCATCCCAAACCCGAAATCATACACATTTCCGACAGTGTCCTGGTGGCATTTCATATCGTGGGGAGCGTCCTCGGCTTGGCGTTCCACCTCGCTCATGCTGGCGGGCATTTGCATGGGGAGCAGCCCCGATGGCTCGGCCTTCCCACTGATGATGTCAAGGATGGCCTGGTCCTGCACCCGGAAATTCACCACGATGGCATCCGTCAGCCGCTCGAACTCATTGAACACCATCGGGTTATCCATCGTGACGCAGACGATGACGGGCCGGCCCTTCATCTTGGCGGCTGCCTCCGTCACCATGTCGAGGTCGGTGGCATTGCGGGTCTTCACGGTCTTGCCCTTGTAGCTGCGGTTGGTGAACTGCTCCATCGGGTCGCCGCCAGCGATGCTCACCGCACGGGCCTCGGTGGCCGTGTAGTCGGCGTATTGGAGGCTGATGGGCACGTAGCCGTTGCCGCCCGTGCGCACGTCGGCGCTGTCGTAGCCGATGCCGGACTTGGGGCTTTCGATGAAGACAAGGGCAGCGTCCGCCTCGTCGGGGTTTTCGGTCACGTTGTAGTATTTCTTCACGATTTCGATGCTCACCGGGTAGTCGAGTGTTTCCGGCATTTTCACTCCAAGAAAATTGGTGTAGGCCGGGCTGAACTTCTTGGGTACATAGACCGTCTTTGCGCCTGTAAGCGGCAGCACGTTGCCCTTGTTTTTGAGCAAGACCTGCGACTTCAACTGCGCCTCGTAACCCGCTTGCATGTATGCTGGGTTGCCCACCACCTTTGCCGTCTGCTCCGAGTCGAGGTAGGGGTTCTCAAACAGGCCCGTTCTGAAAATATTGCGGAGCAACCTGACGGCGCTCTGCTCCATGCGCTGCCGCATCCATTTTTCGCCGTGCTCCTTCACGCCCATCTGGTAGGCATCGAGGATGGGCTGCGCAACGTTGTTGCCGCCGAACTGGTCCACGCCCGCCATCAGCACCCTGTAGTGGCGCTCCGCAATGCTGAGTTTCTCCAAGCCCCAGGGCTTTCCGCCGACAAAGGTGTTCAGCGCCGTTTCATCGCCCGTGACGCCCCAATCGGTGCAGGCCACGCCGTCGTAGCGGTATTTTTTGCGGAGCAAATCATTGATGATGTAAGAGTTGTAAGCATTGCCCACGTTCTCGCCGTTCTTCGTGTCCTGGTTCCAGGAGATGGTATAGTACGGCATGATGGCTGACGCCATCTTCGTCTTGCCCTTTAGTTTAAACGCCCCTTCGGTAAACGGGATGAAATGCGTCTCGAACTGCTTGCCGGGATACACGGCGAACTTGCCCGCCCCGTAGTGCGCATCCCTGCCCGCCTCGCCGCTGCCGCCGCCCGGCCAGTGCTTCACCATCGCATTCACGCTGCCGTGGCCCCAGCCGTCGGCAATTTCCTTGTCGGCGGGGGAAGTCTGGAAGCCGCTGCAATAAGCCTCAGCCATTGCCGCAGAAAGCCACGGGTTTTCGCCGAAGGTGCCACTCGTCCTATCCCAGCGGGGGTCGGTGGCGATGTCCACCTGCGGGCTGAGGGCCGTGGCGATGCCCAGCGCCCGATACTCCGCCGCTGCCACTTGCCCGAAGCGCTCCGTGACCGCTGGGTCGAAGGTAGCGGCGAGGCCGAGCGAACCGGGCCACATCGAAATTTTGCCACCCGCACCAGCGTTGTGCTCGGCGCTGCTGATGGTGCCGTGGCGGGGGTCGGAGCTGTTGTTGGCGGGGATGCCGAGGCCAATGCCCTCCACGAGCGCCTGCACCTTATTGTTCCACTTTGCAGCCGCCTCCGGCGAAACGACCGTCGTGATGAGCACGTGGCGCAGGTTGTCCTTTCTCAGGAACGCCATCTGCTGGTCGGTGAGGTCGCTGGGGTTGGTTTCGCCTTCGGCAAATGGCTTGCCGCCATAAGTGCCAGCAAAGTAGCCGCCCGGCCTTGCGGGAATGCTCTGGTGGCGGCTGTACAGCATCAGACCCGCTATTTGCTCGATGCTCATTTGCGAAGCGAGGTCCGCCGCCCGCACGTCGAAGGGCAGTCGCCAGTCCTCGTATTGGTCGAGCTTGCCGTTGCGGTTCATGTCCTTGAAGGCGAGGCCGCCAACGTTGAGGAGGCTGATGCCGGACTCGGTGGAGTAGGCAATCGTTTGGCCGCCGTGGTTGCGGATGATGATGATGTTGCCATTGGCGGACTTGGCGTAGTTCTCTTGCGAGTACAGGGCGGTGGCCGTGAGCAAAAAGCTGGCAAGGCAGGTGGTGAAAGTGAACTTCATGTCAATGTTTGATTTGTCCAACATGACGAAGTGACTGCGAGTCACCCCGTCATTTTAGCTTGGGCGAAAGTAAGCCGCTTGGCAAATCTTTGGGCATGTTGTGAGGGAAAAGAGGACGAATTGGCGGATTGTGTCGCTATGCTTCCGAGGAATTATTGGCTGCCCCGTGTGGCAATTTTGGTGGGAGGCTTTACGCCGGAAAAGAGCGGTTTCAGGGGGGCATTTGATGCTAACTTGGCGTTCTGTAAATGGCTGAAAGGCTGCCTGGGGCGGTATTCTCGCACGAGCCGCCCAAAAAAATGCACCCTCCGCTGTGGAGGGTGCATAGAATAGGGTTTTATAGAGCTTGGGTTTTGGGGTTGTGGGTATTCACATTTTTGCCGTTGGGGCAGGTTTTCAATTTTAAAACCGCCGTATTGCATGGCCATTGGGTTAGAACCTCGCTACCACCAGCCTTTTTGATTGTGCCCGGCCACGGTACACCACAGAAACCGAGTACAGCCCATCTATGAATCGGTTCCTGTCGAGCCGAATGGGCAGTATCTTATCCTCAACAATTGGAAGTTGTTGCTTGAAAAGTACCGTTCCCATTGTGTTCACGATTATCACGTCCACCTCTTCCTTGCCGATGAATCGGTCTAAGTAAAGCCGCACTTCGTCGCTGGCGGGGTTGGGGAAGATGGTGAAATCAGATTCAAGGTTGAAATTTACTTGTCGGATAGGTGAAAAAGTGAAGCTGCCATCTGGATTGATTCGCTTAATTCGATAATAATTAACACCTTCTACTGGGCTCTCATCGTAATCATGGAACTGAACAGCCGAAGATGCCGAATTATTTTGCTTAGAAATCAAGGCAACAAAATTTACCCCATCCAACGAACGCTCAACCTCGTATTCTCCAGTTTTATTGGTGAGCCACAACAATTGGACATGAATGTCTTGAAGTGTTGCATCAAGGCCAAGGAAATCATTGGGTAAAACTAAATTATTGGACGGAGGCAGTTCATTCTCACATTCAAAGGGCGACCAATCCCAATCCACCCACTTCCTGGAGTCTATTTTATTTGCTATAAACTGGCCATTCATTAGTGTATGATTCGCTTCTTTAGCGTCCTCTACTGACATTTTTTTAAAGCGGACATCTATGCTGGCATTCACCTTTGAGCTCTCATTAACTTTTACATCTTCTTCCTCAACATAAACCTTTACCTTATGCCCTCCAACCCAGTTGAATTCGGTGCGCTTACCCAAATCCAATTTTTTCCGAACAACCAATTCAGTATTATCTGAGAACAGCACACTTGAATGATTCCCGGTGTCGGAGTCCTTTGTCTTGAACTCTTTGATGAAAATCTCACCACTGGACATGAACTTAATGGTTGAGTTCTTACCAACTTCTATTTTACGGAACAGATTTCCGGTAAGCTGATACACCCCAGAATAATTGTCAGGAATATTAATATCTGACGAAGGGTCTGTTTGCGTGTTGTATTTGAAGGTGGTGGATAATGGCTCAGGAGCTTGATTGAAATATTGGGATCCAGTAATTGAGGAGTTATTATCTAATTCAATTTGAGGTGACTTAACAAAGCCATTGACAGTTGAAAATTCTTTAATTTTCGTTTTTTTACCTGCCTGCCCCAAGCCTACATTGCCATTAACGATTGTATTCTTCATCTGAATTTCTTCTTGCGCAAGTAATGTGTATGCAATGACGGTGGCAGGGTCAAGTAGAACAGTAACAATTGCATCGCAGGTGTGATTGTTGCCCTTGCCGTCCTCTGCTGTCAAAGTAACGATAGTGGTACCAACGTTAGAACAGTCCAAAACAGATGGGTCAACAGTTAGCGTTACTGGGCCGCAATTATCAGTTGACCCGTCATTAATTTGTTGAGGTGTTATGGAAACTGTACCATTTTCACCCAGGTTCACGGTTACGTTCTTGCAATGTGCAATGGGAGGGGTATCATCACTATAATTAGTATCGTCCGTATCCACCAAGACATCGCAGTCGTCATCAATTCCATTGCAAATTTCCAAAGCACCAGGGTTAATGGCAGGGTCGTTGTCATCGCAGTCATTCTGACAAACCGAGTAGCCGTCTCCGTCCATATCGAAGCCCTCGTCAATAGAGCCATCGCAGTTGTCATCAGTACCGTTGCAGACCTCTGTTACGCCAGGGTTTATTGCAGGGGCGTTGTCATCGCAGTCATTCTGACAAACCGTGTAACCGTCTGTGTCCATATCGAAGCCCTCGTCAGTTACGCCATCGCAGTTGTCATCGGTACCATTGCAGGCCTCTGTAGCGCCGGGATTAATAGCAGGGTCGTTGTCATCGCAGTCATTCTGACAAACCGTGTAGCCGTCTCCGTCCATATCGAAGCCCTCGTCAGTTACGCCATCGCAGTTGTCGTCGGTACCATTGCAGGCCTCTGTAGCGCCGGGATTAATAGCAGGGTAGTTGTCATCGCAGTCATTCTGACAAACCGTGTAACCGTCTGTGTCCATATCGAAGCCCTCGTCAGTTGTGCCATCGCAGTTGTCATCGGCACCATTGCAGGTCTCTGTAGCACCAGGGTTAATGGCAGGGTCATTGTCATCGCAGTCATTCTGACAAACCGTGTAGCCGTCTCCGTCCATATCGAAGCCCTCGTCAGTTACGCCATCGCAGTTGTCATCGGCACCATTGCAGGCCTCTGTAGTGCCGGGATTAATAGCAGGGTCGTTGTCATCGCAGTCATTCTGACAAACCGTGTAACCGTCTGTGTCCATATCGAAGCCCTCGTCAGTTACGCCATCGCAGTTGTCATCGGTACCATTGCAGGATTCCAGGGCGCCGGGATTAATTGCCATGACAAGGTCATCGCAGTCATCATCATTCAATACATAGAATGGCCCTGCTTCGCAAATGGTCAAGCTGTTTTCGGGGTCCCCGAACCCATCCCCATCAATGTCGGCATACCAAACGGTATTTGGATTGAGACTTGGGTCTTCGTCGTTGCAGTCGTCAAGGTTGGAAACATATCCCTCCGGTTGGGAGCATTGCACAAGAATAACATATTGATTGCCAAACCCATCACCATCGGCATCTTCGTACCATGTTGGCGCATCGGTCGCATACTCATCAACTTCTCCATCACAGTCATCATCAATTGTGTTGCACATCTCGGATGCAATTGGATTCACGTTGATATCTCCATCGTCGCAATCCAGTGGATTATTCACAAAACCATTGGGTTGAAGGCAGGACTGCTGGGCATTGTCTGCATCACCAAACCCGTCGCCGTCTGCATCTGCATACCAAGTTGGGGCATAAGTCGCATCCTCGTCAACTGTACCATTGCAATTATCATCAAGATTGTTACATAGTTCCGGCGCTCCTGGAAAAATGGCTGAGTTATTGTCATCGCAGTCACCCTGCATTTCTGAGTATCCGTCACCGTCTACATCGATAAAATCAAACAATTCAGAATCCTCAATTTCAATAGTGGCACTGGCCACAGAAATGCCATTATAAAGAACAATTAAATCATCATCGCCAATACTTTGGCCAAAAAGCCTCTTTTTATTTGTGACCATTGCTTTTCCTTCCAATACTTCAAGTTGGATCTCATGGAGTTTTGTAACATCTGATGTTACAATATCACCAGTCAATCCGTCAATATAAGTGCCTTTCACCGAAACCGAAGCAGTTTG
The DNA here is from genome assembly GCA_002435785.1 of Saprospiraceae bacterium UBA6168. Taxonomy (GTDB): domain Bacteria; phylum Bacteroidota; class Bacteroidia; order Chitinophagales; family Saprospiraceae; genus UBA6168. The sequence continues at coordinate 2,668 of DIUC01000033.1, read as the reverse complement.
GTACTTAAGAATTTTAATTTGGTTTGGTTCGACAGTAAAACCTAAAAAATTGGGTGTTGATGGTTTTACAATAATATAGGAAGAATCAATAACCATTTCTTGACTTGAAGCATCAATACCAATGGCAATAATATTTCGTTTACCCAAATAATCTCCATCTACTTCAAAGTTAAATAATCCATTTGAACTATTTAGCGCTGCAGCGTAAAATTCGTCTTTTGAATATTCAACGAATAGAATAATATTTGTGAGTTCACTGGATCCCTGTATTTCTATTGGTAAAATACTCCCAGGAGAAACTTCAATCCCTTTTACAGGATTTAAAATACTTACAGAAAGTAGTGACTTACCTCCAATTTCTGTTTGTGGTTTTAAACCATCAGGAAATTCTAATTCAACTGGATTAAACCCATAAAATTCAAAATTACTACTTTCAACAGGGTCTACTTTTAATAACTCAATTACTTTTTCAATTACATCAGGGTTACTAGTGGAACCCTGATGGAATTGATTGTCAATCTTTGAGGTCGAAAAGCCTATCAGTCCTCCACTCTGGCTAGAAATAGGCACAACATTGTCATGTTGTTCACCATACAATTCTTCCAATGTTTGACCTATTAGTGCCTTCTCCAACAACTCGGAAAAATATTTTGGCAGTTTCTTCAAATATGGCTCAAACTCAGGAATGTCTTCCGCTGTTGCTGTTGTAGTTATTGAGTGACTAGGAACAGTGTGCCTATTTAGTTCAGGAGGGTTATTCATTTTAAAAATTGCAGCGCTATTTACCTTTAAATCTGATACGGCTCCTGCATTAAAATCAAAATCATACGATTTTAAAATTTTTCGAATATTTTCTCCATCGTTTGAAAAAATCAGGTTTGTAGCTTGGGTGCCTGAGTGAGGTGTGTTGCAAGTTATAAGTTTATTAATGTCATTAAAATAATAGTCTCTTTGTAAATAATTTCTAGTCAAATTGCCACCCATGCTGTGACAAACTACATCAACCTTGCCAACTGACCACCCTTTTGCAACGATATCTTCTATTGTCTTTGCGATATGATAAGGAACAATTATTTTATTAAGTTCAAAACTAACATCGTTAGATCCCTCATAATCCAGTATGTTGACTTGTTCATTGACATAAGCATTTGAACTCAATAAGGCTTGCCCCATCACACCAAAAGCAGCTTGGCCATTCGACCAAATACCATGAACCATTAACACAGGAGGTCGGTAGACCTGAATTGGGATTTCATACTCCACTATATCTAAATCATCATTGATTACCTGTAATGTAAAAACTGCAAATACAGGGTGATTACTGTCGTCATTAATGAACTGTGGGTGAGTGTATTTTACAATAATTGAATCTAAGGTTTTAACTGGAGTTGAAATCATGCCAACGCGCCTCAAATCACTTACATTTCCCTCTTTAATTCTAAAGGAATACTTCGAAATATCTAACCATGAATTTTTCGGTCTTCTCATACTAAAGTATGACGCCGATGACCCGTCGGCACATACAATAAAAGGTTCAGGAATCAATCCGAATTCATTTGCTTTCAAAAGTTTTTTTTGCTGGAATTTTGGCAGGTGGTTTTCTAGCTGGTGAAAATGCCGAATACTTATTCCTTCAATTAGCATTTTGACTATAAATTTTTTATTCCCATCAGCAAGACTGTATATATCGCCAGAAATTATCACCATATTATTTTCTCTTTGTACTTTTTTAGGTGATAATATTTTTCCAGACAATTGCACTTCAAGCCCATAATTTGAAGCAAGAAACTCAGTGAGGTTTAAAACCCCAGTAGCTTTAGACCATATAAATCCACCGGGAAAATATCCTTCACCTACTATGTAAGTACCATCTCCTGTAATACTTAAAGCATTTGAAGGTTCAGGAATTGTGCTATCTTTTTTTGTTAGATATTCCAACCCAGCCTCTAATGACCATCTAAATGCAAAGCCTGATTCCTTTCCTACAACAATTTTCCCATCATCAGAAACATCATTGGGGACACCTTGGTTGGTAGAAAGATATTCCATTCCAGCACCCACCCACCTAACTGGGATTTCTCCAATGGGATAATTATAGAGAGTGCCAACAACAACATCCATGTTTTTTGCAATAGCACGAGCAGTATATGAAGTACCACAAATGGCAAGTAAGGAAGGGTTTTGTAAATAATGAATGCCAGCTTGCCAAAAAACAGCGGAAGAAACGTAGCCAAAAAAAGATTGACTGCATGGTTTTCCATAGCTACCAGCTATTTTTGTATTAGTGCAACTGTAAATTTGTAAATAATCTGGTGAATTAAATGAAGGCGGAGAATAAATTTCATAAGGGCGTTCTAGCTCTTGGATTGAGCTACCTGAATTCCAGTAGACCGGTCTAGTACCTCCATATATTGAAGGTGGAAAGGAATAATTACAAATACCTGCAATCAATGTGCCATCATCTGAGATTGCTTTAGGCATGCATGCTACAGAGCCTCCATTTATGTATAGATTAGATAGAATTTTGATACCATTTGCTTCGGTCTTTATGAATGCTTGACGAGTTGAGTTGGTCTCTATATAACCATACAAAACTTTACCGTTTTTTGAGACGCCAAGTGTTGTACAATTCATACACTCATCAGGCGTTGTTGCATGAAGAAATTGG
>DIUC01000087.1 GCA_002435785.1 Saprospiraceae bacterium UBA6168 | reverse complement strand
CGGGGCTTCCCTCGGCACTTCCCTCATGGCCTCCCTCGTGATGTTGCGGTTTGCCTTCGGCAATGACAAACGTGGCGTCGGCGGGGCTTCCCTCGGCACTTCCCTCATGGCTTCCCTCGTGACGTTGCGGTTTGCCTTCGGCAATGACAAGGGGCGTCGGTTCGGCACGAGGGGGTACTGCGTTGGCGGCAAGGCTGGGGGTAAGATTTCCGAAGTCTTCGAGACTTCGGAAATCTGTGCCTGCCGACCGGTCGTGAAACAAAAACCCATCCCCGTTGCTGCTGAACACGCAGGGGATGTCCAGTATCCGTGCATACTCCAATGCCTGCTGGATGCCTGCCCGCACGGAGTGGTTGTTGTCCTTCGCCTCGATGATGGCGATGGGGATGTTCGGCTTGTAGTAAAGGATATAGTCGGCCCGCTTGCCCTTGCCCCGTGCGGCGAGCTTGCCCCGCACATAGATTTTGCCGTCAGTAAAGGAGACTTCTTCGAGTAGCTGCGTGTGCTTGTTCCAGCCAGCAGCTTCGATTGAGGGGGTGATGTACTTGGTGCAGATGTCCCGCTCGGAGAGTAGTTTTTTGTTCAGGGACATAGCAGGCTTGGGGTTAGGTGGGGGGACATAACGAGGCCATCCAGGTTGTGGAAACATGGATGGTTTGGTGCTATGATGAATGGGCGGTCAGCGGGTCTCATGCCTTGGTCGTTTAGTGCGCCGCAAGTTAGTGAAATATTGCTTTCTTCCAAACCACCCATGCTGTTTTTCTAACATTTCTCTGAAGCGGTAAGGTTATCTTTGCAGAAGGTAGTTCGAGTTCGGCCCCGACCTATTTTCACTCGACCCCGACCTATTTTCACTCGACCCCGACCGGTTTTCACTCGACCCCGACCTATTTTCACTCGGCCCCGACCAAATTTCAATCGGCCCCGACCGAATTTCACTCGGCCCCGACCTATTTTCAATCTACCCCGACCGAATTTCACTCGGCCCCGACCGAATCGGGCTCTGCCCCCACCGATTTCCGTTCGACCCCGACCGATTTCCGCTCTGCATCAGGCACCCTCCGCCCAGCACTGACCGAGGTTCTGCCAAACACACTGGCAGCTGTGGCGTTCTCCGATGTGACAGTGGAGGTGTTGCGGAGCGGAAGCAAGAAGGTGAACCCATTTTTTTTGCGAAGCAGCAAAACCGTTGAGTTTTCGTGCCAAATTGGGGTAATATCGTCCACCTCGAACGAAGACCACCTCCCCTATTCATCGTTTTTTTGCGATTATTTTTATCGCCCCCTTGCTTTTCCGAAAACCCATCGTATCTTTGCGATAGAATTTAAAAATCACAAGCAATGGCCGTTCATAAAAAAGAAGAGTTTGGGCAACAGGAGCAGGAGTTGGCAGCCTTGGCGAAGGCGCTGGCGCACCCTGCACGCATTGCCATTTTGAAGGAGTTGGCGAAGCGCCAAAGCTGTGTCTGCGGGGAAATCGTGGAGGTGTTGCCGCTGGCGCAAAGCACGGTTTCGCAGCACTTGAAGGAACTCTTGAATGCTGGCCTGATTCAGGGCACAGTGGACGGCGCCAAGTCTTGTTATTGCATCAATGCTGCTACTTTCAAGCGCTTTGAGCTGGCACTGACCCATTTCTTTTCGGTCACTTCTTCAGGTCAATGCTGCTGACGATGCCCCGAAAAGGCATTTTTTTTGGCCAAATTCATCGCATTTTAACGATAACTAAATTTTATAAAAATGGAATCATCAGAAGTAATCAAAAACATCGTCCGGGAAAAATACTCGGAAATCGCCACCAACGACAAGGTCGCCAACGCCACTTCCTGTTGCGGGGCCACCTCGTCCGGCACCTACACCATCATGTCGGACAGCTACGCCGACCTGGAGGGCTACAATCCTGATGCCGACCTTGGCCTCGGCTGCGGGCTGCCCACCCAGTTTGCGAAGATACAGAAAGGCCATACCGTGCTCGACCTCGGCTCCGGCGCTGGCAACGACTGCTTCGTGGCACGTGCCGAAGCGGGCGAAACGGGCAAGGTCATCGGCGTGGATTTCACCCCAAAGATGGTACAGTTGGCCCGCCAAAACGCCGAGAAGCGGGGCCTCAACAACGTGGAGTTTCGCCAGGGCGACATCGAAGACCTGCCCGTCAGCGACGACAGCGTGGACGTGGTGGTGAGCAATTGCGTGCTGAACCTCGTGCCGGACAAGGCGAAGGTGTTCCAGGAAATCAAGCGGGTGCTGCGCCCCGGCGGGCATTTCAGCATTTCGGACGTGGTGCTTCGGGGCGATTTGCCACAAAAACTGCAAGATGCTGCCGAGATGTACGCTGGTTGCGTGGCCGGTGCCATGCAAATGGACGAATACCTCGATACCATCCAGGCGGCTGGCTTTGAGCACATGGTCGTCCAGAAACAAAAGCCCATCCTCGTGCCGGACGACATCCTGCTCGACTATCTTTCACCGGAAGAACTGCAAGCTTTCGTGGATTCCAAAACGGGCATTTTCAGCATTACCGTTTATGCGGAAAAAGCGGGGGGCGAAAAGTCCCACCGTGCTGCCAAGCCCAAGGTAAACCTTGCGGAACTGGCAACGGCTGGCTGCTGCGGCCCTGGCTGTTGCTGATTGGGATAGGCTTTCCCAGTTTCATGTTACCAATAGAAAGCGGAAGTAAGGGAGAGGGTCCGCTTTTTCGCTCAGACATCCCCCTACCCCCTTCTAAGGGGGAATTAAAGCTTGCTAAATCCATTAATTTGCCACATTTAGCAGCGGCAAATTCCCCCTTTGAAGGGGGCAAGGGGGATGTTTTTGCGGAGGTGCTGCCATAAGCCACCCGGCCATTTTTTCATTTCGCTTAACACAAGCTTCATGCATTGATTGGGGTTTGTGTTTGTCCCTTGAACTACATTTGCCCGACGGATGAACAATGCGGTTCATTTTTACAAAAAACAAAACATGGCATGCTTTAAAACCTCCTTTGCAATTCTTGGCCTGCTGCTGCTTTCCTCCACAGCCATTGCGCAGCAACACCCCCGCCTCGTGGTGGGCATCACGATTGACCAGATGCGCTACGACTACCTTTACCGATTTTGGGAGGACATGGGCGAGACCGGGTTCAAGAGGCTGTTGCGGGAAGGCCACGTCGCACACAATGGGCATTACCAATATGCCCCCACGTTCACCGGGCCGGGCCATGCCAGCATTTACACGGGCACCAGCCCTGTCAACAATGGCATTGTAGGCAACGAGTGGTATTCCCGCAAGGAAAAAAAACAGGTGTACTGCGTGGAAGACCAATCAGCCAATACGGTTGGCTCCAATTCCGTGGAGGGCAAGATGTCGCCCCGGCGGCTCACGACCACCACGTTGACCGACCAATTGGAATTGGCCACCAACCGCCGCTCGAAGACCGTTGGCGTGGCCATCAAAGACCGTGGTTCCATCCTCCCGGCTGGTTTCCTCTCCGATGGGGCCTATTGGTACGACAAAACCAACGGGCAGTTCATCACCAGCGATTTTTACCGGAAGGAACTGCCGGAATGGGTCAACCAATTCAATGCCCGCCAACTGCCCGCCCAGTACCTCGAACAGCCTTGGACCCTGCTGCTGCCGCAAGAAAGATACGAGGAGAGCCTGCCCGACGACCGCCCATTCGAGCGGCCATTTTCCAATACCGAAAAGGCGGTTTTCCCTTACGACCTCAAGCGTATAAGCGGCATCAAGCGTTACGGCGTCGGCGAGTCGCCCTATAACATCCTGCTTTCCACCCCGCACGGCAACTCGCTGACGCTGGCGTTTGCGAAAGCGGCCATCGAGGGCGAGCAAATGGGGCAGGACAATATCACCGACCTGCTTGCGCTCAGTTTTTCCTCCACTGATTATGCGGGGCACCAGTTCGGGCCGCACTCGATGGAGATACAGGACATGTACCTGCGGCTCGACCAGGAGCTGGGTGAGTTCCTCCAGTACCTCGACGCGACTATCGGGCTGAACAACGTGGTCATTTTCCTCACCGCCGACCACGGTGCCGCCGATGCGCCAGGCATTGCGGGGCCGCCCGCCGGGTATTTTGACAATGGTGGATTTGAGATGGGCTTGCGCAAGCATTTGTTGGCGAAGTTCAAAAAAGACCCCATCACCCATTTCATCAATGAGCAGGTCTATTTCACCCGGCCAAGTGGGTTGGAGGATTGGAGGGTGGAAGCGGAGGTGAGGAACTTTGCCATGAATTACCCCGGTGTGCTGGATGTGATTTCGCTGAAGGATTTCAGCAAATGCACCGCCGAGCCAACGGTTTGCGAAAAGCTCAGGAAGGGCGTGATGCAAGGCCAAAGCGGCGACCTGTATGTGCAGCTAATGCCCGGCTGGATATCGAAATATTATGAAAAGGGCGGCACCACGCACGGCAGCCCTTATGCTTACGATACGCATGTGCCCATCCTGTTTTTTGGTTGGAAAATAGGACACCAAGACAACTACCGCCGGGTTTGGATAGAGGACATCGCCCCCACGGTTTGCGCCTTGCTGAAAATCGCCACGCCTTCGGGCTGCACGGGCAACCCGATAGAAGGAGTTTTGAAATGGTAAAACGGTTATGAACAGAACGATAAAATTCAACAAACAAGAACTTTCGGGTGCATTTGGCGACATCGGCACGGACTTCCCGCTCATCGTGGCCATGATACTGGCTGCCGGGCTGCACACGCCGAGCGTCCTTATCATGTTCGGGGTATTGCAAATCATCACCGGCATGATTTACCGTATGCCCATGCCCGTACAGCCGTTAAAGGCAATGGCGACCTTGGTAATCGCACAGGAGATAGCGGGAAATGTCCTCCTCGGCGCTGGCCTTGCCATCGGGGTGGTCATGCTGCTGCTCTCGCTCACGGGCGCCCTCGGCAAGCTGGCCGATATTATCCCGAAAGCAGTCATCCGGGGCATACAATTGGGGCTGGGCATCAGCCTTTCCATGTTGGCCTTCAAAAAATACATCCCTGCCGACGGCAATGCTGGCTATGTGCTGGCCTTCGCCGTTTTTGTGGTCATTGTTGTATTTATCGGCAACCATAAATATCCCGCTGCGCTCTTGGCGGTCCTGTTGGGGGTGGTCTATGCCTTCATATTCAAAGTGGACTTTCAGGCCATCGCAGCAGATGTGGGGTTGAACCTCCCCGTCTTTTTTGTTCCGACCATCGAGGACGTGACGAAAGGGTTTTTGTTGTTGGCGCTGCCGCAAATCCCGCTTTCGCTTGGCAACTCCATATTGGCCACCCGGCAAGTAGCGGAGGATTTATATCCCGAGCGGAAACTGACCGTCCGTAAAATCGGGCTGACCTACTCCCTGCTCAACCTGATTGCGCCGTTTTTCAGCGGGATACCCTGCTGTCACGGTTCTGGTGGCATGGTTGGGCACTATACGTTTGGGGGAAGGACGGGTGGCTCGGTCATCATTTACGGGCTGTTGTTCATCGCCCTGGGCGTTTTTTTTGGAGATAGCTTCAAGGACATTGTTCAGGTTTTTCCGCTCCCGGTGCTGGGGGTCATCCTGCTGTTCGAGGGGCTTGCGCTGATGCTGTTGGTACGGGATGTGGTGCATGAACCAAAGGATTTTACCATAGCGCTGCTGGTCGGCATTATTGCTGCGGGGCTGCCTTATGGGTTTATTATCTCTATGGTGGTTGGCTCGGTGCTGTATTATCTTCCATTGAAAATGGAGGTGTTGCATGATTTGATAAAAAAGAAATAATGTACCCTATGCGTAAAAAGGTTTTGTGCAAAAAGGGGTTTGGGGCGGAACGCCCCAAAAGCCCCTCTCCCCCGACGAGCCGCCGAAGAGCCTGCCCCGAATTCTCGGGGCGGCGAGGAGGGGCTTTGGTACCGAAATGGAGCGAAAACGTTTACTAAACCTTGAAGTTGGTTACTCTCTATTTCTAAATCGTTGATTTTCACTAAAATGACTTTAATGACCAATGACTTCCAATGACGTTTATCTATAAACAATAAGAATCATGGCCAACGAAACAAAAAAGAAAATCGCATTCTTTGAAAAATACTTGACCCTATGGGTAGCATTGTGCATCGGTGGGGGCATATTGCTTGGGTACATGGCGGGGGGTTCCATGGAGTACCTGAGCACGCTGGAAATCTATAAAGTAAATATCCCCATTGCCATATTGATATGGTTGATGATTTACCCGATGATGCTTCAAATTGATTTTTCGAGCATCAAAGCTGTTGGCAAAAAGCCAAAAGGTATTGTACTCACCGTCGTGGTGAATTGGCTCATCAAGCCGTTTACAATGGCCTTTTTTGCATGGCTGTTTTTCTCGAATATTTATTCGGCATTCATCACGCCAGAACTGGCTGGGGAATACATCGCCGGGGCCATCATTTTGGGTGCAGCGCCTTGTACGGCAATGGTTTTCGTATGGTCCTACCTCAGCGATGGAGACCCCAACTATACGCTGATGCAAGTGTCGGTCAATGACCTGATAATCTTGGTTTTGTTTGTGCCAATAGTGGGGTTGTTGCTTGGCATTACGAATGTGGTCGTGCCTTACGAAACCCTTGTTTTGAGCATATTGATTTATGTGGTCATTCCTTTGGTAGCAGGTTTTTTGACCAGCAAAATGCTCATAAAATCAAAGGGAGAGGCATGGTTCAAAACGGTCTTTTTGCCCAAATTAAAACCAGTGAGCATCATTGCTTTGCTTTTAACATTGATTCTATTGTTTGCATTTCAGGGCAACAATATCCTCAATAACCCGCTCATCATTTTCTTTATCGCCATCCCGCTGACCATTCAAACCTACTTCATCTTTTTCATCACTTGGTTTAGTGGCAAAAAGCTCAAGCTAAGCCATGCAGTCTGCGCTCCGGCAGCGATGATTGGCGCCAGCAATTTCTTTGAACTGTCCGTAGCGGTGGCCATCGCCTTGTTCGGGTTGGAAAGCCCTGCGGCCTTGGTCTGCGTGGTCGGTGTACTGGTGGAAGTACCGATCATGCTATCATTGGTCGCCTTTGCCAACCGAAAAAAATATTGAGCTGAACCGCCTAATTTCAACAAACAACAAAACCCCAGCTTTTATGAAAATCGCACTTTTCTCTGACATCCACGCCAACCTGCCTGCCCTCGAAGCCTGCCTTGCCGACATCGAGCGCCGCCAGCCTGACCAAATCTTCTGCCTCGGCGACCTCGTCGGCTATAACATCTGGCCCAACGAGGTCATCCAGGAAATACGCCGCCGGGGCATCCCGACCATTACCGGGAATTACGACTTCGGCATTGGGCGTAGCATTGATGACTGCGGCTGCGCCTACAAGACCGACGAAGAGAAGGCCAACGGTGCAGTGTCTATTTCGTTTACAAACCTAATCGTGCAACCAGCCGGGCGTCAATATTTGCGCTCCCTGCCCGCCCATATCCGGCTGGAGTTCCAGTTGAACGACGACAAACTGAACCTCCTGCTGGTGCATGGCAGCCCCCGCAAAATCAACGAATACCTGTTTGAAGACCGGGAAGAAAAAAGCCTTCTGCGGATTCTTGAAAGTGCCGATGCGGACATCCTTTGCTTTGGGCACACGCACAAGCCCTATCACCGCACCCTTAATTCCGGTACGGAAGAAGCCCCGCACTACCGCCATGCCATCAACATCGGCTCGGTGGGCAAGCCAAAGGATGGCGACCCTCGTGGCTGCTATGCGCTCCTCACTGTGGACGAAACCAGCTCTATTTTGGAGAAAACCAGCGTCAGCGTTGAGTTCGTGCGGTTTGAATACGATGTGGAGAAGGCGGCAAGGGCCGTGGAGGAAAGCCCATTGCCGGATGCGTATGCAACGGCGCTGCGGGTTGGGCGATAGTTTGCGAAATTTATGCCCCGCTCTTTTGTTGGACGCCCCAGTGTTGACTTTTGCCAAAGTTTCCGTTTTCGGCAAATGATGCTCCTGCTATGAGGTTCAATTTGCATCAATTGTACATGAGTAGTTGTTTGAGGTTGCTGTAAACAATTGCAAATCAACAATTTGTGCAACAATCCATTCGGTTGGATAACCCAAACTAATTTCAATCAAATACTTATTGGGAAAAGGCGGCAAATGCAGTTGACCCAATTTCAATTGAAAAATGATGAGAAGAACCCAAGTATTTCGGCTCGAATCCCTGGGTTTGCGCCAGCGGCCAGTATCACAGAAATAAATAAGCCTATTGCGGCATAACCTACATCCCGGAGTACCATTTTGACAGCTCTCTTTTTGTGCTTTTTCCCTTTCTTTTTCCGTGCAAGGCTGACGGCTATCTCCCGCCCCCCGATTACCCCAAGAAACACCCAGGTGGTGCTCATGGGTATAGTGCTTATAAACAGCTTGTATATCAGCAGCAACACATAGGTGAAGTCCACCAAAGTGGCAGCCCTTACGTCCGAAATCCTTGTCTTCTCACTGACGACCTCTTGTATTTTATCGCCTCGGAGGAAAAAAAGCAAACCCAAACCAAGGAAAATGGTACCTGCAAAAATGAGGAACTGCGTGGTGTTCAAGGTTCTCGGCAAGAAAACCGCAATGTTTGCGCCATCCTGCATGAGCCAAACCGACCACAAGGAGCCGCTGACTGCCCATTGTGCCACCGTCCAAGCTAAATGGTGTTCTCTGGATTTGAAGAATCTTTTGATAAAGTTGTATAGGCCGTACCAAATAACAAAGGATAGAACGAATGCCAGCACATAGGCAGTCAAGCTTTTGTTCACCATGGAGGTTATGCCGTCCGTGTTGGCACTAAAAACGCTCAGCAACAAAAAGGTCGTGGAAACGGGCATCCTCAAGCGAGTGAGCACCAGCAATACCAAAGGGGCAATGACTTGGAAAAAACTGAACTGCTCGGGGTGCGGGTATTTGGTTTCACCAGCCGCATTGAGAAGCCGTTGGTAGGTTACGTCGCCATTGAAATACACCCAACTGAAGGTAACGGTAGCAAGGAAAATGGTGCCGGTGTAAATCCACAACACCCACCATTTTTTGTCCTTGTTGCTTTCAATGAACGTCCCCAAGGACTGAATGCTGTCGTTGGCTACCGCTGCATAAGCGGCGAACAAAAAGCCCAGCCACATAGCCGCTTGGCCATATCCGGTCGAGATACCGGCGAGCACAAACCCAATCAGTACAAAGATTAAGAAGGTTTTTTCTTTGGAAAAAAACTCCAATAGGTTTAGGTAGGGCTTTGAAAAAAAATTCTCTTTCTGAAGCGATGCACTTGTTGGCTTGTTCATAAAAGGCAGTGGATTAAAAACGAGTGCAAAGACAATTAAATAAATCCAATTCACTGGGTTTCAACATTAAGTTTCGGTTAAATAACCCCTGTTGGAGGAAAAAACGATGCCTTGCACTGGGAGGGGTTGGGGGAAAATTGGAAACTGGATTCCAAAGCATTCGGGGCTTGGGAACTTGGAGCTTGGTTTTTGGGCGAGGAAAAAACGGATGTGCAAAACTTTATTCCGCTCCTGGATGACAAATGTTACATCCCATTATGACAAATGTTGCTGCCCCCGCCTTGATTCGCCCTTTAGCTCAACGTAATTTTGCAATGACTCAATCAGGTGTGCAACGTTGTGGACAAGCTTCCGGTTGCGCTGGAATTGATAACCTTTAAATAGAAACGCCATGTCAGAAATAGCAAAATCAGAAAGACAAATCACCTTGATTTACAACTCGGATTCCGTTCGGGCAAAGAAGGTTTTGGCCTTGGCCAAAGCCAATGAGTTGCCCATTCGGGAAATTGACTTACAATCCGACGGGTTGACCCGTGAACAGTTCGCAGAGATTGCGACCAGCTTGGACATGCCAATTGAAACATTGGTCAATCAGGACCACCCCTATTTTCAGGAGCGTTTTGGGCATGTTGAACTGTCGGACATGGATTGGCTGACGTTGATAGAGCACAACCCGCAAATCTTCAAGCAGCCGATTGCCATGCGGGGCGAGAAGGCCATTTTGATTGAAACGCCAACCGATATTTTGCAATTGTAAAGGGTGTAGTTGCATGAATCAATCTTATTTGGTTTTTCGAGATTTTGCCAAATCTTTCCAAAATAGTGGAGGTTTATAAAAATCTTCGTCACAAAAAAGTGCTTTCATCCAAACAAATGCCGATTCATGCAACAACGCCATTGTAAAGCAGCATTGGACCACGGCAGCATACATTCATTGGGGTTTGAACGGTGGTCAGGCAAAAAAAAAATAGGCCGAGTAAACGCAGTTACTCGGCCTATTGCATTGACAAAAAACGCTACTATTTGTTCACCACCAACCTTTTGGTCAACATTTCGCTTCCAACCACGATTTTCAGGAGATAGACCCCAGATGGTTTGTCAGAAAAGTTGAGTACCAGCTTGGTACCGATAGTATTGGTTTGTAATACCTGCCTTCCCGTCACGTCGAAAGCACCCACTTGCAAGTTTTCTGGAATTGCAAGCCCAGTCAATTCAAGTGTTACTTCGCCAGAAGTAGGGTTTGGATAAAGCAGGATATGACTGTCAAGCCCTACCTCTGCGGTGCCGGTAGAGTTTTGGATGGTATAACCACTTTGTGAAACGCAACCGTTCGCATCGGTCACTTGCAAGGTGAAAGTGCCAGGAGGCAATCCGTTGATGTCCTCCGATGTACCGATAGTTGCGCCAGCAGCATTTTTCCAAACAAAAGTGTAAGGCGCTACGCCGCCACTCACGGTCACGTCAATGGAGCCGTTTGCCTGATTGTTGGTCGCATTTACGATGTCCACCAAACTGGTGGTCAAGTTGGTGGGCTGCGTAATGGTGACGGATTGGATGACCGTGCAACCACCCGCATCGGTTACGCTGACCGTGTAATTCCCTGCGTTCAACCCATTCACCGAAGGTGTGGTGGCGTTATTGCTCCACAGATAGGTGTACGGCAAGATGCCCCCCGATGGCGTTGCAATTGCGCTGCCGTCGTTTTCACCAAAACAGGAAACATTAACATGGGTCAAACCAACTGCCATCGTTGGCGGCACCGTAATCACAAAACTGCACTCGGTAGTATTGCCGCTGACGTCGGTCGCAGTGAACGACACGGTGGTATTACCCACTGGATAAGTGGAGCCGCTGGGCAATCCGCTGGTTTGGGTGATGGTCACATCGCCAACGCAGTTGTCCGTGGCAGTCACGTTAAATGAGGCGACCGGGTCGCAGTAGGATAGCGTGGTAGCCCCAGGGCAATTGATTTGTGGCGGTGTGTTTTCAATGATGGTCACGACCACCGTGGCTGTACTGGTGTTGCCGCTTGCATCGGTAGCGGTCACGGTCACGTTGTTTGGACCAGCGGTATCGCAGCCAAAATCGGTTTGGCTCAAAGTCAAGGTCACCGTGCCACAATTGTCGGAGCTGCCATTGTCCACCATTTGCGGAGTGAGGATGATAACTCCTGAGAGTGGAATGGTTAGGCTAATGTCCTGAAGATTCAGAACAGGCGGTGTGTTGTCAACCACGGTCACGATGGCCGTTGCGCTGGTGGTGTTGTTGCCAACATCCGTCACGGAAAGCGTCACGGTGTTTTCGCCCAAATCATTGCAATTGAAAGAGGATTGGTCAAGATTGAAGGAGGCGATAAGGCAATCGTCGGTACTGCCATTGTCCACCGCAGATGGAAGGATGACGGCGATACCGTTGGCATCGAGTGCCACCGTGATGTCCAAGGTGGTGGCCACTGGCGGCACGTCGTCGTTGGTGCCCAAAATGACATCGAAGTTATTGGTGCAATCGTTGGCATCCGTGATGGCCAAAGTGTAAACGCCAGCGGTCAAGCCAGCAACGGTTTGGGTAGTTTCACCCGATTGCCAGAGGTAAGTGTAATCCGCCGTGCCGCCTGTGCCGACCACGGTTAAGCTACCATCCGACGCACCACACTCGGCTTCTATCTCCTCAATTATCGCAACACCCAATGGGGCTGGTGCAACAAGGGTAGCCTCCGCAATGGCTGGGCATCCAGAACCGTCGGTGGCCGTGCCAATATAAGTGCCTGCCGAAAGACCTGTGATGGTAGCTGTTGTCTGCCCAGTGGACCACTCGTAGGTAAAGGGGGCGTTACCGCCTGCAATTGCCAGCGTGGCCTGTCCATCACTTTCACCATTGCAACTGATGCCGCCGAAAATAATGGTGGCGGCCAATGTGCAATTGTACTGGTTTACGGTGACGGTCTGTTCCGATTCGCAGCCATTTTCGTCCGTCACGACCACGGTATAGTCACCAATCGGAAGGTTGCCGATGGTTTCGGTCGTTTCGCCATTGTCCCAAAGGAAGGAATACGGAGCAACGCCGCCTGTTGGATTAGCACTGGCCGTGCCGTCATTGGAGTTATAGGCGGAAAGGCCAGTTGCTGTTGCGTTCGGGTGTAACGGCTGTGCTTCTTCGATGAATATGGTCGAAACCACTTCGCAACCATTTGCATCCGTGGAAGATACCTCGTATGTACCTCCAGCAAGCCCGGTCACGCTTTGGGTTGTCGCCCCATTCGACCAAGCGAAAATGAATGGTGGGGTTGCATTGTCCAAATTGAGGGTGGCTGTGCCATCGTTTGCACCTGCACAAGAAACGTCTGTTTTCTCCACATTTACTTTGACAATACAGTCGTTGGCGGCCACGGTGACTGTTTGCGAAGCGGTGCAACCGTTCTCGTCAGTGACCACGACCATATAATTGGCAGGGGCAAGGTCAGTGATGGTCTGGGTTGTTTCCCCATTGCTCCACAAATAGGTATAGGTGCCAAAACCGCCTGTTGGGTCGGCAGTGGCAGTTCCGTTGTCCACACCGAAGATGGTTTGGGGCGTAGCAGCCGCATTCACCACCAAGTTTGGCGGCTGGGAAATAACGACCGATTGCGAGGAGGTACAGCCATTGCCATCCGTTACCACCACAGAATAATTGCCTGCAGTAAGGTTGGCGGCAGTTGCTGTCGTTTGCCCATTTGACCATTGGTAAGTGTAGCTACCATTGCCGCCATTGGCGGAAACGGTGGCAGACCCAGTAGCGCCACCAAAGCAGGGAACATTCGTCGAACTGATTTGGGAAGTAACCGGAAGCAGTTGCACAACGATAGTCGAGGCGGTACTGGTACAGCCATTGTTGGCATTGGTGACGGTCAGCAGGTAGGTGCCACCTTGGTTGACGGTTGGCGTTAGCGTCGTTTCACCCGACAAGATGTTGCCATCTGTGGTAGTCCAATTGTAAGTGTACTGGCTTCCCACCGAGGAACCTGCCCCGCTCAAAAGCACGGACGAGGCATTGCAATTGAGCGTGCCATTTGTGCTTGCAGCAACCGTTGGCGGCACTTTGTTTTCCGAAACCACGGCAGTGGCGGTTCGGGTGCAGCCGTTTGTGCCAGTCACGGTCAGGACATAGTTGCCCTGCGCACTGACAGTTGGGTTTTGCAAATTGGAACTAAAACCGTTTGGCCCTGCCCAGGAATATGTGACACCGGGCGTTGAAGAACTACCCATCAGGGTGACTTGGGTCGTTAGACAGGTGGCATTTCCACCCGTAGCAACCACGTTTTGAGGTTGGGTGGTGTTTTGGATGATGAGTACAGTTGCGATGTCCGAACAGGTATCGCCCGCCACCACGCTCTTGATTTCCAAGCTGTAAGTGCCGCCTTGGGTAACATTGAGGGTGGGGTTGCTACCCACCACGGTGTTCCCACGTCGCCAAGTGTATTTTGGGTTGGCGGCGTAAACGGAGCCAACACTCGTCAGGGTGATGCTAGTAGTGATACAGTCGAGGGTGTCTGCCCCTTTTATGACCGTTTCGATGGGTACCGAAATCAAGAGCAACTGGTTGGTACTGTCACAGCCAAACTGGTTTTGCAAGACCTCATCGTAAGTGCCTGTTTCACAGACGGTTTCTCCTGCCCATTCCACGCATTCGCCAGCGCAGACTTCTTGCACGATGACTTTGAAATCGGAGATTTTTTGGTCAAGCGTCAGCCGGACGATACTGTCACAGCCTTGCCAAGAGTTGTACACCAGGTCAAATGTGCCGCCGAAGTAGAACACTTCGCCATTACCTGCTACATAGTAGTCGCCAGTACAGACGATGCCTGATTCATATCCTGCGGGAACGGGAAGCTGGGTGACGTTGACGGTAATGCAACTTGAATCAACATCAAAGCAGCCCAATTGAGGGCCAGAGGGTGTTACGCAGACCTCGTATGTTCCAACAGTTGGGAATTGGAGCGCCTTGAATGGAGTAGGACCGTTTTGGGTAATACCGCCAGGCGTGACCGACCAAGCATAGTTGTTCGCACCAAATGTAGGTGGCACGGAATAAACCGCATTGTTGGCACCAGCACAAATTTCGGTGGGGCCTACTATATCTCCTGCACCTGGTGGGGGGATGCGAGGTGCAAGTATGGAAGAGCCACCAACTGTAATTGTAAAGGATTCACCCGTGTTATTGACATTGGATACCAACAAAAAATAATTCTTGCCAATATCAAGAAAAAGGACACCTCCCACAAACTCCGCATTGGGTGCGCTTTGTGAGATTCCAGTAGGGCCAAGGCCAGGTACTGAATTACAGGCTACAGGCACCTGAACAGGAGAGTTGGGTGAGGGTTTGCAGGGGCAACTCCCTTCCCACAATGAAAAGTTGAAGTCAGCGCCAGGAGGTGTTTTTGGCTCAATGATTATTGACAAAGACCCTCCAGTTACCGTTGAGAAGGAGAACCAAGTGCTTCCTCCTTCTCCACCAAGGCAAGAACAACTAACATCATCAGCTATCAAACCACTGCCACTGGTTTGAGTATATTGAACCGGAGCAGGCCCATTTGCCGACAAGTCAAGTGAGAAACAGCAATCCTTTTGAGCAAAGGAATATTGCTGAAAACCCAGTAGGAATAGAGATAAAAGTAGAATTGAATACTTCATGCGTTAAATTTATGTTGATAAAAGTGGATGATGCTGCGATGTCCCCGCAATGGAAATAGGAAACCTTGTTTGTGGAAGCGAATAGCAGGAACAGTTTAACAGGCTTTGGCTTAGATGCCACGGAAACAATTGGAAAATCAAACAAAGGGTCAAATATAGTGAAACCCAACAAACTTCAATACTATAATGTCTTAAAAGAAAATCTTGTTTGCCAATTTGAAGACAAAATTTTAATTTCTCAATTTGTTTTCTCAAAAACACTTGGGTTAGGCAACTTCTGAGCTTGGTTAAACCCCAAAATTGGGTAAAAATACCACTCCCATCCGCTAACCCGGCTGTCAACTCTACCATTATGGGACTACAATGATGTCATACCTATCCAATAGCCCCACAATATTCTGCGCCGAGAACTTCGCCTTTTTCATTCGATTTTTTTCTGGGTCAATGGAGAAATTGAAGGCGGACCGGAAATCGGCTCCTTGCAAATGGGTGTTTTCAAAAACTGCCTTTTTCAGGTCGCATTCCTGAAAAACGGCGTTGGACAAATCGGCCTCCGTAAAATCCACTTCTTCGAGTTTGCAGGATTTGAACAGGGTGTTTTTTAGTTTCAAATGGTAAAAAATGGCGTAGTTCAGCAAACAATCCTCAAAATGCAGCGAAAGCAGGAAGGCATTACAATCGTCGAAATGCAGCCCCAACAGCTTGCACTGCTGGAAGCGGACAGTTCTGAAGGCCGTGCCATTTAGCTTGGCATTGCTCAGGTCGCAGCTATCAAAGTTGCAATCCACGAAAACAAGGTCGGACAAATCGGTGCCTGAAAAGTTGCAATCCATGAAGCCGCAGTTTTCATATTCGGCCATGCTGAGGGGGCTTTTTTTGAAATCAACTCCCTTGAAGTCTTGATGCTCGACAATTTCTTTGCTCATCGGATTTTGAATTTTTGAAAGGTTGGCACTACGGTTTTGTCAAAACTCCCCCCTCAACTGCAATTTCACCTCTGACCGACGCTGGCCCTTCGTAGCCTCCAACCCACTTCCAATTTGGGTGAGATTGGGGTAATAGGTCGTGGCGTACCTTGCCTCCAGCCGAATTTGGCGATTGACCCGGTAGCCGAGGTTTGCGTAAAAACGGCTTCCCTGCCCATAGTAGGCGGGAATGGAAAAGTCGTTGAGCACATCCCGCTCAAAGGAATAGAACCGCACGGCATAGTCCTCCGTGGAGAAAATCGCAAACCGGGTGCTGCCGGAGAACGGCGACCCCATCGGCTTGAAAATAAGCTCCTGGAACATGGCCATGCCCGTCAATTTTACATTCCCAGTCTCTGATGACCCGATGTCGAGGCGGCTGCGCAACTCTACGGCGGGGTGCAACTTGAGGGAGAGGTTCACACGGCCCTGTAGGTTGTGGCGGATGACCAATTGGTCAATTTTAGTCTCGTTGTTTGGCAGGTTCACCTCCTTTTTTTCGCTGCGCAATTGGGCATAAAGCTCCAATTTCCGCTTCTTGGTAAAGGTCACACGGCCCAACCACTCGCTGCCCTCCGAGGGGCCATCCACCCCAAACCTGGCCCATTCGTGCCGCCATTGGTCGAAGTAGGCATTGAAGCGCCAGCGGTTGGTGGGCTGCACTTGCACGCCAAAGTAGGTGCCCCGTTCGTTCAGCCCGCCAGCGGTTTCTGCAAATGGCTTGGCGTTCAGTGATTGGTAGTCACGGGCAAAGTTCCGGTGCACCAACGCCACGTCCACCCGGCGGTCCAAAGCCGCCACGATGCCGTTCACGGTAGAAACTGCGCCATTTTGGCTGCGGGCCGTTTCGCCAAACACATAGTAGTTGCGGAGCGAATAACCATAATCCACGCTGAGGTTGAGCAGGGATTGGCCATTGAAATAGTATTGGTTGTAAACGGACGGGGTTCTCAACAGCGGCTTGTCGAGGTGCTCGTAGAGTGCATTAAGGCTGATGTTCGCCCTTCGGCTGCGGTATTTTAGTGAAGCACCCGCCGAGTTTTGCTGGACGGCGCCACGGTTGGCCAACTCGGTGGCGGTGCGGTGCAGGCCAGACAACTGGAGGGAGGTGGCGAATGCAAACTCTTCCTCCACCCCCGACGTGTCCACCACGGTGTTGAGGTTCGCATCCCGCTGCCGGGTGGAGGCGAAGGCCAACAGTTCCAGTTTCTTCCCCAAATCAAACACCGCTGCTGCGCCCCTGAAAAAATCGTATTCGCTGACGGAAGTGAATGGCCTCAGCGGCCTACCGCTACGGCTCACCAAGGTGCTAAGCACACTTTTGCGAGGGGCAAACCCTTGATAGACCAACAGCCCTTGACCCATCGTCACTGCAAAGTCGCCGAGCGCCAGGGACTTGACCCGGCGGACGGGGTCCTTGAGGAAAACATGTGCGGAATAAAAGTCGAAACCCTTGCGGTTGCTGCCTTTGAAGAACTCCTCGCCAGCATCCTTCTCTGCGGTAATTCCCGCTGAAAACTTGTCGCCTCGGCTGAACCGGTACCGAAAGTAGAACTGGTCGGGGCTGCCAAGGTATCGGCTCTTGCCACTTGAAGCTGGCTCGGTGAACCCTGCCTTGTCCTCCAACTGCCTCGACCAGCGCATGATTACCTGCTGCTTGTTGGCGGAAAGGGTTGGCCGCTCCTTACTGAATAGGTTTGGCTCATCCACCATGACAAATGGGAGGAGTTGCTTGATGGTGGCCACATCGTAGCCCGGCACGACTTGCAGTTCGTAAATGGAAACGAGCTTGCCATGACGGCTTCGGTAGGCGGGCAGTGCCGACCGTTGGAGGTCGGTCAGGAAGGGGAAATCGGAAAGGTCTGTGATGGTGGCCTTGTTGAGGTCGAGCGGTCGGCGGCGCAGGTAGGCCAGCCGGTCGAAGAGGTCGTTGTAGTCAAAGCTGCCGTCTTCTTCCTGCCCCTGTGAGTAGGATTCGAGGAGGTCTTCGCCGGAGGTGGAAAGCATGGTGGTGTCCGTTTGGGCGAAGCTGTTGATGGAAATGGCTAAGAACAATATGGTGGCGAGATGCTTCATCTATTTGACCTTTGTAGTTTGTTAAGTAACGTGTAAAAGATAACTTGATTAGAAGGTTTAGAGAAGTTTAGCAGGTTTAAAGCTAAACCTGCTAAACTTCTCTAAACCTTCTAAACCAAAACTTCACAACTTATTTTTCACACATTTCTAAATCCGGAATTTTACTCCCGTGTAATAGTTGCGGGGCGGAGCGGGCTCAAAATAATTGCTGCCGCTGTTGATTCGGATGTTGGAGTTGTAATTACTATTGTATAGGTTGTTGATGCCGACAAAAAGCTCTGTCCTGAACTTGGATTTCTGAATAGCCCAGCCAGCACGTCCATATCCGTTAAGGTATGGGTTCGCTTTGCCCTCATTGGCATTGTTTAGGAAGAGTCCGCTGACGTATTGGCTGCCCAGCGTGAAAAACAACCCAATTGGCTTCGCAAATTGCAGTTCGCCGCCGCCTTGGTGCACGGGTGCGCCGGGTAGCTTCTTGCCGTTGAAGGTTCGAAACTCGACAAACTCGAAATCGGAATAGGTATAATTGGCCCTGAAAAGAAGGTACTTCGCCAATTGGCCGGAAAGGCTGAGTTCCAAACCCTTCCGCTTTGACCTCCCCGCATTTTCAAAGTAACTGGCCCCGGCGGTATTTTGGAAGGAAATAAATTCGTCATTCAGCCAAATCCTGTACAGTGCGATTTCGGCACGGACCTGCCCATTGGCACTCAGGATTTTTGTCCCAATTTCGAGCGACCTTGATTTTTGCGGCACGAGGTCGTAATTGAAGTTACCGTTCACCTCAGCCGAGGAAGTCACCTCCAAAATGGTGGGCGTCTCGAAATTGCTGCCCCCATTCAGGTAGAAATTGACGTTTGGCGAAGCCAAAAATGACAAACCGATGGTAGGGTTGAACACCTTGTACCGCTGCAGGAAGCTATCGTTGGAATTGTCCAAGAGGAAATGGTCTTCGATGCCAATGGCCACCCGGTCATACCGCAGGGAGGGCAGCACCAAAATCCGTTTGCCCAGTTCTATTTTTTGCACGACAAACAACCCAATCGAGCGAAAAGACTCCTTTTGGTCTGCATACAGGTCGCCCCTTTTCCCACTTTGGTTGGTGTAGCGTTTTCGGTCGTCCGTTTGGTCTTCGAGGTCAATGCCGGTCGTCACTTCCCAAAAACGTGACTTGAAGCCGTGGCTAAAGGTGCCTCCTGTGAAGGAGCGTTCCAGCTCCACATAATCAAAGGGCAAACGAGCTTGGAAGCTGCGGTCGGCATGGTAGATGTTGCCATTGACGCTGTGCTTTTGGTTGAACTTTTTTGAAATGCCGATACCTGTGCGGAGCTGCCACAGTTTTTCATCCGCATCGAATTGGAGGTTGGTTTCCCTGGCCATTGTACGGTCCAAGTCCACCTGTGCTTGCGTCAAAGCACCGGGGTCCTGCCCAAGCGGGCTATTGGCATAAGTCACCACGCCCCGCAACACCAGTGTGCTATCAATCGGTACCAGAAAACCGCCGTTGACGAGGTAGTTCTTCATGCCACTGTGGTCCCGGTAGCCATCGGATGTGGTGTAGGAAGAATTGATGGAGTACAAAAATTTGTTAGCCTTCCCGCCGCCGGTTCGGATTTGGTATTTCTGAAAGCCATATTGCCCAAAGGTAGCGCCCACCTCGGCCCACTCCTCATCGTTGAAGCGCATCGTGCTGAAATTGATGGAGCCACCGCTGGCATTGCCGTATAGGCCGCCCGTCCCGCTGCGGATGACGGTCACTCCCGTCAGCGAGCCGGGGTCCACCGCATCCACTTGAGCAGTCCCGTCGGGGGTGCTCTCCGGGAAGCCGTCCACTAATATTTTTACACCCCGGATGCCGAATGCCGACCTTGCCCCGAAGCCCCGGATGCTCACCCGGATGTCTTGGGCGAAGTTGGTGCCGTTCTGGACAAAGAGGCCGGGCACACCCGCCAATGCCTCGTCGAGGGCAAGCTGCTGCGTGCCAGTTTGGAGCTGCCGTTGGCCGATGGTAGTGATAGAAAGCGGCGTAGTGAGGTCGGAAGTTTCGAGGCGGTAGGCAGAGACGGTGACGGGCTTTAACTGACTGACAATCAAGGTGTCTTGGCTCTCTTGCTGCGCAAAAAACGGGACAGCCACTGCCGTGTTTGACAGCAAAAATGCGAGCAGTCGGGCCGTTCTTTGCATGGTGGAAATTTTTGACGAAGGAAAGGAAAATCTCCATTTCGGGCCTGTTAAATCTTTGCGCAGCACAAAAAAAAGAAACCGCCCCCTTGAGAGAGGCGGCCCAAATTTTACTCCAAATCTATCTATCTTGGGTTTAATGGAGTCTTTAGGTTTGGGTTTCAAGTGAGGCATTGCCGTCACTCAAAACCCAAAACCATAAGCTCAAAATCAATTCACGATGGTCATTGAACGGGTAGCCGTGAAGCTGCCAGCCTCCAATCGGTAATACATCAGGCCAGTCGTCGGCAGGCTGCTCCGGTCGAGTTCGATTTCATGGTAGCCTGCGGAATAATCACTGCTGATGACGGTGACTTTCCGGCCAGTGCCATCAAACACCGTCAGCTTGACATCACTTGCCTTCGGCAATTGGAACCCGACTACCGTCTTTTTGCTGAATGGGTTAGGAATATTTTGGTACAAAACATAGTCAGTTTGCAAAGCCCGCTTTGTGGAGGAAACGTTGCCATTGTTGACGGTGAGTGTCAAGTTGAAGAGTTCGACAGGCTCGCCGACATAAGCTTCCGCCGCTGTGAACCGGGAGGAAATGCCTATCGCTTCCGATAAGCTTCCATTGGCCTTCGCCGTGAAGTTGATCATGACGACCGGTTCACCGTCCACCAAGGTCAACGGCGGGTTGGTCTCCCAACTTGCGGTCACGGCGCCTTGGTCCGTCATGGTGGTGCCGAAGTTCGCCAAGCCCGTCACCGAGGTTTGCACCACACTATGGAAGTCGAGCATTTCCTTGTTGAAATCAAGCGTGAACTGGAAGCCGTAAACGGTATTGAAGTCCTTTGCCCTGAAGGTCACGGGCACGGTTTGACCCGTTTGGAAGGTAGCATTGTCCAACACTAATTCCAATGTGCCATTGCTTCTGCTGCCAGTTTCTTCCCCGTTGAGGCCATTGGCGTTGGCGCTGCTGTTCACGTCGCCAATCTTGATGGCCACGAAGTCCAAACCGCTCAACGAGAATGGCAAATCATTGATGTTGGTCACCTCTGGGAAAACCTCCTGCCAAGGATTCGCTGGATTTGGGAACTGGTAGCTTTTTTCTACAAAACGCCACGAGGTGTTGTTGGGGAAATCCTGGTTTATCATCAGAATCAACTTGCGCACCTCCACGAGGTCGAAGGTGGTCACGCTGTTCGATTTGTTGGCATCAGCAGCGATGAGTTGGTACGGCGAAGTGAATGGCGCAACACCAAGTATATGCTTGGACATCAGCACGAGGTCAAAGGTGGAGACCCCGTTGAGTGGCTCGTCGTCCTTGTGCGGGGTCACGGTATAGTCAGCACCGATGGTCAAACCGGGGAACTGGAAGGTGCCGTTGGAACCCGTCGTGAAGTTTTGGGTCCCGCTGTTGTTGTTCAGTGTGACGGAAACGCCTTCCACTGGTTCGTTTTCGGCGGTCGCAATCAAGCCGTTGATGGGAGCGCCGGTCACGCAGTTGAACATGTTGTCCTGAATGATGATAAAGGTGGCACAGTAGTCCTGGTTGCCAGCAGCATCCGTCACCCAAACACTCACTGGCACTGTCCCGACATTGAGGCAAGTAAATATCTTGCAGGAGTCGTTGATGTCCTGCGAAAAGGAGATGGTCAAGTCGCCGGGGCAGTTGTCGTAGCTGCCGTAGTCGAGTGCCTTTGCGCAAATAGGCACCATGCCAGTTGGCATGAGTTCCACGATGATGCCGTTCTCGCACACCGCCGTTGGCTTTTTGCAGTCCTTTACTTCAAAATGTACCGTCAGTTGTGCCCCATTGTTGCAACCATCCTCCACCAAGTAAATGATTCGGTGTTTTCCAATCGGCAGTTGGCCATCAAAGAAGCCAGTGCCGTTCAGGTCGTAGCTGCCATTGTTGAAAAGGTCCAGGTGGTACACCACGTTGAAGGCATTCGAGCATATGCCATCAATCTGTATGGGCAGAAAGACTGGGCCACTGGTACAGGTGGCATCTATGCTGCAAAATTCATTGGCAAAAGGGTAGCTCAATGCAGGTGGCGTATCGTCGAAAATCTTGATGATTTGCTGGTACTGGTATGCACCGTAGTTGTTGTAATCATCTTCGTCCACCCACACGCCAAGGGGGGTGTGGTTCACGGTCTGGAACGGTACATAAGGGTCGTAGCTGCACCAGTTGATGACCTTCCAAGTGCGCACGATTTTGTAGCAGGCACTGTCGCCCAATGTTAAAGCGAAATACTGGTCTTGGTGGCTGACGGCAAAAAGGTCGCAGCCATTGTTGACGATTTCCAGTTCTTCGGCATCCACGATGTCATCGCAGGAGCCATAGAAGTCAGCCGGGAATTTGATGACCCAGTCGGATTTCGGCACAATGTTGATGTGTTGCTCACAGGTGCCAGACAGGTTGCCAGAGCCGTCCACCACCTTCCAGTAGCGGATGATTTTGCCCTGGCCACATGCGTTGACGTTCTCGGAGAAGGGCAGCTCCGCAATGGTGGCGTCGCAATTGTCGTAGTAGCTGGCCTGCCCCAAACCGTTCAACCAAGCCTGTGTCATATCGGCAGGTAGGTCGGTGCAGGGTATGGTTTTTTGTTGCGGAGCAATGCAAATCGGTGCGATTTTGTCCTTGACAAAAACAGTCACCATGCAGTCGTTGAAGTTGCCGTGGCAATCCACTGCCCGCAGCACCACCATTACCTCTGGAATATCATCGCAGTTAAAATCAATGGAAGGGGCAAAATGGGAGTCAGGCTCGCCCATCCTTTTTACCAAGAATTGGTTCAGGCAACAGTTGTCGTAGCTGGCGAGGTTGAAGGTTTCGGCAGCGGCCTCGGTGAACCCGTTGGGTTGGAGCGTCACATCCGTGAATGCGATGCAGATGGCGGTTGGTGCGGAGAGGTCTGTTACCGTAGCCACCACATTAATTTCCGTGAAATTGCCGCAGGCATCGGTCGCCTTATAGGTAACGATGTGCATGCCAAACTTTAAGCCCGGTGCTGGTACATAGCCGCCTTGCTTTCCGTCCACGCCATTCACGTAAATGGCCTCCCCGACGGCAGTGAATATTCGCACGGTCACGTCGTTGCAAGAGTCAGATACGACGGGTGCGGGCAGCAGCCCCGTGGAGGCACATGGGTTTGGAAAGGCGCCTTGCAGGTTGGCATTGAGCGTGATGGTCGGCACCGTCATGGAAGGTTTGTTGTAGTCCATCACCTTTATGAGCTGCTGGTTGCTGTCCCCTTCAAAGTCGGTAAGGATTACCACCCCGGTGCACCAATTGATGACCGTCCAGGTGCGTATGATTTTGAAGGAAGTGCCACAGACTTGGATGGTGTCATCGCTGTGTTGGTAGTTGTATTGGCAATAAGGCCCGCCCACGCCATAAGGCCGACCAGAGCCAGTGGTGTGCAGGCTGTCGGTATAAGCCGAGGCATTGGTGATGTTTGGGTGGAGGTCATATTGGGTGCAAGTCCAAGTGGTGTCCTTTGGGAAGTCCACTGGCCCGTTCGGGCTGATGTGAAGCGTTTCCGAGCAGTAGCCTTGGTTGCCGTGGTCATCTTTGGCCGACCAGTTACGGGTTATCCATACACCGTTGCAAACGTTGGTGTTGTTGACTTGGTAGCCCACCATATTTACTTCAATGGAAACGTCGCAGTTGTCGAACACTGCTGGGTGCGGAATCAAATTTAGGTCGGCATCGCAGGGTATCTCGATGGGGGCGATTGGGCAATTGAAATAAGGTGGGAGCTTGTCCTCTACCTTGATGGTTGACCAACAGGTGTTCCCAGAACATCCTTCTTTTACCTTGCCAATCAATGTCAACCCAACATGGGCGCAGGTGACCGAATTGCCGAGGAACCCGCCGGCTTGGTTATAGACTTCCACCGTATAACCATCATACGTGTTGTATTGTCCTTCCAGCAACATGTCTGGTAGGATTTGAGCAACACCGCTTTGGGGGATGGAAACCTGCACGGAATTCTCGCAAGCCAATATCGTTTTAAGGATAAAGATGGTGTGAAGGTCAGACCCCGTTAGGCCGTTTTGGTCTGTTTCCACAACGCTCAGGGTCTGGGTGCTGTTTTTTGGGCCGTTCCATTGCACTTCGATGAAGTTGCCGAAATTTTGGAGGATGGTGCCACCCGGCGAGACCGTCCATGCCCAACTGCTGCCGGGTATGAAGGTAGTTGCGTAAAAGAATGCATCGCCTTGACAGGCAACCGTTTCACCAGTGATTACTGGCGTTGGTTGACCATAAGCGAAAATACTGAATGTGCAGGAAGCTAACAACCACGCAAAAAGTCGCCTCCTGAATGCCGGAGTAACTGCCGGATTCAACATGGGATTGGATTTAAGTTAAAGAATTGGAGTGTGATAAAACGCCAAGCAGTTACTTGCATGGTTCACCGAGGAACTCGCACATTGCCCTACTGACTTTCAGAAGTGGCTATTTGATTTTTAAGCCAATTAGAAAGTAGCTGAGCCAAAACATGCGGTTGACCAAATGAAACCAACAAGCTTCAACTTGTTGAGAAGCCTTTTTTTAAAATCAATGGAAGTATAGGAAAGCAGGACTGGAAATAGGTGGTGGTAGTTTTCTGACTATGCTTTTTTCATTATGGGTTGAAGCTTTGCGCTAAATTGGTACTTCAACTTTTCTTTTTGACCTTTTTTGATGGAGCCTTTATTTCTTTTCATCTTCAACACATTAGGCAAAAACGTTGCCTGTTTGGGCAGGTAGGATTTTATTCTGGAGGGTATATTTTAGGTGTAAAAAAAAATGAATGTTTAATGAATTTAAAACCAGTTGGATGTAAGAAAATTTGAATTTAAAAAATTTTCAAAATTGTTTAAATAAGCCATGTATCGAAGGGAACAAGATGCTTACGAAGCGGCCAAAAACCAAAAGACCTGCCATTGAACTCGTCAAGGCAGGTCTTTTGGCTTGGTGGGCTTGGGCACTTAAAGCTCCCCAGCCATTGCTTTTCTCATGGTCTCGCCAATGCTTGCAGGCGAGTTGACGACGTGGATGCCACAAGCTGCCATGATTTTCATCTTGGCTTCGGCAGTATCGTCAGCGCCACCGATGATGGCACCTGCGTGACCCATCTTGCGGCCCTTGGGTGCGGTTTGTCCTGCGATGAACCCTACGACCGGTTTGGTACCAAATTGCTTCACATACTGTGCCGCCTCGGCTTCCATGCCACCGCCGATTTCACCAATCATGATGATGCCGTCAGTTTCCGGGTCGTTCATCAACAATTCAACGGCATCCTTGGTGGTAGTGCCGACTATTGGGTCGCCACCTATGCCGATGCAAGTGGACTGCCCCATGCCAGCTTTGGTTACTTGGTCCACCGCCTCGTAGGTCAATGTGCCAGAACGGCTCACGATGCCGATGCGCCCCGGCCGGTGGATGAAGCCCGGCATGATGCCGCACTTTGCCTCGCCCGGCGTTATCACGCCTGGGCAGTTCGGCCCCACAAGGCGGCAATCTGGTTTGCCATCGAGGTAAGCTTTCACTTTCACCATGTCTTGCACCGGAATCCCTTCCGTGATGCAAATGATGACCTTTACGCCAGCCTCGGCAGCTTCCATGATGGCATCTGCTGCGAATGGTGGTGGCACGAAAATGACGGAAACATCCGCCCCGGCCAATTTCACCGCATCGGATACGGTATTGAAAACTGGCTTGTCGAGGTGCTGTGAGCCACCTTTGCCGGGCGTAACGCCGCCGACCAAGTTGGTTCCGTATTCAAGCATTTGTGTAGCGTGGAAGGTGCCTTCTTTTCCAGTGAAGCCCTGGACGATGATGCGGGAGTTTTTGTTTACTAAAACGGACATGAATAAAGTTGTGAGTTATGAGTTTCGAGTTAGGCGTTGGGTCCAACGCAAGACTCGCAGTTATTGCTCCTGGATGATGAAAACGTCCTCGCCCGGTTTGTGCATGTGGTACTTCTCACGGGCGAACTGTTCTTTGTTGTTGTTGATATTGTCTTGGTCGAGCTTGGCTTGTTCGATGCGCTGCTCGTAATAGGCTTTGTCGTGTTCCAATCGCTTGACAGAACCCCGCAACTTCCATTGCGTGAGCAGGTCGTGCTTGTCAAAAAAAATCAGGACGGCTGCAAAAACCGCAATGGACAAGAAATACTTGTTGCGCAGCGGCTTGGGCAGTTTCCTGGTGATGATTTGAAGCGGATTTGGTACTTGTAGCGCCATAAGTCATTGATTTTGCACGGCAAAGTTAGGATTTTTAGCCGGGATGGATGGGAAAAACTTCTTTGAAACAATTCACTCAAATGGCCTCTGTTCCCCATTGCGCCATTTTTCAAATTTATGTGTTGAAATTGCGGCACCTGACGCTATCTTGCCCCAAATTTTCGCAAAATGGAGAAACTACTTCTTACCACCCTGCCGTACTACTGCCCAATGCGCTTTGTTGCAAACCAAAATCGGTGCGGGCCGAGCCCGAACCTGTGAGTACCGAACCAAATTCACTGCGGACCAAAAACACCTTCCGAGAAATGTTAGAAAAACAGCATGGGTTGTATGGTAGAAAGCGATATTTCACTAACTTGCGGCCCACTAAACGACCAAGGCATGAGACCCGCTGACCGCCCATTCAAAATGACGCTAAACTTGATTTGCCACCCAGGCAAATCCAAATACCCTATACCATAACATGCTCACCCCTCACCAAGCAAAATACTTCGCCTTCGAGCTTACCAAACGTTGCCCTTCTGACAGCGTAGAAAAATTCAGTGCAACATTGCTGGATGCCCAAGTGGATTTGAACCCGCACCAAGTAGATGCAGCTTTGTTTGCATTTAAATCGCCATTATCCAATGGTGCAATTCTGGCGGACGAAGTCGGTTTAGGAAAAACCATAGAAGCGGGCATTTTGCTTTCGCAAAAATGGGCAGAGGGCAACCGCAAATTAGTCATCATTTGCCCCTCCAACCTGCGCAAACAATGGAGCCAAGAATTGGAGGAAAAATTCTTCCTGCCCACCGTGATTCTCGAAAACAAGAATTTCAAGGAACAGTTACGGGCAGGGAAAAAGAACCCTTTCGAGCAGCAAAAAGTCGTCATTTGTTCTTTTCATTTTGCCCGTAGCAAGGACGAATTCCTTCAATTGGTCACATGGGACTTGGTCGTCATTGATGAGGCGCACCGCTTGCGCAATGTCTATCAACCCTCCAACGTCATTGGCAAAGCCATCAAAAACGCTGTATCCGCTTGCCGCAAAGTATTGTTGACAGCCACGCCACTTCAAAACTCACTGATGGAGCTATTCGGCCTTGTCAGTTTGATTGATGACCATATTTTTGGGGATAGGTTGAGTTTCAAAAGCCAGTTCACCCGTGCTGGTGGTGAAATTGATTTTGCAGACCTCCGTGAACGCATTGCCCCGGTATGCCACCGCACCCTGCGCAGACAGGTGCAAGAATACATCCGCTACACCAATCGCATACCCCTCACGTTGCGCTTCGAACCCACAGCAGAAGAGCATGAACTATATACTAAGGTAAACGACTACTTGCAACGCCAACTGCTGTTTGCACTTCCGAGCAGCCAAAGGCATTTGCTCACCATGATAATGCGCAAGTTGTTGGCATCTTCGACTTTTGCCATAGCAGGTACCATTCACCAGCTTATTCTACGGTTAGAAAAAATGGTGACGGACGGGGAAGAGAAATTGCGCTCGCTCGAAGATTTCGATGATGACCTTGACGACTTGGAAGACTACCTCGACGAATGGGAGTATGAGGAACAAGAAGAGCAGCTTACGCTCACGCAAGAACAAATAGAGCAAGTAAAAATCGAGATAGCCGAACTGAAAACCTACCGCAATCTGGCAGAGTCCATCGAGACCAATGCCAAGGGCGACCGCCTAATATCGGCTTTGCAGGAGGGATTTTCCAAGATGAAGGAATTGGGCGCTCCGCAAAAGGCCATTGTATTTACAGAAAGCCGCCGGACACAGACCTACTTATTTAACCTGCTAGAAAAAACGAGATTCCAAGGCCAGGCCATCCTGTTCAATGGTATGAACAACGATGAACAGTCCAAAGAAATCTACAACCAGTGGCTGAGCAAAAACAAGGGTACCGACCGGGCAAGTGGCTCTCGAAGTGCAGACATGAGGGCAGCTTTGGTAGAGAAGTTCGCTGGTGATGCCCAAATCATGATTGCCACAGAAGCTGCTGCTGAAGGTATCAATTTGCAGTTTTGTGCGATGGTCGTCAACTACGACCTGCCGTGGAACCCCCAGCGCATAGAGCAGCGCATAGGCCGCTGCCACCGCTATGGCCAGCAGCACGATGTGGTGGTGGTCAACTTCCTTAACCAACGCAATGCTGCCGACCAGCGGGTTTTCCAATTATTGGATGAAAAATTCCAATTGTTCAACGGCGTATTCGGTGCCAGCGACGAGGTATTGGGCACCATCGAAAGCGGAGTGGATTTTGAGAAGAAAATCGCTGAAATCTACCAGCACTGCCGCACCACCGAGGAAATCAACCGTTCGTTTGATGCCTTGCAAAAAGAACTGGAGGAGCAAATCAACAACCGCATCAAAAATGCACGGGAACAACTCTTTGAGCATTTTGATACGGAAGTAATAGACAAGTTGAAAATCCGCATGGCCGATGCCAAAAGTTATATTGGGCGCTACGAGCTATGGCTTTGGCATATTGCCCGCTATGCCTTGCAGCATTTGGCCAGTTTTGACCATAGCCGATTCATGTTCTTGCTCAAAGCGCTGCCGGAACAGGTAGATGCCCCGGTCGGCTGGTACACCGTGGACAAAAAACAGGATGCCCCGCACCGCCTGCGCATTGGCCACCCGCTGGCGCAAGCAATTATCGGTCAGTCAAAAACTGGTGATACGCCTACGGCACTCGTCCAATTTGATTACAGCAATGCCCGTGGTACTGCCGCCAACCTCGAACCGCTCGTCGGCAAAAGCGGTTATCTACAAGTTACGAACCTTGAAGTGGCTTCTTTCGATACCACCGACCACCTGCTGTTCACGGCCTTTACCACCGATGGCCAAACACTTGATGACGAGCAGTGCCGCCGCCTGCTGCACTTGGAAGCCGTTGAAACGCAGCCAATTGATTTAAAGGAAAGCACGGAAATACAGCTTCTCGAATGCCAAGCTGAAAACCGTAAGAATCTGTTGCTGGAACTCAAAGAGAAGGACACCACCTATTTCAAGACCGAAACGCTCAAGCTGCAAAAATGGGCTGACGACCGCATACACGCCGCCGAAAAGGCCATCCGGGACACAAAACTGAAAATTCGAGACCTTGAAAGGCAAACCAACGAGGAATCCAACATGGACAGCCTGCTCGACATTCAGAAGAAAATAAGTGAACTCAAGAAGAAGCAGCGGCGGCAGCGCTCCGATATTTTTGAGGTGGAGGATGAAATCGAAAACCAGCGGGACGAGATGATACAGGACATTGAAGGGAGGATGCAGCGGAAGGTAACAGAGCAAAATTTGTTTACTATTGAATGGAGTTTGGCCTGATAATTACCGGGTATATTTATCTATTTCAACACCAAGATAATTTTAAGTATGAACCTAATCGAACTAAAAGAAAAAATCTCCGCCCATCTGGCTACTCTCACTATTGACGACTTTTACTTGGATTCGTCATTGGCCACCACAAAGGCACTGTTTCAAGACTTGACTGGCTGTGGTGATGATAGGGAAATTGAGAAATACTT
Organism: Saprospiraceae bacterium UBA6168; assembly: GCA_002435785.1. GTDB lineage: Bacteria > Bacteroidota > Bacteroidia > Chitinophagales > Saprospiraceae > UBA6168. Next base: position 38,337 of record DIUC01000087.1, on the reverse strand, counting down.
GATTAATGAAATCCCTAATACGGATTTTGAGGCCTACGTCAACTCCATCAGAGAAAGTATTGCCTTGCAGCAACCAGCGCTTGCAGCAGCCAACCAACAATTGGCAAAGACCAAAGCACAGTTGGAAAGCCTTGACAAAAAAATGGCTGAAATCCTGGTAAAACAAAAAGCCATCCCAGAAAAACAAAAGGAAATTGAAGGTGCCATTCTCCAGATTGGTACTGAAATCAAACAAATTCGGCCCTTGGCAAACAATGCCATTTACGCCCAGCGAATCACTGAGCTAGAAAAAGAAAAGGCCAAATACCAACAGCAATTAGATACACTCCCGGGTGAATCTTCCGAATTGTCCGAAGAAATCACCTCATTAAAGATTCAAAAGAAGTCGCTCCAAAACCAAGTCGGTGAAGACCAAGTGCAGGTCAATGTGCTATCAAACGACCTGTTTGAGAAGGAAAACTTGCTGAAAGACGCAGAGACTAAGAAAACAAACCACTTCAAGAAGCAGGCCGATGCATTGAATTTCTTGCTGGGATTGTTGTTGGGGATGAAAGCAAAAAATAGCAACTATGCAGGTTATGATAAAAACCAACCATTGGAGCGCCTTGATAAAAATGAAGCAACATGCTTAATCACAAGTGCCTTGGCCAACAATACGGTTTGCCCACAGAATTGGCGCAAACTGTTACAGGACATTTTTTCACAGCCAATTCCCGAATTTTCGGGCAGTCTTACAACGCCTGATTACGAGCGTGAAACCTATTTGGTCAGGGAAAAGCTGCCAGTTTCAGATGTAGATTTGGGGGCAATCCTTGCGCTAACAATAGCCATAGAGAGCGGCCAATCCCTTCAATTGCAGATTAACCTGATAGGCCTCGCCTTGCCCGGAGGGCTATTGGCAAAAATTGTGTTCCGAAATAAGACGGCTAGTTTAACAAAATTTCAAAAGGCTGAATTCGAGCTTTTTGCCAAGGGGTATAAAGGCTATCACGACCGAAGTGGCATGAAAGAATTTTGGAGAAATAAATCCGAAACGCTGTACCACCAATCTGGCTATGCAGACAGTGAACTTGAAATAACCATCCCCTACGGGTACTATATCTTGGCGAGCGAATACATCATTGAAATCACCTTCGAAGCCGCCCCCATGCTCTTGGGAGCAGCGTCACTTGCCAGATTTACTCCCAATATCGCTGGGGCGGCAAAAAAGCAAAAGGATAAAGAAGATGATGATGCATATTGGGATGACGACGATGATTAAAGCCTTTGCGCTGGAAAACCCCGTAGCAAATTTGCCAAAGCTGCCCCATTCAACTAATTTTGCCTAATTCTCAATTAAAAATCAACAGCCTTCAACAAGATGGAATACGAAATCAGCATACATGGTGCCGAAGGTGACGACGGCGCCATCAGCTTGGAGCGACTGGTTTTGCTGGCCAATTCGCTGCAAACCATCGCCAAGGGCGCCCTCCAAATAAGGCTTGGCGGCATCAGCAGTTGGCGGGGCCGCCCCAGCATGCGCCTGAACAATGCCCTCGAAATCCGCCTGAAAGGCCTTCGGCAGGGCAGCACCATCCTCGACCTGGAATGCGACAGCTTCCAGCAAACCCTCAATGGCCAGCAGGGCGATGCCTTCCGGCCCATCATACTGGAGGGCCTGCCACAGCAAACGCCCATGGGGCTTGTCATGCAGGCTTTTCAGGATGCCCTGCAGGAGGACGGCAACGAGGAGTTTCTCGACAAGCCGCTCTTGCACGACCTGCAGAATTTCAAAAAAGTGTTTTCCAGCACCGAAGAAACCATTACCATTTCCAACCGGGGCAGCATGCCTGCCGTAAAATTGACCAAATCTGACCTGCGCAAGATAAAATCATTGGAAGAACAAACCCCCGACCCGCAAAGCATCATCGTGAAGGGCCTGGTGGAAACCCTGAAATACACCAACGCAAAAGTGACCGTGCAAATGGACGAAGGCCGGGTGGATGCCTTCCTGCCCGATACCATCAAACCCGCCACCATCGGCAAGCATTGGGGCAAGGAACTGACCATGGCCGGCACAGCCCATTATCGCCCTTCCGGGCGCATCGCCTACCTTGACATTGAACGGATTTTTGAGCCAGGGAAAGGCGACGATTATTTTTCTCGCAAGAAAAACGCCGAAACCGCCGACCAGCAAATCAAACGGCAGATGGCCGAAAAAGGTTTCCAGAACAACCTCGGCGACCTCATCGGACAATGGCCCGGCGAGGAATCCTTCGAAGACCTGCTTAAACAACTGACCGCGTGAACCGATACCTGCTCGACACCAACATCGCCCTGGCTTACCTGCGAGGGCACGCTTTGTACCAACAAATCGAAAAAGAACACCAACTCGCTGGCCCCGATGCGGCTGTGCTCATCTCCGTGGTCACCAAGGCCGAGCTGCTTTCCATCGGTGTGCAGAACCAATGGGGCGAAAAAAAAATGACCACCCTCACCGGCCTGCTCAACAAGCTCATCATCCTCGACATCAACGAGGCCGACCGTGCCCTCATGGAAGCCTATTCCCAAATAGACGCTTTTAGTCAAGGTAAACTGGCGGAAAAACCCCTCGGGCAAACTTCCCGCAATATGGGCAAAAACGACCTCTGGATAGCCGCCACTGCCCACGTCACCCACTCGACCCTTATCACCACCGATGGGGATTTTGACCACCTGCATGGGCAGTTTATCAACCTGATTAAATACAAAGTACCTGCAGCTAACAGCTAACAGCTAACAGCCAACAGCCAACTAAACACATGACCCACAACTACGACAAACTCATCGCCATCCTCGAAGAAATCTTCCAGCTCAACCAGGCTGACCTCGATTTTGGCATCTACCGCATCATGAACCAGAAGCGGGACGAAATCAAGGACTTCCTCCACAAGCGCCTCGTGCCGCAGGTCAAGGACATCATCGCAGGCAGCAACCTCGGCGACAGCGCCCAAATCAGGGCGGAACTGGACAAGCTAATCGCTACCCTGCGGGATGCGGGCATGGAACCAAATGCTTCCCCCAAAGTGCAGGAACTCCAGGAAAAACTCAAAGCCGCACCCAGCCCCGAATCCCTCGAAAACGAAATCTTCTCGCACCTGGCCAGCTTCTTCCGGCGCTACTACAAGGACGGCGACTTCATCTCCATGCGCCGCTACAAAAAAGACGTGTACGCCATCCCCTACGAGGGCGAGGAGGTGAAACTCCATTGGGCCAACCACGACCAGTACTATATCAAGACCAGCGAATACCTGAAAAACTACGGCTTCAAACTCCCAAACGACCGCCTCGTGCGCTTCGAACTCGCCGAAGCCAGCACCGAAAAGGACAACCGCAAAGAGGAAAGCGGCAAGGAGCGCCGCTTCAAGATATTTGATGAAAAACCGCTGGAAGTGCAGGGCAATACCCTCACCGTCTTCTTCACCTACGAACCCACTGACAAAAAGGAAAAACAGGAAGACCTGAACGCCGCCGCCGCCGATGCCGTGAAGCAGCAGCTACCACCGGACTGGACCGCCGACCTGCTGCGCAAACAGCCCACCGACAAAAACAAGGACCGCACCCTGCTCGACAAGCATATCCGGGACTTCTCCGCCCGCAATACCTTCGACTATTTCATCCACAAAGACCTCGGCGGCTTCCTGACCCGTGAGCTGGACTTCTATATCAAAAACGAGGTAGTACACCTCGATGATGTGAACTTCGACCAACCGCTGGACTTCCAGAAGCAACTGGTAAAGGTGCAGGCGCTGCGGGGCATCGGCTCCAAAATCATCGCCTTTCTCGCACAGCTCGAAAACTTCCAGAAAAAACTATGGCTGAAGAAGAAGTTCGTGGTGGATACCCAGTACTGCATCACCCTCGACCGCATACCGGAGGCGCTCTACCCCGAAATAGTCGCCAACGACGCCCAACGGCAGGAATGGGTGCGCCTCTTTGCCATTGATGAATTAAAGGCCGACCTCGTGCAGCCCGCCTACGCCGAACCGCTGACGGTGGGCTTCCTCAAAAGCCAGCCCTACCTCGTGCTCGATACCGCCTTCTTCCCCGAAGACTTCAAGCACCGCCTACTGGCCAGCTTCGACAACCTCGACGAACAGCTCGACGGCCTGCTCATCAATTCCGAAAACTTTCAGGCGCTGAACTTGCTGCAAGAGCGGTACAGGGAGCAGGTGAAATGTGTTTATATTGACCCACCATACAATTCTGATGCCTCCGCCATTTTATATAAAAACGATTATAAGGAAAGTTCCTTTTTGAGTCTTGTACAAAATAGGATAGAATTATCGAGAGAGCTTTTATCAAATGAAGGAGTTATTTCAGTAGCGATTGACGATGTGGAAGTAGCATATCTTAGGTTATTGTTGTCAGATATTTTCCCAAAGGAAATAGGGATTGCTGTTGTTCGGTCAAACCCTCAAAGTAGAAAAGCAAGAGGTAAATTCTCGCCCGTCCATGAATACGCCTTATTTTTTGGGAAATCAGAAAGTTCAATGCCAGCATCAATTGGATATTCTGAGGGTAAATTAACCCGTTACCCACTTGAAGATGAAAAAGGAAGATATGCTTGGATGAATTTTGTTCGTGCTGGAACTGGTGACATGAGAACAGACCGTCCTACATTGTACTATCCAATAGTTGTAGATGAAAATGATAAAATGCGCATACCTAAAATGACTTGGGAAAGTTCAACTCAAGAATATATTTTAGAAGAGGAACTGTTGCCGAATGAAAAAATGGCTTTTCCAATAAAAACGATTGATGGTGTAAGAATAGAGAAAAGGTGGCAACGAGGTTATGTTAGAGTTTCGGAAGAACTTGATGAATATAGAGTAAGAAGAGATGAAAATGGTGAAATAATCATAGACTTTAAAACAAGGATGGACGAAGAGGCATTACCAGTAACATGGTGGGACAAAAATGAATATGCTTCATCAAATTACGGTGCTAACGAACAGAAAGAACTATTTGGAGAGAAACTATTCGACTTTCCAAAGGCCAAGAAATTAGTAGAAGATGCAATAAAGGCTTGCGGTGTTGAGGACAAGAACGAAATAATACTGGACTATTTTTCTGGCAGCGGAACAACAGGTGAGGCCGTCATCAACCTCAACCGGGAGGACGGGGGCCGCCGGAAGTACATCCTCGTGGAGATGGGGCAGTATTTCGATACCGTCACCAAGCCCCGCATCCAGAAGGTCATCCACTCCGCCGAATGGAAGGACGGCAAGCCCGTGGGCAGGCAGGGAAGCAGCCACGCCTTCAAGTACCTGCGCCTGGAGAGCTACGAGGACAGCCTGAACAACCTGCGCCTCAGCCGCCAGCCCCAGCAGCAGCAGTTGCTCGACCTCAACGAGCGCTTCCACGAGGAGTACCTGCTGCACTACTGGCTCGACGTGGAGAGCGAGGGCAGCCTGCTCAGCACCGCCGCCTTCGAGCGCCCCTTCGACTACCAACTGAACATCACGCAGAACAACGAATCCGTCCCCACCCGCATTGACCTCGTGGAGACCTTCAACTACCTCATTGGCCTGAAAGTGAAGACCACCGAGCGCATCCGTGGCCTGCACGTCGTCACCGGGGAGACGCTGGACGGCCAGCAGGTGCTGGTCATCTGGCGCAACCTCACGGGCGAGGGCGCCGTAACAAATGCTGCCCTTGACGAGTTCTTCCAAAAGCGGGATTACAGCACCCGTGACCGGGAGTTCGACCGCATCTACGTCAACGGCGACAACAACCTCGAAAACTTGAAGACCGGAGACGAGCAATGGAAAGTGGGACTGGTGGAGGAGGTGTTTTTTGGGGCGATGTTTGAAGGTGGGGATTTGTAACTTTGCAAGACGCTTAAAAAAATAGTCCATTATGCAGGAAGAAGAAGATAAACTGGTTGAGCTAGACCCAGAGGAGAATATTTCACCCCTTAATGGTGATGCTACAGGTGAACAGGAAGGGGCCGATTTTGACCCCAAGGACATTGACATTGCTATGGAGCAACGGAGCTTGTACGCACTTATCACAAGGATGAGGTCGGACATGATTGACCTGAACACGGAGTTTCAAAGAAGCGGCAACCTTTGGGATGATTACTACCAAAGCAGGTTGATTGAATCCGTATTGCTCCGCTTCCCGCTCCCAGCCTTCTATTTCGATGCTTCGGATGATGACAAGTGGTTGGTCGTGGATGGGCTGCAAAGGCTGTCTGCCATGAAAAACTTTGTGATTGACAAAAAACTGAAATTGAACGGACTAGAAGTCCTCAAAGAATTGAACGGGTTTAGGTATGAAGATTTGGCCCATAAAATGAGGCTAAGGATAGACGATTTTCAGGTCATGGTGTACCTCATAAAGCCTGGAACGCCAAAGGCAGTGAAATACGATATTTTCAACCGGATAAATACGGGCGGCCTAACCTTGACTTCCCAGGAAATAAGGCATGCTTTAAACCAAAAAATTGCGGCGCCATTTTTCAAGAACTTGGTCTATAACCCAGATGCAGCTGCACCGGAATACAGCGAAAAGTACACCCGGTACATCAATGTCAATGACAAGCGCATGGCGGGCCGGGAGCTTATTCTGCGCTTTATTGCCTTCAAACGTGCTGGTTGGGAAAACTACAAACCGACATTGCGACGGTTTTTGGACACGGAAATGGGTCGAATCGAACAGGGAGTGGATGCAGAACTATTGGACATGGTCGAACAACTATGGAAGGCCCTTCATGTAGCCCATCTATTGTTTGGCAAGCATTTGTTCAGCAAGAGCTTAGCTAACCCACAAGGCAGGCGGCTACTGAACAGTTCCTTGTTTGAAGTTTGGACGGTCTTGCTCTCCGAACTCAGCGAAGCTGAACAACAGAAATTATTGGAAAACAAGGATGGGCTTGTCAAGGGGTTCATAGGATGCCTTTTAAACGCTGAATTTCAAAAAGCAATCACATCTTCCACCACCAGCAAAGCCAATGTGAACCTGAGGTTTACTTGGATTAATGAGGTGATAAAACATAGCCTATAATGCTCCGAGACATCAGAATCAAAAACTTCAAGGCTTTCAAGGAAGCCGAAATCACTCTTGGGAACCTGAACCTGTTCACTGGCTTGAACGGCATGGGTAAATCCTCCTTTATTCAGGTTTTGCTATTGTTGCGGCAAGAGTATTTGAAACTTGGAAGGTTCGGTGGAGAACTCATGCTGAAAGGAAACCTGATAAACGTGGGATTGGGTAGCGACATCATCAGTATTGATGCAAGCGATGATACCATTGAGTTTGAATTAGAATGGGACGAGGAACTGTCGTTGAAGTGCACGGTAGATTACACCCCTGACATCAGCAATTATGATATTCTTGAAGCAACCTTTGAAGAAGCGGATGGATACGATGGCATGAGTTTGTTCAACTATAATTTTGAGTACCTGAATGCCTTGCGGATAGTGCCATCCCTCAGTTTTCCTGTTTCTTCCCATCATGTCATCCACGAAAACTCATTGGGGGTAAACGGGGAGTATAGCATGCACTACCTCTTCCAGAATCAACGAGAAAAGGTTGCAATCCCAACCCTGAAGCATCCCGATACACCCGCTGGTCAAGATTTGTATCTATTGAACCAAGTGGATAAATGGATGGGTTATATCTCGCCTGGCGTGAAATTGACACCAAGTTCGTTGTTTGATTTGGAGGTTTCAAGTGTTGGTGTCTCTTTTGAAAATGGCCGAATTGAAACAAAGCAATTCAAGTCTCCAAACGTTGGCTTTGGTATTACTTATGCGCTTCCTGTTGTTTTAGCTATATTGAAATCAAAGCCGGGTGATATGATAATTATCGAAAACCCGGAATCTCATATACATCCAAGGGGGCAAGCATACATCGGAGAACTTTGTGCCAAGGCAGCAGAGGCAGGCGTTCAAATCATCATTGAAACGCATAGCGACCATGTGCTCAATGGTGTCAGGGTTGCTGCCAAACGTAAGGATGTGAGCGCTGAGAATGTGAGTATTTTCTTTTTTGAACGCAATACTTCCAGTGACGAACATTACACCAATATTGTGGAGCCCTACCTTGACCAAGACGGTCGGATAAGCGATTGGCCGAAGAACTTTTTTGATGAATGGAGCAAACGATTGGATGAATTGATTTAACCCTAAAAAATTATCGGTATGTTGGATTATATGTTTAATGAATTGTCGGTTGAAAAATTCGATGCCGTTGCCATTGCGCATGACCGGATGAAGCTATTTGTCAAGACATGCAGTCGAGCAAGGGAAATAGGCTGGAAGTCATTGCGATTGCACGAAAGCATCGGTGAAAATGTTTATTACATCGAGATTTCAGATAATTACTTCGTTGGTAAGTGGGTTGAAGAATGCAAAGAAAAGGACGTTGTTTCTCTATTTAAAGGTATCATTACTGAATCTCCATTGTTAAAAGGTGACGATGACAAGCAGGTAAATGATTGGGGCAACACAGAGTATTCAATTAATGGGGATATTGCCAAAGGACTGGGCGCTGCACATTTCATGGATACTTTAGCTGTTAGCTTTTGGGAAGAAAGTTCAAGATACTACAAAGAATTTGTCAAAGTTCATTGTAAAGTAATTAATGAAGATTTGAAAATCAATGAGTTTGATGTAGATGTTGTTCATGCATCATTACCAGAACACGTTGATAAACACAAAATCTGGTTTGAGGAAAGAATTAGGAAAGAGGCTGAAAACAGGAAAGATTTATGGGAAAAACGAGAAACATATTTCCCAAATCTTATTTTTTGTGGAGAAACTGAGAAGAACTTAACACAAGGGGAGACTTTGGCTGGCATTAGTCGTGTTTTTGAAAAATTGAAACGCCTGAATGATTATGCTGCTGAGTGGAAAGAAGGTGGCTTTTCCGTTGAAGGTGTGGCTGCAAAAGGCGTTGATGTCAGTAATGAAAGCGATAGTACCATGCAACATCCAAGGCTTAAAAATATGAGGAAGTTTCGGCTTCCAAATGGAGAAAAAGAAACATTTGAACCACATATAAAAACCGCAGGATTAAGGTTTCATTTTTATGCTGATGAGGCAACGCATCAAATTTATGTAGGCTATATCGGAAAGCATCTTCCAACATCCAGTGATAATTAGTGCATGGCCAAACAAAAGAAAAACCTCACCCTCAGCGATGCCCTCATCCTCCACCGCTTCCTGCTGCACCAGTTCGGTGTCACAAAGTTTGAGGCATTGGCGGAGCACCTGAAAGATAGCGGCTTTGAAGGCTTTGACGAAAACAGAGTGTCCAAGTTGCACCATGAACTGGTGGTCCGCCTCTACAGCAACGAGCGGCTGCCCAAGCAGTTGCTGTTCGAGTACGACCAGAACATCGTGAGTCATACGTTGGCCATCAGCGAGCACCGGATTGCGCCCATCCGCTGGAAGTATTTCCAGTATCTGGGTTTGTTGTTCACGGAGATTTACCTCGACAAATACTTTCGGGACAAGGAAGCACTGCTATTTGAACTGAACGAGTTCGTGGACAAGTTCAACGACCCCTTCAATATGGAGGTGCCAAATAAGGATTTCGTGGCCCCGCATTTCCGTTTGGAGGAATTGAACAAGATAGCCTTTTGGCAGGCAACAGGTTCGGGCAAGACGCTGCTCATGCACGTCAATATCCGGCAGTTCCAGCATTACGCCAAGAAGCACGGCGTGGTGAAAGACATCAGCAAAGTGCTGCTGGTGACGCCCAACGAGGGCCTGACGGAGCAGCATTTGAAAGAATTCAAAGAGAGCGGTATTCCAGCAGAAGTATTCAGCAAGCGTTCTTCCAGTCCCATGTATGCAGGGCAATATGTGGAGGTGATTGAAATCAGCAAACTGGCAGAAGAAAGCGGCGACAAGACGGTGGCCGTGGAGTTTTTTGAAGGCAACAACCTGGTGCTGATAGACGAAGGGCACCGGGGCGTTTCCGGCGAAGCGTGGAAGACCCGCCGGGATGCGCTCAGTCAGGTAGGCTTTGCGTTTGAGTATTCGGCCACATTCGGGCAAGCGGTGAGTGCAGCCACTATTGGGAAAAATGCGCTGATGGACGAGTACGGCAAATCCATTTTGTTTGATTATTCCTACCGCTATTTCCACACAGATGGCTACGGCAAGGATTTTCATATCCTGAACATCAAAGACGATGATAATGAGGAATTCGTTCGGAAATACCTCACAGGCGGCCTGTTGTCGTTTTACCAGCAGCAGTTGATTTATCGGGACAATCCCCGCATGGCCGACCATTTCAAGCTGGAAAAACCGCTTTGGATTTTCGTCGGTGGCAGCGTAACCAAAAGCCTGAGCAGCAAGGATGCCTCGGATGTCATCACCATCCTCAAGTTCTTTTCGGAGTTCATCAAGGACGCCACTACGAGCAAAGACCATTTGCAGCAAATCCTGAGCAGTCGGGATGGTCTATTGGACAAGGATAATGTTTCGATTTTTTCCAATTCCTTCACCTATATCAACGGCAAACATTGGAGCAGCGACGAGCTGTACCTCGATGTGCTGAAAACGGTATTCAACGTGGCCAATCCCGGTGCGAATGTCTATCTGGACAACTTGAAAGGGGCCACTGGCGAGTTGGGCATTCGCCTTGGTGATACTGAGGATTATTTTGGTGTGGTCAATGTCGGAGACGATGCCAAGCTGCACAAGCTTTGCATGGACCACGGTATAGAAGGGATGGATAAGGATTTTTCCAGTTCATTGTTTCAAGGCATCAACAGCAAAACATCCAGCATTAACCTGCTAATTGGTTCCAAGAAATTCACGGAAGGTTGGAGCAGTTGGCGGGTTAGCACGATGGGCCTGATGAATATCGGTCGGGGAGAAGGTTCTCAAATCATCCAGTTGTTTGGGCGGGGCGTCCGTTTGAAGGGCTTTGGCATGAGTCTCAAGCGAAGCTGGGCCTTGGATGATCACCAAAAGCCGAACGAGGCTATCCCGAAATTCATCCCCGCCTTGGAGACGCTGAACATCTTCGGCATCCGGGCAGACTATATGCAGCAGTTCAAGCAATTGCTGGAAGACGAGGGATTGCCAGCCAACGATGGGAAATTCGTGCCATTTACCATTCCCGTCATGCCGACTGTGAACTTAGAAGAGAATAAGCTGAAAGTAGTACGGGTGAAGGAGGGCATTGATTTCAAAAAGGACAAAGACACAAAGAAGACGAGGGAATTGGCGCTTCGCTTGGAGCATAACCATGAATTGCCGCCCGTCCGGCTGGACTGGTATCCCAAAGTGCAGGTATTGGACAGTAAATTGAAAAACAACACCGGGGCCATAGCATTGGAAACCCATAAGTTGGCACACCGCAACCTTGCATTTATAAATTGGGAACAGGTTTGGTTTGAGATGCAAAAATTCAAGTACGAGCGCACTTGGTACAACCTCTCCATCAGTAGGGAATCCTTGCAGGAAATCATGACAGACGATAGGTGGTATGAATTGAGCATACCAGCGGAGGAATTGCGGTTAAAGTCCTACCGCCAGACGAGGACTTGGCAAGAGATTACCATTGCGCTATTAAAGAGCTATACTTCAAGGTTTTATAATTTTCATAAACAGCAGTACCTCGGCGAATTCTTGGAAGTGCGGACGCTGAGACCTGACGACCCGAATTTCATCAGTGAGTATAATGTGCAGGTTGACCATTTTCAAACGCAAATTATTCAGAACCTGAACAAACTCGTGGAAGACATTCGCAATAAAACAATGGAGCAGGAAGTGCGATTAGGCGAGCATTTTACAGCTTTTGAGTTTTTGCACCATCTGTATAAGCCATTACTTTATTTGGATGAAAAGAAGTATCTCGGCGGTATTATTAAAATACAACCCGTTGCACTGAATCCCGGCGAGAAGCAGTTCGTGGACGACCTTCAACGTTTCTATGAAGCCAGTCCTGAGTTTTTCAAAGAGCGAAAACTCTTCCTTTTGCGGAATACCAGCCGCAAGGGCATCGGCTATTTTGAAACCCAAAACTTTTACCCTGATTTCATCCTTTGGTTAGTTGAAGGCGAGAAGCAGTACATCGCCTTTATTGACCCCAAGGGCCTCGGTAGAATTCAAGGCTTTGACAGTCCAAAAATCCGCTTCCATAAGACGGTAAAGGAGAAGATAGAGCCTCAGTTGAACGACCCTTTGATTTCGTTGCATTCGTTCATTTTGTCAAACACCTCTTTCCAAGATGTCCGGTTCTGGGCACCGACGGAAACGATGGAGTATTTCAATCGGCATAATGTGTATTTTCAGAAGCAAGGGGAACAAGGGAATGTTTATGTGGGGATGGTGATGGGGAAGATGGTGGGGTGAGTCATGATTAGTTGCACTCCAGTTGGTTCAAGCATGATTTCAGTAGTATTCAAGAAATGAAGTCCTTGCAAGTTTGCAACTTGCAAGGCTACGCATGAACGGCTTTGCAGGCTTTTTTTAGGTCAAAGCCTGAATTTGCGACCAAGAATTGACTGCCTATTTTCCAATGCCGAGGCTTGCAAGTTGCAAACTTGCAAGAACTTGAGCACACCCTTCCAATCCCCGTTGCTCTCGGTGGCATCTGGCCTCCTCTCGCTCCGCTTTTTCGAACTCGATTCTGTTATTCGCCCAGTTCTTGAGCCACCAATCACACTGGATTTCGTCACGGATGGCGTACCTCAAATTGCCATGGCTAAACTTCTTTTTTGGCACCCTAACCTCCCATTCCCTCCCGAAAACAAGCGACCTCCTTACAACCCATTTGACTTCCTTAGTGCCCTCGTAGCGGAACCCAACCGTAGCCACGATGTCATTCGTGGAAATCACACTGGACTCCGTTTTGCTTATGTCAGCCTCGTGTTTGGAAATGGCTTGGAGCACGAAATTCGTCTTTGACCGGATTTGGTGTTGCATATCGCTGGCTTTTATGCTATTTTACGGCTTTTCGTTGGTTTTGTTCGGGTTTTGTTGGGATGTTGTTCGGGTTTTCATAAAGCAAATTTATTGCTCTGACGGGGCGATTGGGTACATATTCTATGGAACGTGATTAGATTCCGCTGGCGCATGGTCTTCCCCACATGCTGGTTCACAGTCTCCGACTTGAACCAAATATCAGTCTGTCTCTGACAGGAATAAGTAGGTTAATCGGCTTGCTTTCGTCGGAGACGAAATGATATTGGGAACAAGTCGGAGACTTGTTCCAGCGTGGTTTTCGCTTCCAAAAAGGCTGGCTCATATCAGACCTGAACACCTACCTTGCGATGAACTATGTGCCATATTCGGGCACCCCTCCGGGGTTGCTGGGAACTATACTTTTCCCCCGGATTCACGCTAGTAAATCCGAGGTTGAAGTCATAGCGGGTATAACCCCAGCGGGGTTGAATCGGGTGTATTTCAAGATTTCGCACCCTTGCTTGTTTTACCCCAAGGGGTTTGTCAAATTAATGCTGACGGTTAAAATTAACGTCGGGGAGGTTTTAAACCCTGTTGATTACCCGTAGATTAACTCGTTGACAATCAGGTGCGTAGCACCGGTGATATTTGTAGGTAACAACCGAAACAATTTAGAGGTGCAGCGCACCGACCATATTCGGATACATATTCCGGTGCGCTGCACCTCAAAAATGGGGTTCATGTCAAAGCTACAAATATTCCGGTGCGCCGCACCTTTATTCTGTGGGTAATGGACAGGGTTTTAAACCTCCCCGACGTTGTGGTAACCTCCCCGACATTATTAACTTGACAAACTACTTAGGGGGTCAGGGGTAAATGACATGAGCGAAACTTTGAAAGAAGCAACAACGGGAGAGCACGCTTGACGTTGCGGTTTGCCTTTCCACCTCCTCATCTTTGATTTTTATTTCATACCAACTATATCAAAATCCAATGTTTTCCGTTAAATTTGTCACGACTATTTTGTCCAAAACTTTTAATAGAAACGAAAAATGAATCCGACCACACAACCCATTTTTTGCTTAGAAGATTATGAGCTGGTGAACCCTCCAAGGAGTATGGAGGAAAACTTGAGCACGCCTTATTTCCATATCCGGGTGAAGACAAAGGACAAGGAACTGGTGGCTGCTGTCATGCTTAGTGAGCTCGTGAAAGCATGCCAGGAACATGCACCGGCGGAGGCAAGGTATATTGAACAATTGCACTGGTATGTTGCCAATGGTGGTCGGGCCGATTTCATGTTGATTCAGGCTATGGAGGATGAGGGTTTCGAGGTTGAGCGCCTCATGCTCATTTATTTGGAAAATAAGCCTTGGTGGGAGCACCTCCGCCATGAAGGCAGGGACCCTGAATCCATGCGATTGGACGCCATCCTATACCCAGATAGCGAGTTGGCTCAATTTGAAAAATTGCTTTTTAATTTCATGGTTGGCCCTACCATTGAGACCTCAAGCGCCATTGCCATCGCGCAGGCTTTTCAATTGGAAGTATGGAAGACCTTCCCGGCCATGGAAGACCTGCACCAGAAGGAGGTGGCTGAGTTCATTGAAAAAACTTCGAAGGTAGCTGAATATTTCCTGACGGACGAAGCCGCCGAATATGACGAGTATTTAGATTCAGGCTTTAAGTTTCCGGAAGGTCCCTTCCAGGCTGAATTTGAACAGAGTTTGGAAGGCATTCAAAAGGAAATCTTGGATTTTCGGCAAAGAAGTGGCAAAGGTCCTGTGAATCCCTCACCTATCACGGTGGAAATTGTGGAGATAGTTAACCAATGGGAGCATGAAGCCGACAATAAGGTGAAAATTTGGTACAAGGCAACTTGTAAGGAAGGAGTGTTCTATCATAACGCCTACTTCAAGTATTTGGTGCAACAGGCAGCCCTTTATTTTCCAGAAAGTTATTATAAGATTGAAGCATTAAGGGAAAGCATCGTTGCGGTTCGTCCGAAAGAAAAGGAAATCGTGGAAGCCTTGCAAGCTGAACAATTTGATTTGACCCCAATGCTTGCGTCGTATGTCAATGAATGCGTGGATGCTGCGCTGTTCTTGAGTTTTGAAAAAACAGTGCAATCACGAAATCAATATGAGAATAGCCATGATGAAGATGTGAAGAACAGGAGCCACTATGGCCCAGGTTTGGAGCGTGCCAGAAAAGTCAATTTGCTGATTGACCGATTGGAGGACTTGGCATATAACATGATTAGCCAATATTTCCCCGATATGATAAAATCTGCTAAGCCTTGGATGAAAAAATCCTTGAGGCGATCGGCGCACCTACTGGTATTTGAAGTAATGGATAAAGTATGGGGATTGATTTCGCAAAGCGAGAAAATGGCCGCTTAGTGCCAATTCGGAAACCCTCTTTGTGACCATATTAGTCGCTGGCCTGCACTGAACTTCAAGCCCACGGCCATTGAAATCACAAGGCCGGATACCAGATGTTGCAACTATGATTTAAGTACTATTTAAGAAATGAAGTTCTTGCAAATTGCAAACTTGCAAGGACTTAAAGGGGCATTTGCCGGAGGCATAATTCCAGCAGCCCCGTTGGCACTGGTTTAAGTCGGGGAGGGTTTTGAACCCGCTGGCGCAGGGTTCTTCCCCCCGCAGACGGTGGTTCGAGCCTCCAGACTTGAACCTTGTATCAGCACGTTTCCTACGTGCGAAACTACCGCTGGAGCAGGAGATGTGTGAAGCAGGCCCGCCATGAAAGCCGCTTCACTCGACGCTTCCTGGAACTGGGGTTTCTCATGGGATGGGGTCGTACTATTTGGGAAGACTTTCGCCAACGGGCTTCTCAAAACATTCAGGGTGAACGACGCTATCTTCTACAGGTATATTCTCCATTTCTATATTTATGCTGAACAAAATACCTTCCACTAAGTCGTCAAATTTGAAGTCTTCTTCATTGAGAACATTAATCATTTCAATTTCCCGCATCTCAACATCTTCGTCAATGCTATCAAGCACTTTTTCAATATAACTTGCCATGGGGCCATTGTTGTTATTTTTTAAAATGTCGAGACAGGAAGCAAATGGTATTTGAACAAGAAAGGTCTGCTCGACCTTGGGTAGGTTGAACCCAAAGGACATTTTGAATATTCTATCCTGCTCCGAAGCATCCCAATTGCCATAATGCAACTTTACTTCGGTAACCTTGTGTGGGCACGTTTTAAAGTCAATGACCATATTTTGTAGCTCCATGTTTGCAATTTTTATAGTGAAAATTTGACATTTTTACAAAGTTAAACTTATTGCAATATAAGTGCCAATTTGATGTGTGACTTAGAGGAATGACAGTCAGCAAGGCGATTTTGCCAGTTGTGGCAAGTATCCTGTTGGCACAAGTATGTTTCTTCCCAAAATGGCGCTGCTCTTTCAAGTCTAACGCAAGGGTGACTTGGAATCTTTCAGACGGTTTGCAACTTGAAAACCCAGTTGTTGCAAGTATGATTTCAGTAGTATTTAAGAAATGAAGTTCTTGCAAGTTTGCAACTTGTAAGGCTACACATGAACGGCTTTGCAGGCTTTATTTTACGTCAATGCCTGAATTTGCGCCCAAGAATTGACTGCCTATTTGCCAATGCCGAGCCTTGCAAGTTGCAAACTTGCAAGAACTTGAGGAGGAAAGCGGGTCATGCCTCGTATTCCGTACCTTCGGCATGAGGTTTGGGTCAACACCAGTTGTTGCAACTCTGATTTCAGTAGTATTTAAGAAAGGAAGTCCTTGCAAGTTTGCAACTTGCAAGAACTTAGGTAGAACACTTGGCACAACGGTTCCCTTTCCCAACTTATTCAACGCTGTCATTGGTTACGGTCTAAATAAAATTATAAGTAACTGATAATCAATTACTTATAAAATAAGATTGATGGGCTGAAAAATCCTTCAGCCCTCCCCTGCCCTATTTTCTTCCATTCCGAACTTGACGCTACCCATCTTGATAGACACGCCGTTCAATATTATCGTTCCGCAATCAATCTTTGGAACTCCGCTACCAAGCCGGAGCGACACGCTACCTGATTTGAAGCCTCCGCTATCAAGAAAGAGCGTTCCGCACAGCCATCGTAGCGTTCCGCAGTCAATTTGGAGCGTTCCGTACACAAATTTGACCAACACGCCGTGAATTTTGACTTTTCCGTGCTACGCTTCGAAACGATTAATTCACCGGTTCAATCAAATCCCACAAATTGCCGTAGAGGTCTTCAAAGACGGCAGCCTTGCCGTATTCCTCAGTTGTTGCAAGTATGATTTTGTAGTAATTTAGAAAGGAAGTCCTTGCAAGTTTGCAACTTGCAAGGCTAGGCATGAACGGCTTTGCAGGCCTTTTTTTAGCTCAAAGCCTGAATTTGTGCCCAAGAAATGACTGCCTATTTGTCAATGCCGAGCCTGGCAGGTTGCAAACTTGCAAGAACTTAAGAATAATCCTGTGAAAATCCGTTCCATCCGTTGCATCCGTGTGCTAACCCTTCACCAAATAACATGGATATGGTCATCGTGCCTGGCAGCTTTGCAGCCTTGAAACCTTATTTTGTCGTACTTGGTGAGGTCGAGCCGCTGCTTCAGGTGAGGTTCCAGCAATATTTTTTGCACCGATTTATCTTCGGCAAACAATTTTATCAACTCCCTTGTGCGGGCTTCATCGAGCTTATACCTGTCTGGCTCTACCAATTTTTTGGTTATCCGGTATTCAATGCTCCGGTATTTGTTTTGGCATTTGGCTTCCATGTCCACCTCACCGGGCATAGGCGGTTCGCTAAACCCGTAGGCCAAGGGGAATGGCGCACCCGCTATCGGTAAGCCCGAAGCCTTTTCTTGCCAATGCAGGGCGATGTCCACCGTGGTGCCGTTGCGATGGGTAAAATGTGGGTGTAGCGGATAGCCATCGAAAAACGGAAAATTTGCGTCCAAGTAAAAAACCTGTGCTCCGGGAAACTTGGCCGCCAGCCCTTTGGCCACCCGGTCGCAGGATGCCTTTACTTCGGGTCGCACATAGTGGTGGTTCAGTGCCGCAAAATAAAAGACTTGGTGCGGTTTCAAGTTGGCATTGGCAAATACCGGAAGCGGTACCCGGCCCGATTGCCACCTTGCCAATGGCGGTACCAAAAAAATATTTGCCAAAAGGTAAAGTGTTGAAAATGAAACAGTTTTGGCAACAAACCGCCAAAAAGTGGACGCATTTCTTTTGTTTATCCAATAAAATAAGGGCAAATGCGCCAGCCACACCACCCCGCCGGTTTGAGTGAAAAGGGTCAAAAGCCCAATAATTATCAAATGCCCACCGATTGCTGCGATTTTTTGCATGATTATTGAAAATTAGTTAAAATCATCTCCCTTCCCCCCGTACTCGTTTTATCAATTGACACATTTTTAGAAAAAAGGCCCTCCGCTAAGTTAAAACTATGAGAATCGCACATCACCTATTGGTGGCAGCACTGCTTGCCATCATCTCGCCTTTGTATTCGCAAAATCCACTTTGGACGCTTTTGGATGAAACCACGCTTGCTGCCCGCTCGCAAGAACGTTGGATTGTGCCGGAAAGGTACGCCACGGTTTTGTTGGATGCCAACTCGATGCGTTCGGCATTGGAGCGGGTCCCGCTGCGCTTCAACGAGTCGGGCGAAACCACCCTTATCCATCTGCCAATGCCGGATGGCAGCATGGAGGCATTTGCGATAGTGGAAGCACCGCTGATGCACCCCGACCTTGCAGCAAGGTATCGGCAAATCCGCACCTTTTCGGGGCAAGGTGTGACCAACCCCGCCGCCGCTGCCTACCTCGACTGGACGCCACAGGGCTTCCACGGCATGGTGCTCATGCCGGGCAAGGTGGTCTATATTGACCCCTATTTCAAGGGGGACAATACGGTGTACGTGAGCTATGACCGCAACGATTATTTTGACGAAAAATCCACTGCCTTTAGTTGTGGAACGGAGGATGCGGGCGACCATAAGTTCATGCCATCAATGGATATGCTGCCCATCGAACGGAACAACCGGGCCACTACCAATATGCTCACCTATCGCATGGCCTTTGCCGCCGCTGCCGAATATACAACCTATCACGGCGGCACGGTGCCGCTTGCCTTGGCCGCTATCAACACCACGTTGAACAGGGTGCGGGGCATTTATGAAACGGAACTCGCCATTAGCTTTACATTGGTTTCCAACAATGACCTTTTAATATACACCAATTCTGGCACGGACCCTTATGACAACCCGCCTACCTTGGCTCAAAACCAAACCAATATTGACGCTGTGATAGGCAGTTCCAATTATGACGTGGGCCATGTGGTAAGCAGTGGCACAGGCGGGGTTGCCACGCTGAATGGCGTTTGCGACAGCACCAAAAAGGCAAGGGGAATGACCGCCTCTTTGAACCCCAAGACGGATGCTTTTGACGTGGATTTCGTGGCGCATGAATTGGGCCACCAGTTCAGTGCGCACCATACCTTCAATGGTAGCGCTGGCTCTTGCACGGAGGCCAACCGTTTCGCCACCACAGCCTTTGAGCCTGGCAGTGGTTCTACCATTATGGGTTATGCAGGCATTTGCGGCAATTCACAAAACCTTCAGCGGCGCAGCAATGCGTATTTCCACCTTGTCAGCTTGGGGGAAATCACGCATTTCACCAGGGTCGGCTCGGGCAGCACCTGCCCCACCTCGGTCGTCACGATAAACAATGTCCCCACCATCAATGCCAACCCCAATAACATGAGCGGCAAGTACATCCCCATCAGCACCCCATTTGAGCTGACCGCCAGCGCCTCCGATCCCGACAACGATGAGCTGACCTTCGCTTGGGAGCAATGGGACTTGGGGCCACAGGGAGCGCCCAGTTCTTCGAGTGCCACAGCGCCCATGTTCCGGTCGTTCACCCCGACCACCAGCCCAACCCGTACCTTCCCAAAACTCAGCGACATACTCGACAACAGCACCAGCATCGGGGAGAAGCTGCCCTCCGTGACTCGTAATTTGAACTTCAACTGCACCGTCAGGGACAATAGGATGGTGGGGGGAGGCTATGATGCGGGGGGTATTGTGTTGCACGTCACCAATGCTGCTGGCCCATTTGCCATCACCTCCCACAATACCTCGGGCACGCACAGTGGAACCATCACCCTCACCTGGGACGTGGCAGGCACCACCGCCGCACCGATTAGCTGCACAAACGTGGACATCCTGCTCTCATTGGATGGCGGTGTTACCTTTTCCAGCCTTGCCACGGCTACGCCCAACGACGGCAGCCAAACCGTCACCCTGCCAAATACCACCACCAGTAGTGCAAGGTTGAAGGTGAAATGCTCGGACAACGTGTTTTTTGACATCAACAATGCCGACCTGCGAATCGCACCCGCAGATGCCACCTGCTCGGAGAAAATGACAAGTGGCACGATGGAATCCAATACAGGATGGACGCAGACTTCCACAAGGGGGCTGGCGCCATTCGTTGCAACAAATTGGCCTTCTTATGGTGGGCCAGCGGCGCATGGCGGGGCTGGCTATGCCTGGCTTGGATATGACAATAACGAAACTGCTCGGATGTCGCAGACCTTTAGCATCCCCGCAGATGCACACTTCGCCAACTTGGAGTTTTGGTACCGTTATATGAATACGGATTGCGGCGGGGACGTGTTCAATGTGAAGGTCAATGGCGTGGTGGTCAAAAGCTACAATATGTGCAACGACCCCGGGGCGCACGATTGGACCCGCCAATTGGTAAACCTCAGCGCATATATTGGCACTTCCCCGACCATTATGTTCGAGTGCGTCACCAATTCCAACTACTACTCTGATGTTTTCATTGACGATGCCTCGGTATATGTATGCGCTGGAGGGGCATTTCCATTGCTTCCTGTGGAATTGATGGCATTTGATGTAAAAGCGGAGGATCGGAATGCCTTGCTACATTGGGCCACTGCAAGCGAGACCAACAACCGGGGCTTTGACGTGGAGATGCAATCAGAAACCGTTGATTTTCAAACCATTGGGTTCGTGCCGGGGAATGGGACCACCAATGAAGTCAATCACTATGATTTCAGGGCATCTGACCTCAAGCCGGGCACCTATTATTTTCGCCTTCGGCAAATGGACGAGAATGGCGGCTTCAGTTACAGCCCAATTCGCTCCGTTAGCATTTCAGGTGAAGTGCGTGTGGCCGTGCACCCAAACCCTGCAAGCGAGGTCGCTTTTTTCAAATTGACTTTGGAAAAGGAATCCCCGGTTCAGCTTCAGGTAATGGACGGCTTTGGAAGGATAGTGGGGACTGTGGCCAATGACCTCTTTGCAGCAGGAAATTTCGACTTTGCATTCAACCTGGGGCATTTGCCTGCGGGCATCTATTACTACCGCTTGATGGGTGTGAATCTGGAGGAATCTGGAAAGTTTGTCGTCAAAAAATAAGCTATACTGCGAGCCGTTGGCTGTTGGCTGTTGGCCATAAGCCAACAGCCAAAGGCTAAAGCCCCCAACAAATGGCCAAAACCTGGCGCTCGAAAGTATAATTCATTAATTATTTTCGCTTAAAAACAAGCCCTGACACTGCAAATGCCGTGTCAGGGCTTGTTTGGTTCATGGGTTAATTTTGGTTTGACAAAAGTCATAAAAGGGATTGATAAAATGCACTTGGCACGGTGGGCATTCCCCCGAAATTCGGGGCATTGAACGACAGTATTTACTCACTTAAAAAAAGTAGCCATGTCATTTGAAACCTCCACCTTGATGATACAAATAGGGATGTTCGGCATCCTTGTCCTCTCCGGCATTTTACTCTTTGCGTTAAGGTCACACTTCAAAAAAGTTGAGGGCCACAACCTTACCGAAAAGTACAAGAATTGGAAATGGGGCTCACCGACGGAGGCCCGTACCAAATACCCTGAACTCGACATCTTCAGGATAAGTGGCACCCTACAGATTTACGGTGTAATGGTGGCGCTCGTCATGATGATTTTTGCCTTCAGTTGGACAACCTATGAAACCAAAGTGGACGTGTCGGGCTTACTCGGTACGCTCAGCGACGAAATTGAGATGGAAACGCCACGTACCGCAGAGCCACCGCCACCACCACCGCCACCGCCACCGCCAGCGGTACAGGTCATTGCCACTGACTTGCCCAATATTGAAACCAAGATTTTTCAAGACCAGAGCATCACTGAAGAAACATACGTAGAGGCACCTGTCATCATCAAAAAAGAGGCAGCGCCTCCTCCTCCTCCACCGCCCCCACCCCCAATGCAGGAGCATGAGCGGGAGATTTTTAAAGTGGTCGAGGATGCACCTACTTTCAAGGGCTGCGAAGACATTGATGACAAAGCTGAACGGCAAAAATGTGCAGAAACCAAGCTGCTGGAATTCATTTACAGCAAAATACAATACCCTCCGATTGCAAGGGACAATGGTGTGGAAGGAACGGTTTACGTGCGGTTTGTCGTGGAGCGGGACGGGAGCATCTCCAACATCGAAGTAGTGCGTGACCCCGGCGGCGGTTGCGGTGACGAGGCAGCGAGAATCGTAAAAATAATGCCGCCTTGGAATCCCGGAAAACAACGGGGCGTACCAGTGCGAGTTATGTTTACCCTGCCGGTGAAGTTTGATTTGCAGTGATTTCCAAGCGTAATTGAAAACTATAATTTTGAGTTCTTGAGGGGCATGGCCTTTGGCCATGCCCTTTGTCGTCACAGCCAATTTGCCTTCCAAAAAAATGGCACACTCAATCCCGAAGCAGGGCAAGCACCCTGCCTACATCCTTCACCTCGAACCATTTAACGAACCGCACCACTGCTCCGAACACGACGCCGGGGCTGGTTATTACTTTGTTCAACAACGCAACATACCCATCCAATTCATTGATGTCCAGTGCTTGGTCTTCTGGCGAAAGTTTTGAGAGCCGATTGGCTGCCCGCCAAGCACTGCTGCGGGCCTGCACGAGGCTGAATTCTGCGAAGCGCTCATCGGTGCGTTTTCCACACCAATCGAGCAGGAAAAGCAGGGGGGAAACTTTGCATAGCCGATCCTGCATTTCATCAATTTTTGCCACCAAAAGCTCATTGATTTTGTTGAAATCCGCTTCCAACCTTGGCAATTCGGCAGGCTCCACCGTAGCGGCCGCTGCAATGCCGAGGTCAAGGTTGATATGGGCGTTCATGCCCATGAGCAGGTGCTGGAGCACCAGCAGGTCGAAGCGCTTTGCAGCGTTGAAGGCTGTCAGCCAAGCTTGGGTACAAGGCTGCGAGGCTCGGTAAGCGTCGTAGGCGAGGATGAACCGATTGGCAAAAACAACATCCAAGCGCTCCATCCGAGGCCCATCCTGAAAGACATTCCGTTGAACGTCTTCCTTCACGGATTTGGTGACACCAAGGTACACCAGCGCAAAAATGCCGAGTGGGTCCTTGCGGCTGGTGGTGTCGTCCACAATTTGTTCAAGGCGGTGGATTACCTCATCAATGTTCTTGGCAAGCATGGTTGGATTTTTTCGGTTGTTTGTTTAACAAAGGAAAGAATAATTTGAGGTAAATATGCTGCGATTGGCCAACATTTGCCGCTTTCTCCGCCAAAACGAAATTGCGCTTATCTTCACCGCCGTAAAACGGCAATTGCGAAGCGTATGAACCAAAATATCAGAAAGGTTTACAAGAGATTCAAGCAGCTCGTCAACATCGGGACAGTGGTGGCCGTGGCGCTGCTGATTAGTCTGCTGTACCCAAACAACGTGAAGTTCAAGTACGAATTTCACCCGGGGCAGGCATGGCCCTACGATGATTTGACAGCACCATTTGACTTTGCAATCAAAAAATCAAAAGACGAGCTGGACAAGGACAAGGCGGTCATCATGCGGGATTTTTGGCCCTACTACAACCTCAATACCGATTTGCCGGCGGCCAAGGCCAGGGACTTCGAGGCGGCGCTGGAAGGCTGGTGGAGCAGTGTCTCCCCTACCCTTCCCCCAGGATACCGGATCGAACCAACACGGAAGGAATGCAGGAAATTGCTCGAAAAAATTTATTCCACGGGCATATTGCAATTAGCGCCGGAACACGCCACTGCCAATGAAAACTTTGTGATAAACTTGGTGCGGGGCAATACCATTTTCAAGCGCACCCGCTCCGGTTTTTACCTCCCGGAGCAAGCTGAGTTGGCGCTTGAATCCAATTTTGCCAAAACTAAGGTTCAAATGCCCGACGAGGTTTTGCCCCTGTTGAGGGCGGCCCTCGTTCCAAATATCACCTACGACGAAGCCCGGACCCAGACGATGCTGGAAGATGCCCTTGCCGGGGTATCGCCATCCCGTGGTTTGGTGTCGCAAGGTGACATCATTGTTCAAAAGGGCAATTTGGTCACGGACGAAGTGTATGAAAAATTAGAGTCCTTCCGGGCAAAATACGAGTCGGACATAAGCGCCCATAAGTCGGGGTTTGTGGTCTATATGGGCTACCTTTTGCTCACCGCCCTGATACTGGGAGCCTTCCTAATGTACGTCAACACCTATCGCCGGGAGATACTCTCCAACTGGAACTACCTTGCTTTCGTGATGGTATGGATGTTGGGGTTCAGCTACCTGACCTTTCTCATTGAGCGGACGGAGGTGTTGAGCATCTATGTCATCCCGTTTTGTGTGGTGCCGGTGGTGGTCAGGCATTTTTTCACCTACCGGTTGGCATTTTTCACCCATGTGGTGGTGGTGCTGATTGCTGCTTTCCTCACTGCGGAGGGGCACCAGTTTTTGTTCACACAAATTGTGGCGGGCGTAGTGGCCGTTTTGGCGGTGGCCGATGCACGGGATTGGACCAAGTTTTTCAAATCGGTGGTGGCCATTTTGATGGCCTATTCCCTCTCGCTCGTAGGCATGTCCCTCATAGAGGAAGGCAGCTTCGAGGGGATTGATTGGCGGGAGTTCGGTTGGTTGGCCTTCAATGGATTCCTGACGCTGTTGGCCTTTCCGCTCATTCCATTGGCAGAACGGGTCTTTGGGTTTACTTCCGCCATTTCGTTGGTGGAACTTTCCGACATGAACCGACCACTCCTGAGGGACCTCGCCATGCGAGCACCCGGCACCTTCCAGCACTCGCTTCAAGTAGGCAATTTGGCTGAGGCCGCTGCCAATGAGGTCGGCGCAGACCCGCTGCTGGTAAGGGTCGGGGCGCTTTACCACGACATTGGCAAGATGAACAAACCTGAGTTTTTTGTGGAAAACCAATCCGGTTCAAGCCCCCACGAAGGCATCAGCCGAATCGAAAGTGCCAAAATAATCATTGACCATGTTATCGAAGGGGAAAAAATGGCCAAAAAACAGGGCCTTCCCCCTGTCATCGTTCGGTTCATAACGACCCACCACGGCACGACCAGGGTGGAATATTTTTACAAAAACTACCTTCTCGAACACCCAGACGAAGCGGTTGACCAAGCTTTGTTTAGGTACCCGGGGCCGCTGCCCGTCTCCAAGGAAGAAGCCATCCTGATGTTGGCCGACAGCGTGGAGGCCGCCTCCCGGTCGCTCAAAAACCCCACAGGACAGGAGATTGACAAATTGGTGGACAGGATTTTTAAGGGAAAAATTGACGAAGGGCAGTTGAATGAATCGAACTTGACCTATACCGAGGTGGCACAATGCCGACTGATTTTTTACAAAATGTTGCGCAGCATCCACCACGTGCGAATCGAGTATCCTGAGTGACGAAATCACAAACAAGTACTTAAAACCCGACCCCAAGTACCAATCCCACCGAGATATTATTGGCATCAAACGCCGAGTCTCCCTTGCTGATGTTCAGCTTGCCATTGTAGGCCCTGAGTGCCACCTGCGCCAATAGGTCGTTCGAAAGCTTGAGCGTGGCCCCGATACCTGCCACCAAGGAATGGTCTATGTTTTTGTAATCTTCCGGCATCCGCAGGATGATGGTTTGCGTCTGCGTTTGCGTCTGCGTGATTACCCGTATCTCGCTTGGAAACTTGTCGGTATGGTGCAGCAGGTAGCTGAACGCATAGCCAACATGGATGTGCATCTTAAAGTCTCCGCCCGCCGAAAGCTGGAACAGGACGGGCAGTTGGAGGTAGTCAAAATTGTCTTTTATGGTGTACCCGGGCAGTGGGTTGCCGTTGCCGTCGGAAAGTGGAAGGCCCGATTTACCGCCCTTGCGGTCGAAGTTCAACTCAGTGCGCAGCCCGACGTTCTCTGCAAAATTCCAAGTGAAATACCCGCCAGCCGTGAAGCCGGTTTTGTAGTCGTAAGGCGCTATCTGCACGTCAATGGGCAATGCATACCTCGCTTCCAACCGCAATTTGGAGAAACTGGGGCCAGCATAAATGCCATAATTGGTCCTTTGTGCAAAAAGGAGCGTTGTGGTCAACAGGGTGAAAATGAGGAAGAAACAGCGAATTGGATTGAAGGCCATTTGATAGTTTTTTTGACAAATATAAATGCCATGAACTGAAAATAGGCATACTCTAACCCCTCAAACCAAAAATGACGTTTTTTTACCAAAATCCGTTTGGGGTCGAATGGTCAAAGTAGGTTGGTTTTTGACAAAAGTCATCCCTATAAAAAGACATAAGTTTTTTGGAATTGATTTGCATTGGTGCAGCTTGCAAACAGATTTACACCAATGGCAAATTGCGCCAATCGCATCAAATGGAAAAACTAACAAATCCAGCCAAGCCTTCCAATCATGTGAATTCTCATGTTGAAAGCCAAATGCCCCGAAAACCATCCGCCCAGCACTTCCATATCCACAAGGAGCGCCCGTTTTTGGCAACCGAACGGTTAACGACTACGATTCTGACGGGGGGGTTATCTCCTGCGCACGATTATTTGGTGGAAGCTGCCTTTAAAAGCTTAGGGTTGAAGGTCAAGGTGCTGCCCAACATGACGCTTGACTCATTTCATCTTGGCCGGGAATATTCAAACAATGGCCTTTGCAATCCCTCTTATTTCATGGTGGGCAACCTGATTAGATTCCTTCGGGAATTGGAAAGGTCAGGCATGACAAAGGAAGATATCGTCGAGCAATATGTCTTTTTCACCGCAGGCTGCAATGCGCCCTGCCGTTTTGGTATGCTGGAAACGGAATACCGGATGGCACTGCAAGATTGCGGATTTGAAGCGTTTCGGGTGCTGGTATTCCAAAACGAAGGGGGCCTGAATCAAGACACGACAGGGAATGGGCTGGAAGTGAATCCTGAATTTTTCTTGGCCCTCGTGAATGCCTTGAACATGGCCGACATCTTGAACGATTTCGTCTATGCGACCCGGCCCTTTGAGGTAGTACCGGGGGAAACCGATAAGGTGATGCAAAAAGCCTTGGACTACCTCTATGGAAAATTAGCACACAAAAAGAAAATCCAATTGAGCCAAAAATGGAAGGCCGTCTTTGACAAACTGCACTGGAGCCAGGCCATGACGTTCCTCTATCGGTTCATGGACCAAATTACCAGTTCTTATTATGTTGAGGCTATCAAAGAAGTCAGGAAAATGTTTGAGACCATCGAGGTGGACCGTTTCAGGTCAAAAGTTGCGGTCAAAATTACGGGAGAATTCTGGGCGATGACTACGGTCGGTGCGGGCAACTTCCACATGTTCCGATTTCTGGAGCAGGAAGGGGCCGTGCTGATGGTGGAGCCGGTTGGCTCTCTGATACAGTTTTTGTTCAGCAAGGGTAAACTTCGCCACCTGAACCGAAGGGAAATGATGCTGAAAAACGGGGCAAAAAACTGGTGGAATATCAAGACACGTATTGGCAATTACCTCAAATTCCAACAGAAATTAGCGGTGCTCAAGGTGGGAAACTGGTTGTTCCGACGGGAATATGGCCGCTTGTTGAAGACGCTGGGGGGCGACTTCCACATGTTGATTCATCAGCCCATCCTTCAAAAATTGGCAAACCCCTATTATAACATCAATATAGAAGGTGGGGAAGGCTATATGGAAATCGCTAAAAACATTTATTACCATGAGCATGG
This sequence comes from Saprospiraceae bacterium UBA6168, assembly GCA_002435785.1. Taxonomy (GTDB): domain Bacteria; phylum Bacteroidota; class Bacteroidia; order Chitinophagales; family Saprospiraceae; genus UBA6168. The sequence goes on along the minus strand of DIUC01000087.1, from coordinate 10,436 downwards.
CTTGGCGCACATGGTATTGAGCTTGAAGCCATTCGGCTGTATGCCAAGCACCCAATCCGACGGTGCACAAGCTTCGGTAGTAGAATTGAACCGGGAAATGATATTCCTCCCGCTTGAAACCGCCGGCGAAGGAGAAACCAATGCGCAAAGCAGGGTTTTAATGGCCTTAGGTGATGCCCATGTTAAAGCCAAAAAAGAAATGGCAGATGCCCGGAAAACTGTCACTTCCGATATGGAAACGATGAGGAAATATGTTGAAGCTCATCCGGTCCTTAAGTCCCCTACGTATGTCGTACCACGCAAAAAAGGTGTGGTAAACATGGCCGCTAATTTTATGTACCATATTGATGATTTAATCAGACAAGAAACCACCTAATGTTTGACGGATTAAAACCAAAATCATGGGAAATGTCCAATTGTATATCGGCATTGATGTAGGTTCCACTACTGTAAAAGCAGTCGTCATGGACGCTACTTCCCAGAAAATAATATGGCAGGACTACCGACGCCATGAAACCAAGCAACCCGAGGAAGTGCTGTCCTTTTTGAAAAGGATAGAAGCGGAGTTTTCCAATGTCCCCATCGAAAATATGCGGCTGTTTGTGACTGGGAGCGGTGCGATGAGCATATCGAATATGATCGGCGCAAAGTTCGTGCAAGAAGTCACAGCGGTATGCCTCGCTGCTGAAAAACTATACCCCGTTGTGGGTTCCATTATTGACCTCGGCGGGCAGGATTCCAAGATTATTATCTTCAAAGATAATCCGAATACTGGCAAAAAACAGAAGATACCCAGTATGAATGATAAATGCGCCGGTGGCACGGGCGCCGTAATTGACAAAATCAATAATAAACTGGGTCTTTCCCCACAAGAGCTGGGCCGACAACAATACGACAGCGTCAAGCTTCACCATGTGGCGGGCAAGTGCGGCGTTTTCGCCGAAACGGACATCAACAGCCTTCAAAAACTTGGAATCCCCACATCCGAGCTGATGGCGAGCCTTTTTGAGGCCATTATTTTACAAAACCTGACTGTGCTCACCCGTGGGCATACCTTGCGCCCACAAGTGCTGCTGCTGGGCGGCCCCAACAACTATATCGTTGGGATGCAACAAGCATGGAAGCACCATATTGCCCAGTTATGGGAAGAACGAAGCTTCCCTTTGCCAGAAAATGGCGACCCCAAAGACTTGATTTTCGCACCCGAAAATGCGCTTTATTTTGCTGCCATCGGGGCAATCGTTTACGGGTTGGAAAATGAGGAGGACGTGGGCCAGTACCACGGTTGGCAATTCCTCGATTTTTATATCCATGAAGGACGGTTGCAGGCAAGGGCTGGCGCTGAACCCGGCCTTGTCAATAGCGATGAAGAACTAGCATCATTCAAAGCCAAATACGTCCCCGAGCCTTTTGTGCCCGCTACCTTCGTGCCTGGTCAGGTCGTGGATGCATTCATCGGCTTGGACGTGGGTTCCACTTCCACGAAGGCCGTACTGCTGAACTCAGCAAAGGAAGTGCTCGCCAAATCCTATCAGTTGTCGAGGGGAAATCCAATCGAGGACACCAAGGATGTTTTGCAAAAATTGAATGTTCAGGTGCAGGCATCGGGCGCCAGTCTGAATGTGATTGGCCTCGTGACGACTGGCTATGCGAAAGACGTGCTGCGCGATGTTTTGTGCGCCGACAGGGCGGTTGTTGAAACGGTGGCACACACCAATTCCGCACTTCATTACTACAAAAATGTGGATGTTATCTGTGATGTCGGGGGGCAGGACATCAAGATTATGATGTTGAAAAACGGACAGGTCAAGAACTTTGAACTAAATACGCAATGTTCCGCCGGCAACGGGTATTTTCTGCAAAGCACGGTGGAGAGCTTCGGCATTCCGGTTGAGCAGTACGCCGACCATGCGTTTAACGCCAAGATGCGGCCAACGTTCAGTTACGGGTGCGCCGTTTTTTTGCAGTCGGACATCGTGAACTTCCAACGGCTTGGCTGGAAACCGGAAGAGATTCTGGCTGGGCTGGCTTCGGTTTTGCCCAAAAACATCTGGTTGTACGTGGCCCAAATCCCAAATTTTGCAAAGCTGGGCACCAACTTCATACTCCAGGGCGGCACCCAAAAAAACCTCGCTGCCGTAAAGGCACAGGTGGATTTCATCGAGTCCCGGTACATCGGGAAGAAAGAAAAACCGACCATCACCATACATAAACACTGCGGCGAAAGTGGGGCAATCGGTGCTGGTTTGGAAGCCATAAAACTATGGGAAAATGGCCGTACCACCAGTTTCATCGGGCTTGACGCCACCTCGAAAATCACCTACTCTACGTTCTCCGATGAAAGCACCCGCTGCGTTTTTTGCAAAAACAAATGCCTGCGCACCTTCATTGATTTGAGCATCGGAAATGGGGCTGAAAACTCCAAAAAACAGACCCGACGAATCATCGTGGGCAATTCCTGCGACAAAGGTTCTGTGCAAGATGTCAAGGAAATGCGAGGAATAAAAAATGCGATGGACGCCGTGCTGGACACTACCCCAAACCTGGTGGATGTCGCCCTCAAGGAATTGTTCAAAAGCTATGCGCCAGCCCAAGTATCTGACCCTGCACCAAGGCTGGATGTTTGGTCCCGAAAAAAGGTACTTGCCCGTCGTTCAGAAATGGTGGTTGGCATCCCAAGGGTGCTGCTCATGTATTCATTCGCACCGCTTTTCAGCGCCTATTTCGAAAGCTTGGGGATAAACAGGAGCGGCATCATCTACTCAGATTTTACCAGTGAAAAGATGTTTAAAGAAGGTGGTAAACGGGGCACCATTGACCCGTGCTACCCAAGCAAAGTGTCCATTTCTCACGTCCACAACCTGCTTTATGAAAAGCACAAAAAGCGGCCGCTGGACTTCCTCTTTTTCCCGATGATTGGCACGATTGACGTTGGTCTGAAAAACACGCTTGGCAACTGGACTTGTCCATCCATCGTGCCGTCTGCCGAAGTTGCGAAAGCCAGCTTTACAAAGGAAGGAGATATTTTCACGGCATTGGGCATTACCTACGTGAACCCATTTCTGAACATGGCCGAGCCCGAATTATTTGAACTCCAAATGTTCACGGCATTCGAGTCCATCCTGGGACTTACCCGCAGCGAAAACAAACGAGCGGTAACAGCAGGGTTCAAAGCACTGGATGAATATCGCAACTACATGCGCCAACAATCCCGGGAGGTTTTGGATGCCCTGGAGCAGGAAAATAAGATTGGCATTGTGCTGCTCGGACGCCCTTACCACAAAGACCCAGGCATTAACCACGAGATATTCACGGAGTTCCAAAAGCTCGGCTACCCCATATTGGCGCAGGATATTCTGCCCATGGATGCGTATTCACTGGAGCAGGTATTTGGCGAAGACATCCGAACTGGGCGCATAAATGACCCGCTGGAGATTTCCGATGTTTGGAAACGGTCCATCAGCCCGAATGCCAACACGAAATTGTGGGCTGCAAAATTTGTGGCACGACACCCCAACTTGGTGGCCTTGGAAATATCCAGTTTTAAATGTGGGCACGATGCGCCGCTGTACAGCGTCATCGAGGAAATCATAGAAAGCTCCGGCACGCCTTATTTCAGCTTCAAAGATATTGATGAAAACAAGCCCAAAGGTTCCATCAAGCTTCGGATTGAAACCATTGACTATTTTTTGAAACAGTACCGAAAGGACTATTTCGGAGCAGCAAAGCCCCCTCAAAGTCCCGAACTTGTGCAAGCCCAAAATCAAGCATGAATGATAAATGGCACCTGAATACTTCCGCAAGGAAGGTGAGCATTCGGCAACTTACTCAGGCCCTCAATGGCTGCGAGCCTCCCTCCTGAGTTCCTCGGAAACCTCCTTGCCGAGGTATCGGTCAATCACGGCATGTACCAAGTAAATCAACGGGGTAAGCAGGATAGCCACCACGAATTTGTAGCAATAATTGACAGTGCCTACCGCCAGAAAAAGGTTGATGGACCAGTTCTCGCCGGGGTTCAGGACAAAGGCGATGTACAAAACGACGAAGCTGTCAATGAACTGAGAAATCAACGTGGAGCCGGTTGCCCGCAGCCAGAGCTTCGTGTCGCCAGTGATGGTGCGCAGCTTGTGAAATACCCCTGCATCCACGATTTGGCCAACGAGGAATGCTACCAAGGAGCCGCCGATAATCCAAAGGCCCTGCCCGAAAATATTGCTGAATGCGGCTTGGCGGTCAACGACGCCCCGGTTTTGGGCGGAGCCAACCCACCAATCGGCTGGCACGAGGTGGATGGCGCCGAAGACCATCACGAATGCGTAGGCAATCAAGGCTGCAGTGAGCCATGACAACAGCTTTATGGATTTTTTGCCAAAATACTCGTTGATTAAGTCGGTCATGATGAACACGACCGGCCAAAGCAAAACACCTGCGGTCAGGGAGAGGGAACCTGTTTGCCCAAATAGCTTCCAAGACAAGGGCTTAAGCCCAAGCGTGTCTTCGAGTGCAAATATTTTTACGCCAATGAACTCTGCCACAATGGCATTGGTCACAAAAAAACCTGCCAGCGTCACGAAAAGTAGGACGGGCTTTTGCGAAAGCAAATTTTTCATAGTCAGTGGATGGTTGCTGGAAGCTGCAAAGAAAATTAATCCAAGCCCTTTTTTTTGAAAAAAAAGCCACCGGCCATCGTATTTGCCTTCGGCTGAAAGCCAGCGATTTATTGACCAACCAGTTCAGGCAACACCTCCCGCTTCACCACTGCCCGTCCGTTCAAATGAAAAATGCCGTAATACCGAGCGCCCTCCACCACACCGTTCTCGCCGATGGAATGCAGTGCAAAACGGCCTTCCTCCGGGTGCACCGAGCTGCTACATTGGTTAAGGTGAAGGTCGTTGTAAGTCTTGTAATCCAGCGCACGTCGTTCATCCAGCTTTTGGGAAAGGCCAAACTGTGATGCGACCGACTGCCAGCTTGGTTGCACAATGCCCTCAAAGACCTTGGACTTTGAGCCGCTGCCATAAGCCACGAACCCGAATTTTTTGCCTTCCAGTGGGCTGTTTTCAAGAGCGTCAGCCTCCATTGTGCTCATCAAAGCCATGAAAATGGAGGCGGTGTAAAGATTGCCAATTTGACTACTTGCCCATTGCGCTTTTTCGAGCTTGCTTTTTACAAAATACTGGTATTCAGGAGTTTGCGAAGCAGATTTTGCGTCAGGGGCAGTTGACCATTTGCCCTTCGCCATCATTTCCTTCGTAAACGCTTCCACAAAAATCCGCTTGGCGTGGAAGGCATAAGGCAGGTGAAAAGCCATCCGCTCCCAGCGGTCGGAGAGAGCAGTCTCCTCAGCACCGGACACTTGTCGAAAATGCGCCAATGCCTCGGTCATTCGGTCTTGGTAGCATTGGTTGGAGAATGGGCCATCAAACACCGGAGTCTCAGAAAACTGTGCTCGACGGGGCTTGTAGAAATCGTGTACGCTGTCCATCGCCACGCCGAATTGGCGGGGGATGACGAGCAACCTGGGGTTCCATTTCACCAAAACGGCCACCGCACCTGCCCCCTGCGTGTACTCACCCGTTGATCCGATGTCGTACTTCGCAAAGTCCGAGGCGACGACTATGGCCATTCGTTCTTCGTCGCCCGCCACCCAGTCGAGGCAGTTTTCGAGGGCATCCGTAGCGGCGATGCAGGCAAAAGTCATGTCCGCCACATCGCAGTGCCGGAAGCTACCACCGAGGCGCTGCTGCACCATTTCCACGGCATAAGTCGCAGTTGGTTTTGCACCGTCGAGGGCGCTTTCCGTGCCGAGGTAAACCCGTCCAATCTGCTCAGGCCGCAGCCCATTTTTTTCCATCAGCTCCGCAATGGCCTCGGCGGCCATCGTGGCGGCGTCTTCGTGTACGTCGGGGAAGGCCATTTTAAGGAGGCCAAGGCCGTTTGCCAATTTTTCGTACTGGATTCCACGTGCTTCTGCCAGGTCACGGAGGTCGAGGTAGAGGGCGGGCACGTAAGCCGCCATGTCGTCAATGCCGACGGGCAAGTGTCGTTTAACCATGTCTTTTTGTTGATTAGTGTTGAATGAACGATGTTGAATACTTGGCTTCGGTATTTAACCGAAAATCTGGATTTGGTTCAATTCAATCAGGCAAGGGCGCAAATGTAACGAATTACGTGAGGTAACAAAGGAGGTAAAAAAGGGTTTTAAGGAAATCAAAAAAGCCCCCACCGAAATACGATGGAGGCTTTTTGCCTTAAACATTTCACAGTTCAGTGTCATTTGCAAATTGGCAATCGCTGACTGCCAACTGACGAACTGCCAACTATTACATCATGCCGCCCATGCCGCCGCCCGGAGGCATGTGGCTGTGGCCAGCGTCTTTTTCTGGTTTGTCGCTGATGACACACTCGGTCATCAGGAGCATACCTGCGATGGAAGCAGCGTTTTCGAGGGCAACACGGGTCACTTTCGTTGGGTCAATGACACCGGCTTTTTTTAAGTCCTCGTAAACATCCGTGCGGGCATTGTAACCAATGGCGCCTTTACTTTCAAACACTTTCTGGTAAACCACACTGCCTTCTTGGCCAGAATTCTCAGCAATCACGCGTACCGGAGCTTCCAACGACTTGCGCACGATGGCTATGCCGATGGTCTCGTCGTCGTTCTTGCCCTTCAAGCCGTCGAGCGCCTTTATGGTGCGAACGAGTGCCACACCACCACCTGCCACGATGCCTTCTTCGATGGCTGCACGAGTTGCGTGTAGTGCGTCGTCAACACGGTCTTTTTTCTCCTTCATTTCCACTTCTGTCGGTGCGCCCACGTTCAGGACGGCCACGCCACCTGCCAGTTTGGCAAGGCGCTCTTGAAGCTTCTCCTTGTCGTAGTCGGAAGTGGTGGTCTCGATTTGCGACTTAATCATGGCGATGCGGGAATCAATGTCCTTCTTTAAGCCCTTGCCGTTTACGATGGTCGTGTTGTCCTTGTCCACCGTGATTTTTTCGCAAGTTCCGAGGTCGGTCATTTGTGCTTTCTCCAGCGTGAAGCCTTTCTCCTCGGAAATCACCTGGCCACCCGTCAGGATGGCGATGTCTTCCAACATGGCCTTGCGGCGGTCGCCAAAGCCTGGGGCTTTAACGGCAACTACTTTCAGGCCAGCACGGAGGCGGTTCACGACGAGCACTCCAAGTGCCTGGCTTTCAACGTCTTCCGAAATGATGAGCAGCGGACGACCAGAGCCGGCAGCTTTCTCCAAAATCGGCAGCATCTCTTGCAGGTTGCTGATTTTCTTGTCGTAAATGAGGATGTACGGGTTTTCGTACTCTGTGGTCATGTTCTCCGTGTTGGTCACAAAGTATGGAGAAAGGTAGCCACGGTCGAACTGCATACCCAGCACTTCCTCCACGTAGGTGTCGGTCCCTTTGGCTTCTTCCACCGTGATAACGCCGTCCTTCGATACCCGCTTCATGGCATCAGCGATGAGCGTACCGATTTCGTCGTCGTTGTTGGCAGAAATGGCAGCCACTTGTTGAATTTTCTTGAAGTCGTCGCCGATTTTCTCGGACTGTTTTTTCAGGTCTTCCACGACCACCCTAACTGCTTGGTCAATGCCACGCTTGAGGTCCATTGGGTTTGCGCCAGCGGCCACGTTCTTGAGGCCAGCGGTAATCATGGCTTGTGCCAAAACGGTAGCCGTAGTGGTGCCGTCACCAGCAAGGTCGCTGGTTTTGGATGCTACCTCTTTCACCATTTGGGCGCCCATGTTCTCCATGGAGTCTTCCAGTTCAATTTCCTTTGCAACGGTCACGCCGTCCTTGGTCAATTGCGGAGCACCAAAGCTTTTTTGAATGACCACGTTGCGGCCACGTGGGCCGAGGGTTACTTTCACGGCATTCGCCAAAGCGTCAACGCCCGTTTTAAGTTTCTCACGGGCGTCCCTATTGAATAAGATTTCTTTTGCCATAACTATTTGTTGTTAAATGGTTTGATTGTTTACCCTTGCGGGGTTTAATTGCTTGGTTGTCTTGTGGTTAAAGGATGTACAGAACCAATGACGATGGACCTTATTTGTCCAAAATAACCAAGACATCGTCCTCACGCATGATGAGATAGTCGGTGCCTTCGTAGTTCATTTCCTGACCAGCATACTTGCCGTACAGTACAATGTCCCCTACGTTGATGGTCATTTTCTTGTCGTCTTTGCCGGGGCCAACGGCCACGACCTCGCCACGCTGTGGCTTTTCTTTGGCGGTGTCAGGGATGATGATGCCTCCCTTGGTTTTCTCTTCTGCGGGCGCTGGTTTCACCACCACCCTGTCGTTGATAGGCTTGAACTTCATAGTAATCTACTGTTTTGTTATTAATTGATTGCTGTGTTTTTTGATTGTTTTATTGTTGGGTTCTTGCTGTTGTAAGTGGTAACAATTCAGCAATTTCAACAATTCAACAATCAACGGTGTCCCGATGGACACCCGCTTCCATCACCTATCGTGCCATTGGATAAAAGGTGACGTACTGTCATTTTTTGAGCTGATTTGGCGTAAAATGGCGTGTCAAATTGGCAAACACGTTTGAGTTTTTGTGTCCAGCAATACCAGCCAAAAACCCAAAACCCAAAACAGGAAACCCTTTCTATCTTTGCAGTATGACAGTAACAACTACCAGAATTGACATCCGCCAGCTCGCCAAGGCCGACTTGGTTGCCGCCTTCGGCGAAAAGGGCGAACCCAAGTTCCGGGCGAACCAGGTTTGGGAATGGCTTTGGCAAAAAGGGGCGCACTCCTTCGCCGAAATGACCAACCTCTCCAAACCGCTGCGGGAGTGGATGGACGGGCATTTCACCATCAACCACATCGTGGAGGACAAGGTGCAGCACAGCAACGACGGCACCATCAAGACCCGCTTCAGGCTACACGACGGCCACCTGATAGAGTCGGTGTTAATTCCCGTGCCGGACGACCGCCGATTCACGGTCTGCGTGTCGAGCCAAGTGGGGTGCAGCCTCACCTGCAAGTTCTGCGCAACGGGCCAAATGAAGCGGGTGCGCAACCTCGACGCTGCCGAAATCTACGACCAAGTGCTGCTGGTGAACCGCCAATGTGTGGTGACTTTTGGGCATCCTTTGACCAACATCGTTTATATGGGAATGGGCGAGCCGCTGCTGGCCTACCGCCCGGTAATGGAAAGCATCGAGCGCATCACCTCGCCAGAAGGTTTGGGCATGTCGCCCAAGCGCATCACGGTCAGCACGGCGGGCATTGCGAAGATGATACGACAATTGGCTGATGACAACACAAGGGTCAACCTCGCCCTCTCGCTCCATGCGCCCACCGACGAAAAGCGCAATGAAATAATGCCCATCAACGAGCAGAACAACCTCGAAGTGCTGATGGATTCCCTCGAATATTTTTACCAAAAAACAGGCAACCGCCTGAGCTACGAGTACATCGCCTTCAACAATTTCAACGAGAGCTACGACGATGCAGTGGCGCTGCTTCGGCTCTGCCAGCGTTTCCCGGTGAAGGTGAACATCATCGAGTACAACACGGTGGAGGGCTTGGATTTCGTGAAGGCGAGGGAGGACAAAATTGACCGCTTCGCAAGGTTTCTGAGCGAAAACGGCGTGATGACCACCGTTCGCCGCAGCCGGGGCAAAGATATTGATGCGGCATGTGGGCAATTGGCAAACAAGGAGTGATGAATTGGCTATCGGTTGGAAACCAACCGAAAAATCGCCTTAGCTTTGGCTTTGCCAAGATTTGAAGAATTACACAGTTTCTAATTTCCCAACTCACTCCTGCCATGAAAACGTTAGCAACCATTCAAGAGGAACTCCGGGGATTCGTCGCACAGGGCAACGACCTTGCATTGGCCGTTTTGAAAAAGCGCCTCAAGCCCAACACCGAAAAGTACCAAGTATTGCTGGCGCTTGAGGCCAGATACCACGAGGTCAGCCGCCAGTTGATACAAGACATTATCACACCGGAGGCAGCCACCCAAGTATTCAACAAATGCAGGGAATCGCTGCTCGAATTCATCAACAACCTACAAGCTGCGGATATGCCAGAGCTGGCCGTCACCACATCGGATGGGAGCGGTTTGGCCGATGTTTACAACGGAGAGGTGCTTTACCGCATCCCGAAAAAAATGGCCGTCGGCGTTGAAGAGGAGTGCATTGTCAGGATGGCATTCAACCGCCAAAAATTGCTGCACGACTTTCAGGTGCAGGTGGGCGATGTGATGAAGGATTTGCGCATTTCCGACGTGATGGGCGTTGAGTTGATTGACCCCAATGGCGATAAGGCGTTTACCATTACTACCCTAAACGACACGGTGCAGTTTTTGGAAAAAGACCTTGTGAACGAATGGATTTTCTGCGTGACACCAATCAGGGAGGGGGTTTATCCGCTGGTTCTGAGCTCGACTTTAGCCAATTAAGCAG
>DIUC01000088.1 GCA_002435785.1 Saprospiraceae bacterium UBA6168 | reverse complement strand
TTTCAAATGGCTAAAGTCGAGCTATAATTTCATTGCGCAAGCTGGCGAAATAAGGCGCAGCCTGCAACATACGGCTACCGTACCAAGAGAACAACTCCCCGTCCACCTGTTTTACGACAGCCAAGGGACAAAGTTGTTCAATTTCGGCGATGTGCCGCTGCTTGAACGGGAACGGCTCGGACGAGAGCATGACCACCTCCGGCGCCGCTGCGGCCAGTTCCTCCAACGTGATTTCGGGATAGCGTGTTTTTTGGTGAAAAACATTTGTGAAGCCAGCCTGCGCCAACATGCTGTCAATGAAGGTGTCGCTGCCCACAGCCATCCACGGGCGATACCAGATGAGGTACGCAACACGAATTGGTGATGGTGGATTTGCGGTGGCGGATTGGAAGGCCGTGCTAATTTGGGCAACCAATTGGGTTGAACGATGGGACTTTCCCGTGATTTCGCCCAGCGATTTTATCATGTCAAGGGCATCTTCCACGGTCACGACGTCGCTCATCCAGACGGGGTAGTGTTTGCGCAGCTCCTCGATTTGGGTGCGGTCGTTCTCTTCCTTGTTGCCGATGAGGAGGTCGGGTTGGAGGGCCGCTATTTTTGCAAAATCAACCTTTTTGGTGCCGCCAACCCGGGGTTTGGACCGCCATTTTTCTTTGGGGTGAACGCAGAACTTGGTCAGTCCGACCACCTCCTCGTCAAGGCCGAGGTCGAAGAGCAGCTCGGTCTGCGACGGCACCAAGGAGATGATGCGCTGGGGTAGTGCACTGAGTTGGAGGGAGTTGCCGAGTTGGTCGGTGAAGGTTTTCAAGCGCTGAGTTTTGAGCGGGGCGCTGTTTACACCATCCGCTGGTCAAAGGTAGTTCAGGGTGTCGGATTCCTGATAATTTTCACCCTTTTGTTAGGGGATTATTTAGGCCAATATGTAGTGTTACAAATACAGCTATTTATCTTTGTTCAGCCTTCGAAAGCCCCATTAAAGATGGGTTAGTGCGTTTTTTTTACAATAAAAATTCACGGGTTAATGAACATTCTTTTGAAAGGCTACCTTTTGATTTTAACAAACTTTTCTAAATCAATTTTTCCTGCCTCGATAAAAGGGGCATTTGAACACAAATAAAAGTCTTCCTACAAAAACATACCGCTACTGATTGTAAATCTACCAGACAAATAATTCCTAACTAAAAAAGATTTACCATGACCAACAAACCGTCATCCCGACCGGTGACACCGTCACCTTATGGCCATTTTTTCACAGCAGCGGCTTCTCTTGGCATGATGATGATGTTTACCGTCATCTATCTTTCCCACGCCAACATCGAGAAAAACAAGCGGCTGGAGCAAGCATATACAGAGATAAATGAAGCGCATACCCTCCAAGCTGCACTTGATTTCGAGTACCAGCAGGCTATGAGCGAACTGGAAGAATACAAAAGCGCCAACAGCGAATTGAATGCAATTATTGAGGCGCAAATGGAGGAATTAGACGCCAGGAAAGCGAAGATAGAGGTATTGCTTGTAGATAGCAAAAAGCTCAAGGAGGTTCGACAGGAATTGGAAAGCCTTCAATCCCAGTGGGATAAAGCGTGCACGGAAATCGTGCAGTTGCAGGCCCAGAATAGCGGCATGAAAACATATAATATCGGCCACCCAGCAGTCAGCGCCCCCTTATTCACACATGGCCACAGGGTGGAAGGTATGCAAAGAAACGGGGCCAAGGCGGTACTGGTGAGCCAATACCAGAATACTTCCAAATCGGAGGAGAGCCGAGCTGTCATCAAGGTGAAAAACATTCAAGTTGATGGAATCCAAATTAAGCCAAACGGAAAGACGCCACTGAAAAAGTCGGCAAAAAAAGTGGACCAGTTGAAAATCTGCTTCACTACAACAGCCAACGAAACGGTAAAGCCGGGAATTGAGCAGTTCTTTGTTCGGGTGATGAATCCAAGTGGTGAAACGCTTGCCATGGAAAGCCTTGGTTCAGGGGCCATCAAAACTGGCAAAACGGGGAAAAAAGTCCGATATACCCAGTTTTCGGAGACCGAATACTTCAATGATGAACAAGACCTTTGCTTGCTTTGGTCGCCAGATATGGCCTTTCAATCAGGCAAATACCAGGTCGAGGTTTATAACAAGGGCTTCCTCGCCGGTACAGATAGCTTCGAGCTAAAATAGCCTAACCCTTATCAAAGTATAAGCAGGGAAGTTGGTTTATGAAATCTCACCACTGCTTAAATCTAATATACCTCTCCTTGCTTTGTATATAATATTGGCATAACTAAATTTAGGTCGTTCTTAGATTGAATCAGAAGCCGGGGCAGAAAAGCTCCGCTCCGGCTTCTTTAGTTAACCTAAATTATCCCAAATATAGTACGAAATTTATTTTTGGCCCTTAACCTTCAACCCTACTTAACCTTATGGCTATCCCCTTAAAACAAAGCCGTCCTTAGCATAACCATATACCTTATTAAAAGGTATTTTTTAATAACTTTATCATACTCCTGCTTTTAATTCAGAAAGCAAAAGTGACTGTTTAAATCTTCCAAATTCGAGTAGTTTTAAACACCCACTAAAGAGAAATGATACAAAAACGATAACCATGACAACGTTAAAATTCAATCATTACCTCGCCCAAATCCAACATTACCTTTTGGCCTTCGCAATGAACCTGACCAAAGACCGTGAAGACGCAAAAGACCTCTACCAAGATACCGTAATGCGGGCCTTTGCCAGTAAGGAACGGTTCGAAGATGGCACCAACTTCAAGGCTTGGCTGTCCACCATTATGCGCAACTGCTTTATCAACGAATACCGCAAGCGCCGCACTCGCACCCAAGTCGTGCAACCCATCGAAGACAACTGCGAGGTCTCCCTCAAGCAAGCCACCAAAAACGAAGCAGGCACCATCATCATGATGAAAGAACTGCACAATATGCTAAATAAACTGGCCGACATTCACCGGGTACCATTCGAGATGTTTTTCAAGGGCTTTGAGTACAAAGAAATTTCTGAGGAGCTCCAACTTCCGATTGGCACTGTTAAGAGTCGCATCTTCATCGCCCGACAGAAAATGAAGGAAATGATTTGTAGCAACTACAGCTTGGGCTATTACCAAATAGCATAAAATGTTAAGGGTACATCAAGCCCTAATGACTTCAATGACTAATGACTTTTAATGACGATTATCTATAAGTTTAGTCTAAAATTGATAAGCCCTCTCCTCCTTACGTGCCAATCAACCGAGCACAGGAGGAGAGGAGCTTTTTACAAAAAAATGCTTATTTAAAAGCCTTATTACCCCTCATTATTTTGATTCACTAATGCTGTTAGGCAGTGGGTATATCATACGCCCACTGCCGACAGTATATTTTTAAACTTAAAACAGTTAGTTTATGAAACCCATGCAGCATCTTTTGGCAGTAGCATTGCTACTCGGAACCACGGTTCTCTTCACAAATTGCACGAAAGACAACGACAATTCAAACTTGACCGGAACGGCCCAGTTTGAAATTACTGACGGTCCAGTGGACGATGCCAGCGTAAAAGGGGCATTCGTCACCGTCGCAGCCATAAAAATTGATGGCAAGGAAATCAGCGGCTTCAACAAGCAAACCATTGACTTGATGGCCTACCAACAGGGGGTTACCAAACTGCTTGCTACTACCAAATTAGAAACGGGAACCTACTCCGAGGTGACTTTGGTACTCGACTACATGGCGGATGACAACGGCAACTCGCCTGGTTGTTATGTGCTAAGCACGGATAATCTGAAGCACAACCTGCAAGCCAATGCCAATGCCAGCAACCACATCACCATCAATACGGGCAGCTTTGAGGTAAAAGAAAATGGCACTACCACTGTCGTGCTCGACTTTGACCTTCGCAAGGCCATCCGCTACGAAGATGCCCCGCAAGCTGGCGACCAGTACGATTTCGTGAGCGAAACGGAGTTTCGCAGTGCCATAAGATTGGTGGCCAAGGCCAATACGGGAAAAGTGCAGGGCACCTGTGCCGACAATTTGGGCTTTGGTGGGGACAAAATCGTGGTGTATGCGTACAAAAAGGGCACATTCAACAAGCAAGCAGAAATGCAGGGCCAAGGTGAGTCCAATCTGATGTTCAAGAACGCAACAACAAGTGCTGTCGTGAATGGGCAAGGTGAATATACACTGGCTTTCTTGGAAGATGGTGATTATGAACTGCACTTTATCGGCTATGACGACAAGGACAATGATGGAAAGTTGGAGCCAAAAGGAGCGCTAAAATTAGACCTCCTCACCAACATTGGCTTAACCCTAACAAACCTGCGAGTGGATGCGAACACAACCGTTTCCGTCTCTGTGCAGGTAATCGGAATATTGCCTTAAACTAATGCGAAGTCTGTTGTAGAGGAACACGTATCTCTTTCTCTTTCTTTCAAAGTGGGGTTTGCGGCGTACTGCTGCAAACCCCTCACTTTTAGGTAAACTGGCATCACTAAACCTTTATTAACCCTTTGGAAGTAGGTGGCCCAAACTCCGAAAATTCACGCAAAAGGAAAGCCCGGCCAACATTCAAGCGTTAGCCGGGCTTTTGATTTTGTTGTTTTACTTTACCCCATCCTACTCAAATGGGATTAGCCCTACTTAGGCGCCAAGTTCGGATTCAGCAAGTCGTAAAACTGGTCCAACTTCGGCATTATGATAATCCGTGTACGGCGGTTGGTGGAACGGCCCTCCGCAGTTGAGTTGGGTGCGAGGGTATTCCATTCCCCACGGCCCGCAGCAATCAACTTGTTCGGGTCCACCTTATGCGTAACCTGCAAGGCTCGCACGACGGAGGTGGCCCTTTTCACGCTGAGGTCCCAGTTGTCGTCCATGCAGGAGGTCTTGATCGGCACATTGTCGGTGTAGCCTTCTACCATTACCTCCATGTCTGGACGTGATGCGATGATGGCGGCAATCTTGCCCAGCACAGTATTGGCCTTGGAAGTGATTTTCGCACTGCCGCTCTCGTAGAGCATCTTGTCGGAAAGGTTGATGAATACTACGGTCTTGTCCACCTTAATTTCCACGTCCTTGTCTTCAATGCCGTCCTTGAGCACGGTTTTCAGGTTGACGGAGAGCGCAAGGTTGATGGAATCCGCCTTGGTCTTTGCAGCTTGCAGCAGGCGGATGTACTTGTCCTTGCCCTCTAACTGCCGGAGCGTTTCATTGATGTTGTCGTTGGCGGATTTGGAAAGCACCGTCAGGTCGCCAACTTGATTCAATTGTTTGTCACGGGTTGACCTGCAATCTGTGAGTTGGTCCCGCAGGTCGTCCATCTGTTGCTGGCGAGATTGCAGGATAGTTTCTTTGTTCCGCAAGTCTTGTTCGCAAGCTGAAAGCCGGCTCATGTACTGGTTGAGGTCAACGCCACATTTGCCAAGGTCCTCGTTGGCTTTCGCAAGTTCCGATTGGAGGCCAACAAACTTTTTTTTGCTGACGCAAGAAGTCATGGTCAATCCAACACTAAAAAGGATTAACAATAGAATTGAAGGTTTCATAAATTAATTGAATTTTAAAGTGAAATATCAAGGCCATTTTGGGCAATGGACTCGACAAATTAAAGTTGTGGATTTAAATGTAAAAGGCGTTTTTGGCGCAACATGTTCAATCGTTTAGCCAAAAACCGTAGGCATTGTCCCAAGAAGCGAAGTAGTAGTGGAATGTAGATTTACAAGCGATTAGGCCGCAAATATAGCACTTGAGGGTCAAACAAAAAACGCCAGCCAAATTTTACAGCCCATTTTTCTAAAAACAACCACCGGATTACTTTGCGGAAAATCAATGAACTTTGCGAAAAAAATTGCTGAAGCCTGGCATTTTCCTTTTCATTTCACAATTTCCAAAACTACTATGCAGCCATTCAAAGGTCTCCGGGTCATCGAATTAGCCAGTGTGCTGGCAGGCCCAGCGGTGGGCATGTTCTTCGCAGAACTGGGCGCCGACGTGCTCAAGGTCGAGAACCTGACCACGGGCGGCGACACTACTCGCCACTGGAAAATGCCCTCCGAAGACCCCACCGACCCCGCCTCTGCGTATTTCCATTCCGTGAATTGGGGCAAACGCCACATCTTCCTTGACCTCACGCAACCAACTGACCGCCAGCAGCTTATGGCGTGGCTAAAAGATGCCGACGTGGTCATTTCCAATTTCAAAAAAGGTGGGTCCCAGCGGCTGGGGCTGGATGGCGCATCGTTGGCGCAAATGAATCCCCGGCTCATTTACGCCAGCATTAATGCCTACGGCGAAGACGACCTGCGCCCCGGCTTTGACGTAGCCATCCAAGCGGAAACGGGTTGGATGCACATGAACGGCGAGGCCGATGGCCCTCCGGTCAAGATGCCCGTAGCGCTGATGGACTTGTTGGCGGCGCACCAATTGAAGGAAGGTATTTTGGTAGCATTGCTACGGCGGGAGCGCACGGGGCTTGGCGGCGAGGTCACGGTATCGCTCTTCGATACGGGTGTGGCCTCGCTGGCTAACCAAGCCGCCAACTGGCTCAACCTTGCGCACCTCCCCCAGCGAATGGGTAGCCGCCACCCGAACATTGCGCCGTATGGCGAAATATTTTACACAAAAGACGAGAAGCCGCTTATCGTCTCCACGGGCACTGAGCAGCAGTTCCGGGCACTCTGCCATTTGCTTGGCGTCCCGACACTTGCTGACGATGAACGGTTTGTCACCAATGCCCTTCGCCTCGAACACCGGGATGCCTTGGCGGAATCGTTGGAGGAAGCATTCAAAAACTTTGATTCCGAAGCGGTTTTGGAGCAATGCCAAGCTGCACAAGTGCCCGTAGCGCCCATCCGAAACTTGGCCGAGGTGTTCGAGTTGCCCGCCGCCCGTGACTTGGTTTTGGAGGAAAAAACAGCAGACGGCAAAGTGAGCAAGCGGGTGCGAACGGCGGTGTTCAAGTTGAAATGAATCGGGCATTGCGAAGAAAATCCCGTGCGCCTTTTTCCTCCTCACAGCAATGGGTTTTCACGACCTCCGATACGAAGAAATCCCATTACCTTTGCCTTTCATAATTGATGTCACCTGCACCAGCACATCGGCTCAATTATTGACATACATGTATCACTAACTTTGTTTTTCACAAAAATTTAAAAAATGAAATTTCTCAGATTCCTGACTGTATTTTCAATCAGTGCCATCACGGTTTTCTCGGCCTGCAAAAGCGACGGCGACGCCGCCCGTGACGCAGCCGTGGAAAGCATCCAGGGCCAGCAGCCTGCTGCCGATGGAACTACCCCGCCAGCAACGCCAACACCTGAACCTGCACAAAACGCAACTGGCGTATGGCACTACACTTGCCCCAAGGGCTGTGAGGGAGGCGCTGGCTCGGCAGAGGCTTGTGCCAAGTGCGGTACTACGCTCGTTCACAACACGGCGTACCACCCACCTGCAAACAACCCAGCGGCGGCTGCACCAGCGACCAACGCTACCTCCTTGCCAGAGGGGATGACCGCCGTGCCAAACCCAACCACCAACCCGACTCCCACGCCGGAGCCAGCCCAGAATGCAAAGGGCGTATGGCACTATACCTGCTCGGCAGGTTGTGCAGGTGGCGCCGGTTCGGCAGTTGCTTGCGCAAAATGTGGCAAAACACTGGCCCACAACCAGACCTACCACCAGTAAAACAAATGGCCGGGATGCGCAAAGCTCCCGGCCATTTTATCTTTTCCCGCCATTGCCAGCTACCAAGGCAAAATTCAGAAAAGTCCAATCAAATCTATTGTTTTAAAATCCGGCCATCCTCCATCTCGATGATGCGGTGGGTCTTGTCGGCGAAGCCCTGGTCGTGCGTCACGATGAGCAGGGTCTGCTTGAACTCCTCGCACAGCCGCTTGAAAGTGCCGAACACAAGGTCGCTGTTCTTCTTGTCCAAATTGCCCGTAGGCTCATCGCCCATGATGACGATAGGGTCGTTGATGAGTGCCCTGGCTATGGCCACCCGCTGCTTTTCACCGCCGGAAAGCTGGTTCGCCATTTTCAAGGCCAAGTTGTCCATGCCCAATGTTTTCAGGCGCTCCATGGCACGATGCTCGACTTCGGCTTCCGAGTGTTTGCGGAGCTTGAGGCCGGGCAGCATGACGTTTTTTAACACGGAAAACTCGTTGAGGAGGTAATGGAACTGGAAGACAAAGCCTATTTTTTCGTTGCGGATGCGGGCAAGTTCGCCCTCGGTCTTGCCCCGCATGGTTTCTTCGTCAATGCGCAGCTCGCCCTCGTAGTCGGTATCCATCGTGGAAAGGATGTACAGCAGCGTGGACTTCCCACAGCCCGATTTGCCGGTGACGGCCACAAACTCACCCTCGTTTATGGAAAAACTCACGTCCCGCAAGACCTGCACCGTTACCGGGTCCTTGAAGTACTTATTGATATGGTCGGATTGCAAGACGACTTTTGACATAACCGGATTTACGATTTACGATTTACGACTGCGGAAATTGTTGATAGTCAAGGTTTCGTGCCTCCGTCAAAATCTTACTTAGTTTAGAGGAACTACTAACTTTTGATGCGGTGATGGCGGTATTCGGTGATTAGTGCAACTGCATTTCCCTTTGCCCATTCATCCCTCATCCCTCATCCCTCATCCCTCACACCTAACTTATTTCCCTCGGATTATCACCACCGGGTCAACTTTGCTCGCCTTTCTTGCCGGGAAAAAACCAGCCGCATAGGTGGTGATGAGCGAGAAAACGATGCCGATGATATAAAACTTGGGGTCGTAGTTGACGGGGAAGGTCTTTACCGTGGGAAGGGCGGCGGTGACGAAGGGGATTTGGTCAATGGCGAGCGATACGGCAAGTCCGAAGACCAAGCCCGACAAGCCCCCAACGATGCCGATGCTCAGTGCAATCCCGATGAAAATCCGCTGGACGTCCTTGCCCGAAAACCCCGTGGCCTTTAGGATGGCGATGGTGTCCATTTTTTCGTAAATCATCATGTTGAGGATGTTGTAAATGCCGAACCCGGCCACTATCAACAGCACAATCCCGACGGAATAGGAAATGAGTGAACGAACGGAACTGCCGGTCTCAAACTGTGCATTGGCGGTCTGCACATCCTCGGCATCCGCCTGAAAAAGCTGTGCGTACTCCTTGGCCATGACGGGCGCCAGGGTAAGGTCTTTTAGTTTGACTTGAATGTCGGTGACGTAGTTGTTCGGTTTGCCGAGCAGCTTTTGCACGGTGGAGATGGAGGCGTAGCTCTGCACCTTGTCGTAATCGGCAATGCCCGACTGGAAGTAACCGACCACTTTCAGCGGCAAGCGCTCGCCCTGAGAGGTTGTCACCTGCACCACATCGCCGACATCGGCAAGCAGCTTGTCCGCCACGCCCTTGCCCAAGATGATACTGTTGCTCACGTTCTTCAGGTCGAGCGGATTGCCCGTGGTGACGTAGTTGTTGAAGAAGAAAAGGGCATTTTCCGCTACCACCTCTATGCCGCTCACGGCGCCGTTGATGTCAATGGTGCCGGCATTGTACAGCACAGGGGCGGAGATTTTGGGAGAGAAGCCCAGTACCCGAGGGTCGGCCTTTATGGCTCGGATGATGGCGGCACTGTTGTAAATCTCGACCCGGCTGCCGCTGGATTTGATGGATTGGATAAAATTGTGGCCGTCCTTGAACTCGGTGGAAAGATTGACGGGCTGGCGGGGGTTTGGTTTCACCTCATTGAATAGCCGGATATGGGGCGTTCTGTTCAAAATCAGGCTGTCCAACATGTCGTTCAGCCCGTTCATGAAACCCAGCAGGGCGATGAACATGGTGATGCTGAACGTGACACCTACCGCCGCTACGAGCGACTGCTTCCAGCGGGCCAAGAGCAGCGATTTTGCGATGTCGGCGATGAGTTTGTAGTTCATTGGTCAGGGTTCATTGGTTGGGGTTCAGGATGAATTCGTTGGCGCTAAGGCCGCTGAGGATTTCCGCTTTTTGGTAGTCCTTTAGCCCGACCTGCACCCGCCGTTTCTCCTTGTTTTCCAGCACCACCAGCGAGTCGTTCAGGAGGTAGGTACGTGGTATGGTCAGTGCTTTTTCTTTCGACTGGATGATGACGTTGGCCTCCGCCGTGAGGTTGGGGTAAAGGACTGGCGGCGCTTTGGTAAACTCCGCCTCAATGGTGAAAGTGCGAGTGCGCTCGTTCATTATCAAGTCAATCTTAGATACCGCCGCCTCGAACACCTGTTCCTTGTAGCTATCCATGGTCAGTAGTACCCGCTGGCCTTGTTTTATGCGGACGATGTCGTTCTCGTCAATTTGCAGCTCCGTCAAAAAGTCGTCGGCAGCCCCGATGATGGCCACAGGAGCTTGCGGGCTGACGGTCTCGCCCGGCTTGATGCCGATGGCGTACACCCGACCAGCCTGCTGGCTCCGCACGGTGTAGTCCTGTGCGAGGGTCTGGGTGAGGGCAAGCTGTTTTTTGCTCTGTGCAGCAGCGGATGCCAGTTGCTTTTTCAGGTCATTGTACCTCGAAAGGGCTGCCTTGTGGGTATTGGTGGAGTTCTGGTAGGCCAGCTCTTGCCGTTCGAGCGCCACCTTCGTCTCCGCCCCATCGGCATAGAGCCGACGCAGGCGAGCCACGAGCAGGGAGTCGTTTTGCATCACGCTTTTGGTGGTGCCAATGGCATCCCGCAGTTCGTTCAGGCGCTCGCCCCTCAGGTTGTAGTCGGCCAGTTCGGCGGCGATTTTTGCACTCTCGGCATTCAATTGGGAGGTCTCGTTTTTCACCACAAACAGTGCGTCGCCCTTCTTGACCACGTCGCCCTCCTTGACCAAAATCGCCTGAACCAAGCCGCCCACCGTGGCGTAAACCTGGTACTGATCTTTGGCTTTGATGACGCCAGAGGCGTACACGGCCTCAGCTATGCTTTCGAGGCTCGGCTGGATTTTGTCTGGCTCCTTTTTGCAGGCCAGGAAGAAAAGTCCGATGGCTAAGAACAAGTAGGGCAAATATCTCAACATAATCAGGATGTTGTGGTGGTGTTTGGTGGCCGCAATTTTACGAAAATATGGGCGAAACGAAAGGCTTTGGCAAAAGGTATCTTGCATGGGGTCCAAGCCTGCGCAATGGAAGGGGTCGCCCGTGGAGCTACTATTATCATCGAACTGCTTTACGCCTTGGATGGATTCCCGAACGCCTCGGATGGATCCCCGAACACCTCGCTGGGATACTTTTCTCTATAGATGGACTGGAAGGCTCCTCGGATGCGTTCCCTTACTCCTCGGTTGAAGCACTACGCTCCTCGGATGCGTTCCCTTACTCCTCGGATGCGTTCCCTTGCTCCTCAAATGCGTTCCCTTACTCCTCGTTTGAGACACTTAAGCTCCTCGGATGCATTCCCTTACTCCTCAAATGCATCCCCTTGCTCCTCGTTTGAAGCACCTAAGCTCCTCGGATGCGTTCCCTTACTCCTTGGATGCGTTGCTGCACGACTGAAGCCGACTGCGGAGCATATTTGAGTTTTTGATTTAGCGGTGCCCTACCTTGGCCCTCGTCACAAAAACCTGTAGCGGGCAGGGACTTGGCCCCGCCTTGCCGGGAAGATTTGTGGACAATGGCGTCAAAAAGGCAAAACTTCCCGAAAAAAAATGGGTTGGAGATACCACCGACATGCAAAAAAACGATATTCGCACGGGCTTGTAGGGCATTGCTTTTTTGCGGTGGATGCGGTGACGGGATTCCTTGCCTTGCGACCTATGAAGGGCGAAGCCATGCCCAGGGGTGTAGGGGGGATGCCTTCAAGATGGGTGACCCGGCAGGAACGGAAAACCGCACCCGCTCCTACGAGGACAAACAAGGCGTGAAGCGGTACGTGACGGAGGTGGTGGGCGATGAGATTATTTTATTGGACAAAAAAGAAGCATGACAAGTACGCTTTTGTGTTCGTGCTTGCGCAAAACAATACAAAATACGTGTTGCGCATTTTGTATTGTGGGGACATGAAACAATACAAAATACGTGTTGCGCATTTTGTATTGTTTTAGTAGTGAAAATTATTATTCTCATTTCGTAACTTACTGACTTGCAAACTTTTAAAAGTAAATTTACATTCAGAATTGGAGAATTCAAGGGTGTGAATTATCTTTGTGGGCAACCTTGGGAGTTGCGTATATTATCTCGTTGTGCGTCAGCTTAAACCAACATTATCGCCAAAAAATGACAGATAACGAAATACATAAATTTGAAATTAGTGAAAATGGTTTTACAACTGTTGAAAATATCTATTCCGACCAAGAAATAGAAAAAATTTTGCTAACAATTGACCAAGCTGACAAGAACAAAGAGACATTCAGAAAATCGACCGACCTTTTTGCAATTAGACAGTTTTTAAAGGAAATTCCTGAAACAGTAAGTTTAGTATTTAACGACAAATTGAAAAATGTAGTTGAGCAACTTTTCGGAGACAATTATTTTGTTGTTAAAAGCATCTATTTTGACAAACCCGAAACTTCAAATTGGTATGTTTCATATCACCAAGACTTAACAATCTCGGTTGACAAAAAAATAGAGCTTGACAATTTTGGACCTTGGACAACAAAGCAAAATCAATTTGCCGTACAACCTCCTATTGAAATTTTAGAAAACATTTATACAATTAGAATTCATCTTGACGACACGGACGAAAATAATGGTGCGTTAAGAGTGATTCCAAAATCGCATTCAAAGAAAATATATAGACCAGAAACAATAGACTGGGAAAACGAAAAGGAAACAACTTGCAACGTAAAAAAAGGCGGAATAATGATTATGAAACCATTGCTTTTACATAGTTCCGGTCGCACAACAAACAACAAAAAAAGACGAGTAATACATATAGAATTTTCTAACCAAGAATTGCCAAAAGAACTTAAATGGGCAGAACGACTAAACTGAAACCACAAAGCCGAACGCACAACATCGGTTTGGCAATATGGCGGGTTTCGTACTTCTATGAAACATTTGTGCAAGGTTCAACAGCAGTAATTCTATTGAACTTTTGTGCTAAAAATCCGCCACATCGCCAAGCCGAAAAACGTTATGCGGCAGCTTAAAAGACAGCAAAACAAATGACTAAAAAGAAAATAGAATGAGAAAACTAATTATGTGGAACGTATTGACACTTGACGGTTACTTTGAAGGAAATCAAAATTGGGACTTATCATTTCACAAAGTTATTTGGGGACAAGAACTTGAAAAGTTAAGCATTGAACAACTTCAATCTGCCGACTACCTCGCATTTGGACGTGTGACTTATGAAGGTATGGCAGCATATTGGACTAAGGCGGAAGCTGAAACTGCGGAACAAGAGGTAGCTAAACTGATGAACAGCATACCAAAACTTGTTTTTTCTAAAACCTTGAAATCTGCTGAATGGAATAATACAACAATTATTAGTGAAAATGCCTCTGACGAAATTCGGAAACTAAAAGAACAGAATGGAAAAGACATTTATGTTTTTGGCAGTGCCAACCTTTCAGAGTCCTTTATAAACGACAACTTATTTGACGAATATCGCATTGGAATCGCACCAGTTATTTTAGGTAGTGGACGACCTCTTTTCAGACAAGGTATTAATTCAAATAATTTATCTCTTGTTTCGACACAACAACTTTTGACGGGCGGAGTAGTATTAAAATATTCAAACAATAAAAATTGACGAAATTGACTGCGATACAAACAATGAACGAGGGACAAGAAAGCCGGCCGCATAACAGCAAATTTGCAATAGGCGGGGTTTTGTGCACCGCAGACAGTTTTGTGGTAGCCGAAAGTTTTGTGCTCCGCATCAACATTTGTGGTAAAAATCCCGCCCATCGCAAATCTGCAAAACGTTACCTGCAATGCTATGACAGCAGAACCAAAATCGACAGAATAAAATGAAACCAATATCATTAACCAAAATAGCAGACAACTTAACCGACAATCAACATCGTGAGATTGCGGAGAAACTTGCTATTTATAAAATTGATGGAATTGAACTTTCAGACGCTAGCGGACGATGGGGAGCAACTTGGGAAACAAACAGGGATTACGACTTGACTTTTTTAAAGTTCTATAAGGACATTAAAGCAATTAGGATTTATTTGCCAGGTGTTACGGATATAAAACCAATTCTACACCTTGACAGTTTAGAGAATTTGCAACTTGGCGAATTTAAGGACAAGAAAATTTCACTTGACTTTCTTGGTGAACTTTCCAATCTCAATTACTTATCTGTTGTTAAACAACCTAACGGACTAGAAAGTATCACAAGACTTCACAAATTGGTAGAGTTAGCTTTGACAGGTTATTCAGTTGACAAACTTTCATTTCTTAACAAGTTACAAAATTTAAAACGCCTATACATTGGTTTCGGGACATCAAAAAATATAGACACAATTAATCAACTCAAAAATCTCGAAGAACTTGACATTCTTTGGGTAAAGCAGCTATCAGACATAAATGCAATAGGCGTTGTTGCATGAATCGGCCA
>DIUC01000039.1 GCA_002435785.1 Saprospiraceae bacterium UBA6168 | reverse complement strand
TGCTTAATTGGCTAAAGTCGAGCTGGAAATGTGGAAGGTGGCTGCTGCGTCATTTCCCCGATAAAAACAACCGCAGCAGGTTCAGCGCATGGTACGCCGAGTATTGTATGTTTATGAGTCGGTTCCTGCTAAGTTGCAACTTTCGAGTGACTGTTCGCTGACCATCGCCCACGGCCATCCACACCGTGCCAACGGGCTTCTCCGGTGTGCCACCATCTGGCCCGGCGATACCGCTGGTCGCCACCGCCACATCAGTGCCGAGCAAACGGTTGGCACCTGCCACCATCTCCCGGACGGTCTGGTCGCTGACGGCGCCATACTCTTGCAAAGTGGCCTCCTTCACGCCCAATTGGTTCATTTTTACAGCATTGGCATACGAAATCACGCTGCCAAGGAAGTACGCCGAAGACCCTGGCACACTGGTAATGAGGTGGGCAAGGTAGCCACCCGTGCAGCTTTCGGCGGTGGAAAGCGTGCGGTTTTGTGCTTGCAAAATGCGAGCAATAACGGTTTCGAGTGAGTCGTCGTCGTATCCTGCAATGAGATCGGGCGGCAGTAGCCCCTCCATTTCCCGAAATTTTTCGTTGAGCGTTTTTTCCACAAAAGCGGGGTCGGCATCGCTCACCGTAAGGCGCAACCGCACCCGTGCGATGGAGGGCAAATAGGCCAGCTTCACCTGTTGCGGCAGGGTTTCCTCAAAGTCTTTCAGGTATTCCGCCAGCACCGACTCCCCCTCGCCAGCGGTGAGCAAAGTCCGATGGGCAGCGGGCAAGGCATGGAAGCGGGCTTGTAGCCGTGGCAGCACTTCATGCTGCATCAGGTATTCCATTTCAAAGGGGACTCCGGGCATGGACACCACCACCTTATCCCCTTCCTCGAACCACATGCCGGGGGCAGTGCCCATTTTGTTGGTCAGCACGACGGCGTTTTGTGGCATGAAGCATTGGGTGCGCAGTGCCTCGGTTATGGGCCTGCCGAGGCGGTCAAGGATTTGGTTCAGGCGGTCGAGGGTGGGCTGGTGGAAGACGAATCCGGTGTCATAAAAATCGGCTAAAGCCTTCTTGGTCACGTCATCTTTGGTGGGGCCGAGGCCGCCCGTTATCAGCACGATGTCGGCCTGCGAAGTGGCCATGCGCAGGGTATTTACGATGTCATCGTGTACGTCGCCAATAGCAGTGCGGCCCGTGACTTTTGCACCGATTTCGAGCAGCATTTGCGCCATTTTGGCCGAGTTGGTGTCAATGATTTGGCCGATGAGCAGCTCGTCGCCGATGGTGATGATGTGGACTAACATTAGGGATGAGGGATGAGGGATGAGGGACGAGCGGGTTTTCATTCATCCCATATCCTTAAATGAATCGAATTTCTTTTAGGTCAAACACTTCTTTTTTTCCGCCAACTTCCATTTTCAACCTGCCGATTTCGTCAATTCCAGTGATGGTTCCCACGAAGGTTTCACCATTGGTTCGCTGGTAATTGGCAGGAAGGCCAAAGCGATAAAGGTGTCGAAGGTACGCCTGCCGCAAAGGAACTATTTTCCCAGCTTTTAGTTGAAGGTAGCGGCTTTCCAAAAATTCGCAGAGCGGGGGAATTAGCGCTGGCAAGTCGAAGTCGAAGCCAGCTTCGAGGCGCAAGGAAGTGGGGTTGGGCGGGTTGCTTAAGAACAGGGCCTGGTTGACGTTTATGCCAATGCCCACAACTGTTGAGCGTATTTGCGTGTTGATGAGGGAGTTTTGGAGCAGGATGCCTGCAATCTTTTGGCTTCCAACGTAAATGTCGTTGGGCCATTTGATTGAGGCGAGGGATCGTGGCAGGTGTTTTTCCACAAAATCAAACACCGCCAACGAAACGAAGACATTGAGCAGAAACTGGTCTTTTGCTTCCAAAAAATCGGGATAAAAGATGGCGCTTAGGCTGATGTTTTTGCCGGGCGCCGATTCCCATTTGTTGCCAATTTGCCCCCGGCCATCGGTTTGGTGGAAAGTTGAAACGATGGTTCCCTCGGCCGTTTTGCTTTTTGACAAAAGCTCCAACGCGCAGGCATTGGTGGAAGCCACTTGGGTCAAGTCAATGATGGCTTGCCCGACAAATAAAGTATTGGGTTTTCTCAAAAGAAAATAAGTTCGTACTTTTATCCTTTCAAACTAAAATCTAAGGACAAGCAAAAAGTCAAAAGTAAGAAGTCGGGCAAAAAACAACGCCCTCCAATTACTACTGCCCATTTTTCTTTTCCAAAAAGGTTGAGCATAAACAAGAACAAACCAGGGCTTAAAGCATTGTAGTATTCATTGGATAGCACATTGCCTTTGGCAGCCGAAGGTTCAAAAGTAAACAAATCTGATTTGAGCGCACAAGCAGCATTAAAAAGAAATCTCTCCTCCGTTGAAGCGCTGAACGACATGATCATCGACAGCATTCAAGACATCAAGGGAAAAAACATCATGAAACTTGACCTCCGGAAATTGGATGATGCCCCCACGGATTTTTTCATCATCTGCGAGGGAGACTCCAACACGCAGGTCAAAGCCATCTCAAACAATATCTACAAGCGGCTGAAAGATGAGCTGGGGCAGCCTCCCATGCACATCGAGGGCGTACAAAATTCACGATGGATTTGTATGGACTATTTCAATACCGTGGTACATGTTTTTTACCGGGAGACGCGTGAGTTCTATGACATTGAAAACCTTTGGAGTGACGCAAAATTCACGGAGTACGAGAATATGTAGCCAATCCGATGGGTTCTAACCCTGCATGCAAGCGGCTCGTAAAAGTCGTCAAATTTGGCAGTCCTATCGGAATTAGGCATCGAAACCATCATCCCGGAAAACTCACTGGCGCTTTGCTTGTTTCGAGGTGAAAATTGAATCATTCAAAGTGGGAAGCAGAAAATCAGTTCGCCCTTCTTACTTTTTCTTATTTGTAAATGGAAAATAATCAAGAGAATAGCAATAAAAACGGCACAAAATTCAATCCATACTGGATTTACGGGGTCTTGGCGCTGTTCTTCATCGGCCTGAATTTCTTGCCCATCACGGGCAATACCAGCGAGCCTATCAACTTCGAGAAGTTTGCCGAAATGGCAAAAGTCGGCGACGTGGAAAAGCTGGAAATGGTCAATGAAAAATATGCACAGGTATATTTGACGGATGCGGCCATCAAGAACAAAAAGGAGCAGTACAAAGACGCTTCCAAAAGTTCCTTTGCCAACAAGCGCCCGCACTATACCTTCGACACCGGCCCTGCCGAGAGCTTTGCCACCAAGCTCGAAGCACTAAGAACGACCTTGCCTGCCGAAGCCCAGTTCAACGTCTCCTACATCGAAAAGGCCAACTGGCTATCCCCCATCCTAAGCATGTTGTTGCCGCTTGCGCTGCTGGTGCTTCTTTGGATATTCATCATGCGCAGGGTAGGAGGTGGCGCAGGTGGGCCTGGCGCACAGATTTTCAACATTGGTAAATCAAAAGCCACCCTTTTTGACCAAAACTCCAAGGTCAACATCACCTTCACCGATGTGGCAGGCCTCGATGAGGCCAAAGAGGAAGTGATGGAAGTTGTGGATTTCCTGAAAAATCCGAAAAAATACACCGCCCTCGGTGGCAAGATACCCAAAGGCGTGTTGCTCATCGGCCCTCCAGGCACCGGCAAGACGCTACTCGCAAAAGCTGTGGCCGGAGAAGCAGCCGTGCCGTTCTTTTCCATTTCCGGCTCCGACTTCGTGGAGATGTTCGTGGGTGTGGGCGCTTCGAGGGTGCGTGACCTCTTCCGGCAAGCACGTGAGAAGGCACCTTGCATCGTTTTCATTGATGAAATTGATGCCATCGGGCGGGCACGTGGACGCAACACCATGCAAGGTGGCAACGATGAACGTGAGAACACCCTCAACCAACTTTTGGTGGAAATGGACGGATTCCCAACCGATAAGGGCGTCATCCTGATGGCAGCCACCAACCGCCCCGACGTACTCGACCCCGCTTTGATGCGGCCCGGTCGCTTCGATAGGCAGATAGCCATTGATCGGCCCGACCTGAAAGGCAGGGAGGAGATATTCAGGGTACACCTGCAAAACATCAAGACCTCGGACACCGTGACCTCGATAGAGCTTTCGGAAATGACACCGGGCTTTGCCGGTGCCGAAATCGCTAACGTCTGCAACGAGGCTGCCCTCATCGCCGCCCGCCGCAACAAGGAGCAGGTGGACATGGATGACTTCAACTATGCCCTCGACCGGGTCATCGGCGGGTTGGAGAAGAAGAACAAGCTCATTTCGCCAGAAGAAAAGGAAATAATCGCCTACCACGAAGCGGGCCACGCCGTCTGTGGCTGGTATCTCGAACACGCTTCACCATTGGTGAAAGTGACCATCGTGCCAAGGGGAATCGGCACATTGGGCTACGCCCAATACCTTCCCAAGGAAGAGTACATCACCCGCACGGCACAGTTGCTCGACCGCATGTGCATGACATTTGGGGGCCGGGGCGCCGAGCAGGTTATCTTTGGCAAGGTTTCCACTGGGGCGCAAAGCGACCTTGACCAAGTGACCAAAATGGCTTACAGCATGGTGGCCGTTTTCGGTATGAACGAGAAAGTAGGGCAAGTTTCGTTCTACGGTATGCAGAACGACAGTTTCAATAGGCCGTATTCGGAAGAGACTGCTGGCATGATTGACTCAGAGGTGCGCAACATCGTGAACGCCCAATTTGAACGGGCCAAGGCATTGCTTGTCGAACGCCGCAACGAGCTGGAAATCATTGCGAAGCAACTCTTGGAAAAAGAAGTGCTGCACAAATCAGACCTCGAACGCCTCATTGGCCCCAGGCCATACGCTTGGCCCGACGAGCACAAGCTTCACCACAACGGCACGCTTACTATACCCGCCGTGCCAACCAGTGTACCGGGTACAGTGGAGGGCCTGAGCACCGAGCAAAATTAGCGCCTCTACGAATTGACCACAGCCCAAACCCTTTGTGAGCTGTGGTCAATTCAATTTCATTCTCCTTGGCTGGCCCCCAATACTCCTGTTTGTGTTAGCCAGCCCAATGTTTTCCCCACTTCATACTTTCCTTACCCGTACCTACGTTAGGTGCACCTCGTACCTTTGCGAAAAAAACGAACATTGTAACGATGAATATAAATAGCCTGGCCCTCGCCACTTTCCTTTCCGCCTTCTCCATTTTCAGCGCCTCCGCCCAGACCGTTTATGGCGAAACCATCGAAGTACTGGACCAGCGCCTAAAGACTGATACCACACTTTACAGTCGAATTGGGGCAAGGTTTCTGGCAGGCGATGCCACCCTTACGAACAGGGACCTTAGCACCATATACTATGGTAATGCCCTGCGCCGGGGCTACAACCCCTTGCAGGAGGAGCGCATCCTCGACGCCATGAGCTCGCTGGGACGACGTGACCGGTATGCCGAGGCACACTCGCTCTGCGACAATTTTTTGTCAAAAAATCCCGGCTCACTGGCTGCTTGGTTGGAGTTGGCCTATACCCACTATTTGCTGGAGGACAGCCTCCAAACCGTGGAAACCTACCGAAAATATTACCAACTGCTCGATGTGCCGCTCAAAAGCGGTTCCGGGCAATCATACGAGCAGGCATTTGTAGTGGCCAGCCTTCGTGATGTGGAACTGGTGGTGGATAAGCTCGGCTTTATCGCCAAGGACCAGTCGCTGGTCACCAAGAACGGCCAGCGGTACCACATTGTCAAATGCTTGAAGGAAGGTGAAAAGGAAGCCAAACAGGTCTATTACTTCAATGTTGACTTGCCCATGAGCAGGGGAATGCAACAGTCGCTCAAAAAGAAGAAATGACCTAAAAACTGGGTTTCGCCTCACTATTTGATGGTCAAATCTAAGGTCCGAAGCCGCCATTTTTTCACTTCGCCCTGCTTGTCCCTTGCTATCCGGTAGGTTCGGTGCCGGAACAGGCGTTTTATCAAAAAGCCAGTGCCTACGCTGGTAGCCGGAACCAACACCGACGATTTTGGGATGTCCTGAAAGGGTTCATCGCTTACCGCTTGGTCAATCACCGAGAACAATACCCATGCTGCCGCAAAATTGAACAATTGATTGCCCAGCGACCTCGACCAGCGGCCACTCCGGTAGCTGCGGAACGCTGTGATGCTGTCCACCGCCACATGCCCATTGGCAAACAGGACAAACTGCCGCTCATAAGAAATATCGTCAATGACGCGGGTGTACCACAGGCCGTTGTCGAGCTGAAACGTGATTTCGTCGCCGGGCAGGTACTTGCGGGTCTTGGTGCTGTGCAGGCGTTCGAGTTGGAGGTATTTTTGGCCAAAGACAGCATTTGCAATAAAGAAAAAGAAAACAATCAGCAAGGTGTTGCGCATGTTGAAGGTTAGTTTCACGAAAGTGGCCTTTCGCCACTTCCTTGGTTGGTGGCCGTGGCAATGTTTTTTTTGTAAAAGAGGTGAATCATCGTCTGCATCGCCTTTTCGATTTGTGCCAGGGGTAGGTCTTCCTTGGCCACATACAGCACCATGCAAGCGTACTGCTGGGGGTTGCCTTCGAGCTTGCGGTAGAGGCGGTGCTTGTTGAGCCGCCAGGCTTCCCGCACCTTGCGCTTGATGTGGTTGCGGGCCACCGCCGACTTGAAGTTCTTCTTCGCAACGCTGACCGTGAACTGCACCGGTGCATCGCCAAGCTCCAGTGGATGCGCCGACCAAAACAGCCGCAACGGGTACACACCGAACGACTGCCCATTTTTGAACAGGCCACCGATTATTTTTAGGCTTTTGAGCCGCTCCGCTTTTTTGAAGGTGAATTGCGTCATCAGTGGCGAAGTTGGGGAAATTTCGGCACTGTGCAATGACATTCTCCAAATGCATTTTACCTACCTTTGCTGTTTATTTCTTGAAAAGTCGCAACATGAGTGTGAAAAATGAAGAAGCTGTCATTGAAGAAGTAAAAAAGCTGTTTGCTGGCCACCTCGAACAAAACGCCTTCCGCAAGACACCGGAGCGCTTTGCCATCTTGGAGGAAATCTACCGCCGCAGCGACCACTTCGACGCCGAGGCGCTCTACATCCACATGAAAAACCAGAGCTACCGGGTGAGCCGGGCTACCGTCTATAATACCCTCGACCTGCTGGTAAACTGCGACCTCGTGAAGCGACACCAGTTCGGAAAGAACTTGGCACTCTACGAAAAATCTTATGGCTACAAACAGCACGACCACCTAATTTGTGAGAACTGCGGCAGGGTCTTCGAGTTTTGCGACCCCCGCATCCAACAAATCAAGGACATGATGGGCGAGCTGCTCAAGTTCAAGGTCAACTACCACTCCCTCAACCTCTTCGGGGAGTGCAACGGGGCTTGTGAAAAAACGATTGAATCAAAAAAGAATTGATACCATGAGAATCAGTCTTGAGCTAAAATATGAACAGCTATTGGCCTTCGTGAACCAATTGCCGCTAAAAGAAAAGAAACGGCTTGTAAAGGCAGTTCTAAACGACATCACCCAAGCGGAAAAAGAAAAAACCAACTTACAAAAACTGCTGCTGACTGGCCCAACTTGGGGCGAAGAAGAGTATCAGGCATTTTTGGAAGCACAGGCACAAGTCAATCAAATAGGGAACAATGCTATTAATTGATACGTCAGTTTTGATTGAATATTTCAGAAAGACGAAGAAGGAAGAAACGTTTTTCTATTCCTTGGCCGCTACACAATCAACATTTGGCATATCTGCAATCACGAAATATGAGATAATGGTAGGCAGCAACGCCCTACAAGAGGAGTTTTGGAATCAATTGTTCTCCAATTTGACTACCGTTGATTTTAATGAAAAAATAGCCTTGGAAGCTTCGCTCATAAAAAAAGAATTGAAGGCCCAAGGCATGGTAATTGGCTTTGAAGACATCGCCATTGGTGCTACTGCAAGGGCAAACAACTATGCCTTAGCAACCCTCAACGAAAAACATTTCACTAAGATAGCCAACCTCAAATTGGTTACCCGTTAAAAGAAAAACATGACGATAGACGTAATCCTCGGCCTGCAATGGGGCGACGAAGGCAAGGGAAAAATTGTGGACTTTTTGGCGCCGCAGTACGACATAGTGGCCCGCTTCCAAGGAGGCCCCAATGCTGGGCATACGCTCAAATTTGACGGCAAAAAATACGTGCTGCACACGGTGCCAAGCGGCATCTTCAGGACGGAACTGCTTAACCTCATCGGCAACGGCGTGGTCATTGACCCCACCACCCTCGTCAAGGAACTCGACAACCTCGACAGCGCCGGGGTGGAATACCGCAGCCGACTGCTCGTGGCCAAGAAAGCCCACCTCATCCTGCCCACCCATCGCCTGCTCGACGCTGCGAACGAGGTAGCCAAGGGCAAGGAAAAAATCGGCTCCACGCTCAAGGGCATCGGCCCGACGTACATGGACAAGACTGGCCGCAACGGCCTCCGGGTCGGCGATACCCTACTACCCGACTTCATGGAGCGCTACAACTCGCTGAAAAACAAGCACTTGGGCTTACTTCAAGCATTGCCCACCATTGAGTTCGACCTCGCTGCCGAGGAACAGCGGTGGTTCGCAGCCCTTGATATCCTGCGCTCCCTCAAGCTGGTGGACGGCGAATATTTCATCAACAAAATGCTTTCGGAAGGCAAGCGCATACTCGCCGAGGGCGCACAAGGCTCGATGCTCGACATTGACTTTGGCACCTACCCTTACGTCACTTCCTCCAATACCATCACTTCTGGCGTTTGCAGTGGCCTTGGCGTCGCTCCGCAAACCATTGGGCAGGTCATCGGTATCACAAAGGCTTATTGCACCAGGGTTGGCAGCGGCCCCTTCCCCACCGAGTTGCTCGACGAAACGGGCGACTTCCTCCGCAAGGAGGGCGCCGAATTTGGCAGCACCACCGGGCGGCCAAGGCGTTGTGGCTGGATAGATTTGCCACAACTTAAGTACACCATCATGCTCAACGGCGTGACGCAGTTGGCCTTCACAAAGGTTGATGTACTGAACAAATTTGCGGAAATAAAAGCGGCCACCCACTACCGCTACGACGGCCAAACCACCGACCAACTACCGTTCGACCTTTGTGGTGTACCGGTCGAGCCTTTGTACAAAAGCTTTGATGGCTGGAACCAGTCATTGGGCCTTGCCAAAGACTTCGACGACCTGCCCAAGACGGCGCAGGCATACCTCGAAGCCCTCGAAACCTACCTCGACGTGCCCATCACGATGGTCTCGACGGGGCCGGAGCGGGAGAGCCTGATTTTAAAGGAAATGCTGATGGATTTGCCGTGGTGATGGTTGGTATAGGGTGCTGTGCCTATGTGGGTGAGGGTGTAGGAGGAGGCGCTTTTTTGCTTCGCAATGGTTTTTGTGTTTCATAAAACATTTATCTGATGCGCATTTTTTATTGCTTCGCAATGGTTTGGTTGGCAGCCTGCTCCCCTGGCGGCCCGGTGGAAGTCAACGGCATCCGGGTGGATTCGAGCCTTCGCACCTTGGCCAAAGGTCTGGGATTCGACTACACCGGCCACCTCGACAAGGCACTAAAGGGCAACGATGCTGCCCTGAACGAACTCTTACGGTTTGATGCGGGGCAGGATACCGCCGCCGTTGCCGGGCATGGGCTTGTGATGAAATCCCTGCTCGGAAAATTGGGCGACGAGCTTTTCTCCCAAAAAATAACCCCACAACCCACCGACGTGAAGCAGCGCCTCTGGGCAGCCTTGGAGACCGCCAACGCCAGCTCCATGAACAACGAAGCTCCCCTGACATTGAAGGCGCTCATGCCCGAAGTGGCCATTGAAGAACACCGCGGGCTTTATGTTTTTGCTGCGCAAAACAGCACTTACCTTGACTGCAACGAACCGGGCACCCGATACCTCGTGATTGACGAAACAGGCGGCAACTTAGAGAAAAACTACCGACGCCTGCTCAAGTTCCCCTACCCCAACCAGTCTGTTTTCGCCGAGGTGAAGGGCTACAAGACCCCGTACTTCGGCAATCGGCAATTGCCAAACAGGCTTGCAGGGTTCTTTGTCGTGAAGGAAATATTGGACATCGAGGCCAAAAACTACCGCAATACCTGCATACCCTACGAGTTTTGGGCATTGGGCACCGAGCCGTTTTGGCAGGCACAGGTGTCGGCAGCGGAGGGCATTATCGAGTACCGGGGCATGGACGATGACCGCACCAAGTTCTTCGCCTACCAGCCACCCGTGGAAGAGGAGGGAGGTGTGAAAATCTATACCGGAGTCAATCAGGACAGCGGGGACAATATCAGGATTGTGGTGGATAGCATGACTTGCAGCGATGGAATGTCCGATGTCACGTATAAAATGGGCATAAAACTAACCATGAACGGCAAGGAGCTTAAGGGCTGTGGCATTCCCTTCGAAGCGGGGCAGGCAGCCAACAGCATTGAGGGGAACAAGTGAGCAAGTATTTTTTTTTATCAAAAACATTAGGTTCAATTTTACATTTGTCCGGTATTTGAAATTTCATTCTTGCAGCGCATTTCATTTGTGCCTTGGGTTCCTTGGACATGAATGGATTTCAGCTTATCCATCAAAAAGTGAATCTTAACAGTTTTTTTTCGAGCAAGAAAAAACTCCTCCAGTTTCAAAAAGTCATTGACAACCTGGTGTTTGGCTTCGCTATACTTGGCTTCCTGACCATTTTTGCGGACATTGGTGACCACCGGGGCCATTGGGATTCTTTTTTTGATGTTGTTTACCGTTCCACACTCCTCGTTTTCTTTCTACTATTTTGTTTTCGGGCCTACCTCAATTTTTTTCTGTTCAAGAAAAAACGAGAGAAATGGCTGGTCATCGTCGAGTTGGCCTTTTTGGCGGTGCTCCTGTTGTCGCAAACCATCACCGGGTTGTTCGAGTCGCTGGCATCTCGGGAGTTCTTGCAGTTGGGCATATTCGTCATCTTCGCAGTAGAGATTTCGACCCGGAGCCTACAATTGGAACGAATAAAGATGAACCCGGCGCTCTTGTTTGTTTTCAGTTTTCTCACCATCATCATCATCGGTGCTTTTGGGCTGATGCTTCCACTTTCAACGGTTTCCGGCAATTTCAGCTTTATTGACGCCATCTTTACCAGTACCAGCGCGGTCTGTGTCACTGGGCTTGGCGTCGTAGATACTGGCACCTATTTCACCCGCTTTGGGCAAAACATGATACTCGTGTTGGTTTCCTTAGGCGGCATTGGTGTCATGACGTTCACGAGCTTTTTTGGCCTTTTCTTTAAGGGCGAAACCTCCTTTAAAAACCAGTTGATTTACAAGGATTTCACGGGAGAGGACCAGTTGAAGAACGTTTTTTCCACCATCATCAAAATCGTTGCGTTCACCATTGGCGTGGAGTTGGTGGGCGCCGTGTTCCTGTTCGTCAGCCTGAGCACTTCGGACTTTAATGGCGATATCGGAGAGCAAATGTATTTTGCGTTTTTTCACGCAGTTTCTGCCTTCAATAATGCTGGGTTCCAACTCAAAGCGCAAGGTCTATACGACCCCATCCTACGTGAAAACCACTTTTTCCAGACCGTTGTAACCTTCCTCATCATCTTTGGCGGTTTGGGCTTTTTCATTTCCTTTCACATTGTGGAATCTATGCGGGACCGCATAAAAATTCGCATTCGGCAATGGCTTTGGGGCGACCAGATCAAACATGTGCCTTGGGTCATCAACTTCAATAGCCGAATAGTGCTGCGCACAACAGCCATCCTGCTGATAGTGGGCACTGTCCTGTTTTACATCACCGAATACAACACATCGCTCAAAGAACACGGCGGTGTGGGTAAATGGCTGGCGGCATTCTTTTTAAGCGTAACGCCACGTACCGCAGGCTTCAACAACATAGACATGGCCACGCTGACACGAGAAGGCATCATGGTGACCCTGCTATTTATGTGGATTGGGGCCTCGCCTGGTTCTACCGGTGGTGGTATAAAGACCTCTACTTTTGCGGTGGCCACGATGGGCATTTTCAACATCGCACGAGGGCGTGACCACGTTGAGTTTGCGAAGCGTGAAATCGCCAACGAATCGCTCTTGCGGGCCTTTATCGTCATATCGCTCTCGCTGATAGCGCTTGGCCTCTCAACATTGGCGGTGGGCTATTTCAATCCTGAAATCAGTTTGGACAAAGTCGTTTTTGAGTGCTTCTCGGCGTATGGCACTGTTGGGCTTTCACTTGGCATCACCGCCGAACTGACCACTGCCAGCAAAGCCGTCATCTCGCTCACCATGTTCGTCGGACGGGTGGGCGCTTACACGCTGCTGCTGGGTTTCTTGAAAAAAGCCGTGGACACAAAGCATTACCGTTATCCGGTCGAAAATGTAATTATTACGTAATTTAGGTATTGGGAATTAGGAATTGGGTGTTGCACTTAATTACAATACCCAATTCCTAATTCCCAATACCCAATTTCACCACCATGAAATTCATCATCATCGGGCTTGGCAATTTTGGCGCATCGCTCGCCATCAAGCTCACCGAAATGGGGCACGAGGTTATCGGCGTGGACATTAGACCCGAAAAAATTGATGCAGTCAAGGACCGGCTTACCTTCACCATCGCCCTTGACTCCACCAATCCCGCTGCCATCAAGAACCTACCCGTGGCCGAGTCCGATGTGGTCATAGTGGCCATTGGTGAGGACGAGGGAAGCTCTATCCTCACCACGGCGCTGATGAAGCAGCACAACCCCAAGCGGCTCATCGGACGGGCCATCACGGTGCTGCACCACAGCGTGTTGGAGGCAATGGGCGTGGACGAAATCGTTCACCCTGAAGAGGAAGCTGCCTACCGCCTCGCCAAGCGCCTCGAACTGCACCAAATCATTGACTCCTTTGAGATTTCGGAAAAATACTCCATCTATGAAATCAACCTGCCGGATGACCTCGTCGGCAAGACGGTAGCGGAGACCGGGTTCCGCCAGCGCTACAACATGAACATCATCACCATCATCCGAAAGAAAAAGCGCAAGAACATACTCGGCGTGACCCGTGAGGTGAAGGATGCCATCGGGGTCATTGCGCCAGATACCATCCTCCAGGAGGGCGACCTCCTCGTCGTTTTTGCCAATAAAGAAGATTTGGACACCTTCCTGAATGGGTAGGTTGAATGGAGAATGGAAAATTGACAATTAGGCGCAGTGCTAGATAAGTTGAAGCTTTTTTACTCAATTTTTCTTTTCAAAAAACGCCGCCAGCACCTCCCCCACGAGTCGGTGCCCATGCTCGTTCCAGTGCCAGTCGTGCTTGAAGTAGGGCGAGGCGTCAGGGTTCGCCGCTGCATTTTCCACAAAAACCGAAGTTGGGTCAATGAATGGGATTTGCAGGCTGTCGCATAAGGCACGGAGCCGCTGCCGGGGAGCCGCCGGGTCGAACGTCCCTTCCACCAACGAATAGGTCTTCATGAATTCCTGCCAATCAGCCTCGTACACCTCTGTTTTCTCGGTGATGTAAAAAACGGTGAGGCTGCTCCCTGCATCCGCCGTTTTGCGGCGTAGGCGTTCGAGGAGCGCTGCCGTCACTTGCCATGCCGCCGCCATTTCCGGCGTGATTTCTTTTTGGTAAATGCGCCACTCGTCCGGCACGGACTGCCCATCGGCGGCGTAGCGGGCATTGTCCCGGAGGTTTTTCAGGCGGCTCACCAACTGCGAGTTTTCGAGCACCCAGTCCTTTACCTTTAGAGTAGTCGGCCTCGAATCCAGGTCCGGCACCGGCACGTTGGTCAGGCGCAAGCTGTCGGCCTCCTGCACAAAAAGCGGCTTGAACCCCCGGCTGTAATAGCGGGACTGGTTGTTGAACCAAGGGTCGTTCACGCAGAACAGCAGCACAGTGGCATTGGGCTGGTATTGCATGGCGTCCCGCTCAAAGCACAGCAGCTCCTGGTCGGTGGAGTAGCCGCCAGTGCCAAAGTTGATGACTTCCGTGCGGCGCTCCGGCAGTTTTTCCCGCAGTTTTTGCTTCAATATTTCGGAGAAAAGACTGTCGAACCCAACCGTGTACCCCTCCGCAAACGAGTCGCCCAACACCACGATGCGGTACTCCCCACTGTCCTTTTCCAACTGGTACTCCGGCCCCCGGATGCCCATTGAATTGATGTTTTCCAGCACCTCGTACTCCGGCGTTTTGTGGTGGCCCCGGCTGTTGGGGATTTTGCGCCAGCCGAGCAGCGAATCGTACTCGCAGTAAAGCTGGTGGTGGTTGAAGTTGGTCGCCTTCGGCGAAACGGCACGCAGTACCACCTCGGCCAGCAGTAGGCTGACGACCGTGGAAAAGGCAAGCAGGGCAAGGTTTTTTTTTGAAAACATGTTGGTAAATGTCTGGCACGGCCAAAGGTCGCAGATTTCGTCCGTTGTACCTGACAAAAATCATGGGGGAAAACCACCACCTTCGGAATTATTGGGGCAAATTTGCACCCGCAAAAAACGGCTGCACGGGCATTGGCTCGGTTGCCGTGCGTTAACAGCAAGCCTGCAACTTGCCATACCGTTAACCAAAGCATCGTATTGACATGAAATTGTTCAACAAAATCAACAAGGAGGAGCTGAAGCACCGCTTGTTGGAAAGCAATGAGGCACGCACCACGCTGTCGTTTTACAAGTACGCCCATATTGAAGACCCGGCGCTGTTCCGCAACCAGTTCTACCAATTGCTGGATGAGGTTGGCGTTTTTGGCCGCATCTACGTGGCCAAGGAAGGCGTGAACGGGCAGGCTTCGGTGCCGACAGCGAACTTCGAGGCGTTCAAGGAGCGGCTCTATAGCGTCCCCTTTCTCAACGGCATTCGCCTCAACATTGCCGTGGACGACGACGGCAAGTCCTTTTACAAGCTCACCATCAAGGTCAGGGACAAAATCGTGGCCGACGGGCTGGACGATGCCAGCTTTGACGTGACCAAGCGGGGCCACCACCTCAGCGCCGCCGAGTTCAACGCCCTCACGGACGACCCCGACACCATCGTGGTGGACATGCGCAACCACTACGAGAGCGAGGTCGGTCATTTTCAAAATGCGATTTGCCCGGACGCCATCACCTTTCGGGAGGAGTTGCCGTTGGTGGAAAAGATACTGGAGGACAAAAAAGACCGCAATATCGTGATGTACTGCACGGGCGGCATTCGCTGCGAAAAAGCCAGCGCCTATTACCTGCACCGGGGCTTCCAGAACGTGTTCATGGTGGATGGCGGCATCATCGAATACGCCCACCAATGCGAAAAACATGGCCTGCCCAACAAGTTCATCGGCAAGAACTTCGTCTTTGACGAGCGCCTCGGCGAGCGCATCAGCGACGAGGTGGTGGCCGTCTGCCACCAGTGCGGCGGCCCTTGCGATACGCACGTCAACTGCGCCAACGATGCTTGCCACCTGCTCTTCATCCAGTGTGCGGCCTGCGCCGAGAAGTACCACCACTGCTGCTCCACCAAATGCGCCGACTTCAACCAATTGCCGGAGGACGAGCGGATGGTGCTGCGCAAAACAGCGGTGTTCAATGGCTCAAAGTTCAGCAAGGGACGCTACAAGGCATTCCGGGTTGGGGAGGATTTGGTGATGGAGTAGCCGTGTGGATGGCACAGCCAACAAAACCGTTCCGTAATCCAATTCCACCGTTTACCCTGATTTTATGTCCACTCTCCCCATAAAAGCTACCAGTAGCTTATTTTAATGTTATTTTAATTTGAAAAATACACACTTTCTGTCCTACTTTGCAGCACCAAAGCCGACAACATTTTTACAAAAATACGTCAAGAATGACCCTTGAAAACGACAGTGAACACCCGATGCTTACCTGTTGATTTTCATACAAGATTATAAGTTTGGTGGACGGCGCTTGGTGCGGCAGTGGTGACTGCCAATGAGTGGGCTTTTCTTTCTGCTGACGGACGTTAGGACGGGGGCGGGGGGATTGAAAATAATGGCAAGTGTCTGCGCTTGTCAGTTGCAAACTGACAAGAACTTGAGGATGGCATATGCAATGCATCAATTGGTAGTTCTGAACATTATTTTATATGAATGAAAATAAGCAAAATAGAAAACAAGAAAATAAGCCGGATAAATTATCTGAAAAAGCTCAAGATAACTTTAAGGGAAAAAGGGAAGAGAAATTTTGGCACAATCAAAAATTAATGTCAGTGGAGTCTATTGCACTAATAATTTCTGTCGTAGCAATAATTATATCACTATTTGCAAATCAATTGGCAAAGGAATCAAATAAACTTTCCATACAGGCAAATGAACTGGCAAATGAAGCCAACGATATTTACAAAGAAGAGTTAACATTGACCCATCGACCTTATCTATGGGTTGAAAATTTTGCCTACTTAAATGAAGATAACCTATCAGTCAATGAAATCGGAACTGTAATTTTTATAGTCATAAATTCTCCAGCCAAAGTCGTTTTATCTGAAATGACTTATGAAGTTATTAGTGAAACAAGTAAGGAAAAAAAAGAAATTGCAAGATTTAACCCTCAAAATGGAGTTCTTTACCCCTCAGAGAAAACTCAATACACCTCGTTTATAGGAGCAAAAGAAAAAGCCGAAATCTTAAATTATTTAAAAAATGGATTTGGAGCTCAACGAACATGTTATGTCGAATATCAAATGTTATCAAGTAATAAAAAGTTTTTCTATAAAGCTAAATGGAGATTTAATAAAGCGAACTACAATTGGGAACTATCAGAGGTACCAGAGGCAAATTGAACTATTGATGAACAAAGACTTTGACGTTTATTCTGGCTAAGCGCTAAGACTTTACATAACCTGCTCAAATCAACCATCTACACCCCAACCAAACCCTCCAAACCACCCCCTAAACCAACAAAAACCCCGTAGAGACTAACTCTACCCATGTTTAGTCTAAACAAGGGTACTTTGAGTTTAACTCTACCCATTTTGAGTTTAAACATGGGTACTTTGAGTTTAACTCTACCCATTTTGAGTTTAACTCGACCCATTTTGAGTTTAAAAATGGGTACTTTTAGTTTAACTCGACCTACTTTGAGTTTAAACATGGGTTGAGTTAAACGCTAACGGCTTTAAGCTGATTTGTACACGTATTTAATCACACAAAAAATATTTTATCATGGCACAGAAAACAATTTTTACGATTTTATTACCCACTTTGTCACGACCCGTCAAAGAATTCGAAGACCTCTGCGATGAAGTAGATGCGGGCATTGGCGGGAACCCATTGGTGTTTGTCACGCCATCCCCCACCCTTTTGGCCTTGAAAGCGGCCAGGGATGCCATGGTTGTGGCGGACGTAGCAGACAACCTCGCCAATGATGCAAGCCGCATTGTATTAAAAGAACGAAAAGAGGAGTTACTTGAGCTATTGCGCCAGTTGGCGGCCTATGTCATCGGCGTGGCCAAAGGCAACCGCTATATTGCTGCTTTGAGCGGCTTTAAACTGAGCAAGGAGGAGACTACCCCAAAGCCCACTGGCAGTTTCAGCATCAAAGACACGAAGCCCGGCACCAGCGATGGAGAGGCGATCGTTCGGTTGGCGTCAAGGGGCGGTTACACGATGTTCACCGTAGAGAAGAAGATGCCTTCGGGCGATTGGGTGATGATTAAGGCTTTTCAATTAAAGGTTTTTACATTGACGGGCCTACAGAGCGGCTCCACCAATATCCGTATCACGGGCTATAAGAGCGACGAGCCGGGCATGGTGCTGGAGACGGTGGTGAAGGCGGTGTAAGGGAGAGGGAAATTAGCACCGCCTGAAACCAATTCCATCCTCCTTCCGTTTTCCATTTTGTGGCAATAAGTTCCAATCCAGTTGGATTTTGGCTTACTTTCGCACCCCGATTTGCCACAAATACTGAATCAAACTAACATGAAAAGAACAGAAATCGCCGAAATATTGCGCCAGCCACAAGTTGGCACCACCGTAAAAGTATCCGGCTGGGTGCGCTCCTTTCGCTCCAACCGCTTCATCGCCCTCTACGACGGCTCCTCGTTCAACACGCTGCAAGTGGTGGTTGATTTTGAAAAATTCGAGGAGGAGTTTTTGAAAAAAATCCAGTTCCATGCTTGCATCACCGTCATTGGCCAATTGGTCGAGTCGCAGGGCGCTGGCCAGTCCACCGAGCTAACCGCCGAAAGCATCGAGCTGCTTGGCGAATGTGTGCCGGAACAATACCACCTCCAGCCCAAGAACATGACGATGGAGTACCTGCGGGAAAAAGCGCATTTCCGTATGCGCACGCAGACTTTCAGCGCTGTGTTCCGCATACGCCATGCCGTGGCTTATGCCGTTCACAAGTATTTCAACGACCGTGGCTACTACTATATGCACACGCCCATCGTGACGGGTAGCGATGCCGAGGGCGCTGGCGAGATGTTCCGGGTGACGACCTTAGACCTCGAAAACCTGCCCCGAACAGAGGGCGGTGAGATTGATTTCAAGGAGGATTTCTTTGGCAAAAGCACGAATCTGACCGTTTCTGGCCAGTTGCAGGGCGAGATAGCGGCTTTGGCTTTGGGCAAGATTTACACTTTCGGCCCCACTTTCCGGGCCGAGCAGTCGTTTACGACCCGCCACTTGGCCGAGTTCTGGATGATTGAGCCAGAGGTTGCCTTCAACGACATCTTCGACAACATGGAACTGGCCGAGGACTTCGTGAAGTACCTCATCCGCCATATCCTCGACAACTACCCCGACGACCTCGCCTTCCTCGACAAGCGCATCAAGGACGAGGAAAAGAACATGAAGCAAGAAGACCGCCGCCCAATGGGGCTCGTGGACATGCTCCGCTTCGTGGTGGACAACGACTTCGAGCGCATCACCTACACCGAGGCCGTGGACATCCTGCGCAACTCAAATACCTATAAAAAAGGCAAGTTCAAGTTCGACGTGCAGTGGGGCAAGGACCTCCAGAGCGAGCACGAACGCTACCTCGTCGAGAAGCATTTCCAAAAGCCCGTCGTCGTGCGGGACTACCCGAAGGCCATCAAGGCTTTTTATATGCGGGAAAACGACGGCACCGAACCCGGCAAGGAGACCGTAGCAGCAATGGACATCCTGTTCCCGTACATCGGCGAGGTCATCGGCGGCTCGCAGCGGGAGGAGCGCCACGGTAAGTTGTTGGAGCGCATCCATGCCCAGGGCATCCACGAGGAGGAGCTTTGGTGGTACTTGGAGCTTCGCAAATTTGGGGGCTGCCCCCACGCAGGCTTCGGCCTTGGCTTCGAGCGGATGGTGCTTTTCATCACGGGCATGAGCAATATCCGTGACGTGATTGCCTTCCCACGGGCGGCTGGGCAAGCGGAGTTTTAGGAAGTATCTGTGAAACTTTGCCAATCCAATACTCCAAAAGGGGCTTCGAGCAGATGAACAAAAGCACTCGAAGCCCTTTTTCTATTTAAAGCAATCATTGAACTTGTTCCACTAATACAATTCCAATATGCAAAACACTAACCGTCAGCCACTCATACCTCATACCTCATACCTCATACCTATTCTCCTTTTTTTCGCTTCGCAAA
This sequence comes from Saprospiraceae bacterium UBA6168, assembly GCA_002435785.1. Taxonomy (GTDB): domain Bacteria; phylum Bacteroidota; class Bacteroidia; order Chitinophagales; family Saprospiraceae; genus UBA6168. The sequence goes on along the minus strand of DIUC01000039.1, from coordinate 200,688 downwards.
TGAGCGCCCAGCAAGAACTCGGCCTCCACTTCATGCCCCACGTATGGCAGTCGAACAGCACCAACCCAGCCTTTGTGCAGGACAAAAAACTGACCATTGGTTTGCCTGGAATTTACAGTGTCATTGCCTTCGATGGGCCTACCTACAACCAAATCGTTGCGAAGCAAAACGGCAAAAACGTGGTGGACGTTGACAAGTTCATCAGCCACTTGAGCGACCAAAACACCATCCGAAACGAGATTGGCATACCTTCACTCAGCCTGAGTTTCAAGCTGAAGAACCTGCACCTGAGCATCGGTCATGCGGTGAAGTACAACTCCTTTTTGAAGTACCCCAGAACACTGCCGCAGGTGGTTTGGCAGGGCAATGCGCAGTTCATCGGCCAGACCGTGGAACTGGGCAACGAGCTGGAACTGGTTGGTTATCACGAACTTACGACAGGGATTGCCTACAAGCTGGGCCAAGTGACGCTCGGCACCAACATCAAGTTCCTCAACGGCATAGCCGGTGCGGCCACCGACAAAGACCACCACGATGCCAGCATCTACACCGACCCCGATGTTTACCAAATCACCCTCAACGGCGACTACATCCTGCACTCCGCCAATACGATAGATTACGAAGAATTTGAGGACGTGAACGTGGATTTCGACTATGCCAAGCTCACTGCCCAAAAGTTTTTCAGCAAGAACAACGGCATGGCCTTCGACTTCGGCATCCGGGCAGAACTCGGCAAGCTCGACCTTGCCGCCAGTGTGCTCGACCTCGGCAAAATCACCTGGGACCACAACGTGACCAATTACGAAGCTACCCAAACCTACCAGTACGACGGACTCGATTTTTCCAACGCACTGACAGGCGATTCGGTCAATTTCGGCGATGCATTGGACACCCTGAAATCCATCTTCAAGGTCAGGGAAACCACGGGCAGCTATTCCACCACGCTTACCCGCAAAATTTACCTCAGCGCCCGATACAAGTTGAATGAAAAATGGGCAGTGAGCGGCTTGTTTTTCAACGAAAACTTCCGGGGCAAGCCGAACTCGTCCGTGGCGGTCGGCGTCAATTTCAGTCCAATCAAGCAGCTCAACGCTGGCCTCAGCTACGCCTTCAAGCAGCCGGACAGCTACAACAACCTCGGCCTCAACCTCACGCTCAAGCTCGGCCCTATGCAGGTCTTTGGCGTCACCGATAACCTGTTTTCCTTGGTAAACCCCGGCGATGCCAATAACTTTTCGGCAAGGGCGGGGGCTTCTATTTTGTTAGACTAACGGCCTTTTTACAAAAACAACAGCCCCGGCACACATCCAAATCTTGCCGGGGCTGTTTCGTTGGTGCAAAACGGGATTGTCAAAGTTTCAAGCTACTTTTGCTCGGCCCAATAAAACAGCGGGCAATTGGCATTCAATACCGTGGTAACAGCCACTGACCGCCAACTGACAACTGACAAACTGCCAACTTCACTATGTCTTCCATTGATACGATAAAACGGCCAATTGCGAAGGAGCTTGACAGGTTCGAGCTACACTTCCGGGGCGCCATGCGCAGCCATGTGCCGCTGTTGGACCGCATCATGTACTACATCGTGAAGCGCAAGGGCAAGCAGGTGCGGCCCATGTTCGTGTTCCTCAGCGCACAGATTTGCAGCGAAGTGACGGAGGCCACTTATACCGCTGCCTCGATGGTGGAACTGCTGCACACAGCCACCCTCGTCCATGACGACGTGGTGGACGAATCCGACGAGCGGCGTGGTTTTTTCTCCATCAATGCCCTCTGGAAAAACAAGGTGGCGGTGCTGGTCGGCGACTACCTTTTTGCACAGGGATTGCTCTTGGCCTTGAAAAACAAGGAATTCCGCCTACTCGAAATCATCTCCGAAGCGGTGAAGGCCATGAGCGAAGGCGAACTGCTCCAGCTCGAAAAGGCCCGCCGAATGGACATCAAGGAGGCGGTTTACTACGAAGTCATCCGCCAGAAAACGGCTTCCCTCATCGCAGCGGCTTGCAGCGCTGGAGCGGCCTCCACCACCAAGGATGAAGAAGTCATAGCAAAAATGCGGCTGTTTGGCGAGAACCTTGGCATCGCTTTTCAAATCAAGGACGATCTTTTTGACTTCGGCACGGACGATGTGGGCAAACCGCTTGGCATTGACATTCAAGAGAAGAAGCTGACGCTCCCGCTCATTTACGCCCTCGAAAACGCCACTCGCAGTGAAAAGAGCCACGTCATCAACCTCATCAAAAAGCACAGCGACAAGCCTGAAAAAGTGAAGGAGGTCATTAGCTTCGTGCAAGCGAGCGGTGGGCTTGAGTACGCCAGGGTTGCGATGGAACGATACAGTGCAGCAGCTTTTGATATTCTTGACCAGTTTCCAGAGTCACCCGCCCGGACGGCGATGCGGGAGTTGGTGATTTACGTTACGCAGCGAAAGAAGTGATTTCCGGATAAAATTTGGATAACGAAAAAGCCCCGTGCTATTGGCACAGGGCCTTTTTTATGGAAAGAAAATAGGTGATTTGGGCCTATTCTTTTTCTTTGGACTCATCAGACGCCGTTTCTTCCGTTGCCACAGGCTCCACCGCTACAGGTGTTTCCGCTTCTGCAATGGGAGCTGCTTCGGAAACCGGAGCATCTGCTTCTTTTGCCACAGGAACTTCCGTTACTTGCGCTTCAGCAACTGGAACAGCTTCTTCTGTCGCAGGTACTTCCGCTTCCGCAACAGGCACTTCTACAGCTTCCGTTTCGGTAACTGGCGCTTCGGCTGGTGCCGCTTCGGCCTTCGGTTCAGTGGCCGCTTCCATGTCTTCCTTCAAATCCTCGATGGCATCTTCAATCTTGTCGCCAATGACGGAAGCTACGGCCTTCACCGTGTCAATCACGTCCTCGAAAGATTCGCCCACCATGGCGCTTACAGCGCTAAACATGGATTCCTCCTTCTTGGGTGGCGCTGCTTTTGGCACTTCTGTCCTTTTGGATTTGGCAGCCATGATTTCTTCGGCAGCTTTGTCCAATTTTTCGGCATCGTCTTCACGCGCCTCGGCTGCCGTCTTTATTTCAACTTCGATTTTCTCTCTGGCGGCCATCTGTGCAGCGCGGCGGGCTTCCTTTTCATTCAGCGAAGCAAGGCGCCTTTCAAGCTCAGCCTTGGTAGTGGTCATTTCGTTGAGCTTTTCCTCTTTCGAGTGGATGCGCTCCTCTATCATCTTCAATTTGGCCTGGCGCAACTGTGCTTCCAATTGTCCTTCGGTCGTATTGATTTTGTGCAGTTGGAAGTCAAGGTCATGTTGGTCGCGGCGGATGGAATGCTGCATTTTGTCAATGGCAGATAGCAAGCCCTCGTAGCGGCGCTGGATGCCTTGCAGTGCGGAGCCTTCTTTGCTTCCGCCGCCTCCTCCTCCTTCGCCGCTCGGTTTTGTGCCATATCGCTTTTCCTTCACAGCTTTGAAAGTGCCGTCGAGCTTTTCCCAAATCTTATTTCGGTGCTCCCGGGTCAGCGTTTTGGACTGCCGCCATAGGGTTTGCAGCTTTTTTAGCTCGTCGAAAATCAATGGCACACGTGCGCCTTTTTCTATTTTCTTTTCCACCTCGTCGAGTGCGGCGAAAAACTTGTCGTAGGCTTCTTGTGAGAGGTGCTCGAACTCCTCGTCCATTTTGGAGCGGAGGGTCTTCATTTGCACAAAAAGCTCGTTGGTATGTGCCCTCAGTCGGTCGCCATGCTCACGGAAGAGGTTGCGGTCGCGTACTTGTTCTTGTACTTTGTCCCAAAACTCCTTGAGGTTGTCCCAGGTAAGTTGGTCGAAGACGTCGAGCTTGTTTACCCGCTCTTTCAGGTCGTTGAGTTGGTTTTCGTAGGCTTGGTGCAGTTTGGAAGCAAGCACGGAGAACTGCCATTCAGTTTGTGCCCGTTGCACTACATCCCCACGCTCAACTTTCAGGTCGTCTGGCAAGATGCTCTCGGTGATGGAAAGGTCCCTTTCAAGGTAGGTTTTCGGGTCGGGCAGTTCCATGCCTTCGCCGTCCCGCCATTCCTTCATCATTTGCTGGTAAAAATCTTCCGTTGCCACTGATTCTGGGAAAGTCCAGATATCAACTTTGTTATCTGCTGCTCTCAATGAAACGGCAATCAAGCATTTTTCGTCCTGGGCATCGCTACCCCAAAGTACAAGTTTCGACTTCATGTTACAGTTGCGTTTAAGGTTGTTGTCAGTAAAAAATCAGTAAATGTAATGCGTTCAGGTTCAACAATTTGAATGTTGGAATTGTAGGTTCGTTCGCTAATCCAAGTTCAGGCCAAAAGCGCTGAACAGTTTATATTTTTTTCAAAATTACAGGAAAGTTGGATTCTCCAACAAATTTTATTCAAAACTAATATCAAACCGCCACTTCGACGGCCTGCACCAGCGACTCAAACAGAATGCGACCGTCTGCGTTGCCGAGCACTTCCTCAGAGGCCCGCTCTGGGTGGGGCATCATGCCGAACACGTTGCGGCCACGGTTGCAAATGCCTGCAATGTTGCGCAGTGCGCCGTTCGGGTTGGCCTCCAGCGAGATTTCGCCAGATGGTGAACAATATTTGAACAAAATCTGGTCGTTGGCTTCCAGTTCCGCAAGCGTGGCATCATCGGCATAGTAGCGGCCCTCCGCATGGGCAATGGGGATTTTTAGTACCGCCTGAGAATCAATTCGGGAAGTGATGGCAGAGTTGCGGGTCATGGAGCGCAGCCAGATATTGCGGCAAATGAACTGCTGGCGGTCGTTGCGCAGCAAAACGCCCGGTAGCAATCCCGCTTCGCAAAGTATCTGGAAGCCGTTGCAAATGCCGAACACATAGCCGCCACTGTTGGCAAACTCAATCACAGCACCCATCAGCGGTGAAAAGCGGGCGATGGCCCCGCAGCGAAGATAGTCCCCGTAAGAAAAACCGCCCGGAAGCACTACACAGTCGAGGTCGGACGGTAGCTGGCTGTCTTTGTGCCAAAGCGCTACCACTTCTTGCTGCATCACGTTCCCCAATACATGGAGCATGTCGTGGTCGCAATTGGAACCCGGAAAAATGACTACACCAATTTTCATGTTGCTGCTTTTTGAGACATTGGATGATAGACTTTAGACAATAGATTTTTTCTGTGGCGGACTGCCTAAAGTCTAACGTCTCCTGTCTAACGTCTTTTTTGAGCAGCAAAAGTAGGTAAAAACCATGCGCAAAAAGCGGTGCTGAATCGCTAAAATACTTGAAGAATGGGTGATTTTTGGCAAAATTGCAGCCAAAACATGCACTGAGGAACGGGGGAAATGATAACTTGTCGCTTTTGGCTGACCCTTTTTGCCTTGGGCGGCTTTTGAAAATGTTCAAATAGCCCCACTATGCTCACATTTTCAAAACCCACCCAAAACAAAAATAGCCTACCCAAAACCGATAACTTATCATTTCCCCGTTCCTAACTTTGCCAGCGGCTCAACGCCGTCCCTTTTTATGTCAAAAAACTTCACTCATCTCGATGCCACAGGCAACCCCTCCATGGTGGACGTGGGGGCAAAACCGCTCACCCGCCGCACTGCCATCGCCCGAAGTACCGTGGTGCTGGACGAAGTGATTTTGCAGCATTTTGCCAATGACGACATCCACTCGAAAAAAGGCCCCGTGTTCCAGACGGCCATCATCGCTGGCGTGATGGCCGCCAAGCGCACGGGCGAGCTCATCCCACTCTGCCACCCACTTGGCCTCGAAAACTGCCAAGTGCACATTGCCCTGAACGAGCACCGGGAGGTCGTCATCGAGTGCGAGGCCAGCCTCACTGGCAAGACGGGCGTGGAAATGGAAGCACTCACTGGTGCCTCGGTGGCGGCGCTCACCATATATGATATGTGCAAGGCCATGTCGCACAACATCGTCATCAAAGAGACCATGCTGGTGTCGAAGACGGGAGGAAAGAAGGATTTTAAAAGGGGTTGAGAATGGTTTATGAAAGTTGAGAATGGTTGATTTCTCGCATGACGACGCCTCGTATCAATCGCTACAAACCTGTATCAAAATTATCAACCAAAGAGAAATGAAGCACAAGAAACACGATGACATTGCCAAGCCCTCACTCGGCAATTTTGGCCGGAACGAGTGGGCCATCCTCGGTACGGATTGCGGAGCTATCAAGGGGTTGGCCAAGCAGCTTTGCGACGCATTTTCAACTCAATGGAAAATTGGCTATGTGGATGCCGACCACAAAGAAGTAGGCAGTTCCTCGGTTGGCAGTTCGCAATTGGAGAACGGTGCCATGTTGGAGTTCACCGACAAAATCGAGTACAACCGCCTCGACTTCAAGGGCAAGCCGACGCAGTGGCAGTTCCGTCCGTTGTTCAACGAAATGGATATTGTGCTGGTAAACGGCAACCATTTCGAAGCGAAAAAGCAAGTGGTGGTCATTGACCCAAAAAAAGCGGACTCGCTGCATCGGAAGCTCGACCGCCTGACTGATGTGCAGTTAATTTTGCTCACCGACCCGGCGATGCAACCGTTTGACTTTTTGAAAGAAAACTTGAAGCACTTCGACAAGATACCTGTGTTGCAACTCGCTGATTTTCAAGCGATTCAATCATTTTTTGTAAAAGGACTGAAACACGTCCTACCGCCGTTGAACGGCCTCGTGCTGGCCGGGGGCAAGAGCCGCCGCATGGGCACCGACAAGAGTGTATTGCAGTACCACGACAAGCCGCAGCGGGACGTGATGATTGAGTTGCTGGAAAAAGTTTGCCACAAGACGAAGCTCTCCTGCCGTCCCGAACAAGCTGGCGAGCTGGTCTATACCCATGACGTGCTGCCCGACACCTTTTTGGGTTTGGGGCCGATGGGGGCATTGCTTTCTGCCTTTCGGCAGCAGCCGGACAGTGCTTGGCTGGTAGTGGCCTGCGACCTACCTCTGCTCGACGAAGCGGCGCTGCGCCACCTCGTCAGCCACCGCAACCCCTCGGCCATTGCCACGGCCTACCGCAGCCCAGAGAGCGGGTTCCCAGAACCGTTGGTGGCCATTTGGGAGCCGAGGAGCTACCCCATTTTGCTGCAATTTCTGGCACAGGGCTATTCCTGCCCCCGCAAGGTGCTCATCAATTCCCCCGTGCAAGTGCTCGATGCGCCAAACCCTGATGTGCTGATGAACGTCAACACCCCGGACGAGGTGGATGTGGTGCTGAAGAAGCTGGGAGTTTTTTGATTGACGAATGATGATTTATCCAATCCGCTAAAAATCAACGGGTTAGCTACTAACCAATCGTAAATCGAAATCACCTTACCATTGGCAAGTGCGGAATATCGTCCTCCATGTACTCCTCGCCGCTCACGACGAAGCCGAAGCTTTCATAAAAATTCCGCAGGTAGCTCTGTCCGCTGATTTTGATGCTTTCGCCGGAGAATAGCTCTTCCATGCTGTTCAGTGCTTCCTTCATCAACTGCTGCCCAGCACCTGTACCCCGCACCAAGGGGGAAGTGGCGATGCGCCCAATGGAGACAAAATTCTCATAAGAAACCCCTTTGGGCAACAAACGGGCGTAGGCCACCAACTTGCCGTCGTCGTCATGGCCGGTGAGGTGGTAGCCCTTGAGGTCTTTGCCGTCGGCATCAAGGTAGGCACAGTTTTGCTCGACGATGAACACCTCTTGGCGCAGTGCCATGATGCCGTAAAGCTGGATGGCAGTCAGGTCGTAAAAGGGTTTGCAGCGGAAGGATATCATGGATTTCTCTGTTTGAAAATCAAAATTACGCCAGACGTGAACGAGTAGGCGTAGGCACCTGAAATAGTTTTGGACGATGTAACGGGCATGGATTGTATTAGTTCAAAACCTGCTAAGTCATTTTCCAGAACAGTCGCTTGGATGTCACGGGCAAACTGGTCCCCGTTGGGTTCTTCCAAGGAAACTCCCCAAGTAGATTTGCTTTTCACCATTGCGGCATCTACGAAGACGGTTTTATAACTCATTGTTTATTAGATTTTTACAACAACTTTTCCCATTGTTTTCCCCGATTGTAGCAGCCGAACTGCCTCCGGCAACTTGTCAAAACTGAGCACATGGCCTACCCTTGGTTTGCCAATGTTCAGTTCCTTAATCTCTTGCACATACTGCTGGAGCAAGTGCGATTTTTCGTACAGGTAAATGAGGTTGAAGCCCAACATGCCCCGGTTGCCATCGGTCAGTTTCATCGGGTCAATCTTTGGCCGACGCAAGAACATCCAGATGATTTTAAGGAGGTTGGGGCGGTTGCCGTGCGTCACGAACTCGGCGGCGCTATAAACGATGCTCCTCCCCATCGGGGCCAGCCGCTTGAAGTCGCCCATGAGCAGCTTGCCGTTGTTGGTCTCCAAAACCAAGTTCAACTCCCTGTCTTTAAGCACTTTGTCGAGGCTTTGGAAAAAGTTTTCGTCCCGAACGATGGGGAAGTCCACGCCCTCCTCCCGCAGCAGGTCGAGCTTGGCCGTGCTGCCTACCGTGCCGATGGTGGTAGCGCCCATTTTCTTGGCCAGCCGGTTGGCGAATATGCCCGTACCGCCCGCAGCGCTATGGATGAGCACCGTTTGGCCCGGCTGCAAATTGCCGAGCGGGCGCAGGGCGTAGTAGGCCGTGAGCACCTGCACGAGGTACGCCGCCCCCTCCTCGAACGACCAGTCGGCGGGGATGGGCATGGCGTACTTGGCATCCATGTTCAGGTGCGTGGCATACCCCCCGAAGCGGCAGACCGCCATCACACGGTCGCCAGTGCGCACGGTGGTCACGCTGCTGCCCACCTTCGTCACTATGCCCGACACCTCCAGCCCTGGCGTGAACTGCCCCTTGGGCGTGGCACTGTACAAGCCAAGTATGACGGACACATCGGCGAAGTTGAGGCCGATGGCCTTCACCTCTACCGTCACCTCGTTGGGGCCGGGGTCGGGCAGTTCATCGGTCACGAGCTTGAGGTTGTTGATGTTGCCGGCCTTCAGGCGATAGGATTTTCGTTGCATTATTTTTTAGCTAAAAAGTGTTTGTCGGAAAAGCAAAAGTAGCAGAACCCGCCAGACTTTTACCTTTGCTTTTTCAGTTTTTGTCGAATGAAAAACTATCCAGCCAAACTTCTCCTTCTTGGTGAGCACACTGTCAACGTTGGCTCACGTGCACTGGCCTTGCCGTTGCCGTTGTTTTCGGGCAAATGGGCGTATGCCCCGCACCTTGGCCCCGACGAGCTTGCCGCCCGGCAGATGAAACTGCCCCAATTAGCCTACTACCTCGAACAACTGCAACAGCGGGGCCAACTGCTGGCGCAACTTGATACGGCAGCTTTTAAGCAGGAGTTGGCCAAGGGGCTTGTCTTCGAGTCGAATATCCCGACGGGCTATGGGGCGGGGAGTTCAGGGGCACTGGTGGCGGCGGTTTTAGGAAATCGAAGATTCACGCCAGTAAATTGGGGAATTGGCAATTGGGACATAGAGGATAGTTCGCTCTCGGAATTGAAACAGGCGCTTGCGCAAATGGAGGCGTTTTTTCATGGCACGAGCAGCGGCACCGACCCGCTGATTTGTTTTTTGCAAAAACCGGTGCTGCTCGGCGGGCCAAGTGGAAACGTAACACTGGCAGCCTTGCCAAAAAGTTTTTGTTGGCTAGACAACGCCCAATTGCCACCGAAAGGCAGCCATACCATCTTCTTGTTGGACACCGGGAAGCCGAGAAACGCTGCGGAGTTCATTGACTATTTTTTGAAAAAAATGGAAGGGATTACATTTAAGGCACGCTGCCAAATGTCCCTCAACCTTGATGTGGACAAGGCGATTGACGCTTTCTTAGACGGCGATGGTAAGCGGCTTTTCGGGCAGGTTCATAATATTGGCTTGTTCCAGTTGAGGTTCTTGCCAAGGTTGATTCCCCCGAAGTTTCACCCCCTGTGGAAGTTGGGGCTGGAAGGCGATTTGTTCAAGCTGAAAGTCTGCGGCGCAGGCGGCGGTGGCTTTCTTCTGGGCATCACCAAAGATTTTGAGACGACCAAGGTGACGCTGGCCAAGCATAAATTGCTGCCGATTATGGCGATATGAACAGGTGTCTGCTTGATTTGGTATTTTTGCCAAAAAAAAATCATGAAGAAGTTTCCCGTTTTTTTGCTCACTTCCCTCCTCTTTCTTGCTTGTGAGCCGGGGCGAAATCCCGCCCAAGAAAAACTGCTCAACGAAATCACGGCCCTGGAGCAAGTCCTGCTCAAGGCTGGCGATGCCAACAAAGACAAGGAATCAGCCCTCCAATTGATTGAGAAGACGACGGCCTACGGACAGCAATATCCGCAGGACACCCTAACGCCTTCGCTGCTTTTCCGGGCAGGCGATACGGCAAAGGGCATACGGGAGTATGGCATGGCGGTGGAGCTTTGGGGACAGGTTTGGCGGGATTATGGCAAGCACCAAAAGGCACCATTGGCACTTTTCCAGCAAGGCTTTACCTTCGACAGCGAACTGCACGACCCCGTGATGGCCTCCAAGTATTACAAAAAATTTCTCACGGCCTACCCCAACGACACCTTTCTCACAGCGCAAGTGAAACAACTGCTTTCCGTCATCAACGTGAAGCCGGAAGACTTGATAAAACAGTTCGAAGCCGGGCAAGGAGCGGCGACGGAATAAGCTTCGCTAAGGAGCCTTCTTTTTTAAGTTAAAAAATACTGAAAAACGGATAGCTGGCCTGCCTTTTGGGCAACTGAGTTGCCAAACCCGTTTCTTTGCACTTCAAATTTCAAATTCAATTTTCACATGAAATCCATTCTTTCTTTGTTCATGGCCTTGGTATTGTCGCTCCAACTCGGCGCCCAGGGCATAGATTTCTTTCCCGGCAGCTTCAACGAGGCGCTGGAAGAATCCAAAAAAACAGGCAAGCCCATCTTCATGGATGCCTACGCCAAATGGTGCGGTCCCTGTAAGCGCATGGCCGCCACCACGTTCAAGGACGAGTCCGTTGGCGAGTATTTCAACAAAAACTTCATCAACCTCAAAATTGACTGGGAAGAAAGCGAGGGCATTTCGCTGAGGGGCAAATATGCCGTCAGTGCATTTCCGACCCTGTTCTTCATTGGCAGCGATGGAGCCGTCATCCAGAAAGTGGTGGGCGGCCAAGACGTAGGCGGCCTGCTCCGCCAAGGCGAGATGGCGCTCGGTAAAATAGATTACAGCCTTGATTTTGCTGCACTCTACGAAAAGGGCGACCGCAGCCCGGAGCTGGTTTACAACTACGTGAAGGCGCTCAACAAATCCGGCAAGCCCAGCCTCGGCATCTCCAACGAGTACCTGCGCACACAGGACAACCTATCCACGGAGTTCAACCGGAAGTTCATCCTTGAAGCAGCAGTGGAGGCCGATTCCCGCATTTTTGACCTGCTCATCAAGCACCAAAAAGAAATCGGGATGCAGGAAGGACTGCAAGCCCTGCGTGATAGAATCGAGCTGGCATGTACCAATACTTTGAAAAAAGCCATCGAGTTCCAGACGCCCGAACTGCTGGAAGAGGCAAAGGCCAAAATGAAGGCAAACTACAGCGAAAAGGCCGCAGCATTTGCCGCCAAGGCAGACTATAACTACCACAAGGCCGCCAAGGACCCAAAGAACTTCGGGAAAGCCTGCGATGCCTACGCCAAGGACGCACTCAAGGAGGAGCCAAAGGGCTTGGCCAAAATGGCGGTCGAAATCGCCAACAACTTTGCCGCCGACGAGAAGTGCATGAAGCTCGCCGAGAAGTACGCCAAAGAGGCTGCCGAAAAAGGCAACGACTACCAATATTACATGTCCTACGCTGAAATTCTGAAGCAAAACGGCAAGAAAAAACAGGCGCTCGAAGCCGCCAACAAATCACTCGAAATGGTAAAGCGGGGCGCTACGATTGATGCCAGCGCCGTGCGGGCCGTAGAGGGACTCATCAAATTAATCGAAAGCTAAAAATCCATCCAAACAATGAAGAAATACCTGATTTTATTAGCCTTTGCCTTGCTTTTGGGCAGCAACAGTTTTGCCCAAGGCATACAATTCACGCAAGGCACTTGGAAGGAAATAAAGGCAAAGGCCGAAAAGGAGAACAAGCTCATTTTCATGGACGCCTACGCCGAGTGGTGCGGCCCTTGCAAGAAAATGGCGAAGGACGTTTTTACCCAAAAAGAAGTCGGCGATTATTTCAATGCCCATTTCGTCAACGTGAAAATGGACATGGAAAAGGGCGAGGGCATTGGCCTCTCCAACGATTTTGGCGTACAGGCATACCCTACCCTCTTGTTTGTCAATTCGGGGGGTAATGTGGTACACCGCGCCGTGGGCTACCACACCACCGACCTGCTCATCGGGCTGGCCGGTGCCGCCAAGGACCCTGCCCGCAACACTGGCTCCCTCAACGCCCGCTACGATGCTGGCGACCGCTCACCGGACATGCTCCGCAACCTCGCTACTGCCCGCTATGATGCCATGGACGGCACTTACGTGAAAGTGGCCGACGAGTACCTCGCCACGCAGAAAGATTGGGGCACGGACGAAAACCTGACCTTCATCTTCCGCATGACCGACGACCTCAACTCCAAGATGGCGGACTACCTGATGAACAATCGGTCGTCATTCGAGGCAAAATTTGGCAAACAGGCCGTCATGGGCAAAGTGGATGAACTGGTGCAAAACACCATCACGAATGCCCAATCGGAGGCCGACCTGAAGAAAGTGGAGACGCTTTATGCCAAAACTTATCCCGAACGTGCCACCGAAATGTCCGGCCAATTGAGGATGGGCTTCTATGCACAGCGGGAAGATTGGAAGAACTTTGCGAAGGTGGCCGACGCCCATTTCAAGAAATTCCCCGCCGAAGACTGGTCAGTGCTGAACGACATGGCCTGGCTCTACTACGATGTGGTGGACACCAAAAAGGAATTGAAATATGCGCTCGGCTGGGCCAAAAAATCGGTGAAAATGGATAAAAACTACGCCAACACCGATACCGTGGCTTCCATTTATTACAAATTGGGCAAGAAGGGCAAGGCGCTGAAATACGCCAACCAAGCCATTGAATTGGCCAAAGCCAGCGACGAGGACTACTCCGCCACGGAGTTGCTGGTTCAGAAAATCAAGCAGAAAAAGTAATTGGCGACTACCTGCCTGTTCAGAAAAAGAGGCTGTATTATAAGTCATTCTCCCGCAGATTGCGCAGATTTTCGCAGATGAAACCATAGATTTTCCAAAGGAAAATCTGCGTAAATCTGCCTAATCTGCGGGGGACAAAACAATTGTTGGAGACAATTGCTGGAAGATGACTTATGATACAGCCTCTTTTTTTGCAAGATTCACCCAATGGAAGCCCCATGATTACCGCTCTCACAACTGCTAACCTCGTTCCGTAGGAACGATATCTTTGTAGAATCACACACCAGATTAGGAACGGTATCTATTGCACCACAAGCTTCATTCTTGCAAAAAAGCATTAATGGCATCCACCGCCATTGCAAAGCGCCTTTCGCCGTTGCCGCCTATCTCGCTGAACGGAACGCCAACCGCCACCAATTCCCGCCGATAAATACCCAACAACACCTCCCTATCGTCGGGGTTTTCCCGCTGTGGGTCAGGGGCCCAAGGGAGGTCGGGGAGGCAAAGCAGGTAGTAGGCGGGTAGGCGAAGCTGGAACTGTGCCAGCGTCCAGCGGTCGCAATGGCCAAAGCGAACCTCCGACCAGATTTTCAGCACCTCCAAGCTCGTGTCGAGGAAGAGCAGACCGTTGGTGGCTTCTCCGGCCATTTTATCCTCCAAAGCCACTTGCCCGTGTGCGATTTCCAGCAAGTCGTTGGCAGTGTATGGGAGGCCAAGCCCAGCGAGGTACTCCCTCGCAAACTCTGGTACCCACACCGTGCCGAAATGCTTGGCCAAGCGGGCTGCAAGGGTGGTCTTGCCAGAAGACTCCGGGCCGGTGAGCACGATTTTTTTCATGTGAAGATTGGTGGCTAAGTTTTGCTGCAGCCACCTATTGTTGGCCAAAGTTCCGGCCAAGTTTATCCGTAAACAATCACCGACTAAATTGGTTAATTTCGCTGGGTGATAAGCTTTGTTCTCAATAAACACCAACAACCCAGTATTCCGATGAGGGCTTTCTTATAAAAATTGCGCTGCCCTAATTTGCCGCTTTTGTCATGGCCGAAGGCCACCTGCGACGTCACGCATGACATCAAATATGACGTTGCAGGTGGCCTTCGGCCATGACAAAAGCGACTTAGAGCGACAAAAAATGGCTTTGCGTTTTTTATAAGATAGCCCTTGTATCCCAATCCAATTTCATGCAAGACCTTGCGCCATACCACCGCTGGCAGGACGATTACGACGCTGCCCGTGACAAAAAATCCCCGTTTTATGGGCGGGACTACGATGCTTTCAACTACACCCAAAAGATTTACGACCACTATATCCACCCACTTTGGGATGATTTCGGCTCGCAGACACTCTACCTGAAAGTCCTGTTTGCCGATTATGAGGAGGGGTTCGCCATCATTGAATTGATTGGCGAGTGGAACGACTGCCTCTACAACGACGTGATGTTCCTCAAGCGGGATGTGGCCGACGAGCTTATCAAGCACGGCATACACAAGTTCGTCCTCATCGCCGAAAACGTGCTGAACTTCCATGCCTCCGACGACTGCTACTATGAGGAGTGGTACGAAGACGTAAAAGACGATGACGGCTGGATTTGCCTGCTCAACCTTTTCCCCCACGTTGAGCAAGAGATGGACGATGCCCGTTTGGGCTACTATATGAGTTTCGGGAAGCGGCTGAACGAGGTCAACTGGCGGGTACTGACCCCAAAGGGCCTTATCCAAAAAGTGGAGGACCTGATGATGGTAAAACGCCGCCTACATTAACGCCCCTCAATCTCCCAATCCCTCAAACCCTCAAACTCTCAACCCGTTCCTTATCTTTGCCGCTATGAAATCTAAAAACTATCCATTCCTGCTCGGAGCCATGCTCCTCCTGCTCGCCTTCACGGCCTGCAACAACGACCCGAAACCCACCACCGATGCGCCTGTGACGGTGGGCGGAACGCCGCAAATCCAGGACATTTCCATGAAAATTGGCGAAAGCCCCACCAATGCCAGCCTCTACGCTACCCGTGGGGCGCTCTGGTACGAAAACGAGAACTTTGACGAGGGCATTGCCGACCTGGAAAAAGCCATACAGATGGACTCCACCAAGCCGGAATATTTCCACGTGCTGGCCGATATGTACATGGACTATTACAAGTCGAGGCAGGGGCTGGCCGTGATGGAAAGGGCCGGTGCGCTCTTTCCCGACCGCATACCCACGCAGCTCAAGCTCGCCGAGTTTCAGCTCATTGTGAAACAACACAACCCCGCCTTGGTCACCCTCCAGCGCATCCAGATGAAGCAGCCGCTCAACTCCGAGATGTTCTTCATGTTCGGCAACGTCTTCTCCGACATGGGCAAGATTGACCAAGCCATCACCGCCTACCAGCGGGCCGTGGAAAACGACCCCAAGCTCGTGGACGCATGGGTGAAGCTCGCCAACCTCCTCGCCGACAAAGACCTGCCGCAAGCCGCCAAGTATTTTGACAATGCCATCAAGGCCGACTCGACCGACATATCGGCGCTCCACGCAAAGGCATACTACCTCTCCAACAAGAAAAACGACCTGAAGGGTGCCATCCAACTTTACAAGAAAATAAATGCCATCAACCCGCAATACGCCGAGGGCTACTACAACGCCGGGCTGATTTACCTCGACATGGACTCCGTGGAACAAGCCTACCAGAGCTTCGACCTGTCCGTGAAGTTCGCCCCAACGTTTGCCGAAGGCTACTACCACCGTGGCCTCACCGCCGAGATGAAGGGCGACAAGGCGCAGGCGCTTTCGGATTATCAAAATGTGCTGCGTTTCGACCCCGAATTTGCGTCAGCGAAGGAGGGGGTGCAAAGGTTGAAGTGAGGGGGGGGTATTGCCCCTGACCCCTAAAGGGGAACCTAAACCCGCAAATGAACGGGTTTAGGTTCCCCTTTAGGGGTCAGGGGCAAATGACACGAGCGAATCTTTGAAATGCACCCAGCAACTCATTGCCCATTCAACGACGGCTCTTGCACCGCTGTCGGCTCGGCAGCTACCTCCTCGCCATTGGTCCTTATGGTATCCATCGCACCCTTCAGCACCTCCTGCATATTGGGCGATTCCTGTGCTTCCTTCCTTTCCGTGGTGGACGCCTGTTGCCCGCTCGCACCCGTGGCTACCTCCTTGGCGGCGGCTGTGGCAGGTTCTTCTTCGTGGCGCAGGCCCGCATTGCGGATGAGGCTTGCATTGTGCAGCGATTGGTAGAACGTAGGGTTCAGCACCTTATATATCAGGGCCGCCTTCATCATATCTTGCAATACAAAATCGGACAGGGAAAACGCCATCTTCAACAACAATTCCCGCTCGGCCTCCATGGTATATACATTGGTGATGGGCTGGGGGTTCGCCTCATCAAAATTGTCGAGCGCCTCGCCCACCTCCGTCATAAAAGCCGTGGTGATGCCATAATCCACCAACGGTGCCGCCACCGTGGCTTGCAGTTCGATGAGGGACTGCGCCATCTCTATCAGTTCCGTGTCCCGCATCTCCGTGAAAGTGGAAACGGGATAGTCAAAATTGTTCCTCAGCACCACGTCGCTTATCTTGCGGGCATAAGATACCCCTGCGCCGCAAAGCACCGAGAGCAGTAGCGACAAACTTTCCTTCCAGTTGGTCTTGTTCTCATAAAGCCCGCTGTTTTTCATGCTGACCTTTTTCATCTGTGCCCGCAAGGTGGTGATTCTGGTGCCGAGGGCAACGACCAGCACCACAAAAGCTGGCACCAAGGCCACTACATCGGGGTTGTTGTCGCAAACTTCCTTGACGGCGTTTGCCATGTTGAGTCGGGATGTTACTCTTCTGTCTGCCATTTGGATAATGTTTAAAGTGTGAAAAATAAATTTTGTATTGCACTGTCAATGAATGACATCAGCAATATTCTTATAGCTAACATAATGCCAATTTTTATCATTCAATCCCGGCTTAACAAAGTAGCCAACAAGCCCTTAGCTGCAAAATGCGAGCGAGGCAATTCCAGCCTTTTCCAAGCCGTGTTATTTTCCATCCAAGACGATGCACAAGTCATCCAAGCCGATGCACAAGTCATCCAAGTGCGTGCGATCGCAATCCAGGAGGTGTTATTTTTCCTCCAAGGCGATGTAAAAGCCATCCAGGTGCGTGCGATCGTCATCCAAGGGGGTGATTTTTTGATTTGGGGGAAATTGGGGGAAATTGGGGCAAAAGGGAGGGTGCCCGAGGCCAAAAGGGTAGTGTCTTTTAGTTGGTCAATGATTTTGGAGGCGGTGAAGGACTTGAAGCTTTGCAAGATAGCGGAAAGCTCGTACTCGCTGCCCGCCCGTGCGATGAGGTGCAGGTGGCTCGGCATCAGCACGAAGCCGTAGATTTCAAGCCCTTTGTTCTGTTGGCACCAGCGCAGGCTTTCAATGACGATTTCGGCAAATGCCTTGCGGGTGAAGAGGTCTATCCACTCGACAACGGTAAGTGTGAGGAAGTTGAGGCCATGCTGGTCAAGAATGCGGTATCTCATAGTTGTAGGGTTTGCTTGGCGAATGTAGTTTGTTGGACTATATTTGCAAAGCATTAGCGGCTTGGGAAGGCGAGGCCGGAGGCCTCTACCAAAGCCCGCCAACGAGCATAGCTCGTGTCGAGCAGCGCCGTTTTTTGGTGGGAAGACCGGAGTGAGGGGAGGTGTGGTGCCAGCGGGGAGGTATGGTGCCACCGGGGTGAGTTTTTGATTTGGGTGGAATTGGTTGGATGAGAGTAATCGTCAGATTTTTTTTGGTTTTTTTGAAGCTGCTTGGTGATTGGCGGGAAATTTGTTTGTTTTGAGCGTTAAAAAAATCATACAAAAAAGCCTTTTAATCAGCGTTTTACCAATAAAAAAATGACAAATCCATCAAATCCTTACTGTCTAGAAATAGTACGTATCCGCCGTATTCAGGCTAGCCTTTTGAATGTTCGAAGCAACCATCGGTTAGCCGTTGAAGAATCAGGTGTCAACCCACTTGCCACCGTACATACCCTCACCGCCATAAAACGCCATCTTTTGGCAGCGTACTACGGCAATTTTACCAACTATAGCACTGCTATTTAATTTATCAATATGGTACCTCTATTTAAAATACCCGATAAAGAGAAAAACCACCGCAAATATATGGTGTTTGTTCTTACGATTCTTTGGTCTGTTGTTATCGGGGTAATTGTATCTGTTGGCTTTTATTTTTTTCCTCATCTATGGATGCGGTGGTTTACCTTTTTAAGCACTTCAATATTCATCGCAGCCTTCCATCTTACTTTAATTAAATTTGGCTATATCCGCACGGCAAGTTGGTCGCTTACAATTATGGTGTGGTTATTAATTACAATTCCCTGTTTATCATCAGGCGGTATGAATGCGCCTGGCATTTTGTCTCAAATGAGCGTAATTTTAACAGCTGGTTTTTTACTTGGTTGGCGGGGAGGATTGCTTTTTTGCATACTGTCGGTAAGTGCTAATTTTGGAATGGTTTATATGGAACAAATTGGTAGCCTTCCTCCGCCTACAGTAGTGCATACTCCCCTAACTAGATGGATAGGTGCTTTTATTCCATTCGGTACTATACTGGGGTTGCAATATTACGCAACCAATCACCTACGTACAAGTTTGATAACAATGCAACGTGAAATAAGAAAAAGAGAGGAAGCTGAAGCAATAAAAAATCAAACCATTGGAAACCTTAAAGAAAGGATAAAAGAACTGAATACGCTATATACCGTTAGTAAAATTCTGCAAGATGAAGGTTTTCGATCAAAAAAGCAGTTTCAAAAAATTGCTGAAATTATACCAAATGGCTGGCAATATCCGGACATTACATCTGCCTGTGTTTGTGTAGCTGGAATACCATATGCAACAAACAATTTTGAATCTTCAGCCTATTTCCAAAAGGCAGAAGGAAAAACCACAAAAGGAACAACTATATGTATTGAAGTAAGGTATTCGCAACAAATGCCCAATGCTGATGAAGGTCCGTTTTTGAGAGAAGAAAGAGACTTGATTTCGATGTTACTCGAATTGCTCAAATTAGCGGTTGAACGTAGAGAACAGAAAGCAGAACTTAAAGATTATAAATATGCATTGGATATAGGTTACAGTGTTGCGATTTCTGAAAATTCTGGTTCCTTCTCTTTTGTAAATAAAAATTTTTGCGAGATTAGTAAATTTACCGCTAATGAACTATTGGGGAAAAATCATGATGTTCTCTGGTCAGGCATTCATCCACCCGAATATTTTAATGAATTAAGAAGTGCAATGAAAGACGGAAAACCCTTTCAAGGCGAATTTTGCAACAAAGCAAAAGATGGGAGTTTGTACTGGGTGGATACTACTATTGTTCCGTTTTTAGATGAAAACCGAAAAATTTATCAGTTCCTTTCTATTAACCACGATATTACAGAACGAAAAAATTCAGAAGAAAAAATAAGAAGAAGCGAGGAGTTATTAAGAAAAATAACCAGCCAAATTCCTGGCAACACCTACATGTTTGAAATAGAAGAAAACGGGCACATCAATGTACTTTTTATGAGCCATGGTTCTGAAACGCAAAAAGAAGTTTATGAGGTAGACGATATCATAAAACGTCCAACCTTAGTAAATGCAGAGTGTTATGAGAACGATAAAGATAAATTTACGCAAGCAATGATAGAGGCAAACAAGACACAAACTGCCGTTAGTGTCCAATATAGAGTGGTTGTTAACGGTAAAATAAGGTGGCGCTGGATGCAAGCTTTACCTGAGAAAGATGTAAACGGACATACGCTGTGGTATGGCGCAACAACAGATATTACCCTACTGATTGATTATATAACCTCAATTGAACAAATAATTTTTGATATTGGGCATGTTATCCGCAGACCAATTTCAACTATGTTAGGTATGACACAATTAATTTTGGATCATGATTTAAGTGTAGAAGAAATTAAGGAAATTTCGGAAAACCTGAATTTCATTTCACAAGAATTGAACAATTTTGTTGTCGAACTCAATACGGCTTACAACCAGAAAAGGAATGAGGCAAAATCAGTTATAGATATATCACCTTCAATTGATAAGCGGGATAATTTATTTAAATGAATAAAATTTCACTTGTAGGTAAAAGCACCACCTACCCGCTGGTCACCTACCTATGCTTACAATTAAAGAACGGCACTGCTCGTCACGAGCTATGCTTGTTGACGGGCTTTGGCCGTCGTGCGTAGGCACTGTATCACCCACCTCAGCCCAACCCAAAAAACGGCATCAACGCATACCACATCAAAAACGTAAGGGATAGCACCATCAGGCCGGGTATGCTATCGGGCTTTGCTGGTTGGCGAATGTACCGCCACAGTGCCCAAACCAACCAAATCCCATGCGGAACGGCCAGCCACAGCACCCAGTTGTAGGCATTTGACGCCATGCCTGTATAATGGAGATAAAATGCGCTGGTCATGGCAAGCAGGGTGCAGGCGATGGCGAAACCTGCGGCAGCATTTTTGCCAAAACGCACAGCGAGGGTGCGCTTCCCGACGGCTTGGTCAGCAGCGTAATCGGGGATGCCGGAGAGCGTTATCGAAGGTAAAATGGAGAAAAACAGCGGCACACTGAGCAGCCAAGGCAACGCATCGGACAACTGGCCGCCTTGGAAAACATGGCCACACAGCATCACCAGCAGGCTGTGCGTGATGCCAACCGTGAACTCGCCGAGGCTGCGGTAACTGAATTTCAGGGGCGGCACCGTGTAACCAAAAGCGAAAAACACAAGCACAGCTACCAGCCCAGCGATGGCGATGGGATTTGCGGGAGCATAAACCATCAACAAAACCAAGGCAACCCCCATCGCTCCGCAAAGCCAACGGATGGCACGTCGAAGTTTCGCAGGGGTGAGTTCCCCATCAACGATTACCCGTGAGCCGCCGTTGAACGGGCCATAGGCAGTGTTCAACTTATCAGTCTCGTAATCGTAAATCTCGTTGAAAAAAACGGTGGCCATTTCACACAAAAACAAGAACGCATAGCCAAGCCAAAACAAGCCCCAACTGAAGCCATAACCCAATTCCGCTGCCGCAAATGCGCCCACGCCATAAGCAATCCAGGACATGGGGTAAAACTGTAGCCGCACTGCTTTAAGCCAGGGAAGGACCCTGCCCATGAGCCGTTCACGAGGTGTGATGACACCATTGCGCAGCTTTTCACCCAAGGCAAAAGTATGTTGCAGCCACTGGCTCCGTTGCGCATCGGACACGTGCTTCACCGGACTGAAATGGGTGGTGCGCACGGGTGATATCCCACAAAATTGCAGCGTGGCAATCTTCATGGCGTGGGTGCTGGGCGCATGGATGAATAGTTTGTATATCCATGTGGGAGTGTCCATGGCGAGGATGAGTTGGGCCGTTTTGCCCGTCAGCAGTTTTTTATAGTTGTTCTCCGCAACTTCATAAAAAGCGAAGCCCGGCACCAGCACCCGGTCGAGGAAACCTTTTAGCAATGCGGGCATCATGCCCCACCAGACCGGGTAAACGAAGACCAAATGGTCGGCCCATTGAATGTCTTTTCGGGCTTGCACGATGTCGGGTTCATCGGCTTGGTCTTGTGGCTCCGGCACTATCACGTTCAGGTTGAACTGCAAGTCGGCGAGTGCGGTGAGGCGAACCGTTGCGTCAGCAGCTTCGGCACCATTGCGGTAGGCGTCCGCCAATGCGCCGCAAAAGCTGTCTTTTCTGGGGTGTCCTAAGATGATTAGTACGTTCATTTTTCGTTGGTCGGCGAGTTTGGAAACGTCAATTGATTACTAACCTAAACTGGTCAGTCCATTGAATGTTCAAGGTCTGGAACACCTGCTGGAAGGTGGCACTGTCGTAAATCGACGACTGCGGGTTGTCCACGAAAAAGCAGCGCAGCTTGTAATGCTTCGGCAGCGTCTGCCAAGCGATGAATCACACATTCCATTTTAATCAAGCCCGCTATTGGCTAAGTTTGTCAAAAGCCCTTACTTTGTATAAAATTGAACCAATGCCTGCTGAAACTTTGATAAAACCACGGTTGGGAGAAGGAATCTACAGCGTTCCAGAAGCCGCCAAGATTCTAAATCTGCCCCTGTACAAGGTACGGAGGCTGCTAAAAGTCTATTGGAACGAGCGGTTCGGCAAACGAAAAGACTTGTATTCTTGGGGAGAGGGAGGCGCTACTGCGTTCAATTTTTTGACGTTGATTGAATTCTATGTGTTCTATCAGCTTAAAGATGCTGGTGTCAAGACCAAGGAGATTCTTGCGGCACATGAAAGGCTTTCTGCTAAGCTAAAGACCAATTTTCCATTTGCATCAACCACGCTGCTTACTGACGGTGGGAAAATTTTATTCGAGACAGAAGGAGGGGATATCGTAAACATTGACCCTATCTTTCAATACAATTTGCGAGAGGTCATACAGCCTTTCTGCAAGAAAATTGAGTTCAATGGGCAACACATTGCAAAGCGTTTTTATCCTCTTGGCAGAGAAAAAAATATAGTTGTTGATCCTCACCACCAATTTGGTCAACCTACGATAGTTGGCACTAATATACTGCCTACCACTATTTTTTCCTATTATAAAGGAGGCGAACCCGTTGATTTTATCTCCAATATTTTTGAAATATCCAAACAGCAGGTTTCCGATGCCCTTGAATACTGTAAAATGGCTGCTTGATGACAATTTATATTGACGAAAATATGCCCCCTCAATTGGCTAGAGGATTAAACATCCTTCAACAACCACTCAATATGAAGGAAAAGGAAGCCATTGAAGTGAAATCCATAAAGGATGAATTTGGACAGGGCACACAAGATGAAGACTGGATTCCGAAAGCGGGCAAACAAAACGCCATCATAATAACACAGGACTATAGGATTCAAACAGACAAAAACCAGTTTGCACTCTATCAAGAGCATGGGCTTGGCATATTCTTTTTCAAGCCACCATCGAAGAATGGGGTTACCTATTGGGAAATGGTAGATCAGGTCGTTAAACGCTGGGAAGTGGTTAAAAAGTTGGCTTCCAAAGAAAAACGCCCCTTCGCATATCGCTGTTCTTCAAGGACTGATTTTGAAAGAATCTAATAAATACTCACACCACCGCCTTCCCTTTCACCCCCTCCAACAACTTCCTCGCCCCCGACAGCGTCCGCACCCCGTCCCTTGCCATGATGAGGCTCCGCACCGATTTCTTCAAGGTAATCTGCATCTGCTCCCCATGCTTGGATAGGTACTGGAACACCTGTTGGAAGGTGGCACTGTCATAAAACGGCGACTGCGGGTTGTCCACGAAATAACACCGCAATTTGCTGTCTTTCAGAATGACCCGCTCGAAGCCCAATTCCCTCGCAATCCAGCGGAGGCGCAGGCCGTCGAACAGCTCCAGCACGGGTTCTGGCACGGGGCCGAAGCGGTCTTTTAGGTTCTCGCCAAACTTCTCTAACTCGGCTTCATCCTGTATATCGTCAATGGCGGTGTACAGCAACAGGCGCTCCGAAACACTGCTCACATACTCGCTGGGGATATGCATTTCCACGTCCGTGTCCACGTTTACGTCCCGCACGAAAGCCTGTTTTTTCTCCAAATCCTCTTTGAAAACATCTTTGAAATCGGTCTCCTTCAGCTCCTGCACGGCCTCTTCGAGGATGCGCTGGAAGGTCTCGTAGCCGATGTCGGCGATGAAGCCGCTCTGCTCTGAGCCGAGCAGGTTGCCCGCCCCCCGGATGTCGAGGTCACGCATCGCAATCTCGAAGCCCGAGCCAAGGTCGTTGTGCTCTTCGATAGTCTTGAGGCGCTTGCGGGCATCGTGTGTGAGCACGGACATCGGCGGCGCAAACAGGTAGCAGTACGCCTTTTTGTTCGAGCGGCCGATGCGACCCCGCAATTGGTGCAGGTCGCTGAGGCCGAACTCATTGGCGGCGTTGATAATCATCGTGTTGGCGTTCGGGATGTCGAGGCCCGTTTCGATGATGTTCGTGCAGACCAGCACGTCGTATTTTTTGTCAATAAAATCAAGCAGCGTGCTCTCCAAATGGTCGCTTTCCATCTGGCCGTGCGCCGTGGCGATGTCCACGTCGGGGCAGAGTCGCTTGATGAGGCCCGCCATGTCGGCCAGCGATTTTACCCGATTGTGAACGAAAAAGACCTGCCCCCCCCGGTGTATTTCCTTGTAAATGGCGTCCTTGATAATCGTCTCGTGCAGCACCCTGATTTCGGTGTGAATGGGCTGTCGGTTCGGCGGCGGGGTGCGGATGATGCTCAGGTCACGGGCGGCCATGAGCGAGAACTGCAAGGTGCGGGGAATCGGAGTTGCTGTCAGGGTCAGCGTGTCCACGTTGACCTTCAGATTGCGCAGCTTTTCCTTGGCTGTCACCCCGAATTTTTGCTCCTCGTCAATGACCAACAGGCCGAGGTCTTTGAACTTCAAATCGGCACTGAGCAGGGCATGTGTGCCAATAAGGATGTCCACTTTACCCAGCTTGGTATTTTCAAAAATCTCTTTTTTCTCCTTCGCCGACTTGAAGCGGTTGACGTACTCGATATGGAGCTTGAACTGCGCAAGCCGATCGCTGAAAGTCTTGTAATGCTGCAAGGCGAGGATGGTCGTCGGCACGAGGATGGCTACCTGTTTGCCATCGGTCACCGCCTTGAACGCTGCCCGGATGGCCACTTCCGTTTTCCCAAAACCCACGTCGCCGCAGATGAGGCGGTCCATGGGGTAGGGCTTCTCCATGTCCTCCTTTACGTCAATGGTTGCCTTTTCCTGGTCGGGCGTGTCCTCGTAGATGAACGAGGCTTCGAGTTCGGCTTGCAGGTAGTTGTCGGGCGGAAAGGCGTGACCGGGCGAGGCTTTGCGCAGCGCATAGAGTTTGATAAGTTCCTTCGCAATGTCCTTGACCTTCTTCTTGGCCTTGCTTTTCATCGTCTGCCAAGTGTCCGAGCCGAGCTTGTTGAGCACGGGCGGGGTGCCGTCCTTGCCGCTGTACTTTGATATTTTGTGCAACGAGTTGATGCCCACGTAGAGCACGTCGTTGTTTTTGTAAAAAATGCGCACCGACTCCTGCGTGTGGCCGTTGACGGTGATTTTCTCTAGGCCACTGTACTTGCCCACCCCGTGGTCAATATGCACCACGAAGTCGCCGGGTTGCAGCTCCCGCAACAGTTTGACGTTCAGCGCCTTATCTGCCGTGAAGCCCTGCCGCAACTTGTAATGGTGGTGCCGCTGGAAAATCTGGTGGTCGGTGTAAAAAGCAACTTTCAGGTCGAGGTCAATGAACCCCTCGTGGATGGCCTTGATGACCGGCTCGAATTTCACGCTGCCCACCGCCTCGGCCATGTCTTCAAAAATGGCGTGGAAGCGCTCGATTTGCTTGGGGTTGTCGGTGAAAATGAAGTTCTCGATGCGCTCCTCGGTGTTGCTCCGCAAATTGTTGCCGAGGAGTTGGAAGTTTTTGTTGAAAGAGGGTTGGGTTTTGGAATGGTAGCTCACGACCGTCCACCTCACCCCCGGCCCCTCTCCTGCAGGAGAGGGGAGGAGCGCTGTGCTTCCACCCAAAGAATTTTGACGTATATTAGCCTCTCCTCCCCTCTCCTCAAGGAGAGGGGCCGGGGGTGAGGTCAAAGTCACGAGTGCAAACTTCCCAACATCCTCCACCACTTCGTGCGGGCGAATGAACGCCCTGTCCCGGAAGATTTCCCCCAGCTCGCTCTCGTCCATCAGGGGCAGTGTCTTGGAAAATTCTTCGGCTTTTTCAAAGCATAGTTGCAGCTTTTCCTCCAAGGCATTCCAGTCTTTCACCCAAATGACAGTGTTGGGTGCCAGCACGTTGAGCAGCGAGACCTTCTGCGAGCGGTTGAACTTGGTGTTGATGTTCGGCACGATGCTCACCCGCCCGATGTTCTGCACGGAAAGCTGCGTGAGCGGGTCGAAGCTGCGGATGCTCTCCACGTCCTCGTCGAAGAGTTCAATGCGGTAGGGGTAGTCGTTGCCGTAGGAAAAAATGTCCACGATGGCGCCTCTAATGCTAAACTGGCCGGGTTCATAGACAAAATCCTCCCGCTTGAAGCCATAGGTCACGAGCATTTCTATGGTAAAATCCACGTCTAATTTTTGCCCCGGCTGTATCTCAATGCGAGTCTTTTCGAGTTCCGCTGGCGCAACGACTTTTTCAAACAGCGCCTCTGGATAAGTGACCAAAATCTCTGGACTGCCCGTCGGGGAGCTGATTTTATTGATAGCTTCGGTGCGTTCCAGCACGTTTGTGGTGTTCAGTTCCTCGAAATACATGGGCCGCTTGAAAGAGTCTGGGAAGAAGCGCACGGGCTTTTTTTCCAACAGGCCGGAGAGGTCGTTTTGTAGGTAGGCTGCCTCCTCTTTGTCAATGGCGATAAACAACTGCGGCCTTGGGTCGGCGAGGTAGGCTCCGGCGAGGACAAAAGCTTCCTGCGCACCGGCCAAGCCGTTGAGTTGAACGGCCTGCCCCGAGAACTCGGGGGCGGCGGGTGTTGATTTTGAACGAAGCGCCGTCACCAGTTTTTGGGTGCGCTGGTCGTCCCGGTATAGTGCAAGGATGCGGTCTAAGTTGCTCACGGGGCAAAGGTAGGAAGATTCTTTACACGGCTGAATTACCCAACTAATGGGCATTCCGTAGTTTTGCGTTTTTAACTGCCCATGTCTTAACTCCTCCAAGTAGGATGTATCAATTTTAAAATTCCTTTTTATGAAAAAGCCTGTAATGCTCCCCACCCTCTTCGCTTGCCTGGGACTATTGAACCTCCAGTGCAGCAAATGCGATGACGTTGCTTGCTTCTCGCCACCCAACGAGTTCAGCTTTCAGTTGTTGGACAAAGACAGTGGCGAGGACCTGGTGGCCAACGGCACTTTTGCTGCCGACGAGGTTTCGGTTTTCTCCATTGCTGGCAATAAAAAGCACGAGCTGCAAGTTTCGACCGATAGCTTGGCCTATTTTTTCAACGATTTTGAAATAGGTTGGGAGACTGGCCCTGAAAACACCCATTACGAGTTGCGGCTAAACCCTTCCACGATACGACCGTTTACCTATGAAACAAAAAATGTGAACGAGGATTGTTGCACGTTTTTTGAATTGGTGCGGTTCGAAATGGACTCCGTAGAACGTTTGTTCATCCCACAACGAAACCTTTTTCAGTTGAGGATTTGAGCCGAACGTTGCTAAAAAATCTATGTGAACATGAAAATCTTGATGGTCTGCCTTGGCAATATCTGCCGCTCGCCGCTTGCCGAGGGCATCATGCAGCAAAAAATCACGCAGCACGGCCTTGATTGGCAAGTGGACTCTGCTGGCACTGGCGCTTGGCATATTGGCGAGCTGCCAGACCGCCGCTCCATCGCCACTGGCCGCCAGTTTGGCATTGACATCACCAACCAGCGTGCCCGCCAACTCAAGCCCCACGACCTCGACCGCTTCGACCTCGTGCTGGCCATGGACGGCCAAAACTACCGGGACATCCTCGGCCTCGCCACCACCAAAGAACAGGAGGAAAAAGTGCACCTCATCATGAACTTCGTGACGCCGGACAGGAACCAAGCCGTGCCAGACCCCTATTGGGACGACAATGGGTTTGTAAAGGTTTATGAGATGCTGGAAGCGGCTTGTGAAAAGGTGGTGGAAAGATTTGGGGTTGGGGTGTAGTTGTTATTTCGTGGGCTAAATGGCAAACGACTTTCCGAAGAGGGCGATTTCTTTCCTAAGTTTTGATTTCTCAGCCATGAAAATGGGTTTTAGCGTAGTTAACTGCTTGTATAATTCAACTCCAAGCCGTTTGAGTTTAACTCTACCCATTTTTAAACTCAAAAAAGGTAGAGTTAAACTAAAAATGGGTCAAGTTAAATTAAAAATGGGTCAAGTTAAACTCAAAATGGGTAGAGTTGGACTATCTCTACCCATTTTTAAACTAAAAGAGGGTAGAGTTAAACTAAAAGAGGGTAGAGTTAAACTCTCTCTACCTTTGGCTGGTATAGGCTGCCAAGCAAACCACCAAATACCATTTCCCTATTTCTTAAAAATAAAAAACACGGCCCCCACCAAGCAAGCGAACCCCGCCAAGTGGTTCCACTTAAAAGTCTCCGTTTTGAACAACGCAAGGGAAAAAATAGTGAACACTACCAGCGTGATGACCTCCTGAATCACCTTCAGTTCCATGAGCGAGAACGGGCCGCCGTTCAGCTTGTAGCCGATGCGGTTAGCGGGCACCATGAGGCAGTACTCGAAGAAGGCGATGCCCCAACTGATGAGGATGATGGCCATCAGGCCGAGGTGCTCGGTGAACTTCATTTCCTTGAACTTCAGGTGGCCGTACCAAGCGAAGGTCATGAAGGTGTTGGAGAGCACGAGCAACAAAATCGTCTGAAAAGCTTTCATTGGAATCAGTTTTGCTAAGTGGGGCAAAATTACGGTTTCGCCCCCTTCAAAAACAGTTGCCGCACAACAACTGGCACAGTTTCTCACAATTTCAATATCTTCGCCCCCGCTTTTTTGCTTTAAGCACTTGGTAATTCACGAAACTACACCTTTTGCAATGCCTTGGCCTGATGAACAGGCCGGGTAAAAAAATTCATTGAAAACTACAGATTCATGAGCCAGTTCATGCCTTTTAAGCATCCTTATCCCACCGACAAAAAGTACTCGCAGCGTGTGGCCTACTTCAGCATGGAGTTCGCCATTGACCAAGCGCTGAAAATATACTCCGGTGGCCTCGGCTACCTCGCCGGATCGCACATGCGCAGCGCATTCGACCTTAAGCAAAACCTGATTGGCGTCGGCATCCTCTGGAAGTACGGCTACTATGACCAGGTGCGCAACAGCAACGGCGAAATGGACGTGCTATTCATGGAGCGCCATTACAATTTCCTTGTGGACACGGGCATCGAGTTCGACATTGAGGTGAACAAGCACCCCATAAAGGTCAAGGCATGGTACTTGCCACCGCATGTTTTCGGCTCGGCGCCGCTGTTCCTGCTGTCCACCATCCACCCCGACAACGACTATTTAGCGCAGACCATCTGCCACCGGCTTTACTCCAACAACACGGAGGCCAAGGTGGCACAGTCCATCCTACTGGGCATGGGCGGCGCCAAATTGCTCGACATCCTCGACTACGACGCTGATGTTTACCACCTCAACGAGGCCCACGCACTGCCCGCCGCCTTTCACCTGTATGACAAATTTGGGGTAAAGGACGAAGTGCGCAAGCACCTGGTGTTCACCACCCATACCCCCGTGGACGCTGGCAACGAGAAGCACGACATCCACCTGCTGGAGCGCATGAGCTTCTTCGGAAAGGTGACGCTCTCCGAGGTGCGCCGCATCACGGGCATTGCCGACGACGTGTTCAGCCACTCACTGGCAGCCCTTCGGATGGCCCGCATGTCCAACGGCGTCTCGAAAATCCACGGCGAAGTGGCCCGTGAAATGTGGGGCGGCTTTGACGGCATTTGCCCCATCACCCACGTCACCAATGCGCAGAACCACCTCTACTGGCACGACCCCGAATTGGATGCAGCGCTAGAAAACGACGATGACGACGCACTCGAAGCCCGTAAAACGGAGCTCAAATGCCGCCTTTTCGACGTAGTGGCCGACCAGACTGGGAAGATATTCCAGCCGGACGTGCTGACCCTCGTGTGGGCGAGGCGCTATGCTGGGTACAAACGGGCGGACCTCATCACCCGTGATTTGGACCATTTTGAAAAACTGCTCAACGACACGAAACTGCCCATCCAAATCATCTGGGCGGGCAAGCCCTACCCGATGGATTACGACGCCATCGGCACCTTCAACAAGCTGGTGCATATCTCCAATAAATACCCAAACCTGGCCGTCATCACGGGCTACGAGCTTGCCCTTTCTAAAATCATGAAGCAGGGCAGCGACATCTGGCTGAACAACCCCCGCATTCCCCGTGAGGCATCGGGTACCAGCGGCATGACCGCCGCCATGAACGCCTGCGTGAACCTCTCCACCTGGGACGGCTGGATACCGGAGTTCGCCAGCCACGGCCACAACTGCTTCGTGACCGAACAAGCCAATGCCACTTGGCCGGAAGGCATACAGGATGAATTTGACCGCAAGAACTTGATGTCCGTGCTGGAAGACGAGATTTTGCCCATGTACTACAACAATCGCAAAAAATGGCTTGCCGTCGTGAAACACAGCATGAAGGAAGTCGTCACCTTCTTCGACTCCGACCGCATGGCCGACGAGTATTACAAGAAGATGTACAAAGTGGGGGCGAAGAAGATGGAGTTGGTTTAGTTAGCTCACTCGCTCACATTTCTCACCCGCTCACTCGCTTGTTATGAAAATCAAATCCCGCCTGCTCAAGCCCATTGCCCATCTCATCGCCCGAAACATTGAGCGTTGGAGCCGGGCAGCGCCCGAGGCACAGGACTTGGTTTTTCAGGATTTGATAAAAAATGGACGCCGCACGGCCTTCGGCAAGGAGCATGGTTTTGACAAAATCAACAGCCACGAAGCCTTTCGGGCGCAAGTGCCGCTGCGGGACTACGAAGCCCTGCGTCCATGGGTGGAGCGCATAAAGACTGGCGAGCGGGACGTGCTTTGGCCCGGCCTCCCGAAATACTTCGCCAAGACCAGCGGCACTACCTCCGGCGTCAAGTACATCCCCCTCACTCGGGATTCCATGCCAAACCACTTCGGCACGGCCCGCAATGCCCTCTTCAACTACGCCGCCCGCACCGGCAATTTCGATTTTTTCGATGGCAAAATGATATTCCTCTCTGGCAGCCCGGAACTGGACTTGGCGGGAAGCATACCCGCCGGGCGGCTTTCCGGCATCGTCAACCACGAAGTGCCAGCTTGGCTGCGCACCAGCCAACTGCCCAGCTTCCCCACCAACTGCATCGAAGATTGGGAGCAAAAACTGGAGGCCATCGTGACGGAAACGCTGGGGCAGGACCTGCGCCTCATCAGCGGCATACCGCCGTGGGTGCAGATGTACTATGAGCGGCTGCTGGAGCGCAGCGGCAAGCAATTCGTGAAAGACGTTTTCCCCAATTTCAAGGTCTTCGTTTATGGCGGCGTAAACTTCGAGCCGTACCGGGCAGGCTTGGAAGCGCTGGTTGGCCAGCGCTTGGACAGCGTGGAAACCTACCCGGCCAGCGAGGGCTTCATCGCCTTTCAGGACAGCCAAACCGAGCCGGGGCTACTGCTCAACGCCGCCTCTGGCATCTTCTTTGAGTTCGTTCCATTGGACGAGGTTTTCAACGAGCAACCCACCCGCCTTTCGCTCCGCAATGTGGAGCTTGGGGTAAACTACGCCCTCATCATCAACAACAACGCCGGGCTTTGGGGCTACAACATCGGCGACACCGTGGAGTTCGTGTCCCTGAACCCCTACCGGATTATCGTCACCGGACGGGTGAAGCATTTCATTTCCGCCTTCGGCGAACACGTGATTGGCAAAGAAGTGGAGGCCGCCATGCTTGCGGTTTCACAAGCCGTGGGGGTGAGCGTCGTCGAGTTCACGGTGGCCCCGCAAGTGGCACCACCAGAAGGAGGGTTGCCCTACCATGAGTGGTTCGTGGAGTTCGACCGCCAGCCAGACGACTTGGTCCGCTTTGCGCAACTGCTTGACGATGAGATGGTTAAACAGAACATCTACTACGCCGACCTCATCAAAGGAAATATCCTCCGCCCGCTGAAAATCGTGCCGCTGCCCCGTGACGCCTTTCGCTCCTACATGAAGTCACAGGGCAAGCTCGGCGGCCAGAACAAGGTGCCGAGGCTGGCGAACGATAGGAAATTGGTGGAGGGGGTGATGGGGGGGAAGTCGTGAACCTTTACGGACGACCGGAGCGGGTACTGATGCGAAAACAAGGGAAAGGTTGGCGGAAATACCTGGTGGCGTGAGAACGAGACATTCCCATTTTAAGGCTACTCAATCGAATCTCCACCAAAAAGCACCATTCTGAATTTGCTTTGGTCGTTTTCCAACTGAATTCTGCACATTTTCAAAGCAGTGGGGAACTGCCGGGTTTTGGTTTCGGCTTCGTCCCAAGTCCAATGGCAAGTGTATATCAACCGCAGCGTTTTGCTAAGCAAATCTTTTCTATCCTCGTCAATATGATTAATTCCGAGCACATTAATCATGTTTTCCACTTTCTCGAATTCCGCTGATTCCAACTTCTCATTTGGACGAAAAGTATGGAGCTGCATGTCGTATTCAAGCAATTCAAAAGGGTCGTAACCATCCCTATCTGGCTTTAGAATTGGGTCAACAGGCTTGCTTCCTTTGATTTTAGAAGAATTGACTTCAAAATTTATCATGAAAAAGTTAGACCATAACCACGCTTGGTTAGCCTTCAAAGTTGGGTCGAAATGGTCGAGGCTGCCCAAAGGCTTTTGTGTAGGTATTTCAGCGATATAGCGACCATTCTTCCAATTTGTTGTGGCATAAATTGCTGATTGGCAAAGCGACTGCTCCGTATAAGCGCACAATCCATCTTGGCACAAATACAGTTGCATTATAATATCCCGGTAATATTCTCCACTGGAAGAATTATAGGTAGTGTGGGCTTGGCCCCGTGCCTCCAAGTCCTCTTCCCAAGCCTTATAAACCGTTGAAAGTGAGCAGGTTTTGTCAATTTTTCTCATGACGGGAAAGCGCCCAAGTACCAGAAATATCGTCCGATAATTGCAGGTACTCGTTGATGATTTTTTGTGTTTCAGCAGAAGGTTTATCCATTTCCTCTTTTTTCAATCGTTCCACTTTATTTTTCAAAATGGCAAGCTCCTGCAATTTCTCCGCCCGCTTTGCGTCACTGTCGCCCGATAAATCAAATATCCGGGTCAAAATCTGGTCATAGCGCAATATCTGCGCATCGAGTCGGTAATTGTTCACATGATTCTCCCCCTCATAGTACTTATCCCGATACACCTTCCCCTTCTCATCAAACTTCAATTCCACAATCTCCCAAGGCTCAAACGCCGAAGCGATGATGGGCGAGTGCGTGGCAAAGAAAAACTGCGAGGTTTTGTTCTTGTCAAAGGAGGTATAGTAGGGTATGATTTCCCGCTGTATATCTGGATAAAGCGAGGTTTCTGGCTCGTCCATTAGTACGATGCTGTCGTCTTCCAATAGCTGGTAAATGGGGAAGGCGGTGAAGATGATTTGTTTGGTGCCGGTGCTGAGAAATTCGTACGGGATAGTTGTTTTTTCAAATAAACTACTGATTTGCAATGAATGCAGTTGCCTTACGTCATCAACTTCGGTTTTTACAGCCAATTGAAACTGTTTAAGTATTGGATTTAGACATTCTTTTGCAACAATCTCTATTGGATTTGGATGTTGGCTTCTCCAATTTGACAACTCTTTAGATATGTCTATTTTTTCTTTCTCGAAGCGGTTGATTAAATTAAGTTTAAAATTCGCTTCGTCTTGTTGATGATTTTGAATAAGCTGATAAAATGCTTCCCATATGCTTTTAATGCTATCTTTAGTGACTTGATGAAAATTAAGCTCTTTAATTGGAGCTTTTCGAGGTCTATAAGTCTTATTTGGTTCGATTAAAATTTTCTTTTCAAAAGAATTTATCATTGATTGTGTCAAATCAGCATTTGAAAGTCCGGTGGCGAAATATAGGAGTGCCCTCGCAATTGGCTCTTCTGCTTCAAATGGGTCATCTAATTTTTTGCTATCATCATTATATGCGACAGAAACATCCATGTAGCTCTCTTCACTGTATTTATCTTTTTCTCTATAAAAACGAAAAAAGCCGAAATCTTCTCCATCAGATGTTGAAAACAAGTCTGACTCAAAGCGAATAGATGGTGTAAGATATGGAGTACAAGCATGTTTTATCATCTCCAACAACGTCGTCTTCCCCGTCCCACTCTGCCCAATAAAGCAAACCTTGTCCAACGGCTTCCCTTCCTTCTCATGCCCCTTCGGGTACGTCAAGTCCAGTTCAAAATCCTCGAACTGGTGGAACTTGCTGATTTTTATCTTGCTGATTTTCATGTTGTTGCAATTACTTGAGGGTCAAAGTTACCAAAAAACTACTTTCCCTTCATCACCTCCCCCAACCCCGTAAACCGCTTCACCGCTTTATCATTCCCCACCGCCATCGCCACCGCCTTCTTCGAGCCGACGAGGATAAGTTAGTGGCCTTTCTGTTATCAATTGGCAGCCATTGATACAGGGCTTCCCATCACCCCCCTCCCAACTTCACTGTCTTAAAAGCGATGCTCACCTCAGGATTTTGCTCGCACGACCAACAATTTTGCTCGCACGACCGACAATTTTGCTCGCACAGGCAACAATTTCGTTCGCACAGGCAACAATTTCGTTCGCACGACCAACAATTTTGTTCGCACGACCGACAATTTTGTTCGCACGACCGACAATTTTGTTCGCACGACCGACAATTTTGTTCGCACAGGCAACAATTTTGTTCGCACGAGCAACAATTTTGTTCGCACGAGCCACTTGGCTTGGAGGGGAAACTATTTCCGCATCACCTCCCCCAACCCCGTAAACCGCTTCACCGCCTTGTCGTTTCCCACCGCCATGGCTATCGCCTTCTTCGAGCCGACCAGCACCACCAGCTTTTTCCCCCTCGTGATGCCCGTATAAATCAGGTTGCGGTAGAGCATCATATAATGCCCCATCACCAGCGGCATCACCACGCAGGGGCATTCGCTGCCTTGGTATTTGTGGATGCTCACGGCGTAGGCCAGCGTCAGTTCGTCCAATTCGGTGAAGTCGTAGAAGACCTCACGTCCATCGAAAACGACCACCACTTCCTGCTCCGTTTTGTCAATCTTCTTTATGCGGCCCACGTCGCCGTTATAGACATCCTTGTCGTAGTTGTTCTTGATTTGCATCACCTTGTCGTCGTCGTGGAAACTGCGGCCCATCGTCAACAGCGGGTCGTAGCTGGGGTTCAGTTTTTTCTGCAAAATAGTGTTCAGGTTGCGGTTGCCGATGGTGCCCCGGTTCATGGGGGCCAGCACCTGTATGTCGTCGAAGGAATCGAAGCCATAAGCCTTGGGCAGGCGGCTGTCCACGAGGTTCACGATGAGGTCGGTCAGCTTGTCGGGGTCTTCTTCCTCCATGAAAAAAAAGTCGCCACCCTTGGCATTGCTCAGGTCGGGGAACATCCCCGCATTGATGCGGTGAGCGTTCACGATGATTTTCGAGGACTGCGCCTGCCGGAAAATCTCAGTCAGGCGGGTCGTCGGCAGTTTTTCGCTCAAAATCAAATCCTGCAACACGCTGCCCGCCCCCACGCTTGGCAACTGGTCCACATCGCCGACCAGCACCAGTCTGGCCGTGGTCGGCACGGCCTTCAGCAGGTTAAACATCAGCACCGTGTCAATCATGCTCGCCTCGTCCACGATGAGCAGGTCGCAGTCCAGCGGGTTCTCCCGGTTTCGCTTGAAGCCGTTGACGCTGAAATCGAATTCGAGTAGGCTGTGGATGGTGCTGGCCTTCAGGCCCGTTATTTCCGACATGCGCTTGGCGGCCCGGCCCGTTGGCGCAGCCAGCATGATTTTCTGCGTCAGTTGGTGGCTCACCAACAGGATGACCTTCGTGATGGTGCTCTTGCCCGTACCGGGGCCGCCTGTGATGATATGCACTTTCTCCGTGAGGCTTTTCGCTACCGCAATGCGCTGGTTTTCAGCCAATTGGATGTTAAGTTTTTGCTCCGCCCAGGCCACGGCTTCGCCTGTTTTTACGCTCCGCAATGAGGAACTCCCCCCTTGCAAGCGCCTCATTTCGTTGCCGATTCCCTGCTCGCAGACGTGGAAGACCTTGAGCCAAACGCAGGCCGTCAGCGTCCCGTCAATCGTCAGCGGGGCCGTCACGATGCGCTCCTCCTGCTCGATGGCGGCGAGGCGGGCTGCCACTTGGTTGGCCTCCACCTCCAGCAGTTGCTGCGCCTGTTCGAGGAACTTGTCCACTGGGTAACAGGTATGGCCATCGTTGCTCAGTGTGTTCAGCACGTACTCTACCCCAGCGTCAATCCGCAGTTCGCTCTCGTGCGGGATGCCGAGCTTGAGGGCCGTCTTGTCGGCAGTCTTGAAGCCGATGCCGTGGATGTCTCGGGCGAGGCGATACGGGTTTTCTTGCAGCACGGCGATGCTCTCCTCGCCGTAGGTCTTGAACACTTTTTGGGCGTAGGTCGGGCTGATTTCGTGCTGCATCAAGAAAGCCATCACCTCCCGGATGGCCTTTTGCTCCGCCCATCCTGCCGTAATTTTTGCGAAGCGCTTCGGCCCGATGCCGTCAATCTCCATGAGCAAATCGGGTGTCTGGTCAATCACGTCCAGCGTCCGCTCGCCATAGCGCAGCACGATTTGCTCCGCAAAATGGTCGCCGATTCCCTTTATCATGCCGCTGGCGAGGTACTTCTGGATGCCCCGGATGGTGGCGGGCTGCGTGACCTCGTAGGTCTGCACCACGAACTGGAAGCCGAAGTTCGTGTCGTTTTTCCAATGCCCCTGGCAGCGAAGGCTCTCGCCCACCTGCACCGAGGTCATCGTGCCGACCACGGTGGTCAGGTCAAGCTTGCCCGGCTCCTGCAAGCGGGCCACCGTCCAGCCGTTGTCGGCGTTCTGGAAGGTGATGCGTTCGATATGGCCGGTGATGGTGTCCAAGCGCAGAATTTTTCTGCAAATTTATTGCTTTCGTTTTCCAAAATGGGTGGCTGTTTTTTCTTCAAGGTTTAAAGCCCAATTTTTCCACAAAAAGCCGGGAATCAGGTGCATGACCAAAGTCACCACCACTTTTTGCTAAAAGTCATCAACGGTTCGAAAAGTATCGGATAAAATTGTCCGAAAATATTTTTATTCTGAATCAAAAAATTCTAATCATGAAAAAACAAGTCTTCTTAGTCTTTGCCCTCGTTGTTGGTACAACGCTCGGTATGCAGTCTTGCCAATCGGTTGCAACCGAAAACAGTGAAGCCGCTGTAGCCGAGGCTACCACTACACCAGCAGCTGGCGGTGGCCAGGCCAGCGTGGTGGAGGAGAACTCCGAACCAAACGTGGTGAAAGTAGCTGTTGGTTCGAAAGACCACACGACGCTCGTAGCTGCGCTGCAAGCCGCCGACCTGGTGAATTCACTGGCCAATGTTGGCCCATTCACTGTTTTTGCACCGACCAACGCTGCCTTCGATGCCCTGCCTGCTGGCACCGTGGAGGGCCTGCTGAAGCCGGAGAAAAAGTCGGATTTGACCGGCATCCTCAAGTACCACGTTACCACCTCCGCCCTCACAGAAGTAATGCTCTCGGATGGCATGACGCTCGGCATGGCCAACGGTGGCAAGGTTACGATCCACAAAAGCGGTGACAAAATCATGGCCAACGACGCCAACGTGCTGGGGGTGGTGAAGGCCTCCAACGGTATGGTTTATGTCACTGACAAGGTACTCCTGCCAAAGTAGCTCACCGTATTTATTCCTTTTTCAGTTCGGGCATAGCCGGTAGGCCATGCCCGTTTTTTCTTTCCAAAAAGTCGTGCGCAAAGCGGTAACCTAAAAAAGGTGAGGAAAGAATTTGCAGCTTCACGGGGTTAGCCTAATTTGGCCGTTCGTCTTAAAACAACACAACTGCCATGATTTCAAACCGACTCCTGTTTTCCCTGCTGCTTGCCATTTTCACTACTACCAATATTTGGGCGCAGCCCGAACCCAGCGGCCTCCACCAGCATGGCTGCCATTTTTTCCATAAAAAAATAACGCCGCCCACCTCCGACGATGATGACCGGAACGGCAATTGCGGCAGCAACGCTCGCAGCGACAGTATTGATATCCTGAACTATGCCGTGACACTCGACGTCACTCAATTTGCGCAGCAAATACTGACCGCCGCCTGCGAAATCACCTTCACCGCCAAGCAGGACGGCCTCGGCTTCCTGCCCCTCGACCTGCTAAACTTGACGGTGGATTCCGTGATGCACCAAGGCACCACGCTCGATTACGACTACGACAACCTGCTGCTGAACGTCCACCTCCCCTCCCCCGTCAACATCGGCGACACGATGGAGGTGACGGTTTATTACCACGGCAAGCCCACCGCCGACCCCAGCGGGTTTGGCGGATTTGTATTCGAGAACGGATACGCCTACAACCTCGGCATCGGGCTGTCCAGCAATCCCTACAACTTCGGGCGTAGCTGGCATCCTTGCTTCGACAACTTCGTAGAGCGGGCCACCTACGACCTCAACATCTTGTCCAACAACGGGCGAAAGGGCTATGGCATCGGCCAGTTCCTTGGCGAGACAGACCTTGGAGGGGGCCTCGCACTGCGCCAGTACCGCATGGATTTGCCGTTGCCCACCTACCTCGTCGGCACAGCCACCAGCAACTACGCTGCCGTGAACCAGCTCCACCAGGGCATCTACGGCGACTATCCCATCCTGCTGGTGAGCAAGCCCGGCGATACCACTAAGGTGAAAAAGACCTTCAAGTACCTTCCCGAAACCATTGACATGTTGGAGTCGTGGTTCGGCCCCTACCGCTGGGGGCAGGTCGGCTACGTGATGACCACTGCAGGCGCCATGGAACACGCCACGCTCATCGCCTACCCCGATTTCAACATCATTCAGGCCGCCAACGTCACCGAACCCACCGATGGCATGAACCGCCTTATCGCCCATGAGCTTGCTCACCACTGGTGGGGCAACGTGACCACCCTGAGCTGCCCCAGCAACATGTGGATAAAAGAGGGCAATGCCGAGTACAGCGCCCACCTGTTTTTTGAGTTCGCCTTCGGCAAAGAGAAGTTCACGAAGGTGGTAAAGGACAATTTTTACAACGTCATAAAGACCGCCCACTTGGATGATGGCGCCTACCTCCCGCTCTCCGGGCTGCCCTACGAGAACACCTACGGCACGCACACCTATTATGGGGGCGCTTCCAAAATGCACAACCTGCGTGGCTACCTCGGCGACTCGCTGTTCCAGCAGGGCATGCGCTCCATCCTCGACACCTACGAGTACCAATCAGTGGACGCCGAGCTTTTCCGTGACCAACTAACCGCCAATACTGGGGTGGACATGAATCCTTTTTTCGACGATTGGGTCTTTGCTCCGGGCTACGCACTGTTCGAGATTGATTCGGTGCATTACACCGTGCCGGACAGTTGCTGCCCAGAAAGGTCGGCCCGCATTTTTGTTGAACAAAAGCTCCATCATGCCCCCCACCTGCACACGAATGTGCCATTGGAAATCACCTTTTTCGACAAAAACTGGCAGACGTACACCGCACAGTTCATGGCCTCGGGGCAGTTCACAGAGGCCGTGGTGGAGGTGCCGTTTCAGCCCGTGTGGCAAGTGCTCAACGACCGCAATGCACTGAACCTTGGCCGCTTGCAAGACCGTGCAGTGGTGAAATCCACTGGCAGTGTCAGCCTAAACTACTGCGACCTCACCAACCTGTCGGCCATCGCCGTGCCTGCGGGCGACTCAGCATTAGTCAGCTTCATCCACTACCTCGGCCATGCCGACCCCGACCCAAGCGGCATACAGCTTTCCAGCACGCATTACTGGCGCTACGGGGGTATCATCCCGCAGGGCTTCAATGCCAGGGTGACGCTGAACTACAAAGGCTCCAACCCCGGCGACCTCGACCACGACCTGACGAACCTG
The DNA here is from genome assembly GCA_002435785.1 of Saprospiraceae bacterium UBA6168. Classification (GTDB taxonomy): domain Bacteria; phylum Bacteroidota; class Bacteroidia; order Chitinophagales; family Saprospiraceae; genus UBA6168. The sequence continues at coordinate 160,927 of DIUC01000039.1, read as the reverse complement.
CCGGAGGACAGCTTGACGCTGGTCTGGCGGCCCCGCCCCGGCGTAGCTTGGGGGCAGTACCCGTACTACAAAAAGACACCGCTCAACCTCACCGATGGCAATGGCTTTATTCGCATTGACAGCCTGCTGCCGGGCGACTATGCCTTTGCTGCTGGCAGCTTGCCGTTGGCCACGGGCGTGTTGGATATTGGTAAAAAGCCAAATTTGGATTTGAGCATCTTCCCGAACCCCGCCTCCGAAAGCATAACGGTGCAAGCGGTGTTGCCCAACAGTTCGCCCGTAAAACTGGGGCTGTTCGATGCCACGGGCAGGCTGCTCCGGCAACAGCAGGCAAGCGTGAACGGTGGCTTGCTGGCGCAAACTTTGGACGTAGCCGCTTTGCCTTCGGGTATTTATTGGATAAAAATAATTGGGGAATACGGTGGCCAGCAAGCTGCCGGGAAATTTGTCAAAAATTAAAATCAATATAAAATGGAAAACTCATCCCGCCGCAACTTCGTCAAGACAGCCGCCGCCGCTGCGGCCACGCTGCCATTGGCTGCCGCAACAAGCATTGAATCAAAACCAAAAGGCATGAAAAAAGTATTTGTGCACCAAGTCTATTTCTGGCTCAAAAACCCCAGCAGCACCGCCGACCGTGACAAGCTTGTGGAGGGACTGAAAACCCTCACCAAAATCAAGCACATCAAAAGCTGGCATATCGGCATTCCCGCCGGCACCAGCCGTGACGTGATTGACGGCAGTTTCTCAATCTCTTGGCTGAATACGCTCAAAGACCATAAAGCGCAGGATGCCTACCAAATTGACCCGGTTCACCTCGCCTTCGTGGACAACTACAAGCACCTGTGGACGAAGGTCGTGGTCTATGACTCCGTTGACGCACCGCAATGAAGACGCTAATTATGACATTGTTTGGTCTGCTTGCTAGTTTTTCGACTGTGGCGCAAGATGCTAAAAATGTGACCGCTCAAGTCGAGACGGTGGACATTGCCACTGGCAACCGAACAGTGGTTTTCACGGACATAGCGCCCCTTGGTGACCACTTGGAAGCGCCCAACTGGTCACGCAGTGGCAAATCGTTGCTGCTCAACAAAATGGGCAAGCTCTACAAGTTGCCGCTCAACAAGCCCCGCCTGGGCAAGGTCCACACGGGCTTTGCAAAAGCCTGCAACAACGACCACGGCTACAGCTTTGATGGCAAAACGCTGATTATCAGCCACAACGACGAGCGGGTGGGTACTGGTGCCAACTCCCGTATTTTCAAAATGCCCGCCACAGGCGGCAAGCCTATCCTCGTCACAGAGAACTGGCCGTCGTACTGGCATGGCATCTCGCCCGATGGCCAGACGCTGGTGTACTGCGCTGGTCGCAACGACCTCTGGGATGTGTACGCCATTTCCATTCAAGGCGGTTTTGAAAAGCGCCTGACGGATGCTCCCGGCCTCGACGATGGCCCTGAGTACTCGCCCGACGGCAAGTACATTTACTTCAATTCGCACCGGACTGGCCGCATGCACATCTGGCGCATGGACGCTGACGGCTCGAACCAGGTCCAAATCACCAACGACGCCTACGACAACTGGTTTGCTCACCCCTCTCCCGATGGCAGGTGGCTAGCCTACATCAGCTACCTAGAAGACCAGCAGGGACAGCACCCCTTTGGGCGTGACGTGAAGCTGCGACTGATGGACTTGGAATCTGGCGGAGTCCGTGACCTGACCGACGTTTTTTTCGGTGGCCAGGGCAGTTTCAACGTGCCTTCGTGGTCGCCCGATAGCAAGCAGGTGGCTTTTGTGAGTTATAAAATCCAATAAAAATGGGCGTTGGGAAGTGATTCGTCATTCCCAACGCCCATTTTTCAGCATTGAAAAAAATGTTTTCAGCAAAAACCTACACCACTCGCCGCAACCGCCTCCGCAGCGACCTCGGCTCCGGCCTCATCCTCCTCCTCGGCAACAACGAGGCTCCGATGAACTATCGGGCCAACACCTACCACTTCCGCCAGGACAGCAACTTCCTCTACTTCTTCGGCCTCGACCAGCCCAACCTCGCAGCCGTGCTGGACGTGGACGCTGGAGAGGACATCATCTTCGGCGACGAACTCACGATGGAGGACGTGGTGTGGACGGGGCCGCTCCCGACCATTGCGGAGCAAGCCAGCCAAGTGGGCGTGGCCAAAACATTGCCCTTCAATGTGCTGGGTGACTTTGTGAAAAAGGCCGTGGAGCAAGGCCGCACCATCCACTTCACCCCACCGTACCGCCACGACAACATGATGCTCCTGTCAGAAATGCTCGGCCAGCCCGTTGCGAAGCTAAAGGAAAATGCCTCGGAGGTGCTTATCCGGGCCATCGTTGCGCAGCGTTCGCACAAGTCGGCGGAGGAGGTGGCGGAAATGGAGCGGGCCGTGGACATCAGCGGGGCCATGCACGTGGCCGTGATGAAGGCCACTGCCGCTGGCAAAAAAGAAGCGGAACTGGCAGGCATCGCCGCAGGGATAGCCACGGGCATGGGCGGTGCGCTGGCCTACGGCATCATCATGACCATCAACGGGCAGGTGCTTCACAACCACCACCACTACAACACCCTGCGAAGCGGCCAACTCTTGCTCGGTGACCACGGCGCAGAAACCCCCATGCACTACGCTGGCGACCTCACCCGTACCTGTCCCGTGGACAAGGTTTTTACCTCGCACCAAAAAGATGTCTATAACATCGTGCTGGATGCGGAGGTGAGTGCCATCGCCTCGTTGCGGCCCGGCCTGACCTACAAGGAAGTCCACTTGGCTGCCGCCCGCCGCATGTCCGAGGGATTGAAGTCGTTGGGGCTGATGAAGGGCGACCTCGACGAGGCCGTGGCACAGGGCGCTCATGCGCTGTTTTTCCCACATGGCCTTGGGCACATGATTGGGCTGGACGTGCACGACATGGAGGACTTGGGCGAAGATTTCGTGGGCTATTCCGACGAGGTGCGTCGCAGTGACCAGTTCGGGACGGCCTACCTGCGGTTGGGTCGGGCATTGGAGCCGGGCTTCGTGCTGACGGTGGAGCCGGGCCTCTACTTCATCCCCGAACTGATGGACCAGTGGGAGGCAGAGGGCAAGTTCACCGACTTCATCAACTACGGAGCGCTGAAGCATTGGCGCTCGTTTGGCGGCATCCGCATCGAGGACAATGTGCTGGTGACGGAGGATGGCCACCGGGTATTGGGCAAGCCTGTGCCGAAGACGGTGGAGGAAGTGGAGGGGCTAAGGGGGTGAGAGGTGAGGAGGGCTAAGGTATGGGATGGTGGCAGTTTTTCTTTTACATTTGCGCCTCAAAAAAATACCTCACACCTGATTTATGAATACCATCATCTTTGACCTCGGCGGCGTCCTCATTGACTGGAACCCCGACTATGTCTTCGACCAAATCTTCGATGACCCTGCCCGCAAGCAGTTTTTTTACGACAACATCTGCAGCTTGCACTGGAACGAGGAGCAGGACGCTGGCCGACCCATCCAAGAAGCCACTGACCAACTGCTCGCTGAGCACCCTGAGTGGGAGCCCGAAATCCGGGCCTACTATGGCCGCTGGCGGGAGATGCTCGGCGGCCCAATCCACGAAACCGTGGACATTTTCAGGGAACTAAAGGCTGCCAACGGCCACCGCTTTTATGCCCTCACCAATTGGTCGGCGGAGACGTTCCCCGTGGCATTGGAGACCTTTGACTTCCTGCACTGGTTCGATGGAATCGTGGTGAGCGGGGTGGAAAAGACGAGGAAGCCCTTCCCGGAGTTTTACCAAATCCTTTTGGACCGCTACGACGTGGCCCCTTCCGAGGCCGTTTTCATTGACGACAACCACCGCAATATCTTGGCTGCTCGTGCAATGGGCATCGAGTCCATCCACTACCAATCACCGCAGGGGCTGCGGGAGGAGTTGGAGAAGTTGGGCGTTATTGGGCAATAAAGGAGGCCATCACAATAGCAGCTTCTTGATGCGCACCATCGGCCCCGGACAAGTGTTCTCGTGGCAGTTCATGCAAGTGGCCACCATCGCCGTATAGCGTTCCCTCGCTTCGGCGGCAGGGGCATTGCGCAGCGCCTGCATGGCCTCCACGTAAGAAGAGGCAAAGTGCGGGTATTCCGCTGGCTGCATCTTCACGGGGTCGGTCGCCTTAGCCGCCATGATTTTCTCGAAATCCACTTGGATGTCCACCTGCTCGCCCTTTTCGATTTGCGCTTTCACCCGCACCCCATCGTCGTACATCTGGCGCATGAGCAAGGCCAACTCGCTGTCGCCATTGGGGTTCAGTGGTTTGGAGCCACCGTTTTTTTCATCGGAACACGCCTGCCAGAGCAAGAGGCAGCACAAGGGAAGCAACACCATTACTTTTTTCATCGCAAAGATTTTGTTTGTCAAATGAGTTGGCAGCCTGCGCCAACCCCATTACTGCTACTTTTCCACCTTCTTTCCGCCCGCCAAGATATGGCGGCTCGCACAAAGCTGTACCCTCGTATCCACCCGGTCTTTTCTTTTCACAAAAAACCAATCGGCCTGTGCCCGCTCCTGCGTGAGCGTGAGCGTGAGGTAGCCGTGGTTGTTGAGGTCCACGTAGCGAAGGTGCGGATTGTTTTTCTTTTTTTTGAAACGCCTTTTTGCTTCGGCACAAATGGCTTTGGGAACGATGTCGTCGAAGTTGAACGAGGTGACGCTCGGCGTCACGAACTCGGCGCCCACCACGCCCTTGCCTGTTTTGGGGTTGTAGCGGTTGCGGTCGGCAGGGTCGGCGGTCAGTTCGAAGGCCCAAGATGTATGCACATCGCCCGTCAGCACCACGATGTTGTTCAGCCCTTTTTCCTCAATGACATCGAAGATATGCTGGCGCTCCGACGGGTAGCCGTCCCAGCGGTCCATTCGGACGGAGGGCCTGCGGTCGAATACCTTGCTATCGTTCAACTGGCTGAAGACCACTTGGTTGCCCACGACCTTCCATTTGGCCTCGGAGGCCGCCATGCCGCTGAGCAGCCAGTCCGTCTGCTGCTGGCCGAGCATGTGGCGGTCGGGGGAGTTGAGGGCAGGGTCGTTGGGGCTTGTGGCCTGTGGGCTGCGGCCTTCAAGGCGGCCATCGAGCATCCACAGTTCCGCCAAATTTCCGAAGGAAAAACTGCGCACGATGCTGCGCTCCGGGTTCTCCCGGATGGGCATCCACTCAAAATACGCCTGCTTGGCGGCGGCCTTCCGGGCTTCCCAATTGGCGATGGCCCGACCATCCGAAGTGCCTGCGGTCGTCACGTTGTTGGCGATTTCGTGGTCGTCCCAGATGACGATGAACGGATGGAGCCGATGGCACTCCCGCAATTGGTCGTCGAGGCGGTACTGGCCGTAGCGGGTGCGGTAATCCCTCAGTTCGGTGCAGGTCTTGTCGGGTATCTGCTCCCGGTAGCGGTGGCGGCGCATGCGCCGGGGGCCGCCCCGCCATACGCCGTACTCATAGATATAGTCGCCGAGGTGCAGCACGGCATCGAGGTCGTTTCGCTTCGCAATATGGCCGAAGGCATTGTAGTACCCACTTGCGTAATCGGCGCAACTGACCACTGCCAAGCGGAGCAGTTCCGCATTTTGCGAAGCCGTTCGGGTGCGCCCGATGGGCGAAAACTTGTCTTTGTACTTGAAGCGATAGAAATAGGTAGTGCCAGGGTCGAGGTTCCTGACGTCCACTTTCACGGTCAGCGCATCGGTTCCGTAGGTGAATACCTCGCCCGTCTGCACGAGGTTTTGCATCATCGTGTCGGTGGCCATTTCCCAATTGACCACTTCTGGCTTGTTGCTTTCGAGGTAGAGCTTTGTCCAAATCACCACGGCATCGGGCAGGGGGTCGCCGCTGGCCACGCCAAAGTCGAAGGGGGCGAGGCCGGGCGTCGTATAGTTTTTCAGTTCGGGAAAATACCATTCCTGTGCCTGGGTCTTTGGCAAAAAGAGCAGGAGGAGCAAGGACAGTCGGAGTAAGAACATGGTCAGTTTTTTTGGCAAAGGTAAAAAAACATGGCAGCACCCGCATCTACATAAGCCCGGACATGACCTGGGCCTTTAGCGTACAACTGCGCTATATGGTGAAGGAAGCAAAGAGAAAGCGGGCAAAAGCGTGAACGGCTTCCATCCGCCCAATTTTCATGAAACCGTTCCGTGATTTCACTCCACTGTTTGCCTTGGTTTTATAGTCATTTACCCCATAAAGCCTACCAATCTCTTTTTTTAATGTTATTTTAATTTGCAAAACAGAAACATTTCACCTTATCTTGCAGCACCAAAAGCTGACAACATTTAAACAACACTACGTTGAGAATGACCCTTGAAAACGACAGTGAACACCCGATGCTTACCTGTTGATTTTCATACAAGATTACAAGTTTGGTGACGGCGCTGGTGCGGTGGTAGTGACTGCCGGAGATTGGGCTTTTCTTACTGCTGCCGGACGTTAAGATAGGGGCGAGGGGATTGAAACATGGGCATATCAGACCCTCCAAACCACCCCTAAACCAACAAAATCCTGTAGAGACAAAAAATCCCCTTCTTAGTTTAAGAAAGGGTATTCCTACTTTAAGAAAGGGTATTCTTAGTTTAAGAAAGGGTATTCCTACTTTAAGAAAGGGTATTCTTAGTTTAAGAAAAAGCATTCCTACTTTAAGAAAGGCTATTCTTAGTTTAAGAAAGGGCATTCCTACTTTAAGAAAGGGTATTCTTAAACTCGGAAGGCTTTTGGTTCATTTGTACACATATTTTATCACCTTAAAAATACTTTATCATGGCACAAAGAACGATTTTTACGATTATATTACTTACCATGAAAGACTCCGCAGAAGCCTTCGAAGACCTCTGCAATGAAGTAGATGCGGGCATTGGCGGGAACCCATTGGTGTTCGTCACGCCATCCCCCACCCTTTTGGCCTTGAAGGCGGCCAGGGATGCCATGATTGCGGCGGACGTGGCGGACAACTACGCCAACGATGCAAGCCGCATCGTATTAAAAGAACGTAAAGAGGAAGTGTTGGCGTTACTGCGCCAATTGGCCGCCTACGTCATCGGAGTGGCCAAGGGCAACCGCTACATTGCTGCGCTGAGCGGCTTCAAGCTGAGCAAGGAAGAGACCACCCCGAAGCCTACTGGCAGTTTCAGCATCAAAGACACAAAGCCCGGCACCAGCGATGGTGAGGCCATTGTTCGCTTGGCGTCAAAGGGCGGTTACACGATGTTCACCGTAGAGAAAAAGATGCCTTCAGGCGAATGGGTGATGATTAAGGCATTTCAATTGAAGGTTTTTACCCTGACGGGCCTGCCAAGTGGTTCTACCAATATCCGCATCACCGGCTATAAAAGCGACGACCCAGGCATGGTGCTGGAAACGGTGGTGAAGGCGGTTTGAGGGGGTGGTGATTGGTAAGCGGTGATTGAGGATTGGGGGCCAGTGGAGGCCCTTTTTTATTGGTGCAAAGTTGGGCGCTCCCAATCACCAATCACCAATCCCCGCTCACCAATCACCCCTCCCCAACCATCCGCCCCGCCCGCCAAGCCCAGAACAGCGCCGCACATGCCACCATCGCAAAGGCCACTGGCAAACTGAACGCCTTGGCCACAAAGCCGATAACTGCTGGGCCGCCGAGGAAGCCAATCATGGCAAACGTGTTCATGGTGGCAAGGCCAGCGCCTTTGGCCATGCCCGGCACCTTGGCCGCTGCGGCGTAGAGGATGGGTGCGCCGAGCGATACCCCCGCCCCCACCATTGCGAAGCCAACCAATACGGTGGGCGTGTTTTGAAAAAAGACGGCTAACAACAGTCCAGCGGCAGCCACCAAGCCGCCTATGCGCAGCACGGGCTTGCTCCCAAAATGGCCAATCAGCGCATCGCCGAGGAAGCGCCCGCCCGCCATAAAAAAGGCGTAGGCAGAAAAGCCCCATCCGGCCACCGACTCCGGGCTGCCGACCACTTCCCGCAGGTACACCGCCGACCAATCGGACATAGTGCCTTCCGTCAGGTTGGTGCCGAGGCTGATGGCCACCAGCACCCAGAGCGCCTTGTTCGGGAAGAGGAAGCCGCTCGGCGTTTTTTCGCCAACCACCACGGGGTGCGGTTCGTCCGGCACGCCGGCAAGCGCTTTTCTAACCGTGACAACCACCAGCGCTTCTACCAAAAACACAAGGGCGACGTAGGTAAATGGCACCACTCCCCAACCCGTGGCCAAACTGGCCATTGCGGAGCCGACCATGGCCCCGGTGCTCCAGAGGCCGTGACAGGTGGACATGATGCGCAGGTTGAGGTGCTGCTCTATTTGCGAGGCGCAGGTGTTGACCGACACGTTGACCATCGAGAAAGTGCTGCCCGCCAAAAACAGCGCCGCCCCGGTCAGCCAGACGTTCGGCATGGCAAAGGGCAAGATGAACAGCGCCGCAGCAAGCGGCAAGAATAGGACAGTGGAGCGCACCGCACCGAGCTTGTGCAGGATGGGCACCGAGAGCGGGTTCATCAGGGTGATGCCGCCGGGGAGGCAGAGCAACAAGAGGCCAAGCTGCGCTTCGTCCAACCCGAATTTTTGCTTGACAAAAGGAATGAGCGCCGCCCATGTGCCGAATAGGATGCCGAAAAACCCGAACACCAGGCCCGTGGCCCGAACGGTTGGGTGCTTGAAAAAGGTGGTAAGGTGGGAGGCCAATGCTTGAAGTGGTTGTGGTGATTGGTTTTATTGGAAAAGCTGGTGCATCATGGCCGTTGGTTCAGCGCCTTGGTCAGTGCCTCGTACACGGCTGGCAGGTGCTCCCTGAATCGCTCCGGGAACATAAAAAAATGCGACACCGCCAGTGCCGTCAGGTCAATCTCCCTCAGTCCGATGTAATTGATGTTTTTCTCCTTCGGAAAACCGCTGATGCGCTCCAACGCTGGCCAATGCTCCTCGCCGATGTTTGGGAACGCCACCTCCGGGTGGCAATGCCGGAACACCCGTGCGTACTCGTACAGCCCGATGTTGAAAAAGCGGTGCGGCTGCATGAACCCCGGCATTAGTTGCTCCGCAGAGAACATAATGACGCCATCTTCTTCGTAAAACTCCGAGGCATGCCATTGGTCGGGGAACTGCGGCGATGGGAATGGGTGCGGATAGATGATGATGTGCTCGAACTTGCCCATCAAATAATCTTCGTGTCCCAAGGTTATCTGTACCGCCGACGCTGCGACCACCGCCTTGAGGTCATCGGCCACGGTCTCCATGCCCTGCGGCTTGAACTCGTTGGCGTGCATGTACATGGCCATTCGCTGGCGGAAGCGGGTCTTGTCCGCCACGGGCAGGTTCTGGTAAAAGGGCAACTGCGTGTTGATGAGGTGGCGCAGCCCGGCGGGCAGTTCGGGTGGGTGGCGTTGATACCACCACCAGTCAATCTGCGGGCTGAGGATGTAAATCACCGCCATGCCCAGCACGAACGGCACGGTGTAATTGTAGTAGTGGCTGTCAACGTTTACCCCCATCAGCACAAAAGTGGCCACGCCCAACGCAAATGGAATATACAGGATTTTTGAAAGCATTTTTGAAATGAAAATTGATGGAAACAAACACCCAAACCTACATGGCCAACCTGTTCACCCCTGCATAGTAAATCAAATGCCACTCGCCACCAATGATGGCGAAGCGGCGCACCATGCCAAACTGCCCGGAATTGTGCAGGATACGTTCCATAACGAGGGTTTCCGTCAATGGCACAATCTCCCGTTTGTACTCGCTCACTTGGAAGTCGAACTGGCGCTGCATCCGCCAGGTTTCCGGCGTCCAGCGAAAAGTCTTGTCAGCTACGATGGTGCTGTCGGCGTTGTTGGGCAAGCCTTCCAGCGGGAACACGATGTGCTCCACTTGGAACATGCTGTCACTATGGAATTTTTGGTAAAAATCGGCGAAGCCATCGGGCAGGGCAGGGGTTTGCCCATCAGTGGTGCCAGCCGCTGCTGGTGCTTGGTTTTGATTTTTGCAAGCAAAGAACGCTAACAGGAAAAACAACGGCAGGTATTTCATTTTTTCAAAAATTGGGAATGGACTTCGGCTGCCTTTCAAAAAGCGGCCATCGTTCAGGTTTGTTTATGGCCGTAAAAGTAGCACTTCTGCCCATTAGCACATAAAGAAAGGGGCCTCCACCCAACGGCGGAAGCCCCTTCTTTTATTTTCAAAGGAAAAACATTACTCCACGATAAGCTTCTTGAAAAGGGTTTTCTCGCCCGATTTCACTTGAAGTATGTACATGCCAGCCGCCAATTGGCTAAACGAGAAGTCCCTCGTAAGGCGACCGGTGCGGAAGTCAGCTTTCTCGGAAAGCAGCCGCTGGCCAAGCACGTTCGTGAAAGTCAGCTCAAGTTCCGTTTGCGGAGCGCCCTCCATCACCAGCGTGAACCGGCCATCGTTCGGGTTCGGGAACACGTCGAAGCGGCTGATGCCTGGTATTTCCCCGGCGTTGTTGGCGCCCGCCACGATTTGAACGGTCGTTGAGTTGAAACCGCAGGCGTTGGTTGCTGTCAGCGTCACCTCGTACTCGCCACCGTTTTGGTAGGTGTGTACCGGGCTGGCCTCCGTGCTGGTATTGCCGTCACCAAAGTTCCAGTTGTAACTGGTGGCGTTGGCACTGGTGTTGGTAAATGTGACAACGTTGAAGGTGGCATTGTAGGTAAAAGTCGGTGTAGGAACGCTATTGACCACAACATACCCAACCTCCGTATGGCTATCAAAACCTTGGGAGTTGGTAGCCGTCAGCGTCACATCATAAGTGCCAGCGACGCCATACGTCACCGTTGGGTTCTGCTGGGTAGAGGTAGCTGGCAGGCCACCGGGGAAGCTCCACTGGAACGACTGGGAATTGGCAGAGGACAGGTTGTTGAAAGTGACCGTCAGCGGTGCGCAACCCGAGGTTGGCTCTGCGCTGAAGAAAGCCAATGGGCCAGCAGTGGCAATGACCACGGTTTGAGTAAACACCGCATCCCCACACTCGTTGGTGGCCGTGAGCTTAACGGTGTAAACGCCATCGGCGGCATAGGTATGTACCGGGTTGGCTTCGGTGCTTTGCCCGCCATCACCAAAGCTCCACACATAGCTGGTCGCATTGATGGAGGCATTGGTAAAGGAGGCCGTGGCGAGGTTCACGCTCGAACTAAAGCCAGCAGTAGGCACCGTCGTGACCGTCACGTAATTGGTCAGCGTGTAAGAGTCGTTGCCAGCGGCATTGGTCACGGTCAGCATCACGGTGTAGGTGCCAGCCGAGTTGTAGGTCACGGTTGGGTTCTCCTGCGTGGAATTGGCTGGCATTCCGCCAGGGAACGACCAAGAGAAGCCCGTGGCATTGGCCGACGATTCGTTGTCGAAAGTGACCGTAAAGGGTGCGCAGCCGCTTGTTTGCGCAGCAGAAAAACCTGCCGTGGGTGGCGTCACGATGGTGAACTGGCCATTGACATTGGTCGAGCCGCAATCGTTGGTGGCCGTCAGCGTCACGTTGTACACGCCATCCGTGGAATAAGTATGCACGGGGTTGGCCTCGTTGCTGGAGCCGCCATCACCGAAGTCCCAGGCATAGCTATTAGCATTGGTCGTGGTGTTGTTGAACGTCACGGTAGTGCCAGCCATAGTTGTGGTGAAGCCAGCCGTCGGTGCTGCGTTCACGGTGATGTAGTTGGTCTGCGTGGACGTGTTCTGCCCAGCAGGATTGGTCGCCGTCAAAGTCACGTTGTAAACGCCGCCCGTGTTGTAAACAACAGTCGGGTTTTCAGCCGTGGAAGTTGATGGTGTGCCGCCGGGGAAGCTCCAGGAGAAACCAGTCGCATTGGCGGAGGATTCGTTGCCGAACTGAACCGTCAATGGTGTACAGCCCTCCGTCACATTGGTACTGAAAGCTGCGATTGGCGCCACAAATGCTGCCACCGTCTGGGTGGAAGTAACAGCGCCGCAAGCGTTCGTGGCGGTCAGCACCACGGTATAGTTCCCGTCCGTGGCATAGGTATGCGATGGGTTGGCGTCGGTGCTTTCTTCGCCGTCGCCGAAGTCCCAAGCATAGGTGGTAGCGCCGCTGCTGCTATTGTTAAAGCTGGCGGTGAGGCCGTTGGTCGTGCTGCTGAACCCTGCGGTCGGCGCTTGGCTAACGGTGATGTAGTTGTTCTGCGTGGCCGTGTTCATGCCAAGCGGGTTGCTCACGGTCAGCGATACGTTGTAAGCACCCTGCGTTGCGTAAGTCACGCTTGGGTTCTGTGCCGTGGAAGTAGCGGGCGAGCCGCCGGGGAACGACCAGTTCCAGCTCGTGGTGTTGGAGGACGATTGGTCTTGGAACTGCACGGTGAACGATGCACAACCGCTCGTTGCTGGCGCATTGAACCCTGCTACTGGCAATGAACTGATGAAAACCTGCTGGGTGGCCGTGCTGGTACCGCAAGGGCCAGTCGCCGTCAGCACGACGGTGTAGGTGCCATCACCGGGGTAGGTGTGCGATGGGTTGGCGTTGGTGCTGTTGCCGCCATCGCCGAAGTCCCAACTATAGCTCGTGCCGTTGGTGGTGGTATTGGTGAAGTTGGCCACAAAAACATTGGTCGCCACCGTGAAGCCGGTTGTTGGCGGGCCTTGTGCGTTGATGTAGTTCGTGAGCGTGGTGGTATCGCTGCCTGCGCTGTTGGATGCAATGAGCGTCACGCTGTAAACGCCCGGCGTTGTATAGCTTACGGTGGGGTTCTGCACCGCCGAGGTTGCTGGCGAACCACCAGGGAACGACCAGGCCCAAGTCGTCGTATTGCCGGACGAAAGGTTGTTGAATTGTACGGGCAGCGGCGCACAACCACTGGTATTGTTGGCCGAAAAACCTGCCGAAGGCGGCGTGACGATGGTCACGGTTTGCGAGGCCGTCGTCGTGCCACAAGTATTCGTGGCACTGAGCACCACCGTATAGACGCCGTCCGTGGCATAAGTATGCGTCGGATTGGCATTGGTGGAGGTGCCGCCATCACCAAAGTTCCACGAATAACTGGTGGCGTTGGTGCTGGTGTTGGTAAATGTGGCTGTCGTGCCGTTCACGCTGCTGGTGTAGCCAGCGGCTGGCACCGTGTTCACGGTAATATAGTTGGCAAGCGTAGTGGTGTCGCTGCCGGCACTGTTGGAGACGATGAGCGTCACGCTGTAATTCCCTGCCGCTGCATAAGTTACGCTGGGGTTCTGTGCCGTGGAGTTAGCGGGCGAGCCGCCGGGGAACGACCAGGCCCAAGCCGTTGCGTTATTGGACGATAGGTTGTTGAACTGCACGGAAAATGGTGCACAGCCAGTCGTGTTGTTGGCCGAAAAACCCGCCGAAGGCGGTGTCACGATGGTCACGGTGTTGGAAGCCGTGGCGGTGCCGCAAACGTTCGTTGCCGTGAGCACCACGTTGTAAACATCGTCCGAGGCGTAGGTATGTGTCGGGTTGGCATTGGTGGAGGTGCCGCCATCACCAAAGTTCCACGAATAACTGGTGGCATTGGTGCTGGTATTGGTAAATGTGGCCGTCGTACCGTTCACGCTGCTGGTGAATCCAACAGTTGGCACGGTGTTCACGCTGACATAGTTGCTCTGGGTAAGCATATCAGACCCTGCGGGGTTGGTGACAACAAGCGTGACGTCATAGGAACCTGCAGCGGAATAAACGACCAGCGGGTTTTGGGCAGTCGAAGTGCTGGGAGTGCCGCCTGGGAAGGTCCAAGCATACGAGTTTGCGCCAGTGGAGGTATTGGTGAACTGAACGGAGAGGGGTGCGCAGCCACTGGTATTGGTAGCATTGAAACCTGCCATAGGAGCCACGAGGATGGTCACGGAATTCACCTTTACGGCGCTGCCGCAATTGTTGGTGACGGTGAGCGTAACGCCATAACTGCCACCCGCAGCGTAGGTGTGGGTCGGGTTTGCCTGTACGCTGGTGCCGCCATCCCCGAAATCCCAAAGGTAGGTCAGGGGGCCACTGCCTGGCGGATTGGTAACGGTGCTGGTGAAGTTCACCGTACTACCGTTGACCACAGAAGAGAAATCTGCGGTGGGGGTGCCCCCGACGGTGATGTAGTTGGTTTTGGTTTCGGTATCAACGCCTGCTGGATTGGTTACGGTCAACGTAACAGTATAAGCTCCCGGGGCAGCGTAGTTCACGATAGGGAACTGTTGGAGGGAGCTGCTGGGGTTTCCTCCGGGGAAGCCCCAAGTCCAAGAGAGGGAATTGGGGGAGCTTTGGTCAATGAAGCCGACCGTCAGCGGCGCACAGCCCGTTGAAGGTGATGCGGCGAACTCTGCGATGGGTGCCACAAAGACGGGGATGGTCGTGAGAAATGTTTGCGTTCCGCAAAGGTTGGTCGCATTCAAGGTCACGTCATAAAAACCATCTTGGGCATAGGTATGCACCGGGTTAGTGGCAGTGCTGGTATTGCCGTCGCCAAAGTTCCATTGGTAGCTGGTCGCATTGGTGGAGGTATTGGTGAACACGAGGGTAAGACCTGTTTGCACCCAAGAAAAGCCAGCCGTTGGCGAAGCCGAAACAGTGATGTAGTTTGACTTCGTAACGGTGTTGGACCCAACGAGGTTGCTCACTTGTAGGGTCACGTTGAAAGTGCCCGAATTGGGATAGACCACCGTGGGGTTTTGTTGGGTGGAGACGCTTGGCGAGCCACCGGGGAATGTCCAAATCCAACTGACTGGCCCATTGGTTGAGAGGTCGGTGAAATCAACGGTCATAGGGTTGCAGCCTGTTGTGGGAGTGGCGGTAAAGTCGGCGACTGGGGGCTGCGAGCTGGCGCAAGTACCGAGACATGGGCGGCCTGGGTAGTAGCCATTGATGGAATTCTGAGAAGCTGTTGACCAAACGTTGCTGTTTCCGACACTGGGTTGCATGATGAAGCCAGAGTTCGGAGCATCGTGCTGTGCGCTGAAGTTGTGACCAATTTCGTGGGAGGTCATTACCCGGAGCAAAGTAGCGTTGTTGGTAAACTGCGAAACGACATGGTAGCGATTGTTGGTACATACGGCATTTAGCCAAGCTATGCCTACTGTGCCGCCATTCAAGCTGCGCTTGGTCCAAAGCTGGCCAAGGTCGTGGGTGGCTGAGAACCCGCCTGGCCCCCAGCCGGTGAAGCTGCTGAGTAGCGCCCCCGCATCGTTTGAGTTGGTCCAGGGGTCGGAGGAAGGAGGCGACACCACAAATTGCTCAACGATGTTGAACTGTAGTTCGTCGTTGAACTCGTTATCCCAGTTGGTTTGTACGTTGTTCATCACCCCAAAAGTGAAGGCGTTGACAGCAGCGGTAGAGCCGTGGAAGTTGTGCATGGAAAGGTCAGCAGCGATGGCCAGTTCAATTTCCTTGCAGGCCATCATCTTTTCGGCGTGGTCATGGTCCGAATTCCCCTTGAGGTCTTCCGGGTACAATTCTTCCATTTTGTGCTTCATCTCGTCGGCGCCACATTTTAGGTTGGGGTTGGGCTTGACATCGGAGACGGCATACACGACGAATAGGTCCTTTGGCTGCCCAGGCACAAAGTACCAAAGTGGCTCGATGAAGTAGGTTTCGCCATTTTCCTCGAAGTAGCCGTAGATGAACTCCTCGTTCAGCGTGAGGGCTACCGACCAACCGGCGTTGTCGGGCAGTTGCCCACGGTAGGTCATGGTGCCGTCAAAGGCTTTGGAGGTTTTTACGCCATCATCCGTCAGGATGCTGAGGACGTAATTAGAGCTGCGCAAGTCCCGCTTTTGGAGCTGGATGTCCCAATAGTGGTTGCCCATCTCAAAAATAAATGCTGACTCGTGGCCAGCAGCTTTGGTGAATGCATTCAAAGCCTTTGCGTCAACCTGATAGACCTCCCATTTGAAAAACTGGTCAGCCACCGCTTGGTGTTGGCCATTTTTCACGGGTTGTCCTTGAAACACAGGTTTTTGCGCAAAAGCGGTTGCCACAGAAAACAACACAATCAGCGTAGTAAGAAACCGAATCATGGTGTGAATTTGAATTAATTGATTGAGTGATGAAACTATTTGAATACCAGACCAATGGACAGCACTGCCGATTAGGTTAAGACATTGACTATCAATGGTTTATTATTAATATCGCACTTGTTTGTTTTAGGGATGCACACAGAGCAGTTTGGCAGGGCCTTGTTTGGGAAAAATAGAATATCGAATCCTGAAACTGGTTCAGGGTTTTTCATTTTTTTGGCAAAAATACCAACTTATCTTAGGAATCAATGGTCGGAACCAATGCACTAACTGCTTTTTTGCCCGCAGATTCGATGTGTTCATGGAAGAATGTTTTAATAGCGAAAACCATGCAAGTTTTAATTGGGGCAAAATGCTGAAATACGTTTTCCGTCAAAAGTAACAATTAAAGACTTGCATAAAATTCTAAAATCTCCAAGTGGGGTGAACGTAAAACTGAAATTGATTGCTGCAAAGCTCATTAATTTTCCACAAAAAGCTACCTTTGTACTCCCTCCTGCTTGTTGCATTTTCCACAAACACACCTAAAACAAACGCCATGCTATCGAAACTTGCCCCAGCGGCGCTGCTCGCCATTGCACTTTTTCTTTCCTCTTGCCAACGCCCGCTCGTGATTGACGACGACCAGCCAAGTGGCGGTTCGCAATGGGAACTCGTTGATTACAAGTCAGATGCGTATATCCGTGGACTACATGCGACGCCTTTTGAACTGTACACCATTTCTGAAAATTCCTTCGCCCGCCTCAACAGCAACCTGGAACTCATCGAAAAAAGGGTGTTTCCCGTCGCCAACAGCATACCGGCGCTGTCCGACAATACTTTTGTCCGTTTGGCGACCAATGACCAGAATAGGCAAGTCGTGGAGTTCCACTTGGCCCGCATCGGCTCCGAAATCTTCAAGGTACTGGTTGACACCATGTCCGCCCCTCCCGGTAACTCCCTCGACATCGAGCCGCTCGCCAATTACCCCATCGGTGCTTTCAGCAATGATGGGACGCTCTTCCTCATGGCTGCCAAGGTGCTGCCCGCACGCTATTATTCGCTGTTCTTGTTCGACATCCAGCAAAATATGCAGCACAACAGCTTTGTCTCGGTGAAAATGATAAAGCGGATAGACCTCACCAGTTTGGATGCCAACGCCAATGGCGTCATCAAGCGCATCCGCTTCCACAATGGCAATTTCTACGTCACCACGCAACAGGGCGCATGGCGCATCACGCCAGCCGGGGTCGCTTCGCAAAAATTCACGCAGTGGAAGGAGGATTGTTTCTCGTGGCTCGGCGACCTCTACATGACTGGCTCCGTGGACTTCGACCTCGACAAGAGCATTGACAATGGCCTCACTTGGGATAGGGTCAACATCGGCTCGGCACTGCGCCACGTCACGGTGGCCGATACCAGCATCTTCACGCAGGAACTGCCCGGCAAGTTTTTCAGCCTCATGCCCAAGGATTTCAAAAAGGCCAAAAACATCGTTTATCCAACCGGCACCGACCCAAATGCCTCCTTTTTCTATGGCCTGGCCTTCTTCAAGGATCGCTACTATTTCAGCATTGACAAGGATATCTACGTGACGACAAAGGTGGCGACAAAATAGTTTTTGACACTACGTCAGGCGTTTTTGATAAAAATTGACATAACGTCAGGTTTTTTTTAAGATTTTATGCCATTTTAACGGAAAAAAATCGAATGGAACGCAGTTTGACCATCGTGGAATTGTCAACGAGTCTTGGGGAATTGACCAACGCCATTTCCCCAAAGCCTTGATATCAACATTTTAAAAACTAAAATTCCACGATTATGAACTTGATTAGTTTTGTTCCAACCAACGGCAGAAAAGCCACTACTGCTCCAAACATGGAGAGCATGTTCAACGAGTTTTTCAACCATGATTTCCCGGTTTCGTTCCGAAATGGCGCCTTGCAAAAAAGCCCGGCGGTGAACGTCGTCGAATCGAAGGATGCCTACCGATTGGAGGTGGCCGCACCCGGCCTTGCCAAGGAAGATTTTGAGGTGAAGTTGGACAAGGAACTGCTCACCATCTCCGCCAAGAAGTCGGCTACCACTGAAAAAAATGAAGGCGAAAGATACACCCGCAGGGAGTTCAGCTTCGTTGAGTTTAGCCGCAGCTTCCACCTGCCCGATACGATTGACGCCAACAGCATCAAGGCCACCTACGACAGCGGGGTGCTGAACGTCGTCTTGGAAAAGAAGCAAGAAGCCAAGCCGCAGCCCGCACGGGTCATCGAAATCGGCTAATGTTTTAGCTTTAGTTCCTTACAAAAAAGGGGGCGGCATTCAATTGCCGCTCCCTTTTTTTGTCCTCCAACTGGCCGCTTTTGGCCCGCCAACAAAAAAGGCTTGCCTACATGTGCAGACAAGCCTTTTTTCGTAAAAAAAACAGCATTAAGCACTTTCCAGCGCCGCCGCACCCCCAACTATTTCGAGGATTTCGCCAGTGATGGCCTCTTGGCGAGCTTTGTTGTACATCAATTTCAGGTCTTTCAACATCTCGTTGGCGTTCTCCGTCGCCTTGTCCATCGCCGTCATACGGGCGCCATGCTCAGAAGCATGGGTGTCGAGCAGGTATTTCTGGAAGGTGGTCTGCAAGATGCTCGGCACGAGTGATTTCAACAATTCCTCCATACCAGGCTCGAAAACGTAGTCCGCTTTGGCTTTGCCAGAAGCCTCGATTTTGGGTACCGGAAGCCATTGCTCCGTTTCCGGGAACTGAGTCGCCGCATTTTTGAAGCGCCCGAAGGATACGGAAACGGCATCGAAGCTGCCATTCTCAAACCCATCCATCAACCGCTGTGAAACCTGTGCCACATTGTCGAAGCTGAGGTCGCTGAAAATCTCGATATAGTCCCTGATGATGGTGGCGTTCGGATAGCGCTTGCGCAAAGCATCGTGGCCTTTTTTGCCGATTGGCAAAATGGTGAGATTCCCCTCCCTCAGCGCGTCGGCATATTTTTCCTCAATGGCGAGAATGGCCGATTTGATGACGTTGGTGTTGAACGCACCGCAAAGGCCCCTGTTGGAGGTTACGACCACCACGCAGACTTTTTTTGGCGGACGCTCCGTGCCAAACGTCGTGTTGGCCTGGTCTCCAAGGTTGGACAAAATGTTGCGGAGCATCTCGTTTTGCTTGTCAGCAAACGGGCGTATCTGCTGCACCGCCGTCTGCGCCCTGCGCAACTTGGCCGCCGACACCATTTTCATGGCCTTCGTTATCTGTTGCGTATTGCCTACGGAGGTAATGCGCTCCCGGACTGCTTTTAGGTTTGCCATATTTGGTATTTGCTATTGGGAATTAGGTATTAGTTATTGAGTGGCCTCAATTCCTAATACCCAATTCCTAATACCCAATTACTTCTTGTACTGCTGCACCAGTTCTGCTGCAAGTTTTTCCAAGGTGGCCAGCGAGTCGTTGCCGAGGCCACCTTTGCGGAAGTCTTCGAGCACGGCTGGATGAAGCTGCTCCAGTTTGAGCAGGATGATTTCTTCAAATTCCTTCATTTTATCCACGGGGACTTCCCGAACCAAGCCTTTGGTGCCGAGGTAAATCATGGCCACCTGCTTCTCCACCGATACGGGGGAGTATTGCGGCTGCTTCAGGATTTCCACGTTGCGCTTGCCTTTTTCGAGTACCGCTACTGTCGAAGCGTCGAGGTCCGAACCGAATTTGGAGAATGCCTCCAACTCCCGGTACTGCGCCTGGTCTATCTTGAGCGTACCAGATACCTTCTTCATGGACTTGATTTGCGCCGAACCACCTACCCGGCTCACGGAGATACCTACGTTGATGGCAGGCCGGATACCTGAGTTGAACAGGTTGGTTTCGAGGAATATCTGGCCATCGGTAATGGAGATTACGTTGGTCGGGATGTACGCCGATACGTCGCCAGCTTGCGTTTCGATAATGGGCAATGCCGTCAAGGAACCACCGCCCTTCACGATGCCCGCAGCTTTGAGGCTTGGCGGCAGGTCGTTCATGCCTTGCGCAATGGCGTCGTTGTTGATGATTTTCGCTGCACGCTCCAGCAAGCGGCTGTGCAGGTAGAAGATGTCGCCGGGATAGGCTTCACGTCCCGGTGGGCGGCGAAGCAGCAGCGATACTTCCCGGTAGGCCACAGCCTGCTTGGAAAGGTCGTCGTAGATGATGAGCGCTGGACGGCCCGTGTCACGGAAGTACTCGCCAATACAAGCACCTGCGTATGGTGCATAGAAAATGAGCGGTGCGGGGTCGGAAGCCGATGCGGACACGATGACCGTGTAGTCCATTGCGCCAGCGTCTTCAAGCGTCTTGGCCACGTTGGCCACCGTCGAGGACTTTTGGCCGGAGGCAACATAGATGCAGAAAACAGGCTCGCCCCTGTCGTAAAACTCTTTTTGGTTGATGATGGTGTCAATGGCGATGGCCGTCTTGCCAGTCTGGCGGTCGCCAATGATAAGCTCCCGTTGGCCACGGCCAATCGGAATCATCGAGTCAATGGCCTTGATGCCAGTTTGCAGCGGCTCGTTCACTGGCTGGCGGTAGATAACGCCGGGGGCTTTGCGCTCCAGTGGCATTTCGTATTTCTTGCCACCGATGGGGCCTTTGCCGTCAATCGGTTGTCCGAGCGGGTTCACTACTCGGCCAACGAACTCCTCGCCCACTTCGATAGAAGCGATGCGACCAGTGCGGCGCACGGTGGAGCCTTCCCGGATGCCGTCGCCAGCGCCCATGAGTACCACACCCACGTTGTCTTCTTCGAGGTTGAGCACCACCGCCTGTACGCCGGTTTGGAACTCAACGAGTTCGCCTGCCTGCGCCTTGTTCAGGCCATAGACACGAGCGATACCGTCGCCGACCTGAAGTACAGTGCCGACTTCTTCGAGTTCAGTGGCGCTGCTAAAGCCGCTGAGTTGCTGCTTGAGTATCGCTGATATTTCGTCAGGTTTTACGTCAATCATTTTATTATGTGTTTGAGTGCTTGAGTGTTTGAGTGCTGGAGAATTGCCCGGGTTAACCCCTCAAATTCTCAAGTCCTCAAGTCCTCAAACCCTTCGTTATGCCATTATTTGCGATATATAAAGGTTGTCTTTGAAGTTCTTTTTCATGATGCCGAGCTTGTGGGCCACGCTGGCGTCGTAGAGCCTATCCTCAAATTGTATGACGAAGCCGCCGATTAGTTCGGGGTCCACCTGCGTGACAAGTTCCACGGTTTTTCCGGTAGCGCCGCTGGCTAATATTTTGGCGTGGATGGCTTTCACCGCATCTTCGCTCAGTGGCGCTGCGGTGACCAGTTTCACGGTAGAAATATGATTGATGACCTTGTACTGCAAAATGTACTCATTGGCAATTTCGGACAATTGTGCCTCCCGGCCCTTGCGGAGCAATATGCGCAGGAATGCCATGGTCATCTCGTCGTATTTTCCGCCAAAAAGCTGGTTGAAAACTTTTTCCTTGGTATCCGCCTTGACTACTGGGCTTTTCAGCATGAGCAGGAAGTCCCGGTTCTTGGAAACCTCCTTGAAGGACTCCACGTCCTCCAATATCCTATCAAGCTTGCCCTGTTCCTTGGCAAGGTCAATCAGCGACTTGGCGTACCTCGATGCGATTCTTTGAACACTCATCTTTTGAAGGGATGAGGAATGAGGGATGAGGGATGAGGGCGACACGTGCTGTCATCCCTCATCCCTCACATCCCGCACCCCTAATTCAGCTTAATTTCTTTCACCAAATCGTTCACGAAAGCCTCTTGTGCGGAGTTGCCGCTCAGTTCTTTGCGAAGGACTTTTTCGGCGATTTCGAGGGAGATGGCGCCTACTTGGTTTTTCAAGTCGGTGATGGCAGCCATTTTCTGGTGCTCTATCTGCTCCTTGGTGGAAGCCACGATTTTCTGGGCTTCTTCCTTGGATTTGGTTTTGGCTTCTTCCACTATCCTGTTGCCAGCTTCTTTAGCTTCTTTCAGGATTTGGGCACGCTCCTCACGGGCTTGTACGAGCAGGGCTTCGTTTTCGGCCTTGAGGTTTTGCATTTCTTGACGCACCCGCTTGGCTTCATCCAAAGAACCTTGAATGTCTGATTCCCGCTTTTTCAAGGCAGCGATGATGGGCTTGAACGCCACTTTTGACATCAAGAGCCAAAAGATGACGAAGATGACGGCTGACCAGAAGATAAGCCCTACGTCGGGCTGAATCACGTTGAATTCTATAAGGAACAACATGTATGTTGGTTTTAAATGAATTGACAAATAGAATTGACAAAGGCCGGGCGCATTGACCAACCGTCAATGCTTGCCCGACCGTTTTTTGTCGCTAGTCGAAATTACTTAGCAATCAGCGAAAGGATGATGGCGATGAGTGCAGCACCCTCAACGAGGGCCGCAGTCAAGATCATGTTAGCACGGATGTCACCAACCGCTTCCGGTTGGCGAGAAATGGCTTCCATGGCCTTAGAACCGATCATTCCAATACCGATGCCTGCGCCGACTACGGCGATACCCATACCTATTGGTGTCATGGTTTGAAAATTTAATTGTTATTAAAAAATGATTTCAAAAAATTTGTCCCTTGGCTTCCCAAGAGCGTACCCATCACAATTTTGGTAGGCACTGACTGCCAACTGTCGAACTGCAAACTCAGAATTAGTGGTGTGCGCCAGCTTCTTCATGGTCGTGACCGTGGCCATCTTCCACCGCTGAGCCAATGTAGCTCGCCGTCAGCAGGGTGAACACGAATGCTTGGATGAATGCCACCAACAACTCAATGGCCATCATGAACATGGTGAGCACGGTGGAGCCGATGGATGTACCAAGGCTCGGGCCCCATTGGCCTTTGCCGAATATAAAAATAAGGCTGATGAATATCGTGATTACAATGTGGCCGGCGGTGATGTTGGCAGCAAGACGGAGCATCAAGGTGAATGGCTTGATGAAGATGCCGAGGAACTCCACCGGTGTCAAAATGAGCACTTTCAATGCGGAAGGTACGCCGGGCATCCAGAGCACGTGCTCCCAATAATGCCTGTTGCCGCTGAGGTTCACCACGAGAAATGTCAGGATGGCCATCACGCCCGTGAAGGCGAGGTTGCCTGTCACGTTGGAGCCACCGAAGAATGGTATTTGGCCAAAAAGATTGAGGCCAAGAATGAAGAAGAAAATGGACAGCAAAAATGGCAGGTACTTCTCCCATTTTGCGCCAATGAACGGCTTGGCAACTTCATCTTGTATGAACAGCAGAATAGGCTCCATGAACCCTTGCAAGCCAGTCGGTGCCATGCCGTCACGCTTGGAGTAGGCTTTGGCTACTGAACTGAAAACGAGTGCGAGGAAAAGGAATACCAGCAGCATTGTCACCACGTTTTTCGTGAGCGAAAAATCGTAGAAGGAGCTGATGCCGCCACCGAACATGCCGAAGTCGGCTGTGCTCCGACCCACGGTGGGGTAGAGCTTGGCATTGTAGCAAACGTAAGGGATTTCTTTTTCCTTGCCGTCTGCCTGCATTTCCATTTTGAGGTAGGGGTGGTGGCCAATTTCTACTTCACCGTCAGGGAAGCTGGGGTCGTCAATGCGGCGGACAAGACCCTCCACCAACACGTATTTTGAAATGGCTGCGTGGCCGTTGCCGTGCGCATCTGGGTGGAACTGGCCGGAGGAGAAGGTCGTCCAGCCATGTCCTGGTGCATACAGGAAGCATGGTAACGGCAACTGGATGGGGCCGATGTTGTAAACGTTTTGGTCGGAAACGTGGTGGAACGCCTTCGCTCCTGGGTCAAAGCCGTGGTCCTCGATAGGGCCACAGCCAGCGTCGTGGCCGCCATCGCCGTGGCTTGGCTGATGGTCAATGGTACCGTGTTGCTCGCCAGCCGGCTGCTCTTGGTGGTCTTGTGAAAAAGCAAAAGCAGTTAGGCAGAAAACACAAATGAAGCTAAGTATATATCGGCGCATCAGAATCATATTTTGTGGCGTTACAGCCCCCTTTTTGAAAAGCGGTGCAAAGGTAGGTATTCTGGCCTGTTTTTTAAGAACAGCGTTTGTTTTTTTTCACAGATAAAAATAATGTTTTGCGGCTTTTGCAACACCGTTTGGTCGGGCGACAGGGGCAGGTTTTCGGTAGTTCCGTCTGGTGGGTTGAATGCGGTAGGATATTTTGCGCAAGCAAGGAAAGGAGAAACGGTTGGGAGACCGTATTTTGCTTTGTCAAGGTGCGCCCCAATTACCCACCAACGTAGGCATGGCTTTGTTTTCCTCCAAAATCTCCAAAAAATCGGTGCGAGAAATCGGTCTTGCACCCAAGCTGGCCAAGTGCCTGGTTTGTTGTTGGCAGTCCACGAGCCAAAATCCTAGGGCTTCCAGCTTTTTCACCAAGACGATGAATCCATACTTGGAGGCATTGCTCACCTTGGCGAACATGCTCTCCCCATAAAAACATTTGCCGAGGGAAATGCCGTACAGCCCACCCACCAGTTCGCTCCCCTGCCACACTTCGACGGAGTGCGCAAACCCCATTTCGTGCAGGTGGCAGTAGGCGTCCACCATGTCCTTGGTTATCCAAGTGCCACCCCATTGCCCATCCCGTGAGGCTTGGCAATGGCGCATCACCGATTCAAAATTTTGGTCGAAGGTGACCCGGAATTTCTGCTGGTTGAGGTACTGCCTCATGCTCTTCGAGATTTTCAGTTCGGGGGGGAAAAGCACCATGCGGGGGTCGGGCGACCACCAGGCTATCGGGTCTCCTTCATTGAACCAAGGAAATATGCCCATACTATAGGCCGTCAGTAGCCGCTCCGGCGAGAGGTCGCCACCCACGGCGAGGATGCCCTCTTCTGCTGCCAATGTGGGTGAGGGGAAGCAATTGTGCTCGGTTGACAGCCAAAAAACGGGCATACTTGGGCTGGTTTTAATTAGGCAAAACAGGCAAGGCGAAAAAAGAAACGGGCAAGGGTGCTACGTTTCCTTGCCCGTGAGAATAAAATCTCTAATTCTCATGGATGGCCGACCGCCAGTTCGAAGGCAGCCAAGCAGTCAGCCACTATCATACAACCAGTTCTTAGTCTTCGATGACCGCCGACAGTCCCCGCTCAACGAGTGCGTCCTTTTTGGGGCGAAGCTCTTTCGACGGGGCCGTTTTCACGGTTGCCTTCCCCTTGGTATGGATCAGGATGGACAACTGCTCGGCCTGTTCGTTCGAGTGCCGAAGCACCTCCTCGAAGCACTTGATAACCCACTCGAAAGTGTTCTGCTCGTCATTGTAAACAATAAGCTGAGACAGCGCTCCGGTGCCAGTGTCGTCCGTCACCTCCTCCTCAATCAATACGTCGAGGTCTTCTTCAAAAAATGGGTTGTAAGGCATGTTGGATTCGTAAAATTTGGAAATTTGAAACCTGGAAATGGAGGATTGCCAGAAGTCCTAATCTCCAATTTTCTTTAGTGTCGCTTTTACGGCGTCAAAGTTCGGTAAATCTCCCGCACTTTCCAAAACTTCGGCGTAGCGAATTATTCCAGCCTTGTCCACCACGAAGGCCGAGCGCTTGCTAACGCCCTTCATGCCCAATATCCAATCGTTGTAAATGGTGTCGTAGGCCGTTGACATTTCCTTGTTGAAGTCGGACAGGAGCGGGAAGTTAAATTTTTGCTCTGCCTTGAACTTGTCGAGCGTGAACACCGAATCCACGGACACGGCCACCACTTCGGTGCCCAGTCCTTGATAAAATGCGATGTCGTCGCGGGTGCTGCACAGCTCCTTGGTGCACACGCCCGTGAAAGACTGTGGAAAGAAAAGGATTACGAGGTTTTTTCCAGCGTAGTCGCTCAGTGAAACCTCCGCTTTTTCTGAGTTGTAAAGTTTGAAATCGGGCGCTTTGTCCCCTGCTTTGAGTGCCATATAGTCTAAGTTTAGGTTTAGTGCTGTTCGCCGCCCTATCAATAAATAGGTAAAACAAACAGTCGGTTGTCAACAAGCAGCGTCGTTTTTTGTTCTTTTGCGCCTCCGCAAAAATCCATCAAAATTCGAAACGGCATTTTGACGCCAATCCGCAATCCGCAATCGAACAATCCGCAATCGAGTGTCCCAGACCCGTGCCTACATCGAACTCCATATTGCCGTATTCCTTTGGGGGTTCACGGCCATCCTCGGCGACCTGATACAATTGTCGGCGCTGGCCTTGGTATGGTGGCGGGTGCTCATCACCAGCATCAGTGTGCTTTTTTTGCTGCGCAATGGGCTGAACCTCAAGCGCTTGTCTCGAAGGAGCATCGCACAGTTTGCGTTTGTGGGTGTGCTCACTGCGCTGCACTGGGTCACGTTTTATGGTGCCATCAAGCTCTCTAACGCCTCCATCACACTCGTGTGCATGGCCACTTGCGCCTTCTTCACCTCGCTCATCGAGCCGCTCATCATGCGGAAAAAAATGGTCTGGACCGAAATTCTCATCGGCTTCCTCATCGTGCCGGGCATGGTGCTCATCGTGCAGAACGTGGAGGCAAAGATGCACCTCGGCATAGTGGTCGGGCTGTCGTCCAGCTTGTTGGCAGCGGTTTTCAGCACCCTGAACAAAAAATGGATAGACAACGCCGAGCCGCTTCCCATCACCTTCATCGAGATGACCAGTGCCTGGCTGTTCCTCAGCGCCGTGCTGCCTTTATTTTTCCACGCCGAGCCAAATGCTGTTTTGTTGCCTTCGGCAAAGGACTTCGCCATGCTCCTCGTGCTGTCCTTGCTCTGTACCACCCTCACTTGGGTACTCGTGCTCCGGGCCATGAAGAATCTTTCCGCCTTTACCTCCAACCTCACCGTGAACCTGGAGCCGGTCTATGGCATCTTCCTCGCTTGGCTCCTGCTCGGCGACCAAAAAGAACTGTCGCCCGGATTTTATTGGGGCGTTTCCATGATTTTGGTGGTCGTGTTCGCTTACCCGTTCTTGAAAAAACGCTACTCCAAAAATCCCCCTGCGGAAAAGCAAGCATGACCCAATGGGCGGACATGGTTTGTCCAGTTTCCAATTTTATGAAAAAAATCACCTACTAAGGTGAAATAAATCTTGCACAGCCCCTCCCCTCTTGAATACCTTTACCCCCCAGTAAAAGACCGTCAAACAATCACAAGCTACCTATGGAAGACAAAATCCAGTTGCTCACCAACAAAATTTACGAAGAAGGCGTGGTCAAGGCCAACGAGGAAGCTGCCACTATTTTGGCCACGGCAAAGGATAAAGCCGCTGCCATTTTAGCCGAGGCCGAAAAAAAAGCCCAACAAATTTTGGGGCAGGCGCAGCGGGAATCCGATGACCTTAGGGAAAACGTCAACTCCGAAATCCGGCTCTCCGCCCGGCAAGCCATCAGCGCCCTACGGCAAGAAATGGCCAACATTATCACCTTCAAGACTACCCAAGTGCCACTTGGAGAAGCCATTCAGGACAAGGATTTTCTAAAATCAATCATCGAATTAGTCATAACCAACTGGGGCGAAAACGGCCAGGCCAGCCCCAACCTCCATTTGCTGTTGCCCGAAAAAGCAAAGGAAAACGTGGACGATTACTTGAGCACGTCTGTAAAAGACCAGTTGGACAACGGCTTGGAACTCAATTTTAGCAAAAGCATTGCCACTGGTTTCCGCATTGGCCCTGCCGACGGCAGCTACGTGGTTTCCTTTTCGGAAAAGGACTTTGAGCACCTCTTCCGGGAGTACCTGCGGCCAAAAACCGTTCAAATGCTATTCGGAGACAAATGATGCAAAAACGGGAATACCACTACCTCGTCGCAGGATTGCCTGACATCGTCATCGGGCAGGGCAAAGTCAACCTGAAAGTCGCCGACTTCAAGGAGGAGCTGCGGGAATTCCTGCACCCCGACGACTTCCGGCTGGTGGAAATGCTCTTCCTCCGCTTCGACAACATCAACCTGCTCAACCTCCTGAAAAAAAGCGACGAGCCGTGGGACATGATGGGCAATTTTTCGCCAGAAAAAATGGCGCAGGGCCTGGACGACAACGACGCCGGACTGCCTAATTATCTCGTCGCCTTCGCAGCCGCCTACCGGGCAGACACGCCCATCGTTGGCAGCATGACTTGGGAAAACCAGTTGGCGAAGCTCTACTATGAATACGTGCTGTCAAAATCGACGGGCTTCCTGCACGAGTGGTTCACCTTCGAGCGAGACCTGAAAAACCTGCTCACGGCCATCAGCATCCGTAGGCACGGGCTTTCGCTCCACGGCCAGTTGGTCGGCCAAAACGACGTAACGGCGGCCATCAACAAGCGCAACCTGCGGGACTTTGGCCTCGCCAATGAGTACCCCTACCTCGAAAAACTGCTGAAAATCGAGGAGCAGCCGAACATCCTCGAACGGGAGCGCACCATCACCCAACTCAAATGGGATTACTTGGAAGAACTCAATACCTTCAATTATTTTACCATTGACAAAATATTGGGCTTCCTCCTGAAACTCATCAGCTACGAGCGGTGGGCGATGTTGGAACCTGCGGAAGGCAAGGCCATTTTTGAGCAAAAAATCGTGTCCATGGAACACAGCCTTGTATTTCCCAAAGAATTTGAATTATGAGCAACGAGCAAGAAAACCGAACAACCGGGAAGGTCAATGGCATCATCGCCAACCTCGTCATCGTGCAGGCAGAAGGCCCTTTTGCTCAAAACGAGATTTGCTACATCGTCCACAACGGCGTGTGGCTGATGGCAGAGGTCATCAAGGCACAGGGCGAACTTGCATACGTGCAGGTCTTTGAAAGCACACGGGGCCTGAAGCCCGGCTCCACCGTCGAGTTCACGGGGCACATGCTGGAGGTCAGCCTCGGCCCCGGCCTCCTCTCCCGCAACTACGACGGCCTCCTCAACGACCTCGACACCATGACGGGCATCTTCCTGAAAAGGGGCGAATACACCGCCACCCTCAACACCAAGAAGAAGTGGGACTTCAAGCCCACCGCCAAGCCCGGCGACCAAGTCACCGCTGGCGACTGGCTCGGCGAGGTGGACGAAAACGGCATCGCACACCGCATCATGGTGCCTTTCAAAATGGAGGGGAATTACACCGTGAAATCCGTCAGCCAAGCTGGCAGCTATTCCCCAGACGAGCCTATCGCCCGGCTATTGGACGAAAACGACGAGCAAATCGTGGTGACGATGATACAGCGATGGCCCGTCAAAAAAGCCATCAAAGCCTACCGCAACAAGCCCCGCCCCTTCAAGCTGCTCGAAACGGGCGTGCGTACCATTGACACCCTCAACCCCATGGTGGAAGGCGGCACGGGCTTCATCCCCGGCCCCTTCGGCAGCGGCAAGACCGTGCTGCAACAGGCCATCAGCAAACAGGCCG
Source organism: Saprospiraceae bacterium UBA6168 (assembly GCA_002435785.1). GTDB lineage: Bacteria > Bacteroidota > Bacteroidia > Chitinophagales > Saprospiraceae > UBA6168. Next base: position 131,629 of record DIUC01000039.1, on the reverse strand, counting down.
AGGCCGACATCGTCGTCATGGCCGCCTGCGGCGAACGGGCGAACGAGGTGGTCGAACTCTTCAAGGAATTCCCCGAACTCGAAGACCCTTGGACGGGCCGCAAGCTGATGGAGCGCACCACCATCATCGCCAACACTTCCAACATGCCCGTGGCAGCACGGGAAGCCTCCGTTTATTCGGCCATGACCATCGCCGAATACTACCGCTCCATGGGCCACAAGGTGCTCATGTTGGCCGACTCTACCAGCCGCTGGGCACAGGCCCTCCGGGAAATGTCGAACCGCATGGAGGAACTGCCCGGCCCCGACGCCTTCCCGATGGACCTGCCCGCCATCGTCTCCAATTTTTACGCACGAGCGGGCTACGTCGTTTTGAACAATGGAGAAACAGGCTCCATCACCTTCATCGGCACGGTATCGCCAGCGGGTGGCAACCTCAAGGAACCCGTGACCGAGGCGACCAAAAAGGCGACCCGCTGCTTTTATGCCCTCTCCCAGCAGCGGGCCGACAGCAAGCGCTACCCGGCCATTGACCCCATTGACAGCTACTCCAAGTACCTCGAATACCCCGAACTGCAAAAGACCCTGGCCGAGACCATTTCGCCAGCATGGACCGGCCAAGTGAACCAGCTCAAAAACATCATGCTTCGGGGCAAGGAGGCCGCCGAGCAAATCAACATCCTCGGCGACGACAGCGTCTCGGTGGACTACCACCTGACTTTCTGGAAATCGGAGGTCGTGGATGCGGTGCTGCTGCAACAGGATGCCTTCGATGCCATTGACGCCCGCACCCCCCTGCAACGCCAGCGGTACATGGTGGATTTGCTTTTAAAAATCATAAACGCCCCGCTCGGCTTCGACGGGTTTGAGGAGGTGCAGCCTTTTTACAAAAAAATCATTGACAAGCTCCGCCAGATGAACTACTCGGAGTTCGAGTCGGAGCAATTCCTGGCGTTCCGCAAGGAGTTGGATAGGATGGTGGCGGAACGAACGGCGGTGGAAGTGTAGTTTTTGCCTCCGCTGATTTAGCAGATTCCCGCAGATTCTTTGAAAAAATTTTTCGGGAGAAAACAAGTTATTACATGGAAACAAAAGCCCTGCAACGCATTTACACCAAGATTGGTCAAATCACCAAGGCGACCTGCACCTTGCGGGCGACCGACGTCGGCTACGAGGAATTGGCCACCGTGGATGGACGGCCTGCGCAGGTCGTGAAGATTGTCGGCGACAACGTCACCCTGCAAATATTCTCCGGCACGGAGGGCATACGCACGGACGCCGAGGTCGTGTTTGCGGGCAAGCCCCCTACGCTGAAAGTGGGTGACGAACTGGCCGGGCGCTTCTTCAACTCCTTTGGCGACCCGATTGACGGCGGCCCCCAAATTGAAGGGGAAGAGCGAGAAATCGGCGGCCCATCGGTGAACCCCGTGCGGCGGCAGCAGCCGTCGGAACTCATCGCCACGGGCATTGCTGGCATTGACCTGAACAACACCCTCGTGACCGGGCAAAAAATCCCGTTCTTCGCCGACCCCGACCAGCCCTTCAACCAGGTAATGGCGATGGTGGCCCTACGGGCCGAGGCCGACAAAATCATCCTTGGCGGTATGGGACTGACGAACGACGACTACTTGTTTTTCAAGGATATTTTTGAAAACGCCGGGGCATTGCACCGCATCATCAGCTTCGTGAACACGACGGAAGACCCGCCCGTGGAACGCCTCCTCGTGCCGGACATGGCGCTCACCGCCGCCGAGTATTTCGCCGTTGACAAAAAGGAAAAAGTGCTCGTGCTGCTGACGGACATGACGCTCTTCGCCGACGCACTCAGCATCGTGTCCAACCGGATGGACCAAATCCCGTCGAAGGACAGTATGCCCGGCTCGCTGTACAGCGACTTGGCGAGGCTCTACGAAAAGGCCGTACAGTTCGGCGACGGCGGCTCCATCACCATCATCGCCGTCACGACGCTCTCCGGCGGCGACATCACGCACGCCATCCCCGACAACACAGGCTACATTACCGAAGGGCAGCTCTTCCTGCGCCGGGACACGGAAATCGGCAAAGTCGTCATTGACCCGTTCCGCAGCCTCTCCAGATTGAAGCAATTGGTCATCGGCAAAAAGACCCGAGCCGACCACCCGCAGGTGATGAACGCCGCCATCCGCCTCTACGCCGACGCCGCCAACGCTCGCACCAAGCTGGAAAATGGCTTCGACCTGACGGAATACGACAAACGGACACTGGATTTTGCAAAAGAATACGCCGAAAAGCTCCTCGCCATTGACGTGAACATGGGCACAACGGAAATGCTGGACACCGCTTGGGCGCTGTTCGCCAAGTATTTTTCACCAGAAGAAGTAGCGGTGAAAAAGGAGCTTGTGGAGGAGTATTGGAAGTAATTCGTCATTGAGGTCATTAGTCATTGAGGTCATTAGGGGATAGCCAGTGACTTCAATGACTAATGACTTCAATGACCAATGACATGAAATGGCCATCAAATTTCAATACAACAAAACCTCGCTTCAGGAGCTGGACAAGCAACTGAAGACCCGTCTGAGGACGCTGCCTGTGCTGAAAAACAAGGAAGCGGCGCTGCGCACAGCGGTGAAAAAGGCGAAGTTGGAAACCCAGCGGCTGGAGGAAGAACTGGATGGCTCCATACTGGAGTACGAGGGCATGGCGAGGCTTTGGGCAGAGTTCGACCCATCGCTCGTGGAGGTATGTGGGGTAAAAATGGGAGCGAAAAAAATTGCCGGGGTGAACACCCCCCTGCTGGCCGAGGTGGAGTTTGAGGTCAAGGAGTTCAGCCTTTTCAACCAGCCGCATTGGTTCAACGATGGCATCAGCATATTGAAGAAATTGGCGAGCATCGGCATCGAAAAACAGGTGGCCATCCGAAAGATGCTGCTGCTGGAGCGGGCCAGGAAGAAGGCCACCCAGAAGGTAAACCTTTATGAAAAGAACCAAATCCCGGCCTACGAATCGGCTATTTTGAAGATAAAACGCTTCATGGAAGACGAAGAAAACCTGTCCAAGTCGGCGCAGAAAATCCTGAAAAACCGACAACAGCAAACAGAAACGGCGCTATGGTAGTACCGATGAAAAAATACGCCTTCCTCGTCCACCATTCGGACTATGACGACTTCCTGAACGGGGTGCGGGAGGTGGGGGTATTGCACGTGCAGCCAAAAAAGCTCGAACCTACGCAGGAGTCTGGCCGCCAAAAACGGATGCACAAGGAGGTCAGCGACATCATTGGTCAACTCCAAAAGCGCAAGGTGGAAGCAGCCGTCGGGCAGCCGTCAGAAGGCATGGACGGGTTCGCCATCGTCCGCTCGGTGCTCGACCTGAACGAGGAATTGGAGCGCACTCGCCGGGAACTGGCCACCCTGAACAAAGAAATCGAGCAGATGAAGCCGTGGGGCGATTTCTCCCCAGAGCTGGTGGCCCGGCTGGAAAAAGCGGCGGGCATGGACTTGCGATTTTTCGTTTGCCAAGAAAAAAAGTTCGACCCCGAATGGCAGCAGCGCTATGTGCTGGAAATCGTGAACACCCTGCCTCCGTACTGCTACTTCGTGGTGTTCGCCCAGCAGGGCGAGGAGTTGGACATAGCTGCCGATGCGCACTTGCCTGACCCCGATTTCTCGCTGCCGCAATTACAGGAAAAGAAGGCCGCACTGGAAGCCGCCATTGCGAAAGCCAACCAACACTTGGACCGCCATGCCGCACAGCATTTGCCCCAATTAGAAAAAACGCTGCTGGGAATAGAAGCGGAAATGGAAATGGCCGACGTGCTCACCAACACGGGCCTCGAAGCCGACGAACAGGTGATGCTGCTGGAAGGTTTTGTGCCGGAAACCAAGGAGGCCGCCCTAAAGGATTTTTGCGAAAAAACGGCCACCGTGAGCATTGCGGCGAGGTCCACCCCAAAGGACAACCCGCCGATTTTGCTCCAAAACAGCCGCTACGCCCGCCTCTTCGAGCCAATCGGGAAGCTGTTCGCACTGCCCGCTTACGCAGAGCTTGACCTCACGCCGTTCTTTGCGCCGTTCTTCATGCTGTTCTTTGGGTTCTGCCTCGGCGATGCGGGCTACGGCATCGTGCTGCTGCTGGGCGCAACGATTTACAAACCACGGGCAAAGCCGGAGCTGCGGTCCATCGTCACGCTGGTGCAATGGCTCGGTTTGGCCACCATCGTGCTGGGGGCGCTGACGGGCACTTTCTTTGGGATGAACTTGCTGGAAGACCAATACGCCTGGCTCGGCTCGGTGCGGAACCTTATGATTGACAGCGAGCAGACTTTCAATTTCGCCCTGATACTCGGTCTGGTGCAGATACTTTTTGGGCTGGTATTGCAGGCCGTCAACCGCACCCGGCAGTTTGGGGTGAAATATGCCATGACGCCCATCGGCTGGATAATCCTGCTGGTCAGCTTGGTGGACATCGGTGTACTAAAAATGGCCAGCCCGGTGTCCACATGGACAGCTTGGAGCGGGGTGGCCGTCATCCTGCTCCTCAACGACCCGGATGCGGGGCTGTTCGGGCGGCTGGGCAAAGGGATTTGGGAGCTGTACGGCATTACCGGGTTCTTTGGCGACTTGCTGAGTTATATCCGGTTGTTTGCGCTGGGCATTTCGAGCGCCATCCTGGGGTTCGTCATCAACGACGTATCCCTGCGGATGCTGCACGGCGTACCTTATGCTGGCCCTGTGCTGTTCGTGGTGATGTTGGTGGTCGGCCATTCGGCCAATTTGCTCATCGCCTGCCTCGGCTCGTTCGTGCACCCGCTCCGCTTGACCTTCGTGGAGTTTTACAAAAACGCAGGTTTTGCCGGAGGGGGAAAGGCATACAATCCTTTTTGCAAAAAAGTACAAACCATAAAATAGTATGCAGAGCCGCATTGCGTGATTTCAGGGAAATCCGTTGCGGTCTTGCATGAAAATCAATTTAAAAATAACAACAAATCATGGGAACAGCATTGATTTTGGCATACATCGGCTTGGGCCTTATGGTAGGCTTGTCAGGCGTGGGCAGCGCCATGGGCGTTTCGATTGGCGGCAACGCAACCATCGGCGCATTGAAGAAAAACGATGCGGCCTTCGGCAACTACATGCTCCTGAGCGCCTTGCCGGGCACACAGGGCTTATACGGGTTTGCCGGGTTTTTCATCATCAACAGCAGCGGGGTTGTGACTGAAAACATAACCATGTTGCAAGGCATGGCCATTTTGGCGGCGGGCTTCATCTTGGGGCTGGTCTGCCTCATTTCGGCCATCCAGCAGGGCAAGGTCTGCGCCAACGGCATCGCTGGCATCGGCGCTGGCTACGACGTTTTTGGCCGGACGATGGTGCTGGCCGTGTTCCCAGAGTTGTATGCCATCGTTGCATTTGCGACGACGTTTTTGATTAGTGGGGGGCTTTGAGGAATGGGAAGCAGGAAGTTTTCCCAACCACTGCCAAGAAATTTCAAATACTGCATTCGGCCCCCTCGCCTTACCTTTGCACTTTAGGGCTGTACCGCTTGCGCAAGGTTGAACCAGCAAGGCAGGGCAGCCAAAATGTGGAAAATGATATGGACACCAACGAACTCCTCAAGAAGGTACGCAAGATTGAAATCAAGACCAAGGGCCTGAGCAAGCAAATGTTCTCGGGGGAGTACCACAGTGCCTTCAAGGGACGGGGCATGTCGTTCAGCGAGGTGCGGGCCTACCAGTACGGCGACGACGTGCGCAATATTGACTGGAACGTGACCGCCCGAACGAACACGCCGTTCGTCAAGATATTCGAGGAGGAGCGGGAACTGACGGTGATGCTGCTCATTGACGTGAGCCAGAGCGCCTACTTCGGCACGGTGAACCAGTTGAAGTCGGGCATCATCACGGAGATTGCGGCAGTGCTGTCGTTCAGCGCCATCCAGAACAACGACAAGGTGGGGGTCATCCTTTTTTCCGACAAGATTGAGATGTTCATCCCCCCGAAAAAGGGCCGCTCGCACATCCTGCGCATCATTCGGGAACTCATTGATTTTCAACCCAATAGCCACGGCACCGACCTCGCCCTGGCGCTCCGCTATTTCACCAACGTCATCAAAAAACGCTGCATCAGCTTCGTCCTGTCAGACTTCATGGCCCGTGGCTACGAGGCACCGCTGCGCATCGCCAGCCGCCGCCACGACCTCGTCGGGGTTCACCTCTTTGACCCAAAAGAGCAGGAACTGCCCAACGTCGGGCTGTTGCGGGCAAAGGACGCCGAGACGGGCGAGCTGGCTTGGCTCGACACTTCCTCGCCGCAGCTTCGGGCCAAGTACGCCCTTTGGTTCAAGGAAAATTGTGGGTACTTTAAGAACACTTTTTCCCGCAGCGGTACGGACTTCATGAGCATCCGCACCGACGAAAACTACGTGACGGCGCTGCTCAATTTTTTCCAAAGACGAAGGTGAACTCAGTTAGCTGTTCGACAGTTGGCAGTTTGCAGACAGTGACTGCATAATTGACCGAGTCGTCTTTAATTTTTTGGAGTAAATAACAAAAACGAAACGCCCAGGCAAGTCAATCTTGTCTGGGCGTTTCGTTTCTAGCAGTCACCGACTGCCAACTGCCGAACTGCCGACTCATTTCCCAATCCCCTGTCGGTACAGCGAGGCACGGGTCGGGTCTATGCGCTCCATCGTGCGGGTGACGGTATTCTTTTCGGTGGTTGCCCCCCCCTTATATATCTCGATGATTTCGTCCGATTTGGTATTTGAAAATACCTGCAATATCATGGAATTCGGGTAGGTTCGGTTGACGCCCTCAAGGGTTTCGAGCGCTTGGGTCATGACGGCCCTGCCCACGTTTGGGTCGCTGTGCATAAGGTCAAGCCCTTGGCGGTGGTAGTCGTATATCATCTGGCGGTAGGGGCGCATCTTGGGCGAAAGGATGTTTTCCACGAGCCAATAGCGGTTGCGGTTGTTTTCCGTGGAGCGCCAGCCCGGAATGCTGGCGGCGACTTGCGGGGGTATGCGGTTCACTATGTCCCAAGCTGCTTGGAAATAAGGCTCTCCGCCCAATTGCGAGAACGAATCGTAGTCCATTCCAAGGGCAACATAAGCGTAATAGGCCAGCAGGGATGTCAAGTTGTTGAGGTAGGTATTTGGGCTGTATTGGAGCGGCTGGAATTGTTCGTAGGTGAACACCAAATCCTTGTCCTGGTGCTTGAAAAGTGCCGTTTCGTAGTTGCTGCCGTACACGGGGCGGATGCTCTGACAAGAGAACTCGGCCTCAAAAGTATTGGCAGAAAGTTCTGCTGAAATCGTAATCACGATGTCAAGGCTGATGCGCTCTTTTTCCTCGAAGACGTCGGTCGTCCATTTTTGGGTGTTCATGAACTCCTCGATGGCCTGCCTCAAGGTCTGGAACACGGCCGGGTCGGCGGTCTGGAGCTTTGGGGTGTTCATGGTCACTTTTACCCTCAGCTCCTGCGCTTGGAGCGATATGGCAAGAAAACCAGCGATAAAAACTAAGAACCAATTTTTCATGCAGCTATTATTTTGACAGGGAGTCCAATACTTCGTTGACAATATCTTCGGCCACTTCGGCCTTTGTTTTTAACTCAAAATCCTTTCGCTTATTGCCCCGGTGCAGGATGGTAATCTTGTTGGTGTCAAAATTGAAGCCAGCACCAGCGTCTTGCAGGGAGTTCAACACGATAAAGTCGAAATTTTTCTTCGTCAATTTCTCGTTGGCATTTTGCAACTCGTCATTGGTCTCCAAAGCAAATCCAACGATGAACTGCCCCGGACGTTTCATTCTGCCCAATGAAGCGGCGATGTCGGGTGTTTTCTCCAGTTCGATGGTCATTCGCTCACCGCTTTTCTTGATTTTTTGCTCCGCAACCTGTGCTGGTCGGTAATCGGCCACGGCAGCCGAAAGCACGGCGATGTCCGCTTGCTCAAAATGCTGCACCGCTGCCTCGTACATCTGCTGCGCAGACTCCACCCGCACCGTCGTGATGCCGGGATGTTGCGGAGACAGCTTTGAAGGGCCAAGCACCAACGTCACCAACGCCCCACGGGCTGCAAACTGCTCTGCAATGGCCACGCCCATCTTGCCCGACGAGCGGTTGCCGACGAACCGCACGGGGTCAATGGCCTCGTAGGTCGGCCCGGCGGTGATGAGCAGTTTTTTGCCCAGAAAATCTTGTTTTTTTTGAAAAAAATCCTCCAGAAAAGCCACGATTTCCTCCGGCTCGGCCATGCGTCCTTCCCCCACCAGCCCGCTCGCCAGCTCACCATAGCCCACTGGCAGGAAGTGGTTTCCGTAGGATTTCAGCCGAAGCACATTGGCTTGGGTGGCAGGGTGCTTCCACATGTCGAGGTCCATGGCCGGGGCGATGAACACGGGGCAGCGGGCCGAGAGGTACACCGCTGCCACGATGTTGTCACACATGCCGTTGGCCAATTTGGCGAGGCTGTTGGCAGTTGCTGGCGCAATGACCAAGGCATCGGCCCAAAGGCCAAGCTCGACGTGGTTGTTCCAGGCTTCTTCGGCGATGACTTGCGATAGGACGGACTTGTTCGAAAGGGTGGAAAGCGTAAGCGGCGTGATAAATTCGGTGGCAGATGGGGTCATCAGTACCTGTACCTCGGCCCCTTTTTTCACCAATAGCCGCACCAAATATGCGGTCTTATAGGCAGCGATGCTGCCAGTAATGGCGAGTGTGATTTTTTTTCCGACCATTTCAGGAAGTTAGGCGGTCACGCTCAGTTTGGCAGTGGGCAGTCCGTACCGTGGAAGCAGCCACAAGACTGCAAACTGCCCACTGTCGAACTGCTAACTTACTGCCGACGGCGTTTGTCGTTGTAATGGTGGTGTATTTCACCTTTGATGAACTCTTCCGTGGCGATGAGGGTCGGGTTCGGGAGGCGCTCATAGAACTTGGAGATTTCGATTTGCTCTTTGTTCTCGGTGATTTCCTCAATGGTATCCGTGTTGACGGCAAACTCTTCGAGCTTGCTGTGCAGCTCGTGCTTCAGGTCAATGGCCAATTGCTTGGAGCGCTTGGTGATGATGGCCAAGGTCTCGTAGATATTGTTGGTGTTCTCCACCATGGCGGTAATGTTGCGGGCTTTCACGTTAGAGTCCAGCCCCTGCGCCTTTGTCTTGATATCTGCCATTTGTAATTGATTTTAATTTCTTGACTGAATTATTGTAAAATGATTTGACTTCGTTGTAGTTGCTGCTGCCTTTGAACTTGCCGAGGTAATCCGAGGCATAGGCAACTGTTTGCTTGTACCGTTCCTCCTGCTTTTCGAAAATGCTGTTTTCGGCGAGCAGGTAGTTTGCTTTCGCAATATGGTAGCGCACTTGTTCCCCATTGCCGGTCTCAGGAAAATCCTTTAACAAGTTTTCAAAGGTAGTAGTTGCGGCTTGGTACTGGCGTAGGTTGTAGTAAAGGATGCCCTCTTCATAGGCTTTCTTTTCCATTTTCAAGCGCATTTCGTCAATAAGGCGGTTGCACTCCTTTAGCCTGGGGCTGTTGGGATAGGTGTTGGCAAAAAGCTGGAAGTCGTCCATTGCCTTTTCGGTGTAGGTCTGCTCCAAGCGAAACCCAGGCGACATTTGGTAGTTGGAATAAGCGGCCATAAAATCCGCATCCTCCCGTTGGGGGCTGTTGGGGAACGTAGAGGCGAAGTTCTTGAAATAGTAGTTGGCCATGATGTATTTGCCCAACTTGTAGTAGGTGTCGGCGTAGGTGTAGTAGATTTTTTCTAACTCAGGCTTGCCCCTGTAAGTTGGGATGACAAGCTCCAGCAGCGTTTGAGCACGCAGGTACTCTCCTTGCTCGTAGTAAAAGAAAGCTTTGGCGTACATGTTATCAGTGTCGCCACTGCCACGGATTTTTTCAAATTCCGATTTGCAGCCTACCGACAGCACGGCAAGTGCAGCTAAAAACGACAATTGAACGAGCCTTTTTTTCATAGGGGCGCAAAGATAAGTAAATTTTGGGTTGACAAAGTTTTATAAAAGGTTGGCGTTGCAGGATTTATGCGTCAAACTAGGAGGCAATAGGAATGCGCACCTACCTTTTTCCATCCCTTGTCAATCGGTAGCAAGGTGGGAAGAAAACGCACGATGGTTGGCAGGCGATGTGTTAGGAACGAAAAAAGGTGTCACGGAACGGATTCCGGACACCTTTTTGGCTGTAAGGGGAGGACTCGAACCTCCACGAGGCGGTTAGCTACAACACAAAGAATAGTGGTCAACCCTGGTCGGATGGTCCGGCTCTATGCTGCGTTTATCCCGTTGTTCCCCACCCCCGAGACAAGAGGGCATGGCTGCCTGATTTCATCACCTCACAATGTGCAAGAAACAATCTTTTTTGTTTCCTTGATGATGCAAAGATATGCTCACAAAGCGTTTTGATGCAAATTTTTTAAAGAAAAAGATTTATTTTTTAATTAAATTCAAAAATAAGTCATTTTATTTAAATTATTGTCAAAACAAAGTTTAAATCAAGTGTTTATTTTGCCATTTTTTCAATCATCGTTCCAAAGTTTGATTATTTCGTAAAAATCAGGCTATTATTAGAAAATAAATCAAAAAATCTGCATTTTTTTGAATTATTTTAAAAAATTATGGACACGGATTAGTAGCCCACTCTCAGTATCGGCGCTTGCCGAAGAGCAATCGTTTCCTCGTTTCAGTTGGTCGTCGGGTCGGTTGATTTGCTTAAACTTCCATCAAAATGTAGGAAAGCAGCATCCTAAGCGATACTTTTGCAGTCTTATTTTGAAACGCAAACAACAATCATGAAAAAATTGCTGAAATCCTTTTTCCTAATGCTTTTGCTGGCCACGGTTTCAAACCAATTGCAGGCCCAGAAATTTGGCCACTTGAACAGCGGCAACCTTCTCATTCAAATCCCGGCCACCAAAATTGCCGACGAAAAGCTAAAAATCTTGCAAGATTCCTTGGTGACCATCGGTGAGGCACATGCCAAAGCCGCCCAAGAGGAATATGCCGCCTTTGTTCGGGAATACCAAAATGGCAACATCCCGCCCGTTCAGGCACAAAAGAGGCAGGCCGAATTTGAGCGCAAGGAAGAGGAGCTTGCACAACTCGAAGACGAAATAGCTGCTACGCTCGCCAACAAGCGCAAGGAACTGTTAGGCCCCATCCTCGACCAATTGGAAAAGGCCGTCAACGAAGTAGGAAAGGAAGGCAGCTACACCATGATTTTTGATACAAGCGTGTTCAACACCATACTTTTCGCTCAAGAATCACAAGATGTCGAGCCTTTGGTTAGGGCGAAGATGGGCCTGAACTAACAAGGACCGGCATCAAGCATCGCTCATTGGCACAGTTGCGCCATCAATTATAGCGCTTGCCAGGAATGGAAAGGCATCATTTTCAATCGTTGCTCACCAATTTCAACTCCGCAATCGTCACTGCGACCGCTGGATACTTGTTCAAGAAATCTTGGAACATGTCCTCGTCGAGCAAAAACGTCAATTTTTTGCCAAAATTCCCCGGCACTTTTAGGTAGATGCGCACGACATGGAACAGCGCCATGTCACGTTCCGTGATTTTCTCAATATTGTGGTATGGGTAGCGGTAGGTTTTATAATAGTTGGACGCATACACATACAGCTCATCCAACTCAACCCGTTTCAAGTTCAAGAGGGTAAAATAGAAGAAGGTCACGCCCAAGACCAGAAACGCAGTCAGCCCAAATTTCATCCAAATAGCCGGAATTGGGCCGAAATACGGTACTTCCACCGACCAGATGGCGATAGTGAATGCGCCAAAAAACACCATCCAGAAGGTGGGGATGAAGATTTTTAAGAACAGGGTGGCATTTGAAGATATTCTTTGCATGTTTGTTTTTGGATTTGGGTGTCGTTAAATGTTCATTTTCTCCTCCTTCGCCTTCTCCCTTTCCACTTTTTTCACCACGCTGATACTTATTTGGTAAAGGCCGAGCAATGGCAATGCAATCAAAATCTGGCTGAAAGCATCGGGCGGAGTGATGATGGCTGCCAATATGACAATTATCACAATGGCATGGCGGCGGTATTCCTTCATGAAAGACGAGGTCAACAGCCCAATCTTCGCCAACACATGAGCAGCGACCGGAAGCTGGAAAACAAGCCCGGTGGGCATGGTGAACATGAGCATGTAGCTGATATAAGAACTGAGCGCTGGGGTGGATTCCACGCCCGGAAGTTCGTATCCCGTCAGGAAGCTGATGGCAAAAGGGGATATGACGAAATAGCCAAAAAGTACGCCCAGCGTGAACAAGAAGGAGCAAATCAGCACTGCAAACCTCGAAGCATTGCGTTCCTTTTCGTAGAGGCCCGGCTTGATGAACCGCCACGCTTCCCAAAAAATATACGGCATGGCAGCCACCACGCCCAACAAAAAGGAAATCTTGATATGGGTCAGGAAAAGCTCGCCCATGTCCGGGGTGATGAGGTGAAAGTCCTTCGGAAAAAAACAGAGCTGGTCGCCCATCCCGATGAAGTTGGAGAATTGGCAAATCACGCGGTAGGTGATGAAATCGGGATACCTGGGCCCAAAAATAATGCGGTTGAATACGACGTCCTCCAAGAAAAACAGCACCACTGCCACGGACACGATGGCAAGTGCCGAACGGAAAATATGCCACCTCAACTCCTCCAAATGGTCGAAGAAAGTCATTTCCTTTTCTTCCTGTTTCCCCCCGTTTTCTGGGCCTTCTATGCCAAGTTGGTCAAGTGCCATTTGCTGTGCTGTTTGTCTTTTTCCCACCAAGGGCATTTTTTTCAGGAAAAAATCCACTTCCCCCAGTGGCCTTGGCGGCTGCAAAAGTAACAAATGCCAAGCTTGAAAGCTTGTTTGTGCTTGCGCAAATGGGTGATTAACGTTTTGTTTATCCAAAAAAACTTTCGCCAGAGTGTGTTTCTTTTTTTCGTTCAGCGCATTATTTGGCCAAACCCTTCCGAAGGTATTATCAATTTTGCAAAAAAAGCTACTTGCCATGTAACACGGCTACCCTATTTCTCAATACTTCTTTTTAACAATTAAACTATTTGTGCTATGTCAATACCAAAGGAGCCCCGCCAGCTCATGGTCAACCTCATGTACCTGGTGCTCACCTGCATGTTGGCCCTCAACGTCTCGGCGGAGGTACTGCAAGCTTTTTTTACCATGGACAAAAGCCTCGGCGAGAGCAACCGCATCGTCGAAGGCTCCAACCAACAGCTCGTAAAGGCTATCGGCGAACAAGCCGCTGCCTACGCACAGTTCAAGCCCTACGAGGAGAAGGCTGCCCAAGCGCAAGCCATTTCCAAGGATTTTTTCGATTACGTCGGTCAAGTGAAGGAAAACCTGATGCAGGAGGCTGGAGGCCCCGGCACCGATGGGTTGCCGCTCCGCAAGGCCGACAAGGACATCCCTACCCGCATCTTCCTGAACGAAGGCGGTGGCGACAAGCTCCAGCAGAAAGTGGGCGAGACTCGTGAAAAACTCCTTTCCCTCGTGGACGAGCCTACGGTGCGCACGGAGTTGGCCGAGCGTATCCCATTGAAAATCAACGAGGTACCAGCCAGCAGCGACAAGAAGACCTGGGCACAGTTCACCTTCCTGCAAATGCCCGTGGCCGCCGTGCTGCCCCTCCTCACCAAGTTCCAGAACGACGCCAAAGTGGCGGAGACTGCCATCCTCAACCACTTTGCCGGTAAGATGAACATCACCGTGAAGCCCGACAAGTTCGCTCCGGTCATAGCTGCGGACAAGAGCTACGTCATCCGGGGCGAGGAGTTCAGGGGCGAAATCTTTCTGGCCGCTTACAGCTCCACTGCCGGCAATATCGCCGTGACGGTGGATGGCCGGGCACTCCCCGTTCGGGACGGCAAGGCCATGTTCGTGGCCAATCCCAACTCCGTCGGCACCAAGCAGCACGAGATGACCATCCGCCTCACCAACCCACTCACAGGCGAGGCAGAAACCTACCGCAAGCAGTTCAGCTACGAAGTAGGCGACCGCAGCGTGACCGTCAGCGCCGACCAGATGAACGTGATGTACATCGGGGTGGAAAACCCGATTTCGGTAGCCGCCGCCGGAGTGCCCAGCGGCCAGGTGAAGGTGAGTGCTGATGGTATTAGCCTCACGCCCAAGGGGAACGGCAAGTTCACGGCCATACCTCAGAAGACCGGTACGGCCACCGTCACCGTCTCAGGGGGCGGCCTGGCACCCACCACCTTCGAGTACCGGGTGAAGCGGATTCCCGACCCGGTGATGATGATGAGCAAGCACAAGGGCGGCAAAATCAGCGTCGCCGAATTCAAGGCACAGACGGGCATTTACCCTCTGCTCGAAGGCTTTGATTTCAATGCAAAATGCGACGTGCAGGACTTCAACGTGGTACGGGTGCGCAAGGGCGATGCCGTGGAGGCGCCCAACCGCAGCGGTCGCTTTGGCTCCGAGGTGCAACGTTTGCAGGAGGGCGCACAGCGTGGCGACATTTTCTATTTTGAAAAAATCAAGGTGAAATGCCCCGGCGACAGCAACTCCCGTGACATGGGGGGCATGATGTTTACGTTGATTTGATAGGCAAGCTGCCCTCAGCTCTGTTAGAGCTTGAAGCTCTAACAGAGCTGTCTGACCCCAAAAGCGCAGCTTGCCAGCCCACACAAATCATTCACTTTCAATCACTTATTTCATAAAACCAATTTGGCAAACGCCCCTGTTTGGCCATTTTCAAAAAAAAATCTTCTATGAAAAAATCAATCGTTTTCGCAGCCCTTATTGGCGCTACCCTACATCTCTGTGCTCAGCCGCTCGACGATATTTCCTTTAGGAGCGTGGTGGCCGAAAAACCCGTCCTCCCCTACGACGTGCCCCATGAAAGGGACATTTTTTGGCAAAAACGGGTGTGGAGAGTGCTCGACGTGCGGGAAAAAATCAACCTGCCCTTTGTCTACCCCAAAGCACCGCTTTTCGACATCCTTACCAATGCGGCGCTGGCCGGCGAACTCACGCTTTACAGTAGCGAAAGGGACGACTTTTCCTTGCCACTTTCCACCGAAGAATTGAATGCCACGCTGTTCCGGAAAGACACAGTGGATGTGGTATTGGATGAATACAATACTGAAATGCACATCGTAGAAACAGCGGTCAACTTTGAGGATGTCAAGCGCTTCCGCATCAAGGAGATGTGGTACTTCGACAGCAAGGCCTCGCAACTGCGAGTGCGCATCCTCGGCATCGCCCCATTGCGGGAGCGCTATGCCGAAAGTGGCGATTTTATTGGTGAGAGTCCTTTGTTCTGGGTACACATGCCCAGCGCACGGGAGGTGCTGGCGAGGGAAATGGTTTTTGCCGAAGGCAACGAAGCCTCCCGCATGACCTGGGAAGATTTGTTTGAAATGCGGAAGTTTTCCAGCTACATCATCAAGGATGGCAACGTTCGGGACAACCGCTTGCAGGACCTTTACTCCGGCAATGACCTGCTGCTGGAATCTGAGAAAATAGACCAGCGAATCTTTAATTATGAACACGACCTCTGGTCTTATTGAGTGATGTGCACGCAAAAGCCCCGGTACCTTGCAGGAACCGGGGCTTCGCTTTTTCAAAAAAAACCAATTTTTACATGCTGCCCTTGCGGCGCTTTGCTTCCTTTTGTTCTATTTCCATCATGCGCAAAACCTCTTGTTGGGCCTTGCGTGCTTCCTCCACTGCCCGCTCCATTTCTTTCCGGTGCTGGCCCATTAGCTGTTGCTGGCGCTCTTGTATTTCGGTGATTTGCGCCTTGAGTACTTCACGTTGCTCCTCCATTATTGCCTTTCTCTCATCGGCGTTGAGCTTGTCATGTGTTGCAAGCTCCCATTGCCTGCCCATGTCAATGGAAAAATCATGGCGGCGAAGGGGCTCAAGTTCGGCGGCTATTGCTGGAAACCGTTCCCACAGCCCCATATCCGGGATATAGTGTCCGCCCATTGGGTTGTCATAATATGCCCCATTCCAATCGTATTCAAAAGGGGTATTTTCTTGGATGATAATGGTCTTGTCGCCCTTTTTCAATCCGCTGATTTCTTGGCCATTGACGATAATGATGCCTTTTTTGCCATCCTTTACTACTATTTCCACAGGCTCACTGCCATCTTCGTTTTCGATGATGAAGGTGGTGCCATTTCCGTCCTTTTGAGTCGTGATTTTTCGGGTGCGGGAAGGTGGCGCTGGCGGTGCGGGTGGTGCCGGAAATTCATGGAATCCTGGTGGCGCAGGAGGTGCAGGCATTTCTGGAAACTCAGGAAATTCAGGCATTTCTGGATGTTCCGGGGGTTCAGGTACGTTTGCCAAAATTTCACGGATCCGGCCTTCATACTCGCCATAACGTGCACGAGGGATTAGCTTTCCATCCACTTTTAAGTAAGTTATTTCGTTTCCTTCCATCCTAAATTCAAAGTCCTCCTCATCGGTATTGTAGTGGATATGTGCGTCACGTGTTCCATCTGGGATGGTATCGGTTTCCCTCAGGTAGGCCGCCTCCTCGGCTGGTGCGGCGGCATATGGCTTGGGCAATTGTTTGGTAACTACATCGGTGATGAAGTTGCCAAAAGGTGTGTTGGCTTGCACGGACAGTAGCACGACGGCCACGGTCAGCAGCAGGGTGGCTGAAAGCTTTTCCATAACATTAGATTTATTTTGTGAAGGTTGTAAAATGCGTTGGATGCGAAGTAGTAGTTGATTCTTGTTTTTGGAAAACGGCAGGGCGAGGGCTGGGGCTGCGAGCTGCATTTCTTGCAAACTGACCAATGCCTTGGCGTAAGCGAGCGAGTTGCCGGATAGGCGCACAGCAATGTCGTCGCAGCAGTTTTCCCGCTCCGTGCGCACATTGGCGGAAATCCACCAAATAGCGGGATTGAAGTAGAAGATTACTTCGACGAGGGATTGGAGCAGGTTTATCAAGTAGTCGTGTCGGGCAATATGCGCCAACTCGTGCGCCAATATGGCTTCCACTTGCGATGGTGCGAGGTTATTTACAGCTCCCAATGGAAACAGGACCACAGGCTTCAGCCAACCGACTACCATTGGAGCTTTCACCAAAGCCGATTCCAGCAATCGTACAGGACGGGCAATTCCCAGTTCCTCGGTAAGCCAAGCCATCCTTTCCTGCCAAATCTTTGGCAATGGGGAAGCCATTCGGGTCTTTAGCCGTTGGATGTAGAGCAGCCCACCCAACATTTTCAGGAAAAAAATTACCAACCCTACCAGCCAAACCGTGACGATGAGCGGCATGTTTTCACTGAAATAACTGTCAAAAAAAGAGGGTTCGGTGTTTTCGATAAAATACCTGCCCAACAGCCCCCCTTCCTCCGAATAGACAGGTTGCCCCACGTCAGCTATTCCATTTTTTAGGTAAAAAACAAAAGTCCCAACTGCCAGCAACAGGGAAGTAATTAGCGCTGCATTTCCAGCGGCATATCGCTTTCTGGCATTTGTTTTCTGCCATGCAAGCAGGTAAGCGGCCAGCAACAACGCTATTGCGAAAGCTTGCCAGAGGGAGTGGACCACCATCCAGCCAAGGGCGTGGAGGATTTCGGTAGGCAGAAATTGATTGATAAATTCCATGATTTTGAATAAATATTGAAAAGGAAAATGCGCAGTAGTGTCCCCTACCCTTCGTTTTCCAATTTCTCGATGAGTGCCTTTATTTGGTCGAGTTCTTCCCTGGAGGCTTTATGGTTTCCCAATGCCTGCATTACGAGGTTCATGGCGGATCCGCTGAACACGTTGTCAACGAAGGTGCCGAGCAGATTTCGCTGGGTAACATCCCTTTGGACGGCAGCTTCGTATATATGGCTGCGGGCATCGGTGTTGCGCACGACCAGCCCTTTTTCGTGCATGATTTGCAGGAGCTTTAGTGTGGTGGTATAGCCAACTTCCTTGCGTTCGCCAAGTTGGTCGTTGACAAAGCGGACGGAACTGGGGCCATTTTCCCAGAGCACTTGGAGGATTTCCAGTTCAGAATCAGTGGGTTTCGGAAGCATATCGTCTTACGTTTTTATGATTGAAGGACATTGAAATTCACAGCACTTTATCTACGATGAATTTCGTACTGCAATTTTATACGAACATTTTCGTAAGTCAAAATTTTTCTACGATTATTTTCGTAGAAAAGGCAAAAATCTTTTTTGACAGCCGATTTTGTAAGGGTTCCAGTATTTTAACGACGAATTAAGCAATAGTCCACGGCCATAGTACAACCGTTCTTGGCTTGGCCTGTTTTACTCCGTATTAAATCTCGACAATGAAAATCTTACTAATTCCAGTAATTCTATGCGGCATTGTGTTTGGTTCTTGCGCTCAGTCCAAGCAAAAACCAGCCACACCCGTTTCAAAAGCAACAACTGCAACCATGCAAAACAGCAATTTGTCCACCGCCACATTTGGCAATGGCTGCTTCTGGTGTACGGAGGCCATTTTTCAGCAATTGAAAGGTGTGGAGTCCGTGGCATCGGGGTATTCCGGCGGCCATGTGAACAACCCGACGTACCGAGAGGTATGCAATGGCACGACTGGCCATGCGGAAGTGCTTCAAGTACAGTTCGACCCTTCGGTCATTTCCTTTGAAACACTACTACAAGTCTTCTTCACCACCCACGACCCCACTACGCTAAATCGCCAAGGTGCTGATGTTGGTACGCAATACCGCTCTGTCATTTTTTTCCATGACGAGGCGCAGCGGCAGATGGCAGAAAAAGTGAAAAAGGAGTTTGCGCCAACAATTTGGGACGACCCTATCGTGACGGAAATTGCGGCTTTGTCCAAGTTCTACAAGGCTGAGGATTACCATCAAAACTACTTCAACGACAACCCCGGGCAAGGCTACTGCCGCGCCATCATCAATCCCAAGGTGCAAAAATTCAGGAAGGAATTTGCGGCACTTTTAAAAGAGTAAACTTGAAAAGGCACCAAAAATGCAAGGCAAATCAAAAGAAAATTGGAACGCTCTGACATGGCAGGAGGAAGACGTGATTGCCAACAAGGGCACAGAGTACCCCTTTACGGGTGAGTACGATAAACATTTTATGGCAGGCACCTATACCTGTCGCCGTTGCGACGCACCATTGTACCGCTCCTCAGACAAGTTCAATTCCGGCTGCGGGTGGCCTGCTTTCGACGATGAAATTGAAGGTGCCGTGCTCCACGAACCTGATGCAGATGGACGTAGGGTTGAGATTCTCTGCGCTAACTGTGGCGGCCACCTGGGCCATGTATTTAAGGGTGAACGGCTGACCACAAAGAATACCCGTCACTGTGTAAATTCGATTTCGATGCGGTTCATTCCTGTACAAAGTGTATGATTTTTGGCAAGCAAAGCGCAAAAACTCATCCCACGGTTTGCACTTTTCTTGTTACTTTAGTGGTGAAATAAAAGTTGCTTATCTCCATAATAGGCGCTTGAAAGGAACCCATTTATTCACCGCTAAATTCAACCATTATGGCAGTCATGAAAGTAATCGAAATCTTGTCCGATTCAGACAAGAGCTGGGAGGATGCAACCCGCAAAGGTGTTGCCAAAGCATCAAAAACACTTAAGGGCATTCGTTCCGCTTGGGTACAAAGCCAAAGTGTAACGGTCAATGAGGAAGGCGAAGTAGAAAGCTTCAGGGTCAACCTCAAACTTTCATTCGAAATAATTTAAGCGAATCCCTCACTCGAAAGCCCCCTCGACCAATTGTTGAAGGGGCTTTCTTCTTTTTAAGAAATCCAATGATTTACGAATTCAATGGCTTTAGGCCAGTTGTCCACGAAACTTCGTTTGTTCACCCCCAAGCGGCGGTGACTGGGAACGTAGTCATCGGTAAGCATGTGTATGTAGGACCTGGCGCTGCTATCCGTGGCGATTGGGGCGAAATCGTCATTGAAGATGGCTGCAATGTACAGGAGAACTGCACCATCCACATGTTTCCTGGCATAACAGTACGGCTGATGCAGGGCGCACATATAGGTCATGGCGCAATCATTCACGGTGCAGTGATCGGGCGAAACTCGCTTGTGGGAATGAATGC
The DNA here is from genome assembly GCA_002435785.1 of Saprospiraceae bacterium UBA6168. Taxonomy (GTDB): domain Bacteria; phylum Bacteroidota; class Bacteroidia; order Chitinophagales; family Saprospiraceae; genus UBA6168. Next base: position 111,593 of record DIUC01000039.1, on the reverse strand, counting down.
CGTCATTATGGATGATGTGGAAATTGGAGAAGAATGTATCATTGGTGCGCTATGCTTCTTAGCTGCCGCAACTAAAATTCCGAGACGCAGCTTAGTGGTAGGAAACCCTGGCAAGATAATTCGTGAGGTAAGCGATGACATGATAAACTGGAAGACAAAAGGCACTGAACTTTATCAACAACTACCAAAAGAACTGTTTGAGACTTTGCGAGCCTGCGAGCCGCTGCGAGAAATGCCAGAAAACAGGCCAAAGCAAATGGCGATTTTCAAAACTTGGAGAGCAACGGAAGAATAGTCTTCTAAAAAAAAAGGTTCATCACAATGTTGCGATGAACCTTTTTCTTTGGATTGTAAATCCACTCGTTAGTACGACCAGAGGTCATGCTCGAAGTTGAAGATTTCCTGTTTGATTTTATCGGCCTCCAAAAGAAGGTCAACCCCTGTCAGGTAATCTTGGATACGACGGTCACGTACGTTGGATTCCTTATAGATATAACTTGAAAAGAAACGCATTTCCATCAAATCCTCCCATGTGATTGGACTGGCATCGTTACCAACATTGAAGACTCGCTCTCTGGACAGGATTTCCCGTGCTTCGGGGTAGTACACCCAAAACATCGGTTTCTCGTACAAAAAGTTGCCATTTTCGTCGGTCTTGTCAATCAACGGCGCTATACCAAGTATTCTCACTTGTAGTGTAGAAGTTTCTTCATCGAAAAACCACACCTCCTTTACACGAAAACGCTTGACATCCTCAGGGTTAATATCATTTCTGACTACCTGAAGCTGCTCCTCATACGTTTCTGGGTCAAACGTGATTACGGTATCAATAGTAGCACCCATAGAGGCCACTTCATCAGGTGTCAATTTTGAGGAGAACTTATCGTCCTCTGTGCTGTAAACAGTGATTTCACCACCAGTGGCGGCATCCATCAGAATGGAAAAGAATGGCCTTTCTGGATATGCAAAAGGCAGGTTCATTTTTTCACGAATGTCAATGACCCTCCAGATGCGCTTTTCCCAGAAAATATCAGCTTCACGAACATGGTCGTAAGGCAGAAGACGCTTATCATTGGTAAGTCTTTTGTCAACCACATCGTCCAATGGACGACCCTCATTGGGATCGCTGGATTCGGTCAAAATATTTTCTGGTTGCTGGGCAAAAGCACTGTTGCAAAGCATCAGCAACGAGACGAAGGTGAAAAGTTTCAATGCGAACTTCATGTTTCTCAAAAGTTTTCAAAATGAAAAAAATACTAACTACCGGGTATTAACTCAACCAGCCCGACAATTAGTATTTTATGCTCAATTTTATTTAATCCTAAATACAAGTGAGTTGATTTTACGACCTGCAGCATCGCCAGGACACCTTGCCTTTACTTCTTGGAAGTAGTAAATATCGCCTGGTTTCGCCGATGTTACAAGGTTTTGGGCCTTTCCGTTAAAAGAACCACCGGAGTTAGGAGACTCCACAGGGTCTTCACGCTTTGCGACCTTTACAAGGTTGAAACCTTGGATTTCGCAACGTGCTTCAAAGTCAAAGTTTTCCAACCAAGCAATCAAGCCTTTTTGCACCTTGAACTCACCGTTGCCCATTTCACCGTCTTCCTTGTTTCCAAGTTTTGCAACGGGGTCAGGGATACGTTTTACACGAAACTGCTTGCTGGCTTTCATTTCTTTAGCGCTCACTGAAATCTTACAATCGTCAGTGACAGATGTTACTTTCACGTTCCAAGTGTTGCTCCCAGTTTTTGTCAATTGACCACCGCCACCAGAAATACCAACTTGTAGGTCGTTACTTGAGCTACCCGCAGCAGAAACAGAAATTGGGTTGTCAACACCTATGTAGAACACGTTCATCTTATCTGCAGAAATAGCTACAGAACGCTGCCCGACTTCATAGGTGAAAGTTGAACTACCTTTGGATACTTCCCCAGTGAGCGGGTTGCGCACTTGGGCATCCAACTTAAGCGTCTTCTCACCCAAACTACCACCGGCTGTTGATGCTGAGTATTTTGCTTTCCCATCATTGCCCACGGAAATTTTACTGCCATTGACGAAAATGCCAATGTCAGATGGATTTATCTGTGAACTGTAAGTACCTACGGAAATTTCTGCCTCGAAAGGCTCTCCTGAAATGAGATACGATTTCTTTGCGGATACCACAGGGAAGAAGGCGTCAAATTCAATGGTACGGCCACCAGCAAGTTCAGCCATGCTGTTCACCAATGATGCTTCGGAACTTTTTGCATCGGCCTCCATTTGACTCAACAATGGTAGAACAGCAGCGACAGGCATTTGGCGGAATTTGAAATCTTCCCAGCTTTTCTTGTCGCTTTTCTTCCATGTTTCGTCATCAATGTTCAGTGGAAGGTTGTTGGCAATGTTCTTGATGCGGTTCTCAACTTCTTCCTTTCTCAGGCCGAATTTTTCGCCATTCTCGTTGAGCAACTTGGTATAAGCATCAATCATTTTCTGTTTGGCTTCGACCAATTTTGCCTTCAACTCAGCTCCTTTCTTCTCATCAACAAGCATCCTCGTTGTGATGTCTTTGTTTTTGATACCTTTCGGAACTTTTTTACCGTACTCCTCTTTGAAATCACCCTCGTCAACTTGACCGTTCATGTTGCCAGATGCGTCAAGAATTTCGTTCCTGAGCTTCTCAACATATTCATTCAAAGCGACTACTTCCGCCCGCACCTCATCAACTGCGGGAGAAATTGCACGGTACTTTGCTTTTGATTCATCATTTAAAAGGTCTTTCAACCCTTTCACCGTTTGGTCGAGTTGTGAGTTCACAGTGGCAGCGCTAGCTTTATTTCCTTCATCTAATGTGATGAAGGCATTCATTACCTCTGCGGACACATTCAATGCGAGCAGCGCCGTGAGTACCAAGTACATCAAGTTAATCATTAGCTGCCGCGGCTCCTTTGGAATGGACATGTGCTTTTATTTTTTTCGTTAAACAATAATTATTCAAACGGACACTTTAGGTGTCAACTGATTGCTACCGGGGAAAGCTGGTTGCAATTGCATTCAACATGCCACCATAAACTCCATTCAAGCCTGACAAATTCTTGTTGAGCGTACCGAGTTGGTCTTTGTAAACCTTTGTGTCGGCAATTGAGTCATTGAGGTCTCCCATGGCCTCGTTCAACTTCGTGTAGAAGTTGTTCATCGTTTTTAACTGATCGCTCGTGCCAGAAAAGTCAACTTCCTGCAAAGATTTCAGCGAAGAAAGGCTTTTTGACATTGTCTGCAGTTCCGTCAACATGCCACCTAACTGGCTCTCGATAACATCGCCATGCAGGGGGGTGCCCATGTCTATCCCGCTTTGAGGACCAGCTGTAAGCGGTGTAAGATTCGCGTGGTAGTCATTGAGGCCTGGGTAGAGTTTGTCCCAATAGTAATCGGGGTCTGGCCCAATAAGTCCAAGGAAAAGGAAGATTGCTGCTTCCACGGATAAACCTATCGTAAGCATCATACTTGCCCCAGGCAAACTTTCGAGTTTGAACAAAGCGCCCATCAATACGATGGCAGCACCAACACCAATGAAGAGGTTTTTGAAATACTTAAACCCTTTAGTTTTTAAGAAACTCATTTTTAATCGTTTTTAAATTAGGTTAGCTAAATTCTGATTAAGCAAGGAAACTTTCCTCGACTAATAATGCTTGTCGTCAAAAAGGTAACAAACTATTCGAGCAAGGAAACAAAAAAATGTGCGCCGCAGGGATGAACTATTCTTTTGCGACGCGAAAATAAAAAAAAATGGATAGTAAGTTATTTACTATCCATTTTAGAATATCTTTTTTTTAAGATAATTAAAAATCGTTGATGGAGCGGCCAAGGAACGTCAGGGCGCAACGGAAACCAACATAGGATTTCGCTGTATCCTGAAACTCATAATTGCGATTGCCAGTTTGAAGAAACCATGCAATATCTTTCCAAGATCCGCCACGGATGACCTTCCGCTTGTATGCTTCCGGATCGTCGTCTTTGGCATCGTAGCGAATATCAGGATTGAGGTCGTGCAGGAATGAATAGGCATTCTCATAGTAAGCTGTTGAAGTCCACTCTGCTACGTTGCCCGACATGTTGTAGAGGCCGTAATCATTGGGGAAATAAGCATCAGCTTTTACGGTGTATTGCCCACCATCTTCGGGGTAGTTGCCACGGCCAGGCTTGAAGTTGGCCAACAAGCATCCTTTGGCATTGCGAAGATAGTATCCACCCCAAGGATATGGCGCAGAAGCATGACCACCGCGAGCGGCATACTCCCATTCATGCTCTGTTGGCAAACGGAAATCCTCTGAATTGATGCCATCTTTGCGGGCAGCTTGAAAGGTATCCCACAGCTTCGTTCTCCAATAGCAGAAGGCATTGGACATGTGCCAATCTACACCGACAACTGGATAGTCGTCGAAAGCAGGATGCCAGAAATAGTTACGGGTCATTGGCTCATTGTAGGAATAGGCAAAGTCACGTATCCAAACCAGCGTATCAGGGTACACGTTGATTTTTTTACGCTTGATAAAAGCAGTACGAGGAGATTTGCCTTTGTCGTGAGCAGCAGCGTGCCAGTCGTACCATTCATACTCAAACTCCATTTTGCTCACGTCCAGTTCCTGACGTCCAGCAAAACGGTCATCACCTTGGTAGTAAAGATCTTGCAGGGTTTCGTCTTCCCAATCAATCTCATACTCCCAATCAATGCGTTCGTCACCTGTTTTTTCATCTGTGATGAAATGATCGAGGTAAGAGTGCGCAATCGAGTCCTTTACCCAATACACGAATTGACGGTACTCATTGTTTGTTACCTCCGTGTCGTCCATGTAAAATCCCTGAATGGAGATGGACTTGTTCCTCTGGACATAGGTATTGGAAATGTCTTGGTCACTTGGGCCAATGTGAAGCGTTCCGGAGGGAATGTACACCATACCGTAAGGGTTGATGCCTTTCCAATCCGGGCGATCCATGACGCCTGTGAGTTGTCCGGTTTCCTTGCTTCCACAAGATGAAACCAGCGCCGCAAGAGTTAGCAGCGCAAACGAAGTCTTTAATAATCTTTTCATTTTTAACACCCGAGTTTTCCTTCTTTAGTGAAAAAGAGACGTAAAAATAGCGCTTTACTGATTAATTCAAACAGTTGCCCCAAATTTCTGCCATTAGGAGGGCAAAATTAACATTTTACACCTGACAAAAACGACACAAATTTTCCACTTAGTGTAATTCTACCTATTTTATTACTGAATTTGAAATTTTGAACGGTTTTTAACCCAACTATTTGCTTGGATTTTTTTTTGGGCAGCGACAAAGCCGGCTTAAAAATCACACTGCGGCTCAAAGCGACCTTGGGTTGTAAATGATGGTCGGTGGCCTCCCCTTTCCAAAGGGCCTGCCAAGGTTGTAATTCAACAAAATCTCGTGAGAACCTGTGCTGACTGTTTTTATGCTTGAAAGCCCAAGGTCGTAGGCGTATCCGATTGAGATTTTTTCATTCAACTTGAATCCGCCCATCAAAGTTACAGCATCTAAGCTGTTTGTGTGGTATCCCCTTAACGATGCGCCGACAAATATATTTTCATTGTAAACTGCGCTAACAGAAAAATCAATTTGAGTTTGATAGACGTCAGTTTTCAATAAAACCGAGGGAATGGCGGAAAAATTGTTATTCAACTCCGCCTTGTAGCCGAGATAGAAAAAGTAGGTTCTTTCCTGTTCAAACTTCAAACCAGAAATATCCAGCTTATTACCTAACAAATTCATTGCCGAAACACCTACCTCCAATTTCTCTCCTTGGTAAAATGCCCCGAAGTGCGCCGTAGGGCCCGCACCTCCTTCTAAGCCGCTGCCAAGGTAGGAATCATTGTGGAAAACATTGCCTAAATCGTCAATCTCTGTGCTGGGAGTCCGCACTTTTGAGCCGTCGAGCTGACGCTGCACCCACCCGGCTGTGAGGCCAAGTGAAAGCAATCCCGATTTGCCCACTGCCATTTGGTGGGCATAGCTGGCCGAGAAGGCGGTCTGTCGCCAAGACCCCAACGTCTCATTGTCAACCGCAACTCCAATCCCGCCACCAGTGATGTAAAGCGGTGCATGAGCGTTGAAATTTTGTGACACGGGGTTGCCGGGCAATCCAACCCACTGGGAGCGGTAAACCCCGGTCATGCTGAGGGAATTGTCCAATCCGACATACCCAGGGTTGAAGGAATATTTGTTGAGCCTGTACATACTGTATTGGGCAGGTTGCTGGGCCGACACCTGAACGGCAAGCATTAAGACAGTCAAAAACGTAAACGTGATTTTCATAGGCTTTTGAAATAAAATAAACTTGTCAAACTCTTGTTTTTTCCAAATAAACCACATTGAGCATCCTTCTATTTTTCTGTTGTTCATTTTTTTTCCTGCTGCACCAACAGCCGGAATGCCTCGATGGTCTCGACGGGTTGCTGGCAGGCGTAATTTTGACATAAATATACTAATGTGTGATCACCTCCCTGTTTTTCCCGCAACAAGGGGTAGGCATCGTCTGCAACCATCGCCGCCATCAACACTTTTTGTGGCAAATACTCCGCATTGACTTCTTTTCCCCGTGCAAGTGCTTGATTTCCGACAACCGCCACCTCTGATACCCCAAAAACCTCGCCCATCACGCAACTCGCCCATTGGCTGAAGGAGGATGGGTACTTTTCCAAGGATTCCCGCATCGCAAGCAACATGGCAGAAGCATATCTTACCCAGTCTTCCCTGCCAAGCTGAATGCCCGCCCGCTGCAAATTGCGAACCATCGTGGAATTACCGGATGGCGTGGCAGAATCGAACAAATCTTTGCGGCGCATCAAAACGTCTTTTTGTTTTGCAGACGTAAAGTAGAACATTTTATCGGTTGGGTCAAGGAAATGGGCAAAAACAAATTCGATGTAGCGGCCAGCTTGCAAAATATACGTGGTCTCAAAGGTGATTTCGGCCACGTCCAACAAAGCCTCAATCAAGTAGGCGTAGTCGTCCAAAAAGGCATCGTATTGAGCCCGGCCACCTTTGTAGGTATGAAAAAGGGTGAAACCATCCGGCTGCACAAATCTTTTCAGCAAAAAATCGAGGTTCTCTACGGCAGTACATCGGTACTCCTCCACGCCCAATGCCGTGTAGGCTTTGGCGTATGCGGAACACATGAGGGCGTTCCAGTCAAGCAGGAGCTTGTCGTCGAGGCTGGGCCAAATGCGTTGGCTTCGCACTTTGAAAAGCCTTTCCCGGCAATGCGTCAAACGGGCTTTCAAGTCGTCAAGCAACAAGTCTTCGTTTTTGGCAAATTCTTCAAAATTCAGCTTTCGCCAAAGGATGTTCTTTTCCTCCCAATTTCCTTTTTCCGTTACGTCATAATATTTGGCAAATATCTCAAAATCATCGCCAAGGAGCTTTTCTACCTCCTCTTTTTCCCAGACGTAAAACTTTCCCTCCACGCCCTCTGAATCTGCATCTTGTGCGGAATAAAATCCGCCTTCCTCGCTCGTCATCTCCCGTTTCACCCAAGCCAGCGTCTCCTCAATGGTTTCCCGGTAAAGGATCTTTTTGGTGATTTTGTAGGCATCAGAAAGCACCCCCACCAAAAGGGCATTGTCGTACAACATTTTCTCAAAATGGGGCACGAGCCACTTGGTATCCGTGGCATAACGAGCGAAGCCGCCGCCGAGGTGGTCGTAGATGCCACCCATCGCCATCTTGTCCAAGGACAGCAGCGCATGGTCGAGCGCCGCTTTTTCCCCAAAATAAAAATGGAAGGCAAGCAGGTAGTTCAGCGACATGGTGCCGGGAAACTTGGGCGCTCCGCCAAAGCCGCCGTTGGCGGAGTCGAACTGACGCTGAAGGTTCTGGTAAATTTTCGTCAACAAGGCATCCGTGAACGGCTGGTCGTCGCTGACCACCCGTAGCTTGTTGCCGCCCGTGAAGGTATTCCCAGAATTTTGGATGATTTCTGTAAGCCGTTGGGCTTGGTCTTCCACGGTCTCCCGCTTGTGCTGAAAGGCGTGGGTGATGTTCATCAGCACCTGCAACCACGACGGGCGGTTGTAGGCGGGCATGGGCGGGTAGTAAGTGCCTGCGTAAAACGGTTTGCCATCTGGCAGCAAAAAACAGTTGAGTGGCCAGCCGCCACCTCCCGTCATCACCTGGCAGGCTTCCATGTAGATTTGGTCCACGTCGGGCCGCTCCTCCCGGTCCACTTTTATGCATACAAAATTGTCGTTCATGAAGTCGGCCACCTCATGGTCCTCGAAGCTTTCCCGCTCCATCACGTGGCACCAGTGGCAGGTCGAGTAGCCGATGCTGACGAGGATGGGCTTGTTTTCCAGCTTTGCTTTTTCGAAGGCTTCCGGCTTCCAAGCGTACCAGTCCACGGGGTTGTTGGCGTGCTGGAGCAGGTAGGGGGAGGTTTCGTGTTGAAGATGGTTCATCAATTAAATTTTCAATGAGAAACAGCTAAACTCGTGCTCTGTTCTAAGGTGCTGCTGCTTCGCCGCTCACTTCGCTGCATACACCGCAAAATACTTGCACTCCTTGATGATTTGTTGGTAAAAAGTGGTGGTGCCGTACTGGCCTTTCAAAATTGCAAAATTTCGTTGGTAGTCCTGATGGATTCGTGGAATGCGGTTGCAGCAAGCCTCCGGTTTGTATAGCACCGATTGGAAAAAGATTTTTTGTTCGCAGCGGGCTGCCTGGAAAGCTGCCTTGGCCGCCAGTTCCGGGGAGATGGCCAGCGTCCGTGCTTTTTCAAAAAAATAGAGCGCCCGCCCCAGCCCCGTGTTCTCCCGGTTGCCGAAGGGGTATTTCCAGTGGTCAAAAACCCGGCTGTCACCTTCCTCCTCCCTGGCCCTGTGCAGCTTAGCCCAAGTGCTGCCGCTGCGGAAATAATCCATTGCCTTCCAGGCATAACCATAGTAACTCATGTTGTAACTGGCAAGGCCGAGCAGGTAATAGTGGCGGGCAGCACCTTCGAGGTCGCCCTTAGACTTGTAGTCGAGGTTCAACAATTCCGTCAGCAGTTCGCCCTTGTTCATCATTGCCGAGAGGCTCATGGTGTCGGAACGCTGTTGGTTGCATGCCATGCAGTCCTTGATGGTCTCCTTGAACGGGCTGAACTGCCCGAAATCGTTCCATGATTCCACCGGCATTCGCTTGTAGGTCTCCATTGCCGCCTCCAACTGGCCAGTGCTCATCAGCAAGGTGGCCTTCATGTCGAGCAGCACGTGGAGCGGGTTGTCTTTCAGCAGCAATAGTTCAAACGAGTTCTTGTCGGACTTGAGCGCAGTGGCGATGAGGTTGTCGAGCAGGTCGAGCTGGGGGTTGGGCTTTAAGTCGTTCAAGGGGTGCTGGGCGAGGAACGCCTTGCCCGGTTGCTGATTTTTGAGGTAGAGCCAAGCCATTTTGTCTTGTAAGAAATCGGGCAAGCTCTTATACTGCCGGTAGCGCTTATTGCTGGTGATGAGTTCGTAGGCATAGCGCTCCGTTGCAGCGTCCGGCCTTTCAAAGCTGGCAATCTTGAGGGCCATCTGAAAAATGGCCAACTGCTCCTTCAGTGCCTTGTCGCCCAGCTTCGGCTCCACCGCCCGGAACGTCTTTTCGGCAGCATAATAATCCCCCGCCAAAAACTCCAGGTAGCCCTCGGCTAAGTACCAAAGTTCGGGTCTATCCACCTCGCCCGCTTGTCGGCAGTTGCGCACAAAGCGCTGCAAATCAATCACATACTTCCCGGCATAAGGCCTTGGCAACTTGTGGTAGCGCTTGTTGCGCTCCTTCTCGTCGTTGAACTCAAGCCCCAGCAGGTTGCGCTCCATCTTGCGAATTTCCTGTACCAGCAGCCCATCCAGCAGCTTGTTTTTTGGGTCAATTTCATAAATGCGTACCATTTCTTCCAGCGCCCTGCTCTCCGCCCCGGCAGCCCGGATAGCAAAGAGCGTGGCCCGCTCGGCATCCGATTGGCAAAGGCGCATACAAGCCGCCCATTCGTCATCATTTTTAATCAAAAAACTTTGGTAGGCCGAGGCCCGTCGGCCCGGACAATGCTGGAAGATGAGGGAATAGGCATAGCTGGCCTCCACGTTTTGGCCTAATTTGCGGAGCGCCCCCGCCCGGTGGCCCTCAATCCACCACGGAATGATGCTCTCGCCCCAGCGGGCTGCTTGTTTGTCCACCTTCGGCAACAGCTCTTCGCAGAGTTCGAGCACCCGTTCCGGCAGCCCGGCGTAGTGCGCCAAGCGGATAATTTGGTAGGCATACCGCAGCCGGATATAGGCCGACTTGGTGTGCTTGAACTGTCGTTGGCCTTCGGCAATGAGCGCCTGCATGGCCTCCTTGTCACGGGGCGGGGCCTGCCAGCGGTCGTTGGCTATCACGTGCGGCTCGCATTGCTTCGCAAAGAGCAGATACTCCAACGTCTCGGTGCATTTTTTCTCAAAAACAAACTCCGCAAACGTATTGCCCTGCAAGTTTGGGTGCACTTGCAAGGACTTGCTTTGCGTGGCCGTCAGCAGCAGGTCAAGCTCGCTGGCCGATGATTTATAGATGACGTAGGCGAGGTCTTCGGTCTTTACGTCGCCGCAAAACCGCTTGGCCCACTCGGCGAGGTTGTCGTCCTGGTTGGCCTTCTCTACGGCCTCGAAATAGTTACCATAGAGCTTGTCGAACCGCATGAACAGCGGGGCGAGCGCCACCCGCTCCTGTTGACGCAGGATGTCCATGTTGACGAAGGAGTAGCCTTGGAAGGAGCGGTCGTTGGGGGCGCAGGAGCGGGTTTCTTGGGCAGGAAGGGTTGTTGAGATGAATAGCAGCATGGCGGCTGCCATCAAGACCACTTTTTTAGGAACTGGGCTAATCAAGTTTATCCTTTTATCAAACCTCATAAATTATTAGTTGGTCAGAAAATAGCGATGGCCAAAGAACGATGATAAATTAGATTTTGTGCTAAGATTCTTTATGGTAACAAAAAGGCGCTGAATAGTTTGGAAATGCGGCAACAAGTCAAAAAACCAAACAATGATTCGCTCCATTCAAATACTTCCATCATTTCAGAATATTGATTTAGATTTCATTTGAAACACCAAATCAAAGACAGCGATACCGACACAAGCCTTTTGGCTCCAACAGGATGACCAAACTCACAAACAGCCATGACTTTTCTCACTAAAAGGCCACCTGCCACCTCGCCATCTTTGCACCGTAACAAAAATCACTGAAATATGAAAAAGATAACCATCCTCTTCGCATTCTTGATTGCCGGCTTCGGCCTCATCGCTCAAGAAGAATACAAACTCTCCAAAAGTTCGGTAAAAATGTCGGGGACGTCCACCCTGCACGACTGGACTGCCGACGTGACAAAAGTGAGCGGCAATGGCAAGTTGACTTTTGCCAACAACGCATTGAGCGGTATCAAAGCCCTCAACATCAACATGACCACCAATTCCATCAAAAGCTCAAAAGGCGAAACGATGGACAAGAACATGAACAAGGAACTGAAGGCAAAGGAACACCCCACCATGACCTACAGCCTCACCAAAGTAAATTCCATCAACCAAAAAGCCGGGGTCTATACCCTCGAAACAGAGGGCAAACTTACCATAGCTGGCACTACCAAATCTGTTTCCTTGAGCGTGACGGGGAAGCAAAGCGGCAACGAAATCACCTTCAAAGGCTCGACCAAGCTGAAGATGACCGATTTCAAGGTAGAACCTCCTGTGATGTTCCTCGGTACGCTGAAAACCGCCGACGATGTAACCATCAACTTTGAGGCGACCTTCACCAATAACGGTTTAACCAGTAAATAGGGCCACTGGCCAGCTTTGGCCATCGGCAATCCTTCACTAATATCTTTCACATCTAATTTCAACTCGTCATGAAAAACACATTTTCTATCGTGAATCTACTTGGGCTTTTCGCCCTGATTACACTGCCAATGATTGGCTGGAGCCAAAACGACATCCAATACTACCGACCTTACGACCAGCGAGGCACGAACATTTTCGAGACACCAAAATCGGACCTGGGTGCTTCAGGTGACTTCAAAGTGCGCCTCGGTGCCAACTTTGCGCAGCAGTTCCAATCGCTTGAACACAGCAATAAGTCTGACACCGCCACTGCCAACAGGTTGATAGACCTTTCTCCTGGCTTCAACCTTGCCACTGCCAACATGAACATTGACGCACAATTGGGTGAAGGCATCCGGGTGAACGTGGTAACCTACCTGTCAGCCCGCCACCACCAAGAGGCATGGGTAAAGGGCGGTTACATACAGTTCGACGAACTGCCATTCTTCAACAGCGAAATGGTTGACAGAGTGATGGACAACCTGACCATCAAGGTCGGCCACTACGAGGTGAACTACGGCGACGCCCACTATCGCAGGAGCGATAACGGTGCAGCACTTTACAACCCATTTGTTGAAAACTTGATTCTCGACGCTTTCAATACGGAAATCGGTGGTGAATTGATTTTCCAAAAGAATGGTCTGATACTGGTAGGTGCCGTGACCAACGGTGAAATCAAGGGCGACGTGGTAGCACTGCCTGACTTGAAGCCGGAAGACAAAGACGACCTTTCCAAGAAAAGCCCTGCCTTTGTTGGCAAATTGGGTTACGATAAGCAAATCAACGACGATTTGCGCATCCGCCTAACAGGTTCTACCTACTATACCGCCAGTTCACGTGCCAACAATATCTACGGTGGCGACCGTGCAGGCTCAAGGTACTACCTCGTCATGGAAAACACCAAGGCCACAACCAACGCCAACTACTACTCCGGCAGGCTGAACCCAAGGTACGGCGATAAAGTGTTCTCCTACATGATCAACCCATTTATCAAGTACAAAGGCATCGAGTTCTTCGGTACTTACGAGAATGCGAGCGGTAGGCTCTCCAGCGAAGGCGACATGCGCAATGCTACCCAGCTTGCAGCAGACTTGATTGTTCGCTTTGGCCAAGAAGAAAACTTCTACGTAGCTGGTCGCTACAACACCGTGAAAGCTGAGTTGCCAGCAGCCGGCCCAAACTTCGGCGCAGACAACCCTGTAACCATCAACCGCTATGAAATTAGCGCAGGTTGGTTTGTCAACAAAAACATCTTGGCCAAATTGGCTTACGTCAACCAAGAGTACAAAGACTTCCCAATCAGCAGCATCTTTAGCGGAGGTGAATTCAGCGGCGTGATGGTTGAGGCTGTTTTAGCTTTCTAAGGCAACTGTCAGGATAAACGATTCGATAGAAAAAAGCTCCAGTTGCCTTTCGGCGATTGGAGCTTTTTCTTGGAGGAATAATCGGACTGGCGATTAATTTTGATGAAGAACATACCAATAGCATAAACCGTTAACTACCAACGATTGCAACATCCAAAATTCACCCCACTCAACCTTCCACTTAAAAATACCACCATGAAAAAGCTGATAAAATCGGCCATTTTCCTTTCTGCTCTCTTGTTTGGCCATTTCACGTTCCTCCATGCGCAACCAAACCCCGCCATGAATGTCAACCATAAAACGGGCGCTCAAAGAACCTATCGCATCAACAAAAAAAGCGTGCTAAAGCTCGAAGGCAAAACCAATGTCAGTGGGTTCACCTGCGATTGCAAGGAGGAATTTTCGCCACAACAATTCATCGTCGAAGGGCAAGGCGAAAGCAAACTAAGCCAAGGATTCAATTCCACCACCCTCAAGCTTCGCATAAAATCACTCGATTGCGGCAACAAGATGATGAACAAGGACCTGCAAAAAGCCTTGAATGCCGATGACCACCCCTATATCACCATCGAACTAAAGAAAGTGGAGCAGGACAAATGCAACCGGCTCACCGAGCTGAAGGATTGGGTAAAAATGAAGGCACTCACCAAAATCTCGCTCAACGGGCAGAGCAAGGACTATTGGATAAACATCACTGCCAAAAAATCAGGCCCCAACCAATACCGCTTCATCGGCTCAAAATCCCTTAATATGAGCGACTTCTGCGTGGTGCCGCCTGTAGCCATGATGGGTATGGTAAAAGCGCAGGATGCCATCACCATCCACTTGGATTTGGATATTTCGGTAGAATAAATCGGGCCTTCATTTTTGGTTTCACGTTTTGCACCCAATTTTGCCCAAATTATGCCTACCGACATGGAACCCATCGTACAGCAATTCTTTGATTACCAACAACTCAAAAGCCTAACCCCATTCGGGACAGGCCATATCAACGATACCTACCGACTTGAAATCATGGAGGCGGGCAAGCCGCAAAGCTGGCTACTCCAACGACTCAACCACCAAGTATTCCGCCAACCGGAGGCCGTCATGCACAATATCCGGCTCGTCGCCCAGCACCTCGCCACCCTACCCTACCCATTAAAGGTGCTTGCGCCAAGGCCCACCCTTTCCGGCCAGTGGCTCCACCACGACGAAGCAGGCAACTACTGGCGGGTCTTCCCTTTTTTTAAAAATACCAAGACCCACGAGCGGGTAGAAACTGCGGCACAGGCGCACGAGTCGGCATGGGCATTTGGTGCTTTCGCAAAAGCGCTCGACAGCCTTGACGCCTCGCAACTCCAACCCACCATCCCCAGCTTCCACGACGGGGAAAAACGACTGGCCGACTTCCTCAACGTGCTCGAAAATGCCGTCCCGCAACGCTTGGCGGAGACAAGGGGCGAGGTAGATACCATCTTGAGCAACCAGTTGATTTTCAAGCAAATAGCCAACCTTCAATTGCCCCAACGGGCCATCCACCACGACACCAAAATCAACAACCTGCTGTTCGATGCCATCACGGGAAAGGCCGCCTGCGTCATTGACCTCGATACCGTTATGCCCGGCATCATCCTCTCCGACTTCGGCGACCTCGTGCGCACCTCCGCCAGCCTCGCCGACGAAGACGAAGCGGACTTGTCAAAAATAGCGTTCCGGCAGCCCATCTATGAGGCCCTTTTGGAGGGCTTCCGCTCGGAAATGGGCGACCTGCTATCACCCGAAGAGCGCAGCGCTCTCCCATTGGCAGGCCCTTGGCTCACCCTCATGCAGGCCATCCGATTCATCGGCGATTACTTGGCCGGCGACATATACTATAAGGTGAAGTATCCAACCCACAACCTCGTCCGGGGCAGGAACCAACTGGCACTGTTCGAGCAGATGGGTTAGGAAGGCGAACAAAGGGAATTTTCCCCGCTACTGCTTTTTCATAAATCGCCCGTTTGTTCGTTCAATCATAAGAGGGGTGTCAAGCTGTTTGCTCCGCAAAACTGGCAGCCGTGCTTGTCCAATGTTGTTTTAGGTTAATTTTTGTCAAAAACTTGCCCCATTTTTGCCGCACAATCCCGGCATTGCCATTTCCCCTTGGTCTCCAATCCGAAATCCGCAATCCGAAATCCGCAATCAAACTATGGCAGACAACAAAATCATCTTCTCCATGTCGGGCGTCTCCAAGACGTTCCCGCCACAAAAACAGGTGCTGAAAAACATCTGGCTTTCCTTTTTCTATGGTGCAAAAATCGGCGTGCTCGGCCTCAACGGCAGCGGCAAGTCCACACTGCTGAAAATAATCGCTGGGCTGGACCAGAACTACCAAGGGAAAATCGAATTTGAAAAACAGTATAAAATAGGCTACCTACCGCAGGAGCCAGTGCTTGACGACACGAAGACCGTCCGCCAAATCGTGGAAGAGGGCGTGGGCGACCTGATGAAGTACATGCACGAGTACAACGAGGTGAACGCCAGGTTTGCGGAGCCAATGAGCGACGACGAGATGAACAAGCTCATCGAGCGCCAAGGCGAACTGATGGACATCCTCGAAAGCAACAACGCCTGGGAACTTGACCACAAGCTCGACCGGGCGATGGACGCACTGCGTTGTCCGCCCGACGATGCGGAGGTCAAAGTCCTCTCCGGTGGCGAGCGCCGCCGGGTGGCACTCGCCCGCCTGCTGCTTTCCGAGCCAGACATCCTGCTGCTCGACGAGCCGACCAACCACCTCGACGCCGAAAGCATTGACTGGCTGGAGCAGTTCCTGCAACAGTTCCCCGGCACGGTCATCGCCGTGACGCACGACCGCTACTTCCTCGACAATGTGGCGGGCTGGATTCTCGAACTTGACCGTGGAGAGGGCATCCCGTGGGAGGGCAACTACTCCAGTTGGTTGGAGCAAAAAGCCAAGCGCCTCGAACTGGAAGCCAAGCAGGACGACCGTCGAAAAAAGACTTTGGAGCGGGAGTTGGAATGGATTCGCATGAGCCCGAAAGCTCGCCAAGCCAAGGGCAAGGCCCGTCTGAACGCCTACGACAAGATGGCTGGCGAGGAGCTAAAAGAGAAGGAAAGCAAGCTGGAATTGACTATTCCCCCCGGCCCACGCCTCGGCGAAGTGGTGATAGAAGTCGAGAACCTGAACAAGGCGTTCAACAACCGGGTACTGTTCGAGAACTTCAGTTTTTCCGTTCCGAAAAACTGCATCGTCGGCATCATCGGGCCGAACGGGGTAGGCAAGACAACCCTTTTCCGCATGGTAATGGGCCAAGAACAGCCCGACAGCGGTACCATCCGCCTCGGCGACACGGTGAAGGTGAGCTACGTGGACCAGTCGCACTCGGCCATTGACCCCGAAAAAACGGTCTATGAAATCATCTCTGGTGGCCTCGATATCCTGAAAGTGGGGACTTATGAAATGAACGCCCGTGCCTACATCGGCCGCTTCAACTTCACGGGCAACGACCAACAGAAAAAAGCTGGTGTGCTCTCCGGTGGCGAGAAAAACCGCCTTCACTTGGCCATGACGCTCAAAGACGGCGGCAACGTCCTCCTCCTCGACGAGCCTACCAACGACATTGACATCAACACCTTGCGAGCACTCGAAGATGCGCTCGACGACTTCGCTGGCTGCGTCTTGGTTATCAGCCACGACCGCTGGTTCATTGACCGATTGGCCACGCATATTTTGTCGTTTGAGGACGAAGGCGAGGTAGTATTCTTTGAGGGGAACTACCAAGATTACGAGGCAGCGAAAAAGGCAAAGCTGGGCGACGTGACACCGCACCGTCCGAAGTTCAAGAATTTGTTGAAAAGCTGATATGGCGATTGCCCGATAAACAGGAAACTGGGGGATTCGCTTGCCCGGCAGGTCGTCAAAATACCTCAATGGCACATCGGCGCATCCCCCATTTTCGCCCAAAAAAAGAAGTCGCCGGGTACGTGGAAGTTCAGCCCACGGAAGATGAACAGCACGGCGAAAAGGATGAGAAACGCCGGGTAAGCTTTGCGCAGCGCCGTCCGAAAACGGATGCCCGCAAAATTGCCCGCCAAGCCAGTGGCCAGCATCATCGGGAAAGTGCCCAAACCAAACAGCGCCATATAGGCCATGCCTGAGCCAATGCCGCCCGTGCTGAGTGCGCCCACCACGGCCATGTAAACCAGGCCGCAAGGCAGTAGGCCGTTGAGTAGGCCAATGAAAAACGAGGCGTTCAGGCCCGTGTCCTTCAGCAGGCGGGCGAGGTGAGATTTTAATCGAAAAACAAGTTGGTTCAATCCCGGAAGCCGCAGCAGGTTGGCCTCCACATTGATGGAAAATAGGGCGATAGCCAGCAGCATCACACCAAGTGCGATGGACATAAATTGCTGAAAGCCAGCCAATTCTAAACCCCTGCCCGCCAAGCCAATAACTGCACCCAACAAGCTGTACGTCAACGTCCGTCCCAAATTGTAACGCAGGGCATTGCCCACAAGGGCCGCCTTGCCGCCACCTTGATTAGGCAACGCACAGGCTATCGGGCCACACATGCCGACGCAGTGCAGGCTGCCGAAAAGTCCGATGGTGAAGGCGGTCCAGAGGTACATGGCGATTTCGGATTTACGATTGGCGCGCAGGGATTGGAAAGCTCGAAGGGATTTCTTATCCCGATTCCCTGCCCGCTCAGGCTTAGAAATCCCTCCTACCGTCGGGCTTTCCAATCCTTTGCTCTTTGGCACGCAGGGATTGGAAAGCCCGAAGGGATTTCTAAGCCCGATTCCCTACCCGCTCAGGCTTAGAAATCCCTCCTACCGTCGGGCTTTCCAATCCTTTGCTCAATTTCAATTTGCCCATCAATGCCGTGCTTGCCATGCCAAATCCCACAATCGTTAGCGAGCTGAGGGGCATCAGGATGGCGGCTACCACGGGCGACAATTCGCCCTGCACGGCGTAGCTCAAACCGACCACGTTGTACAGTGCTGCGAGTATCCAAGCGGCATAGACGAGGTAAATGCTCTTCTTCGCAAATTCCAGAAAATCAGGTAGTTGCGCAAATTTCTTGGCATCCAGCACGGCATCGCAGGCGGGAGTGAAGTTGTTCACGTCCTCCGCCACCACTATGCCGACATCGGCTTGTCGGAGCGCCCCGGCATCGTTCAGGCCATCGCCCAGCATCAGCATCAGCTCCCCTTCCGACTGGCGTGATTTGATGAAGTTGAGCTTGTCATGGGGGGATTGGTTGAAATAAATTGGTGATTGGTGATTGGTGATTGGTGACTGGGGACTGCCAACTGCCAACTGCCAATTAGTGGCAAATTTTGGCATTAGGTACTCCTGCTCTCGTTCGTTGTCGCCGGAAAGGAGGAAGGTTTTGCCCCATTTTTTGAAATAATCCACGACCGACCAAACGGCGGGGCGGTACTGGTTGCGAAGCTGAAAACCGCCTTTGACTCGTCCGTTTATTTCAATGAAAACATTGGCGTCTGGAAGTTCGGCTGCACCGCTGATAAACGACTGGGAGCCGATGCGCAGGTGCTGACCAGCGACAGTTGCTTCGATGCCTTTGCCCGTAATTTCTTGAAAATCAGTTACTTGCAAGTTGCTTAGATTTCCGAAATCTTGAAGATTTCGGAAATCTTCCCATGCTGCCAACTGCCTACTAATCGGGTGCGACGACTGCTTCGTCAGCATTTTCACCAAATTGATTTCAGTTTCGTTGAGTGGCTGCCCGTGGTAGGTTAGTTCATTCCCATTGGCCTCCGTGAGTGTTCCTGTTTTATCAAAAACCACCGCCGTGACGTTGCGGAGCGCCTCCACCACGTTCGTATTTTTAAGGTAAAAACCGTGGCGAGCCAGTATGCGGACGGTGTTGCCGAGCGTAAACGGCACATTGAGCGCCGCAGCACAGGGACAGGCGATGATGAGCACCGCCGTGAAGGCGTTGAAGGCGATTCGAGTGTCTTGCGGAAGCCAATAGGCCAGCGTTCCGAAGGCGATGGCGAGGATGATGATGGTGAAATAACGGCTGACCTTGTTGGCCAAGCGGCTGGTGCCCATTAGTTTTTCTTGGTGAAAGGCATCGTCGTTCCAAAGCTGGGTGAGGTAGCTCTGGCTCACCTTTTTGGTCAACAACAGCTCGATGGCATCGCCGAGGTGGCGGCCTCCGGCATAGATTTTTTCGCCCGAATGCCGCTCCACGGGTTCGGCCTCGCCCGTCACGAAGCTGTAGTCGAGCCTGGCCAATCCCTTTTTCAAAATGCCGTCGGCTGGCACGAGTTCGCCATTGCGGATGAGGATGCGGTCGCCGGGTTCGAGTTTGTTTACCGAAACGCTTTCGGTGGTAGCAGTCCCCGACTGCCCACTGCCCACTGTCGAACTGCCAACTACAAAGCGAGTTGCCGCAATCGGGAAATACGACTTGTAATCCCGGTCGAAGGAAATCCGGTGGTAGGTCATCTGCTGGAACCATTTGCCAATCAGCAGGAAAAACACCAGCCCGGCAAGGCTGTCCATGTAGCCGGCGCCGGTGTCGGTGGCAATCTCGAAGGCACTGCGGAAGTACAGCACCACTATGCCAAGCGCCAACGGCACGTCAATGCTCAGTTGGCGGGTGCGCAGCACCGCCCAGGCGGAGGTGATGTAATCACGCCCACTGTAAAATGCCACGGGGGTGGCCAGTGCGATGTTCAGCCAGCCAAATGCCTTTCGGAACCACATTTCAGATTCCTGCAAGCCAAGGTATTCCGGGAAACTGAGCAGCATGATATTGCCGAAGGCGAACCCAGCCACGCCCAATTGGTAGATGAGCCGACGGCTAACGGGCTTGCGGGCAGTGCCTTCCAGCGTGTTAAGGTTGAGGTCGGGCGGGTAGCCGATGCTGGCCAGCAGTTCGGCCACTTTGCGCAGGCTGGTGGCCCCGTGGTCGAAGGTGATGGTGGCCTCTCGCTTTAGGAAGTTGACCTTGGTGGCGAAGATGGCCGGGGAAAGCTTGTGCAGGTTTTCCAGGAGCCAGATGCAAGAGGCGCAGTGGATTTGCGGCAGGTGCAAGGTCAGTTTCGATTGCTTTTCATCCTTGAAGGTGAGGACTTTTTCGACGGCCTCCGCATCGTCGAGCCAAGCGTACTGCTCGGTCTTTCGGCCTTTCAGGCTTAGGCCCGCATTCTTCTCGATGTTGTAAAAATGCGTGAGGTCGCTGGCGTTCAGTATCTCGTAAACCGTCTTGCAGCCCTCACAGCAGAAGTTTTTTTCGGAAAAAAGGATGCGTTCGTCCCGGCACTCGTCACCACAATGGTAGCAAGTGGACTT
This sequence comes from Saprospiraceae bacterium UBA6168, assembly GCA_002435785.1. Classification (GTDB taxonomy): domain Bacteria; phylum Bacteroidota; class Bacteroidia; order Chitinophagales; family Saprospiraceae; genus UBA6168. Next base: position 91,065 of record DIUC01000039.1, on the reverse strand, counting down.
CGCTGCGGCGAGCGGTTTGAGTTCTTCAATGTTGGCGGTGATGGTCATGTGGCTTGGATTTGGGTTTCGTGGGTTTAGATGGTTTAACGGGTCTGTGCTAAACCTTCTAAACCCCTCTAAACCTTCTAAACCTTTATAATATCACAACTTGCTCCTTGTAAAAGGACTTTCCGCCAGCCTGCCAGTCCACTTTGACCTTCCAGCGGCCAGGGGTGAGTTGGGCGGTTGGAACGAGCTGCTGGCCATTGGCGTCCGGTGCGATTTCCACGGAGAAATCCTTCCCCTTGTCATCGGCCCGGTAGAACAGGATATTGCCGCTGGCCTGTTGTATTTCCTTCGGAAAAAGGAACTGTACTTCTCCGGCCAACTTGTTGATTGCCAAGTTGTTGGCCAGCTCTTGGCTGTTCGTCAGCTTGTCGTACTGCGACTGGTAGGCCAGGTCTTTGGCGTAGTAGTCATCCGTTACGAGCGAGTGGTCAATGCTCTTCGATTTGATGACGAAGCCGACCATGGTGATGGCGAAAAGGCCGTAAATAATGGCGATTGATGTGCCCCAGTTGAGTTTCATTTTTTGAAGGATTGAAGGATTGAAGGATTGGAGGATTGGAGGCTGTCAGGGCAGGAAACCCCATCCAATCCTTCAATCCTCCAATCCTTCAATCCCTATTTCACCGGCCCCAAGAAATTCGTCTTGGCCTCGTCTATTTTTTTGCCGTTGGACCAGACTTCTATTTCCAATTTTGTTTTCCGGCTCTGCAATTGATTTTCTGGCATTTCGATGAAGAATACACCCCTGAGCATACCGCCTTTCGGCACTACGGTAATGGCATCCCCAACGAATTTGATGCGACCCCCCGGTGCGTTTTCCAATCTGAACTCAATGTTCGGGAAGTCCTTTGCCGTTTTATTGATGACCTCGTAGTTGTAGAGATTGCTCAAGTAGCCGCCGTCCACTTTCTGGTAGAGCTGGCCGGGCGTGCGCAGCAGCACGGTTTCCACCTCCGACCGGGTGGCGAACAGGAACACCTGCACCGCTATCAAGGCCACAAGCACGCCCGTGTACGCCCATACCCTGGTGGTGAAAATCTTGCGCTTTCCCGCTCCTTTCGAGCCCGCCTTTATGGCCGTCTCGCTGTCGTAGCGGATGAGGCCCTTTGGGCGATGGACCTTCTCCATCACGTCGTCGCAAGCATCCATGCAAGCGGTGCAGTTCACGCACTCCAACTGTGTTCCATTGCGGATGTCAATGCCCGTTGGACAAACGTGGACGCAAAGCTTGCAGTCAATGCAATCGCCGAGAATGGCTGTTGGCTGTTGGCTGTTGGCTGTTGGCAATTTCTGAATCTTCCCTCTTGGCTCTCCGCGCACGAAGTCGTAATGGACTACGATACTGTCCGGCACAAGCAGTACACCTTGCAGGCGGCCATAAGGACATACAGCGATGCAAACCTGCTCCCGCATATAGCTGAACACGAAAAAGAAAACCCCCGAAAACGCCAACAGCGCCAAGAATCCGCCAACGTGCTGCCCAATGGGTTCGGTGACGATTTGCAGCACTTGGTCGGACCCGATGATGTACATCAGGAACGTGTTGGCGATGAGCAGGGAGATGGCATAAAAGATAGCATACTTGGCTATCCGCTTGAACATTTTTTGCCCGGTCCAAGGGGCAGTGGCAAGCTTGCGCTGCTGCCCGGCATCGCCGTCAATCCAATATTCGATTTTACGGAAGACCATTTCCATGAAAATGGTCTGTGGGCAAACCCAGCCGCAGAACAACCTCCCGAACACCACCGTGAACAGTACCACAAACAGCATGAAAGTCACCATCGCCAAAGCGAACAAGTGCATGTCCTGTGGGGTGAAAAGGATGCTGAAGATGATAAACTTGCGCTCCAGCACATTGAACAGCAATAGCGGCTCGCCATTGACCTTGATGAAAGGCATTCCGAACAGCAATGCCAGTAGCACATAGCTCAACAAAGTCCTGTTTTTGTAAAACCAGCCGGAGGGCTTTTTGGGGTACACCCATACCCGCTTGCCTTTCTTGTCCACGGTAGCCAAATGATCCCGATACTCCTCCGTGTCCTGATATAGTTCGTCTATGATGTTCATTGCTGTTGTAGTTCTTGGCCTCGCTTTCGAGGCTATTTTTCAAACATTTCTTTCATGCAACGACGCCACAAAGCCGCTCCGTTTCAGGAAACTTCAAGGCCGTTGTAGCGTCGCTGAGTGAATTTTCTTTTGACACAAATTTCAAAAGAAAGCTAGTCGTAAAATGTAGCCAAAGTCACATATAGCTGCCGTTATTGGCGCTATTTGTTGGTAGCCGGAGCTACGGCCGCTGTGCTGTCCGTTGCAGGCGGTGCAACAGCAGTGCTATCCGCACCTCCCGCCGCATTCGGGTCATACACCGTACCCTGTGGCGCTTTTGCGTTCGGCGGATTGGTGCCTTGCAGCGTGAGAATATAACTCGCCACCCGCTGCATGTCGCTCGACCGCAACTGGTCGCTCCACGAAATCATGCCCTTTTCCGGCACACCGTTTTTGATAATTTTGAAGACATTTTGAACCCCTCCACCGTGAATCCAATAGTTGTCCGTCATATTCGGCCCAATGCCGCCCTCGCCGAGCTTCCCGTGGCACGACACGCAGTTGGCTGCAAAAATGGAGGCACCCAACGCCAGTTCCTGTGGGTCGGTCAGCGCCGTCACATTGGTCTCGTTTACCTTGTCGGCTTGGGTGGCCACGTAGGCGTTCACCTCCGCCTTGGCCACTTCCATTTCGGTTTCGTACTCCTGCTTGGAAGAGGGGCCGATATCGCTCAGGTGGAAGGCGAACATATAAACCACCGAAAAAACGATGCTGAGATAGAACATCCCGAGCCACCAAGGCGGCAGCTTATTGTCAAGTTCCCGGATGCCGTCGTAGTCGTGGCCCATGTCAATGTCGGCTTCCCGCTCCACGGGTACGTAGGCCGTCATGGACTTGTACATGCGGCTCCACCAACTTTCGGCGGGCGCACGGTAGGCTTCCACGACTTCCTCAATACCCTTTTCACGGAGCATCTGGATTTCCTGCATTTTCACCACGGACATGAACAACTGCGTGATGGCCAGCAGCGCCCCGACGATGACCACGGCGGCTACTGCCAGCGTGACCGTGCCAATGGTGTTGGCCCAAAAATCGGGATTGACTGGCTTGGCCCCAGCGTCTTGGGCCCAAGTCGCTAATGGCAGTAGCGACGACGCTACCAAAAGTATTGGACGAAAGATGATATTTTTCATAAAACGTTGGTTTTAAAATTTGTGGTCGCCCAATTTATTGGGCATACCGTGCTTTTTAGGTCTGCCCAATAAATTGGGCGACCACGATTTATTTGTTTCAATCTTCCAGCGGAAGCCGGGACACTTTGTCCACATAGTCCTTTTTGCGGGTCATTATCCAAGCTGAGCCGAACAGGAAAGTGGCGAAGAATATTATCAGCGACACGATGGCTAACCAATTGGAATCGCCTGCGCTTTGTATGATGTATTTGAACATGATTTTTTAATGAAAATGATGAATGAAAAATGATGAACGAATGGTGGTGGAATGACGAACGGTACCCCATCCATCATTCCACCATTCATCATTTATCATTAGGAACCACCGTGATGTCCACGCCGAGCCGCTGGAGGTAGGCGATGAGTGCCACGATTTCCTTGGTTTCCACTCCCGGTTGGTCAACGCCCTCTGCTTTCAGGCTTTTGGCAATGCGCTGTGCCTGAGCAGCAAGGTCGTCGTTGGCGATGGTCTCATAGCCCGAATCGTAAGGTGTTCCAAGTTGCCGCAGCACCTTTATCTTGGAGGCCGTCGTCGAGATATCGAGGTCGTTCTCGGCCAGCCAAGGGTAAGCGGGCATGATGGAACCGGGCGAAATACTCGGCGGGTCAATCATGTGATTGTAGTGCCAAGAGTCTGATTTCTTCAGCTTGCCTACGCCTTCCCTCGCAAGGTCAGGCCCGGTGCGCTTGCTGCCCCAAAGGAACGGGCGGTCATAGATGAACTCCCCACTCTTCGAATACTCGCCATAGCGTTCCGTCTCGAAGCGGAACGGACGAACCATTTGCGAGTGGCAGCCGAGGCAGCCCTCCCGCACGTAGATATCACGCCCTTGCAGTTCGAGCGGGGTGTATGGTTTCACGCTGGCTATCTTCGGCACGTTGTCGTCCACCCACCACATCGGGAACATCTCCACCATGCCACCAATCAGTATGACCACGAGGCTGGCCACCAACATTTGCATTGGTTTGCGCTCAATCCAGCGGTGCCAATGCTCCTTGTGCCCGGCCACGTGCTTGGAGGGCAGTGCGGGTGCTTCCGCTGCTTCGTTGGCCACCAATTGGCCGGAGGCCGCCGTCTTCAGCAAGTTGTAAATGCCGACTACCACGCCTATGATGAACAATGCGCCGCCAATGATACGGATGCCATACATCGGCACGATTTGCGTCACCGTTTCCAAGAAGTTCGGGTAAACGAGGAACCCGTCCGGTGTGAAGGCACGCCACATCAGGTTCTGCACGATGGCCGCCCAGTAGAGCGGGATGGCGTAGAAAATGATGCCCAAGGTGCCCAGCCAAAAGTGGGTGTTCGCCAATTTTACGGAGTAAAGCTTCGTGGCAAATATGCGAGGCAGCAGCCAGTACAGAATGCCAAACGTGAGCATCCCGTTCCAGCCAAGCGCACCCACGTGCACGTGCGCTATTGTCCAGTCGGAGTAGTGCGTGATGGCGTTGAAGGACTTGATGGACATCATCGGCCCCTCAAAGGTGGACATACCATAAGCGGTCACGGCCACCACCATGAACTTCAGGATGGGGTCTTCCCGCACCCGGTCCCAAGCGCCACGCAGCGTGAGCAGGCCGTTGAGCATACCGCCCCACGATGGGGCGATGAGCATCAGCGAGAACACCATGCCCAGCGACTGCACCCAGTCGGGCAGGGAGGTATAGAGCAAGTGGTGAGGCCCCGCCCAGATATAGATAAAGATGAGCGCCCAGAAGTGGATGATAGACAGCCGGTAGCTGAACACGGGCCGATTGGCGGCCTTCGGCAAAAAGTAGTACATCAGGCCGAGGTACGGCGTGGTGAGGAAGAATGCCACGGCGTTGTGGGCATACCACCACTGCACCAATGCCTCCTGCACCCCGGAAAACACGCCGTAGCTGTGAAGGAGCGAGGTCGGTATTTCGATGTTGCGCACGATGTGCAGCACCGCCACGGTAATCCAAGTGGCAATGTAAAACCACACCGCCACATAAAGGTGCTCTTCCCGCCGCTTGAGGATGGTACCGAACATATTGATACCAAAAACCACCCAAATGAGGGTGATGGCGATGTCAATCGGCCACACCAGCTCGGCGTACTCGCCGCTGGTGGTGAACCCGAAAGGCAGCGTCAGTGCTGCGCTCACGATGATGAGCTGCCACCCCCAAAAGTGGATGTTGCTCAGTAGGTCGCTGAACATGCGGGCCTTCATCAGCCGCTGGAGCGAGTAGTAAACGCCCATAAAAATGCCGTTGCCCACAAATGCAAAGATGACGGCGTTGGTATGCAATGGCCTTAGCCGCCCGAAGCTGAGCCACGGCACGTCTAAGTTCAGCGCTGGGAACACAAGCTCCAGGGCTATCCACAGTCCGACCAGCATACCCACGATGCCCCAAAGCATGGTGGCGTAGGCGAATTTTTTGACAATGGCGTTGTCGTAATGAAATTGTTCTACTTGTGTCATAAACGAAGTTCCAGTTATGAGTTATGAGTTGGTGTTGCTTCAGGAGGAGGCACAAAGACCAGGGCCGACGGCGCCGATGTTTGGAGTATCCTCCCTATCCCGTATTTGATTCGTTGTTTGCCAAGGGTTGGTTGTCAGCGGTGGCGGCGGAAGGGTCATCCAGCAGGATGCGCACCGAGGGCGTGTACTCGTCCTCGTACTGCCCGCCCCGCACTGCCCAAAAGAAGGCTACCAGAAAGCCCAAGGCAAGTAGTAGGCTGGTGGCGATTAATAGAAAAATGATTTTCATGTGAGATGTTAGTCTATGCTGCAAAGCACCAAAACGTAACCTTTTTATACCAAAAACAGCCCCGCCGTGCTTGTGCTATCCAAATCGGGTGCAAGGTAGAACCACCCCAAAGGCTGCCCAGTGACGATTGTCAAGGGGGGCGAGTGACTTTTGTCATAGACAAACGGCGCAGGCCCGCACTACATTTGCAAAGTATTAAACAGGGTTTTTTGGTCACATAGGTTAGTTTTCGAAAACCCGTCCCTCCGATTCGTCGGAGCGACGGGTTTCCTTTTTGTGCCACAGCTTTGTGGGATAAGAAAGTCAACCTTTTTGGGTGACATTCATCAATGGGTGAGCGGGGCGATGGGCTTAATTTTGCCCATCATACATCAACCACCCATGAAAATGTCGCTAATGAGAATTGCCAACGAACGCCCGATACGGGAGCTGCAAGCGGATTTCAACTCGGTGTTCCCGTTCTTGGAGATTTCGTTTTTCAAGCCTAACGACAGTGCACCCGTGGCTGGCCTGCGAGTCGGAGAGGCGAGGCAAGTGGGCGGCAACGGCCAGCTCTTCCTCAACGGCGACCTCTCTGCTGGGGCTATGGAGCGGACGATAGAGGACGTGTTCGGCCTTCGGACCAGCATCGGCTGCCGATTCGGGCAATGCCAGCATTCCGACAAGGCCACCAAAACCCTCAACCAACTGAACCACAAAGCCATGAAAATGGCGGAGCATACCGTGATCATCTAAACAAACCGGCCGGAAGGAACCGGCACCTAACTTTAACTTCTCAACTATTTGCGAAATGAAAAAAATACTTTTCCCCACCGACTTTTCAGTTGCCGCCGCCAATGCCTTCCGCTACGCCATAGAATTGGCCAAGGTCATGGAGGCCAAAATTGACGTCGTGCACGTCTATAACCTCCCCGTCATTGATGCCACCAACCTCCCCTCGGGCTATGTGGAGCAGATGCTCGAAGAGAAGCAGGCGCTCGTGCAGGGCAAGCTCGAAGCCTTTGCCGTGACCGAGCCAGATGCCCCCGTGGAAAAGTTGATTCCGCTGTACGGCGTATTCATCCCAGAGGAAATAAGGGACATGGTGCGGGAAGGCGCCTATGATTTGGTGGTGATGGGAACCCGTGGCGAACACAACCCCATGGAAAAGGCGCTGGGCAGCATCACCACCTTCACCATGATGAACGCCGGATGCCCCGTGCTCGCAGTGCCAGAGGAAGCCAGTTGGCAGGAAATTGACTATATCGCATTTGCCACCGACTTCCTGCCGCACGAGCAGCAGGCCGTCGCACAGCTCATGAAGATTGCCGGGAAGGTGGCCGCAGAGGTCTTCTTTGTGCACGTGGAAACCAATCCGAACATCGGCACCATGCAGGACTATGTAACGCTGACAGATTACCCCTACAAGTTCACGGAATTTGCCTTGGTGAACAGCCCGACCGTCATGGACGGCATTGACAAGTTTATCAAAGAAAAGCATATAGACTTGCTGGCGCTCTACATCCCCAAACGACGACTTTGGGAGCGCCTCTTCCACAGCAGCTTCACCAAGCGCATGGCCTTCCATTCCCGGACGCCGCTCTTGGTCTTTCACCAGTAACAAGTCCAGGGCTACGCAAACATCCGCTCCAGCACATTCCCCGCAAAATAGGCAAGCACGGCGGCACCAGTGCCGAGGCCAAAAGCCTCCAGCACGCCCCGCCAGAGCGGTTGCTCCCCGACATAGCTTTTCAGCAACCCAATGCCGATGAATGCAAGCCCCGTAAATATGCTCGACGCCACGAAAAGGTCGTGCTGCATGGGAGCAAAGTAGTCCACCAAATAAACAATCATGGGGATAAGGCCGATGGCGTTGAAGGAAATAAAGGTAACAACGGCCTTTGAAAGCGGGGAATGGTTGCCGGGGGTGAGGTTCAGTTCGTCCTTCATCATGGTATCCACCCAGATGTCCTTATCGGCGGTGATGGCCTCCACCACGGCCTCCAGCGCCTCACCACTCAGGCCCTTTTGGATAAAAATCTGCCGGATTTCCTCCCGTCCCTCGCTGGGATTGTGGTTCACCTCGTGGTATTCGAGGCGCTTGTATTTTTCGTAGGTATGGTTCTCGGAATGGTGGGCGAGGTAGCTCCCCACGCTCATGGAAAAGCCATCAGCGATGAGGTTGGCGAAGCCAAGGATGATGACCACGGAGCTGTCCAGCCCAGCCCCCGCCGCCCCTGCCACCACGGCAAAGGTGGTGACGATGCCATCCATGCCACCGTAAACGAATTCGGCGAGGTAATCTTGAAGTTTCATAATTGGTAGTTTTTTGGAGTTGGCCTTAAAGTTGGCAGTTCGACTGTTGGCAGTTAGCCTTAAAGTTGGCAGTTCGACGGTTGGNNGGTGCAGTCTATCAGTCAATTAGTCTCTTGCAGTTCACCTCAGCACCGTCTAAATAACTGTCGAACTGACTGCCAACTCCCAACTGTCGAACTGCTACCTCAGCAGCGCCGGTTCCATGAAGGCAAAATTCAGCATGTCAAACGTCGTGACGATGCCGACCAGCTTCCGCTGGCGGTCCACGACGGGTATGGCGTGGAAGAGGTTTTCCCGAAAATACCCGGCGGCGATGTCCACCGTATCCTCGGGTTGGAGGCTGGCCACTTGCTTGGACATGACCTCGCCCACGAGCAGCGAGCGGAGGATGGCCTTGTTGTACTCCTCGCTTTTCTCCGTTTTGAAAAGCGTGAAGCCGTGCAGCACTTTCAGGTAATCCGACTGGCTGACGATACCCACCACGCGGCTTTCCTCGTCAATGACGGGAATATGGTGGATGTTGTTGGCGGTGAACAGTTCGTCCACCCGCTGCATGGTGTCGTTCGGATGGGCGAAGAACACGTCACGGGTCATGATATTGGCGATGGTGGTGGTCCTGTCAAACATGATTGGTGCGTTTTAGAGGGTGCACCAACCTGCTGGCTTGGGAAGCGCAGTAGATTGGCACACCTGTTTTTTTAGGCTTCTTCAAAGCGTTCCAGTTCCGATTGCTCACCAACGGGAGAAGCAAAAGCATACGTCAGCAAGTCGTGAGAGGTGACGATGCCGACCAATTGGCCGTCGTCCACGATGGGTACAGCATGGAACTTGTTGGCGAGGAAGATGTCCGCTGCCAGTCCGATGGTGTCATCGGGGGCAAGCTGGAGCGGGTACTTGGTCATGATGTCCTCTGCCATGAGGTGCTGGAAACGGGACTTCGTATTGTCAGCCCTTGCTGCTTCCACGGACAGCACGTAGGCTACCTTGAAAAAATCTTCACGACTGATGATGCCCACCAGTTCTCCACCCGGCCCTGCCACGGGCACGTGGTGAAAGCTGTTTTTTGAAAAAAGTGCTCGCACTTCCCCCAAGGTTGCGGTGGGTGGCACGGTGACTGGATTGGTGGTCATGATTTCCTGTACGCTGATATTCGGGTTCATTTTTATAGGTTTAAAGTTGTGAAAACGTGGTTTGTCCAATTCGCTTGGCAGACCGACTCAATCACAGTGAGCAATAATGAATGGATTTTAAAGAGCGCCTCAAATGTATTTCTTCGACTTCATCAACCAGGAATTGTGAGAAAAAAAAACCGGAAGCCACCTTGCGGCCGGCCTCCGGGATACACCTCTCACATTGAAGAATGAGTTTTTGTGCCCGGCGGTCACGAAACCTTGACCACCTTGGCCGGTTCTTCCTTTACGACCTTCGCTTTTGGCACCTCTATTTTCAAGATGCCATCGTTGTAGGTAGCTTTTATGCTGTCCGCTTTGACGTTCTCAGGCAGCCAGAACGAACGGTTGAAAGCTTGATAGTTGAACTCCTTGCGGGTGAAGTTTTCCTCTTTCTCTTCCTTCTCCGACTTGGTCTCGGCAGCGATGCACAAGTGGCCTTCCTTTACCTCCACCTTGAAGTCGTCTTTTTTCATGCCAGGAGCTGCTACCTCCAGCTTGTAGGCTTCCTTCGTCTCTTTGACGTTGACGGATGGCGTTGTCATTTCAAAAGCAGGCAACCACCTTTTTCCGAAGAAGTCGTCGTCTTTGAAAAAATTCATTGCCCAATCTGTCATGTTCAGCGCAGGAGCCAACTCATTCCGATTTTTCCAATTAACGATTGACATAACTTACCTCCTTTTTGTTGATGGGCCTAAAGCCGGGCAAACGAACCGACAACCGAGCCATCCAAGTTTTGGCCTTCAAGGGGAACAAGTCCATCGGGGGGTGAATGCCCCGGTTATTGTCCATTTGCCCTTCTCTCCAACCCGGTTTTTATTATTCACTTGATTATGTAGCAAATGTACCTGGCTTAACCCCAGTCCAAAATGACTTCCATCAGCCGCTTGGCTGACTTATGTCAAGCGCGGAACCCCCTGATTTCAATAAAACTGACAAGCACTTTAACTCGCCATCTACTTTACGCCATTAGGTGTTGTGCAATCAATCCTTCTCAACCTAATCAACCCTCACATGGTGCACATTTTTGTGCACTTCTGGCTTATTGTCAATAAAGCTGATGTGCAGCACCCCATGTTCACAGGTTGCCTCCAAGTGGTCGTCAGACATCTCGTCGGACAGCTTGAACTTCCGCTCAAACGAGTCCGCCGAAAATTCTTCCACGATGTAATTCACACCCGTTTTTTCCAAGTTGTTCGGCTTTTCGCCCTTCACGGTCAGTATGTTTCCCTTAATCGTTACTTCGAGGTCGTCCTTTGTGAACCCAGGCACGGCAATGTCGAATACCACCTTTTTGTCTTGTTTGGAAACATTGGCTGGCGGCACGGCGTGCCAAGGAAAATCAAAGGAAGAGCGCCCAAGAAAGTGACTGGGGTCTATCAGCGGCCTATAGCCGTCGCCCATCCAGTCGAATGCGTGGTTATGAAGATTGGTTCTCCATCTCATGGCGAAGCTATTTGGGTTTCGGCGGGCGGCATTGGTCTTGGAAACCCCATGCACCAATAGCCTGCTCGTGCGAAACCGGTTATTCAATAAGGTAAAGTTCCAAGTAATCAGTCGGCCACCCATTGTTTTCTATCAGCCCTGCTTGTGATTTTTGTCAATGTGTTTATCAGGAAAGTCCTTTATTCAAGGTTTTACCTACCATTCAATTGGCCTCAAAAAACGATTTCATGTAGGCCACTTTTTGATTTTCCGTCATGCTATCTGCAGTTAGCACGGCCTTTACTGGTTGCGAGACGATGAAAAAGCAGGCTCTTTTTCTGGCGTTTGAGCTCCCGCACCCCCCAGCCTTATATTTCGGTTTGCTTCATGAAAAAGGAGCGTTCGAGCGGGTCGGAAATTTTCAGTATCTCCACGATATGGTGCCAACCCAATTTTGGGGACAGCGTTCCCAAAATTGGATATTCGAGGAAAAACATCCGCATATAGTTGATATTCGTGTGGTTGTACCCACTTCCAAGCCGGGCGGTCAGGTCGAGGGAGAGGTTGCGCAGCAATTTGGAGCCGTATTCCGCCCGCTCCTTGCCGTTCTGCTCGTATTGCACGATGTGCTGACCGACGTTCCAATAAGTCACGACCATGGATTGGTCAATAGCGGCAACCACCCTTTTGCGCCCATCGTTGACCGTTTGCTCGATTTGGGCGATGAGGTGGCTGTATGGGTCGGCGGCTGGCAGTTTTGGTTTGCTCATGACGTTTGTTTGATTCGGACGAGGAAAATAAAGAACAAAGTTAACAAATCGGCTATTTAGACGCCTTTTGAAAACTACCAACGCCTTGTCCCTTCTGTGATGCCCCGTTACCAAGGAATTCGGACATAGGGAATATTGGTTTTACGGCGATTTGCGATAAGTTTCCGGGCCACGCATTCTACCTCGCCACTTTTTACCACGAATGGTTTATCATTGACTATGACCCCTTGTCAGATTTGTGGCGGAAGGACAAATAATGGCCCCGCTCCCCATTTTTACCCCACAAAAAGTAAATCTTTGTAGGTCTAACAAATCTCAACACCGCAACATGACGCAAGACGAATTTTCAAATCAAATGGAAAAAGCCTTCAAGGATGCCCTCAAGCAGTCCGACAAGATAGTGGCCGATGCCAATAAAGTCTATAAAAAGGCAGAAAAGGAATTGGACGCCGCCAAGGAGGCCCGCCGGATCGCCGAAAGCACGGGCGAGCAGATGGCCAACGAATTTTATGAGGGTAAGCGCATGGAGTTCATCGAGGCGACTCGAATCGGGCTGCTGCGTGACCTCGCCCGAAAGCATATTGAAATCGGGAAAACCAACCATGAAATCTCCCTCTGGCTCGACGTAGAGCAGGCTTTTGTGCAAAAAATCAGGGACGTGGTGGAGCGGGTGGAAAAGTACCGGGGCGAAAAGCCCAAGCGCACCCCATTGGAAGGCAATCCTCGTGTCATCATCGGCGAGGACCGAGATGGCAGTTTTATCTCCTTCGATAGTTTGGAGGGCAAATTCGAGACTTGGCTGGAGCGGGGGAGCGAGGTTGCCAGCGTCGTTTTCGGTGTGCCGAACCCTGGGCAATGGGAAGCCAAAACGGGCATCCCTTTCGACCGCCGGGAAAAGGTGCTGACGTACATCGCCGAGTATTTTATGGATGAAAAACTGGATGGGAACGGCTCGTTTTTGATAGGGGAAGATGTGGTGACGGTTTATGAATAGTCCACCCGTTTGTTGTCCCCCTCCAGAAAAACAGCTTCAAATCATATTGAACCGCTTCAAAAAACCGTCCCGGAACGACAGGCTCAGTGGCAAGAGTTTCCCGCCGATGAGCACATGCCCCTCCGACACCTCGTCCACTTTGGCGAGGTTGACGATGTGCGAACGGTGGATGCGCTGGAACTGGGCAGGCGGCAGTTTGTCTTCCAGGCGTTTCATCGGCATCGTCAGCAGGTATTCAACGGTTTGGGTGAAAATGCGGCAGTAGTTCCTATCCGCCTCGACGTAGAGGATGGAATCAAAAATGACTTTTACCATTTTTTCTTTATAGCGCACAAAAATGCGGTCGTCGAGCAAGAAAGTGCCATTGTCGTCTTCCTGTTTCGGCGTTGTTGCGGTGCGCTCGTCCGCCTCGGTTTCCATGCGGCTGATGGTGAGTTCGATGGCCCGTTGTAGCTCGGTCTTGCGGAACGGTTTGGCAAGGAAGGCATAGGGCTTCGCCGATTTGGCCCGTTGGAAGGTGGCGTCATCGGAGTTGGCGGTCAGGAAAATGACCGGCAACTGGTGCGCCGCTTGCAGGGCTTGCGCCAAAGCAATACCATCCATTTCGCCCTTCAAGCTGATATCCAGCAGGGCAATGTCGGGCATGTTTTCCTGCACATGCGCCAGCGCCTCCTCCGCCCGTGGCAGGATGGCGGTCACTTCGTAGCCCAGTTCGCTGAGGAACATGGCTATTTTGGCCCCGATGAGCATTTCGTCTTCTACGACAAGGATTTTAATGTTGCTGTCCATCATTTTCAATTTCCATCATTTGCCCAAACAAGCGCTCACGCCGCCTTTTTTACCTTAAAATCAAAATACACCACCGTTCCCCCTTTCACCTCCTCGTGCATGGTGCCGCCCAATTGTCGGGTGAGCAGCGAGACCAATTGCCCTCCAAAACCAGTGCCATGTACCACACCGGACTTGCCCACGCCGTTGTCGGCAATTTTGAGGAGGAGGGTGAGGTCGTCCTTTTTCTCCAAATTGATTTCAATCTTGCCTTTGCGGCCATCAGGGAAGGCATATTTGAGGGCGTTGGTCAGTATCTCGTTCACGATGAGGCCGAGGGGCACGGCGGTGTCAATGTCCAATTCGAGTTGGTTCATGGCACATTCGATGGTCACCCGTTCGTCGGCGCCAAAGGAATCGAGGATGCTGTCGCTGAGGTTGAGGAAATAATCCTTCATCTCCACGGCGGCGAGGTTTTCGCCCTGGTAGAGCTTCTGGTGAACGATGCCGATGGACTGCACCCGGTTCTGCCCTTCCTGCATGGCGTCCTTGATGTTGGGGTCGTCAATTTGGGCCGATTGCAAGGCCAAGAGGCTGGACACGACTTCGAGGTTGTTTTTCACCCGGTGGTGGATTTCCTTGAGGAGTAGTTCGTTTTCAGCGTTTTTGGCGGTGAGCAGTTCATTGGCCTTTTTTCGGGCGACGGCGTTTCTGTAAAAAGAAAAAGCGAACAGGCCGAGCAGCCCAGCGATGCCAATGGAGAGCCATTGCACGGTGCGTTGTTGGGAAATTTTGGCCCCTTGCAGGGCAATGGTGGCTTCCTTTTTTTCGGTTTCGTATTGGGTGCGCAGTTCCGACATGGCGGCGTCGGATTGGACGGAGGCGGTGCTGTCCCGCATCTGGCGGGCCTTTTTTTGGTACAACAGGGCAGATTTGTAGTCGCCGAGGCGCTCGTAGATGGTGCTGGCATGGCCGTAGTTTTCGGTTAGGCTGACGATATCGCCCCCTTCCTCTTGTAGTTGGATGGTTTTCAATTGATAGGGCAATGCAGCGGCGTAATTTCCCATCAACAGGTTGACTTCGCCGAGATTGGCAATGGCAGTTAGGATGCCACCAGGGTAGTTGGCCTTTTCAGCAGACTCCAAACAGGTTTTGTAGTCGGCCAGTGCTTCGTCGTACCTGCCCATTTTTTTATAGGCATTTCCACGGGCGTTGCTCATGTCGGCCACCGAGGAGTTGCCAAGGTTAAGGGAACGGACTAATGCGAGCGACTCGTCGAAAAATGCCAATGCCTGCTCATGCCGCCCCGTGCCGATGCTCGCATAACCGGCATAGAACAACAGGTTGGACAGTTCACTCTGAAAACCGTTTTTTCGGCAAATCTCAATGCCCCGCTTGGCATATTCCAAGGCTTCTGTCGGTTGCTCCTGCCGGTACAAATCATCTGACACCCTGCCCAGCGCACCGGCGATACCTTCTTGGTCGCCCAGTTCCTCCATCATGCGCAAGGCATGCAGGTCGGCTTCCATGGCCTGCTTGATTTCCCCTTTCCGTTTGTGTACCCAAGCTATTTTGAAGGACGTGGTGGCCTGTCCTTTTTTGTTGCCGATGGCCGTATAGCCCGTCATGGCCCTATCGAAAAACAGGCGGGCGGAGTCCAATTGGCCGAGGTTGGCGTGCATCCGGCCCTGCATTTCGTGAAACTTGGGCTGCCAGTCTTTCTTGCCGGTTTGTTCAGCGAGCGCCACGCCCCGTTTGGCATAAGCCAAGGCAGTTTGAAAGTTCGTTCCAGAAGCCAGGTCAGTCATTTGGCTCAGCAGTTCGAGGCGCTGGGCATCCGATTTTTCGGTGGCGAGGCGCCGTTCGAGGCTGTCGAGCGGGCTGTTTTGAGAGAAAAGAATGGTGAGCGGGGCAAGGTACAGCAGGCAGCAAAGAGATACTCTCATGTTGAAATCAAAAGATTGATGAAGAAGCTTCGGTCAAGAAAAGGCTTGTTTCGGACAATGATACATGGGATTGGGACATTAGGCAAGATTTCCCAAAAAAAGCTGACCACCTTTGAAAAGAAATCAGCCAATTGGCAGAAAACACAGGTGGTCGGACCTGATTTTTGGAAAGCCATTTTTACCCCAACACCAACATTTACCACTGTCGCCCACGCTGTAACCCAGCGTAACAGGCCGCCACATTGCAGAACCATCCCACAGCTTATATCCTAAATGAAAATACAACTCCTGCCCGCATCCGAAACAGCCGGGGTGCGGGATAGGGGAGCTTTTCGGCTGCAACATTTTTTCACTACTTAATTTTTTCAAAACATGAAATCCATCAGTTTATTCCTGTCCACACTTTTATGCGCACTCCTCCTCACTGCTTGCCAGCAAGCACCACCGCCCCCAGCCGCAGAACCTGCCGCTGCTGTGGAAGCGCCAGCCAAGCCCGACATGGCCCAAATCAAGTCGGAAATACAAGCTGCTGAAAACACCTGGGCCGCTGCCCTCAACGCCAGAGATATTAATGCCCTCATGGCATTGTATGCCGATGACGCCGTGAGCATGCCCGACGATGCACCAATACTGGCGGGTAAAGCCGCCATTCAGACCTCACAAGCGGCGGACTTTAAAGCGATGCCTGCTGGTCAAACCTTTACTTTTGAGACGATGGATGTCTTTGGGGATGGAAATGTGGTGACTGAAACGGGCAAGACCACCTACAAGGATGCCGCCGGGAAAGTAACGGGCTCTGGCAAGTACGTGGCCGTTTGGGAAAAACGGGACGGCAAGTACCTCTGCATCCGGGAGATTTACAACTCAGACAAAAAGTAGCATAGACCCATATTTTGATGGTTTGGAATGGGTTGGTTGGGTTTGTTATAAAATCCCCAACCCATTCCAACCACCTTGTGTCTAGTACCAGACTCACAACGGAAATCAATTATTAACTATCAAAAATTGTAACTAATTACCACCCCGTCCCAGCGGGATGGAATCTTTGTAGAACATTTCCGAACCCGGAGTTTCCGTTCCGTAGGAACGGTATCTAAAAGCCATTAAAGATACCGTTCCTACGGAACGGAAACCTGATATGGTGTATGCTTCTACAAAGATATCGTTCCTACGGAACGTGGTAAGCAGTTACCAAAAATGAAAAAATGAAACTACTGCATATCATCGCCACAACAAGGCGGAATAAATCAAGAACTCTTCAAATCTCCAATAAATTCTTGGCGGAAGTAAAAGCCAAGAACACTGGACTTCAAGTAGATACGCTTAACCTATCAGACGTGGTTTTGCCAACAATTTCAAGTGAAATGACGGAAGCTAAATACGTTTTGTTGCAGGGCCAGGAATTAAATGGGCAAGACAAATCGGATTGGACAAAAATCATACAATATGCCAAAGATTTTTTGGCTTATGATTATTACTTGATTTCAAGCCCGATGTGGAATTTCACGATTCCCTATCAATTGAAGCATTACATTGACGTTATCATACAGCCGGGCATTCTTTTTCAGTTTACTGCAAATGGCGTGGAGGGTTTGGCCAAAAACAAGAAGATGTTTTGCATAACATCCCGTGGTAGCGATTATAGTGTAGGAACTTATCTGCACCAATTCGATTTCCAAGAACCCTATCTTAGGGCCATTTTCGGAATGGCAGGAATAGTGGATATCACCTTTCTCAACGCACAGCCTATGGATTATACGCCGGAGGTGGCTCAATTAAGCATGAATAAAGCTTTGGAAGGTACTTTGTCGCTGGCTATTTAAATGCACCATCTTCCTAAAGGCGTCTATTGTCCGTTGATTTCAAGGGAAATTCTTTAAATTGTCGGAACATGTGACGCTTCATTTTTTCACTCAAAATATTTGGCAACATGAAAAAATCACTTCCCCTCGCAGCCATGCTCGGCTGCACCATGCTCCTTCAGGCCCAATCCATAAACGACGAGGCCGATATGCACACCTTCGCCCGCCACTTTATGGCGGCCTACAACATGGGCGACCTCGCCGCCATCCAAAAAATGTACACGGACGATGCAATCCGGATTGATGCGCACGGCAAAGAAATCAAGGGTGCAGCTAACATCGCCGACTATTTTGCCAACCAATTCCGGCTCAACAACGCCACCTTGCTGCTCAAACAAACGGGCCTTCACTGGTCAGATGCTGAGCACGCTTGGGTGGCCAAAGGCACTTATGAAGTCTATGGCAAGACCAATGTGTATGACATTAAAATCAACCTTGCCGGACAGTACGCCAACGCCATGTCTAAACAAAATGGTGAGTGGAAAATAGCCAAGAGCGTGCTCAGCCCACTGGCGGACGGAGAGAACGTCGCCATCGTGGACGGGCTATACAAGGCATTTGCCAAAGGTGACATCCCCAATGCCCTTGCGGCTATGGATGCTTATATCGTCTGGAACGAAGCTGAGAATTTTCCATACTCGGACAAGAACCCCTACATCGGCCCGGAAGCAGTATTGAACGGCGTGTTCGCCCGCATCGGCGAGGAATGGGAATACTGGAACCTGACGGACATCCAACTGCATGATGTGTCAGGAAATATGGTATTGTCCACGCTGCGCTACAAAGCGAAGCACAAGAAAACCGGGAAGGTGATTGACTCACAGACGGCGCACCTGTTCACGCTGAAGGATGGAAAAATCGTGGCTTTCCAGCAGTTTACCGACACGAAACAGGCGGCGGAGGCGGTGAGGAAATAGGCCAAAGTGCCAGCGTTTTTTTCAAAAATAATGCACAACATCGGGGAGGTGTTGAACCTCCCCGATGTTAACCCCGGCCTTGGAGAATGGCCATTTAATCTGTCTTCTTTAGCACTCCCATCGTTTGTTTAATTTCGGAAGAACAACGACTTCATTGCATTCAGGTTTTTTTTTCAGGAATGCCCCTACCCTTGTATGATTTCAAAAAAAACTTTCTCCTACCACTTACCTTTGTTTGCTTAACGGCAATTAACAACCGTCAACAACCTGATGCGACTGAGCGAGTGGTTTACCTCCGGCGACCCCTGCAAGCGGTTCGACACGCACGAGCGGCTTTTTGAGGGCTTGCGCAAACTGGACACCGCGGCCATTCTGTGCCTTCAGGTCAGGGCTATGCCTTCGGTGAAAAAAGTGGTGGCGGGCTATGGTTTGCCAGCCGATAAATCGGATGAAATCATCAATTCGGCGACGCTGGTTTTTTTACAAAAGATTGGGAGTGGGGCTTACCAGTTCCAGGGCCATGCGCCCATGACCTATTTCATCGAAATCGCCAAACGGCAGGCGCTGATGGCTACCCGCTCATTAAAGAAGGCGGTCGTCCCCCTCGATAGCCTGCCCGACACCGCAGACCCCGACCATGCCGACCAGCTCAGCCGCCAAGACGACGCCGAGACCGTTCGCCTCCTGCTCAACAAATTGGGGCATCCTTGCGCCGACGTTATTCGGTTGCACCATGTTGACGGGTATAGCGACGAAGAGGTTGTTAGTCAACAGCTTACGAAATACTCGACTCCTGACAGCCTTAAAATGAAACGCAGTGATTGCATGAAAAAACTCGTACAATTAGCAACAGAATGGAAGACTTCGAGAAATACCTGAACGGGGAAATGACCGAGGGGGAGCGCCGTCGCTTTGAACTGGCGCTGACCGACGACCCTGTTCTCCAGGCCGAACTGCGGGTGCGGGAGGGCTTGCGCCAGCTTCGTTTGCAAAAGAAAGTGGACGAGGTGGCTGCTGCCCGCAAGGATTTGGAGCGGCGGGGCAACTGGCGCTGGGTTATGTTGTGCTGCGCAATTGCCGGGCTGGTTGGCCTGGCTGTTTTTGTTTGGGTGAAACAGCAAGCTGTACCGCCAACGCCGCCATCTTCCCAATGGCCCACGCAGGAAGCACCAGCTGTGGAACCATCGCACCAAACTGAAAAAGAAACGACTGCGCCCATTTTGCCGGAAAAAAAGGAGGCGAAACCGGGACGGAGGCCTATCGCCGAGGCGCAGCCAAGCGGTGGCTCGCTGCCCCCACCAGCCGACTTACCCAACCTGCGTGGCGAGGAGGTGGAAGCTAAGGAACTGAAAAACCTGCTCGACCAGGTTTGGTACGCACAATACCCGCTGCAGGGAATGAAGCCAGTCGAGGTTTTTGCAGAGGCCGACACCCTGCTGATGGGGCGGGAATACGGAAAAGCCTACGCTAAGCTGCAACGGCTGGAGCGCAAACTCCCCGATAGCGACACATTGCGCATCCTGAAGGGCTACTGCCTAATGTACATGGGCGAGGGTGCCGATGCGCTGCGGTATTTTGAAAGAATAAAAGCGCCGCAAGACCCTTGGAAACCACTGCTGGAATGGTACCGGGGACAGTGCTTGTTGTTGGCAGGTAGGCGGGAAGAAGCTTTGGTGGTTTTCAAAAAAATAGCTGCCGACCCAAAGCACTTATACCAAAGTCAGGGAAAAACTGCTGTGCGTTACATGGAGTAAATGCAGCGTCATACTTTCATCCTAAACATCGTACCAATGAAAAACACCATTTTAGTCCTCTTGATTTTTTCGCCGATATGGCTGTTTGGCCAACCCGTTGATTCCGTTGCGATGAAGACGGTGGACAGTTTGATATTGGTTTCACGAGAGTTAACGGGAAGGGGGGATTTTGCCAAGGCGTTGGATATCAATGCCATCGCTGAGGCACTTGTGTTGGAAAAATGGGGGCAAGAGTCGGTGGGGTATGGCAACACCAGCTTCAACCAAGGGAGGGTGCTTTACTACCAAGGAAACTACCCGGAAGCGGAGAAGTGGTACCTGCAAGCCCAAGCCATCCGTGAAAAATTACTGGGTAAGGAAGATCCCGATTATGCAAGGAGCTTAAATAACCTCGCGTTATTGTACAGGGACATGGGCAATTACGAAAAAGCCGAACTCCTCTACAACGAAGCTTTGGCTATTCGTGGAAAGGTATTGGGAAAAGAAAACACCGATTATGCGGTCAGCTTGAACAACTTGGGAAATTTGTATTTGGATATGGGCAATTATGAAAAAGCGGAGCTACTGCAACTTGAAGCCAAAGCCATCCGGGAAAAAACCATAGGTAAGGAACACACCGATTATGCTGCGAGCTTGGTAAACCTGGGGCTTGTGTATAGAAGAATGAGCAATTACGAAAAAGCCGAACCATTTTACATAGAAGCCAAATCCATTAATGAGAAAGCGCTTGGCAAGGAAAACCTTGGTTATGCGATGAACTTGCACAATCTGGCTAATTTGTATTTGAACATGGGCAGTTACGGGAAAGCCGAGCCGCTTTACCTCGAAGCCATAGCCATTCGGGCCAAAGCATTGGGCAATGAACATACCGATTATGCGATAAGCTTGGGCAATCTGGCGATATTATACATGTATATGGGCAATTATGAAAAAGCGGAGCCGCTCTACCTCGAAGCCTTGGGCATCAAAGAGAGGAAATTGGGCAAACAACACTTAAGTTATGCCGTAGGTCTGAACAATTTGGCGATCCTCTATAAGGATATGGGCAACTATGAAAAAGCGGAACCACTGTATCTCGAAGCTAGTTCTATTCTTGAAAAAGCATTGGGAAAGGAACATCCCGATTGTCTGGAAAGCCTACGCAATCTGGCAATATTGTATAAGGAAATGGGTAATTATAAGAAGGCCGAACAGCTCTATCTTGAAGTCAAAACTATACAGGAAAAGGTAATGGGAAAAGAACATTCCGATTATGCTATGAGCCTGAGTTACTTAGCAGATTTGTACAGGGAACAAGGCCAATACGAAAAAGCCGAGCTGCTCTACCTCGAAGCCAAGGCCATTCAAGAAAAAGCGCTGGGCAGGTATCATCCCCAATATGCTTATAACTTCAGTGGCCTAACAAGTTTGTATAAGGATAAGGGTGATTATAAGAATGCGGAACGCCTATTTGTTGAACTAAACAATCTGAACCAATCCTTGATAATTAAAGCATTCCACTACCTGTCGGAGCAGGAACTATACAGCTATGTGAATATATTTGCCACCAACCAAAACGAAATCCTTTCATTTGCCCAGCTTTCAAAAAGTATAAATTCAGGGCAAACCTGTTTCGATTACAGCCTTTTTCACAAAGGGTTCCTGCTCAATGCTGCCAATCAAGTCAAGCGACTAGCGCTTTCAGACCCCGTTACCACTGATAAGTTCAACCAACTCAAATCTTACCGCCGCCGCCTCGCCGCCGAGTACGCAAAGCCCATTGCGGAGCGAAAAAACATGGCCGAACTGGAAGAAAAAGCCAACACACTTGAAAAAGACCTGACCCGCAGTGTGGCGGGCTTTGGCGAAGCACTCCAGCAGGTGACCTGGCAGGAAGTGCAGCAAAATCTGCAGCCCGGTGAAGCCGCTATCGAGTTTGTCCACTACAAATTCACCAACCCTAAGCCAACCGATAGCACGATGTACGCAGCGCTGGTGCTGCTGCCTGGCGCAAAAGCGCCCAAGTTCATTGCCCTCTTCGATGAAAAACAGCTCACTACTTTCCTGGAGCCAGATGGTAAGCCTAAGCCTGACTACGTGAACGACCTCTATGCCTTGGGCAGTTATAGAAACTCGTTGTACGACCTGTTGTGGAGGCCATTGGAGCTGGAATTGAGCGAGGTAAATACGGTTTATTTTTCGCCAAGTGGACAGTTACACCGCTTGAATATTGGCGCTGTACCCATGCCCCCTATGCTCCGGGGTGACGCTTCTGAAACAACACTTGCTGACCGATACCAGCTCGTCGAACTGGGGAGCACGAGACAGTTGGCAGTCGGCAGTCGGCAGTCGGCAGCCAAGGGCACGGATGCCCTGCTTTATGGTGGCATTAAATACGAAATGGACAGTATGGCCATCGCATCGGCTATTTCCAGCTTGGACGACAACCCGCTGGCCACCCGCCGAGGGTTGGATTTTGCCAATGCCGACTCAACGCTGCGTGGGGGCAAATGGAACTACCTCAGATGGACGGACGTGGAGGTGAATTCTACGCAGGACATACTTTTATCGGCTGGCTTGCAAGCTACCGCTCGCAAAGGGTACGACGCCACGGAAGAGTCTTTCAAAGCCATTGGTACGAGCGGCCCCTCGCCACGGGTGCTGCACCTCGCCACGCACGGCTTCTTTTTCCCAGACCCTGGCGGCAGGGATGAGGGACGAGGGATGAGAGGTGATGAGCCTGTGTTCAAGCTATCGGAACATCCAATGATACGCGCTGGGCTGGTGCTGGCTGGGGGCAATTACGCTTGGCAAACAGGAAAGCCCATTCGCCTTGACCGGGAAGATGGTATCCTGACGGCCTACGAAATCAGCCAGATGAACCTCTCGAACACCGAACTGGTCGTGCTGTCGGCTTGCGAGACTGGGCTGGGTGATATCCAGGGCAACGAGGGTGTGTACGGCCTCCAACGGGCCTTCAAAATCGCTGGCGCAAAATACCTCATCATGTCGCTGTGGCAGGTGCCCGACTTCCAGACGCAGGAGCTGATGACCAGCTTTTACAGTCTGTGGTTAGAAGATAAAATGTCCATTCATGATGCGTTCCAGGCGGCGCAAAAGGAAATGAAGGAGAAGTACAAAAGCCCATTCCTTTGGGCGGGATTTGTTTTGGTGGAGTGAGCAAATGGTTTATTTTCAATACGTTAAACGAAGCCCCGTCGGATGTCAAATTCGACGGGGCTTTTTTTTTAAAAAATCCAATCTGGTACTTACCTCCGGCGAATTGGTTGCAATAAAAGGATGAAAAGCATTTTTTCAGAACGCATTAAAATCTATTTCCAATGAAAAAGCAAACCATCATCGCCTTGTTAATCTGCACTTTCATCGCAAGTGTTTTTAGTATCACTGCCAGTGGGCAGAACACTTATTACATCAAGTCAGCATGCGGCAAATACTTGACGCTTCAAAACCTCAGCGGAAATGCTGGCACTCCCGTGGTATTGAGCGACTTCGACGGCAGCCTTGCCCAGCAATGGAAAACAGTGCCCAAACCCAATGCTCAAGGTGGAACGAGTCTTTTTATCCAATCTGTCAAGGTGCCAAGCAGGGTATTGGGCAAAAATGAAGAAGGAACCCAGGTCCAGCTCTGTTACTTCACGGGCGGTCAGGGCCAAGAGTGGGTGATAAAATATCGCCCTGAATGGAACGGCGTGTACACCCTACGGTCACTGGTGGGTTGGGAAAACCTGCACAAAGGCGACGGCCCCTGTGACAACAACTCGCCACTCATGACTTCGTCAGACGATGAGTCGCCTGCGCAAATGTGGTACCTTGAAGATGTGAAACTTGCCCAATCGCTGCGAGCAGAATTAAACAACATCCTTTACCGGGAAGTACTGAAAAAAAGTCTGGGAAATTAATGCATACAAGCAATGGAACAATTGCTTGGAATAGATGGCGACGGCCTTTCATTGACCTCTGCAAACAGACTTAACCATTTTCTTCAAAAAGTGGTAGCTGCTGTATGCTTTTAATAATTTTCACTTTAAAATTAATTTGTCATGAAAAAATCAAATTTGTTTTTGCTCATCCTTTCTGCATTTGCATTATCAACATCTGCATTTAATTCAGAAATGCCATTTACTACATCCAATTACGTAGTGTCAGAAATTGAAGTTTCCAGTGTAAAATTGAATGATGGAAAGGGATGTGACGATGTCTATTTAGAGAATTCTAATACCCAAGCCAAAACTGCTACTTTCGAGATTTGTGATACCTCCACTAAATCCCTTTATTTTTCAGAAGAATCCTTTTCATTTGTTGAATTGGGAACCGTTTTAAGCTTATACGAACACGATGTTTTGGATCCAGATGACTTGCTCGTCAAAGTGACAATCACTGAAGAGATGCTTTCTGGCACAAATACCCGGTATTCGTTTTCTGATAACAGCTATACCATCAGCTTCACCATCACCAAGTTTTAAAATAAATCCAATTGCCATTTACTTTCAATGGTTCAATTGCAATGCATATTAAAAATCATTTTTCACCATAAAAATTATCAGCAATGAAAATCATAACCATCCTTTTGTTAAGCTTTTTTGCCACAACCAATTTAATCGCTCAAATTCCCGGCGGTGTTGTTAGAAAGCCCATGAACAACACTGATTTGCAAATGGAGAAAGCACCCATTGGAAACAAGCCAAAGATAGAGATGGAAAAGGCTCAAACGCTGCCTGGTACGTTTGGCAAATACACTCACAAATGGACGTTAAAAGACGGCACCAAAGTCACTAATACTTTCGACATGGGAAATGGAATAGCTATAACAAAGCCGCTGAATCCCAACGCTAAAAAACCAGCAATGGAACAAAAGAACTTTCAGGAAGACACTGATGAAAAAGGTAGCAAATGCACCACTGTTGAAACAAGAATCAGTCTCGACAACGATGCTTTCCTAACTGTTGACAATCTTGATCAAGCTTCCCATCTTTACCCTGGTGCCATCTATAAATTTGAGAATTACGTCAATGGGAGTTGGCGGGAAGAAACTGGTAACAGAAATCCCATTAACATTTCCACGCCATCAATAGGCGTTAATGGCAATAGCTACGAGACTGTTGACAATCCTAATGTTGACAATATTCGGAATGGCATCAATAGGCTGACGAGCCGTTTTACAAGTACTGCCAATGGTGCTTTCAAAATGAAAGTAGAAGAAGTAACAAGCCAAGCGGATGCCAGCCTGAAAATAGGAGCTTCTGGGGCAGGCTTCGGCTTTTCAGCTTCCGCTATTTTCAACTTCAATGAATCTGAATACAAGAAATACCTTTTGGTGGACTGTACGCAAGAGATATTTATTGTGGACACAAAATTTCCAGACGGTGGATTCTTCCAGAACCCTGGCCAAGCAACAAGAGACATGATGTATATTAGCTCGGTCACTTATGGGGTGCGTGTCTTGGCAAGCATTGAGACCACAAAATCCAACAAGGAAATGTCCAACAAGTTAGATGCATCCTATTCTGCATTAGCTGCTGGTGGGGAGTTTAATTTTGACAGCTATATGAAGGATTACCGCGAAGAAACAGTTATAAAAATGTATGTCATAGGAGGGCCTAAACCTGGTGTATATCCCGCATTCAACAAAGCTGAACTCATAAGTATTATTCAGGGGATTTTTAAAAATGGCAATAATGCTCAGGTTCAACCTATCAAGTACACGTTCCGAAATATGGAAGGAGGCGTCGTAATGTCGCAAAGCGCAACCGACTATTTCATTACCCGAAGCTGTACGCCAAATACAGCATTGGCATACACCGTCAACCTGAATTCGGTAAGTATGAGCAAGGATGATGACTGGGATTTGTATGGTCAAGTATGGGTGCAAGTTTTTGGAGGAGACAAAAAAGAAATCTATTCGGTACAGGGCGGCGATAGGCTGCTGGATATTGCCGAAAGCAATCACCTAACCTCGGATGAGGGAGCGTATGTTCCAAAGGGCAAAGTTATCTTCCGATTGGAACCGGAACAGCAGCAGAATGCCGTTATGCTAATATGGTATTGGCTGAACGACTATGATAGTGGAAGTGGAAACGATTTCTTGAGCATGAGAGAGGGCAAGAAAATACGATATAACAAAAATGGGGATAATTATTTCTGTAGGATAATCCCGCTTGGAAATTTAAGACCCGGCAAGGATACTGATAAGATGCCTTTTACAGATGAGTTTACAGACGACGAAGGAGACTCACAAACAGAAGTACGTGGCCTGGTAACCTGTGAGGCTGTAAAATGATTCGACGTATAATTCTCATTATTTCTAAATTTTCAACAACATGAAAAAGCTCATTTTTCTTTTCTGCGCCTTGTGTGCAGGCCATCTCTTTGCACAGCAGGAAGGTACGTTGGATGGGGATTTTGATGGGGATGGAATGGTAAATTTGGATTTCACCGACATATTCTCAGTGTTAAACCTTGAGGGAAAAGCATGCGCATTGCAATCCGACGGCAAAATTCTTTTTTTGGGCAACAATGCTGATTGGCAACAAGAATATGTAAAGTACAGGCTGAACCCTGATGCCTCCATTGATGAATCGTACACGGGCTTAGGGCAAGGAGCGAGCGGCTATTTTGATTCCTTCGTTGAGTCCGCCAGAGCGACCGCTATCGTTGCATCTTCAGATGGTAACAATATTATTGGCGGTACTGTAACCGATACCCTTGGATTCAATTCTTTTGCATTCGAATCAAGAGGTTTAACGGGCCATGCTACTCCTGGCTTTGGCAATTTCGGGTCGGTTATTTTAAACTGGAAATTTCCAAGCCCGGCTGGCTTGGAAGCCTTGGCCCTGCAACCTGACGGCAAGGTGGTGGCTGTTGGCTTTGAGACTGAGTTAGATAAAAGCCATTTCGCCATTGTTCGATTGAACACCGACGGCACATTGGACAATTCGTTTAGTTTCGACGGACTGGCCACGGCCACACTGGGCATCAGTGATTTTGCCCAAGATGTTTTGATTCAACCAGATGGTAAAATCCTCGTGGCAGGTTCTGCCAACAATGGTCAAGGGCATGCTTTTGCATTCATTCGATTTAATACAAATGGCACTTTGGACAATTTCTTTGGCAACGCCGGCAAAGCTGTTTTTTCGTTTCCGAATACAGAAGAAGCATTTCTCTCCTCCATCCAGTTACAAAGTGATGGCAAAATAGTGGCAGGAGGCTTTGTTTACGAAGGAAACGAATGCGATTTAGCATTATTGAGGCTGACTTCCAATGGAAATTTGGATGTTTCATTCGGAAATGGAGGAGTTGTCACGACCAGCTTTCCGAACCAAATCGTGGGGACATTTGAGGGAATTAGTTCCATTGCAATACAAAACGATGGCCGCATCCTTGCTGTCGGGGAATCAAGCAATGCCGCAGTCATCGTACGTTATATGCATAATGGTTTACTCGATGATTCTTTTGGCTTAAGTGGCTTTGTTTCGACCCAATACCCAGGCAGCATCACTACTTCTGCCTCCGATTGCTTGTTGCAACCAGACGGTAAACTGTTGATAGTGGGTACTACTTATCAAAGCCCGACGGACGCCGACCCTTTTATGGCCCGTTACCTTACCGCTCTCAATGTTGGCACCATCAACCCGCTTGGCAACACTGTCGAGGTGCTTTTGTACCCCAATCCCGTACCCGCCGATGCCACTTTCGGCTTCGAACTGGAATCGGCAGCGGAAGTCTCCATGTCCATCATGGACCTACAAGGGAAGCTGCTTAACCAGCCACTCTTAAAATCCAATTTCCCTACCGGGAAACAGGAAGTTTCATTGTCCCTTGGGGATTTGGTGCCTGGCAATTACCTATTGGTTTTGCAGGCGGGTGCGCATGTCGTCACCACGAAATTCATCAAAAACTAATCACAATCTAAAAATTCATTTTTATGAAAATCTTCAAAATCATCTTATTCGTAATTGCCACTTATTGCGCTCCGCAATTTCCATTTTGCCAAGCTCCTTCCCAGGTCCAGGTAAAGTTTGCCGATGGCAAAATTTACCAAGCAAAAGAGCTCGGGAGAACTGCAACCACCATCAAAGTTGAGTTCCTGCACTCACATTCGATATATGTATTCAACAACAGCGGGTTCATTACTCACAGTACTGGAAGTTATGGTGTTGGAGCTAGGGTTAATTACATAAGGGTGTATAAGTATGTTCAGGATGTCTATGAAAGAGATATCATGCGGGCTACTGGCGCACCGGAGTTGAACGTCGGAATTGAATTTGAAGATGGGCAAGTATATTTTGGCTGGGTCGCTGAAACTGATGTGGCTGGAATCTTTACTTTGAAATTTTATCATACCCACAGCACCTATTCCATGCGTAAGGTAAACGGGATTTGGGAAGTTGCATGGACTGACATTGGTACTTACGCAGTGGGTACAATGTTGCACCAGCTCTATGAAGTAGCTGAAAAAAGCGGGGAAGAAAATTATTTCTCTGCTGAATAAACCTAATATTTCAATCTTAAAACCTTCTATCATGAAATCAATACTTTGTTTCTGTTTGTTCGCCACATTATTTCTAAATACCCAACTTGTTCACTGCCAAGATATTGCGATGGTCTCGGTCGGCTTTAGAGATGGGAAAATGTATATTGGAAAAAAATTGGACATGACCGAAAATACCATCCAAGTTGAATTTCTGCACACACATTCTGTGTATGAGTTTGATAAAAACGGAAATATATTATCAAGCACTGGAAGCTATCTTGTTGGAGACAAAGTGAACATCATAGATGTTTCCAAATACAAGAAGAGCCGCTATTCCGATACTGAACTGAACATAGAGCCAGGCCGAACAGTAGGAATTACCTTCAACGATGGTCAGGTTTATTTCGGGAACATTGAATCGATTTCAGAAAATTCATTCAGTATTTCCTTTTTACACACTGGTAGTAATTATGAAATGCTAAAAGATAATGGAATATGGATTGTGAACTGGACCGATAAAGGAACCTATGCTTTGGGCACAAAATTGCTTGACATTTTTGAATTGAACGACGGAGAGTTTTTCTATGTTAAGCAATAAGGACGGTCTTCCATAATGCATACCTTATGTTATGTGCAAATTTCGAGCAGAGTTAATAATATTAATAAAGGTTTACATCAACCAAGTACCTCTTGTCCAAAACTTGGCATATAATTTAAACCCTTGCCGAATAACATTTTCATCATTTTTTGGACGAGCAACCACTGCTGACAACAGTATTCTATTTCACCACAAATACAATATCTATCATGAAAAAATCCATGCTTCCCGTATTCCTTCTATTGCTGTTTGCAACGCTAAACACCACTGCCCAAACCACCCGGCCCACGTTCCAAAAAACGGATATTCCACTAACGAAAAAGTTGGTAGAGTGGAGTGAGTGGGAGACACTCAATCCTGACAATTTCGTCAAAATGCGTTGGAAAAAATCAGGAAATGAAATCACGGTAGAGCTGTTCAATTCCAGGGACCAAACCTACAAGGGTGAGTTCACTGCCAACTTCTGCGATGAAACCTACAAAGGAATGAACAGTTGGGAGGAGGTGATTTTATACCCAAAGCACAACGCATTTTTTAAAATCAAAGACCTTAGCCCTGGAAACTGTGCCAACGCAGGCTTTCATATTTGGTACAAGAATTTCAAAACCCACTACGTGCCCAGGCCACCTATTTTTGGTGGGTAACTATTCTTTTTCAGCCCAAGCTCCCCGCTGATTCCCCTTACATCCCGATTGCCCAATTTTAATAATGCGTGATTCAAGTGGGTGCCCATACGGCATTTCAATGGGCAGCTCTTGCATTGGCATAAAGCAGCAGCTTTGGGTGCATTTCAATCAACTATAACCTTTTCATCATGAAAAAACGACAACCATTTTTCATCCTTTTATTGCTTGTCAGCATCACTGCCACGGCACAACAAGCTTACCTCTCGCCAGAAGTGCTCGCCTCAGCAGGCAGTACTGCCACCGCCAGCGGGGCAAGCCTCAGCTACACGGTGGGGGAGGTCGCTGTCCAGACCCTCACGACTTCCGGCGTTAGTTTTGGGCAGGGCTTCCACAATGGCGTGCTCGACATCGTGGGCAGCACCGACGAATTAGCCAACTAGCAACTTTTGGTCTATCCTAACCCCGCTTCGCAGGTAGTGTACGTGGAGTACCAGGCTCCTACGCAGGACGACACCCTGACGGCGGCAATCTGGGACTTGCAGGGCAAGCAACTGTTGGAATCCGTACCGTTGCTTGCCATCGGCAAAAACGCCTTGGAAGTCCAGCACTTGCCCAGCGGCATCTACCTGCTTCGGCTTTCCGACCCTGACGGCAACCATGCCACCGTCAAAATCGTGAAATCAAAATGCCCCTGACATCGCCCAGAAAACTAACATAAAACAACAGTTCAAAACTTTTCAAACCCGCCAGGACTGTAAGCGCTTGGCTAAAAAAATTAGCAACATGAAAGTAATTAGACTTGTCCTAACATGGGTATGCTTTGCGCTATCCACAGGTGCCATTTACACACAGACTGTCGGCTTCAATTATCAGGCCGTGCTGCGCAACAGCAGCTATGTGGCCATCGGGAACACCTCTGGCACGGCCAATGTCAGCATCCTGAACGACGTGGGAACCAGCCTCTACTCCGAGACGCACACCATCACCACCGACCAGCTCGGCATGTTCAGCCTCGTGGTGGGCAAAGGCTCCAGCCCTTCCATCCCGTTCTCCAACATCAGTTGGGGCAGCGGCGGCCTCTTTCTCAAGGTGGCCATAAACGCCAACGGCAACAACTACGACTTCTCCCCCTCCGAACTGCAGGCCGTGCCATACGCAAAGGTGGCCGAAAGGACCATGCAGGCCCTCGCCTACGACCCCGCAACTGGTCAGTTGAGCCTCAGCAACGGTGGCGGCAGCGTCAACCTGCCCGCTGGCGGCGGCACCTACGTTTCCGGCCCCGGCATCAGCATCGTCAACAACACCATCAGCAACACCGGAGACCCCAACGCCGCCGACGACATCACCACCAATACCCAAGCGGGCGGCGGACTGTCGGGCTTCTATCCCATGCCGCAGCTCGCCGCCAACGCCGTCAATTCCAGCAAGATTGCAGACGGCTCCATCCAGGCCGCCGACATGGCCCCTGGTGTGGTACCCCAAGGCATCAACGACCTGAACGACGTGACTACCACCGGCGCCGCCAACGGCCAAGTGCTCAAGTGGAACGGCTCGCAGTGGGTGCCACAGGACGACAACGTGGGCGGCGGAGGCGGAGGCGGTGGCGCTACCGTTACCCAGTCGCCGCTCATCGGCAACGGCTCGTCGGGAAGCCCCGTCACCATTGGGCAGAACGGCGCTACCAGCGGGCAGGTGCTCAAATGGAACGGCTCCTCCTGGACGCCCGCCAATGACAATGGCACCCAGTACACCGCTGGGCAGGGAATCAACATCAATGGCACCACCATCAGCGCCACGGACAACTCGGCCACCAATGAGCTACAGACCCTCAGCGTCACAAGCAACATACTCTCCATCTCCAATGGCAACTCCGTGACATTGCCAACGGACCCCGGCTACTTCCCAGGTCCCGGCATCATTATCACAGGCAACATCATCTCAAACTCGGGTGACGACGACAACTCCGTTTTCAACGAGATCCAGTACCTCTCACTCAGCGGCTCAACCCTGAATCTCTCCAATGGCGGCGGCTCGGTTTCCATACCCACTTACACTGCTGGCAGCGGCATCAGCATCAACGGCAACAACACCATCACGAACACGGGCGATGACGATAATTCCAGCTTCAACGAGATACAGTCCCTTTCCCTCAGCGGCTCCACCTTGTACCTCTC
Organism: Saprospiraceae bacterium UBA6168; assembly: GCA_002435785.1. Taxonomy (GTDB): domain Bacteria; phylum Bacteroidota; class Bacteroidia; order Chitinophagales; family Saprospiraceae; genus UBA6168. The sequence goes on along the minus strand of DIUC01000039.1, from coordinate 59,235 downwards.
CAATGGCGGCGGCACCGCCGACCTCTCTGGTCTCGGCTCGAACTGGACACTGAGTGGCAGCGATATTTACCGTGCTTCGGGCAACGTGGGCATCGGCACCATCCCCTCTGAAAAATTGCATGTAGCTGGCAATATCCGAATCGGGTCAACCCTCTATTTAGGCACCGTGGAATCCATTAGCGATGGCGGAAATTTCGAATTGATATGTAATGGCACTGTTTCATCAACAGTTGATGGTGGCGACAATTGCGGTGCTTCGGGCAGGCGTTGGGGTTCTGTTTTCGCAGTGAATGGTACTATCAACACCTCTGATGCCAGGGACAAATCAAATATATTGGGGCTGAAGTACGGCTTGGAACAAATCATGAAACTCCGACCCGTGTCATTCACCTGGAAAGACCATAAAATACAAGACACCAAGCTTGGTTTGCTGGCACAGGAGGTTCAGGAAATCATCCCCGAAGTCGTGGTTGACCACGAAACCAAAAGGGATGAAAAAACGGGTGAGCTAATAAAGGTACCCGCAAATAGGTTGGGCATTTACTACTCGGACTTGATACCGGTCCTGATTAAAGGAATGCAGGAGCAACAAGCGGAAATTGAGAAACTGAGGGGAGAAAACGCTGCCATCATTGCGGAGCAGGCAGGCAAAATGGAGGCCATGGAAGCCCGACTTGCAAAGCTGGAGGCGTTGGTGATGGAAAAGAAATGACAAATTCCCAAGTCAGGCGGCACCTTTAAGTTGCCGCCTGATTCCATTGTTCATCACACCATCACTTGACCACTTTGTTCGCCAACTTTCTAATTCCTTTCACCAATGAAGAAATTACTAAAAATCCTCAGCATCCTGCTCGGCGTCCTCGCTCTGGCCATCGCCTGCACCGCCGCTTGGATAAACTTTACAGACCTGCCCACAAATCCCGTAAAAAACCTTGACATCCAAGTTCCCACGGATAGTATTTCTATTGCGCACGGCGCAAAAATTGCCCGAACCATGTGCGCTGGCTGCCATGCGGCCGAAAGCGGCAAGTGGGAAGGCAAGCTGTTTCTTCCCAAAAGCGTAGGGATGGGCGACATCTATTCGGGCAATATCACACACCACCCAACCGCTGGCCTAGGCAGGTATAAGGATGGCGAAATTGCTTACCTCATGCGCACGGGCATCCGGCAGGATGGCCAAGTGGTGGGGCCATTTATGTATTTCCCCAACATGTCGGACGAGGATGTTGCGGCGGTCATCGCTTTCCTCCACTCCGATGCGCCAGAGTTGGAGGCCTCCGATGTTGTAAATACCACCGACTATTCTTTCATGGCAAAAGCGCTGATAAAGTTCGGCATCTTTAAGCCGCTGGCTTATGACGGCAAGCCTAAAATGACGCCGCCAGCTACTGATGCGGTTGCCTATGGGCGATACTTGGTCACGGCGAGGTACAATTGTGTGGCCTGCCACGTAGCCAGTTTCGAGGTCCACAACATCTTGGAGCCAGAAAAGTCGCCCGGCTACCTCGCTGGCGGTAATCTCCTCACTGACCATGCAACATTTGAGACCGTTTCCCGAAACATCACGCCGCACCCAGAGCAAGGCATCGGAAAATGGACTTTTGAGCAGTTCCAGCAGGCAGCCGTGAGCGGCATCCGCCCCGATGGAACGGCACTTGGCATCGCCATGCCCCGCTTTGTGCTGCTGGACAGCACGGAGGTCAGCGCCATTTGGGCATACCTGCAAACGGTGCCTGCGCTGGAAAGCAACGTGCCAAACCGCAAATGAAATGAATCCTAGACTGCTAATGAAAAAGGTGGTCTTTACCTCAATCCATCATTTTATCAATCATTTCCTTAAATTTTAACAAATGAAAACCTCCATTTTCACCTTTCTATTCACCTTGTTCTTCTTGCAAAACGCCCTCACCCAAGGCACCGTGCACGGCAAGGTTTTCGACGCCAAAGGCCCGCTTTCCTTCGCCAATGTGCTGCTGCTAAAATCTACCGACTCCTCCTTGGTCCGGGGCGAGGTGACGGGCGAAGATGGTGCATTCACTTTCCAGCAGGTGCTGGCGGGCAGCTATCTGCTCTCCACTACGATGGTGGGCTACAATACAGGTTATCAGGCGTTTACGTTGGCTTCGGGCAAAGACTTTGCAGCGGGGAGCATCACGATGGTCGAGGACGTGGCACAACTGGACGCCGTGACCGTCACCGCCAAGAAACAGCTTTTTGAGCAAAAAATTGACCGCCTCGTGGTCAATGTGGAAGGCAGCATCACAGCAGCCGGAACTACTGCACTGGCAGTGCTGGAGCGCTCGCCCGGCATCGTGGTGAACCGCCAACGCAACCTCATCTCCGTGGCTGGCAAAGAAGGCGTCATTGTGATGATGAACGGTAAAATCAACCGGATGCCAATGGAAGCGGTAGTGCAGTTGCTGGCAGGTATGCCTTCGAGCAATATCGAGAAGATAGAAATCATCACTACGCCGCCAGCGAACTTCGACGCCGAGGGTAATGCGGGCTATATCAATATCGTGCTGAAACAGCGCAGCGACCTCGGCCTGAACGGCTCTTATTCGCTCTCCGCTGCCGTTGGCAATGGGACGGCCCCCTCGGCGGGCATCAATTTCAACTATCGAAAAAACAGGTTCAACCTCTACGGCGACTATTCGTTCAGCCGTCAAGCCCAGTTGACTGTCGCAGACTTCCAACGAGCAACCATCGTGGACGGGCAGACCCTTATCACCCATACTCGCAATGAACGTGACCCCGCCATCCAGCGCAACCAAAATGCCAGGCTCGGCCTCGACGTAAGCTTGGGCAAGCGGACCGTGCTGGGCATCTTGGCTTCTGGCTATGACAACCGTTACAGCCAAGATTCCGAGACGAATACTTCCGTGAGTTATGACGGCAGTCTGGACAGTTTGTTGACCGTCAACACGGAGGAGGTGAACCATTGGCAACACCTCGGCGGCAACCTGAACCTACAGCATACTTTCAAGAAAAATGGCGTGCTTACCTTCGATGCGGACTACCTGCACTACAACAACGACCAGCCTTCCGACTATGTAATTGACCACGCCAACGGAGCTGGGGATTTGATTTTCACCGATGAGACTTTCACCGGCAAGAAAACCCCCATCAACGTGGCCGTGGGGAGGCTGGAATACTCGAAGGGCATTTCGAAGAGAACCAAAATGCAACTGGGGGTAAAAGGCACCAGTTCCCGTTTCGACAATGATGTGACGGTTTACCACGTGAAAAACGGTACGAAAGTGAACGACCCGACGCTAAGCGGCGAGTACCGTCTGAAGGAGAGTATCGGGGCGGCCTACTCGGCTTTCGATGTGGCGATGGGCGACAAGACCAACCTAAAACTGGGGCTGCGCTACGAGCACACCAATTCCAACCTCGGCACCGTGGAGCAGGCCAATATCGTGGACCGGGAGTACGGCAGGTTTTTCCCCAGCTTCTTCGTTTCCCACAGCCTCAATGACAACAACTCGACGAACTTCTCCTATAGCCGCCGCATCACCCGGCCCACCTTCAACGACCTTGCTCCGTTCGTTTTCTTCTTCGACCCTTTCACGTTTTTCACGGGAAACCCTGCCTTGCAGCCGTCCATTTCCGATAACGTGAAGCTGGACTACCGTTTCAAGACCGCCCTTTTTTCAGTTCAATATAGCTTGGAAGACGACGCCATCGCCGGAGCGCAATTTCGTACCATCGAAGGGACGAACACACAGACAATGGGTGCCGATAATTTGAAAAACCGCAAGACAGCCTCCCTCACCGTGGCCTTTCCGTTGCAACTGACGAAGTGGTGGGGAATGCAGAACAACATCATTGGCACTTGGCAGGAGGCTAATGCCTACTTCGAGGGGGACCTCGTGAGCGTCAGCAACAAAAACTATCAGATAGTCTGGATAAACAGCTTCACGCTGCCCAAGGATTTCAGTGCAGAACTTGTGGCGTTTTACCAATCGAAATCACTTTCAGGCACCTTCTTTTCCCTGCCCGTGCGGTTCGTGAATATCGGTTTGCAGAAGAAACTAAAGGCCGACCTCGGCACCCTTCGCTTCGGCATTGACGACCTGTTCGACTCGATGTTGTTCCGGTGGGACAGTAATTTCCCGGAATACAACCTCGTGTCCACGGGGACGCTGGATTTCAGCAACCGCACCTTCAAACTGACCTATTCCCGCAGCTTCGGGAACAATAAACTGAATGGCGCACGGCAGCGGGGAACTGGCTCGGAGGAGGAGCGGAAGCGGGTGAATTAATGGGAATAAATATCGCTGGCCCACAATCGCTGTCTTGGGATGCCAGCAAAGCCCAGCCTGGCATGTACATCTATCACCTGGTGGTGGATGGGCGACTGGTGAGCGGGTTGGTTAGGAGGATTTGAGGACTTGAGAGTGTGAGGACTTGAGAGTGTGAGGGTTTGAGGGGGCTTACAATTTAAAGGCTCATTTTCTCAAACCCTCACGCTCTCAAACCCTCAAACGCTTCCACCGGAACGGTACCAGCATCGGTACTTCCCGTTGGTATTTTCGGTAGGCTTCGCCAAATTGGGTGACCAGCTTTTTCTCCTCCAACCTACTGCCAAGGACCAGGTATATCGTGCTGATTAAGGCAAAGGCGAACATGGCGTCGGTCGGGAAGATGAACAGTGCGCCGGTAATGATTAGCAAAGTGCCAAAATAGAGCGGATGGCGAACATGCCCGTTCAAGCCCCTGGTTATCAGTTTGTTGTGCTTTGGCTTTTGCCCAGTCCGCAATTGTTCCAGCCCCACGAACTCGTCGAGGTTGTAGCGCTTCAGCGCCCGCACCGCCCACGAAATGCCGGCCAATGCCAACAGTGCGCCGGGATAGGGAAGCACCGGGTTTGGCGTCCAGAGCGGCGTCTTTTCCACCAAAAAATAAAGGATGAAAACAACGACGAGCAGCCCTGCCGCCAGCCCGTTGTACAGTAGTCGGTAGTAGCGCTGCGATATAATTTGGGTAAGGCTCGCCTTCACGCCATCGGCGGCGAGGAGGCTGTGCAGGGTATAGTAAGCAACAAGGGCAAGGACGAAGTAGAGGGTGTGCATGATTAAAACAAGCTTTTGGTGGTAAAATTAACCTTTTCACCGTCAACTCCAATCGTTGGCGATGAGGGGCTGCTGAAGTGGTTCCCGTTTGGAAACCCCTTTTTTTTCTGAAAACCGCATTGGTCAGGATTACCCCCTCGTTAGATTTCCTTCTCAAAAATTAAATCCCTCGGTAATATTTCCTATCTTTGGAAAAAAACAATGTCAGGAAAAAACAAAAAGCAGTTTGGCGTGTGGATGGATTCACACAATGCGACCGTCACAGGCAGGGAAAATGTGGATGATGGTGATTTCGTAATCTTGGGACAGGTAGAGAATGCCGGTCCAAGTGGAAACTCCAATGAAAATGCCTCCAATAACCAGGAAATAGCATTAACCCAAAAGTTCTTCAAAGCGATTGCCGACAAAATGGTCAACATTGATGAAGTACATGTGACTGGGACAGGCCAGATACAGGCTCAATTCATCAAGTTTCTGGCCGATACTCCCCAGCACAAAAATGCCGTCGCCAGCGAAAGCACTTCCAACAAAATGAGTGATGAGCAGTTGATAGAATTTATCACAGCGCATTACAACTAATTGTTGGCCGCCAACGTAAAAGAGGCTTTGGCAGCGATGAAACGCTGTTGAAGCCTCTTTTTTTTTTTTTTTTTTTTTGCGCTGCTCAATCTGCCTTATTTTTGCCTAACAAAAAGAACTTATGAACTTTAGAAAACAGTTTTTCCTACCCATGCTCACTTTGGCTTTTCTTGGAGGCCTCAATTATTCCAGCATCGCTGCCTCATCGCACCATACCGAGCAAGCATCCCAACAACAGGCTGCGGATGGGAGTGAACTATCGAGTTTTACCTTGAAAAAAGGTGCAAAGAAGCGGTTAATCAATAAGATAGTGGAAGAACCAAAGACCGACCCGCAGGCCATTCTTTCGTTCATTTTTGGTGTGTGTTCAATATTTGGAGCGCTATTGTTTGTGGGTGCAATCTTTTCCCTGTTCGGCATCCTACTTTCTTTAAAAACCCTGTCGAATATAAGGAAAGAACCCAACAAGAGGAAGGGGAAGGGCTGGGCAATGGCCGCATTGGTCCTGAGTATTATTGGTTTGTTTTTCCAAGTGGCAGTTATATTTTTTATCGCTGGTTTATTTTAGAGTACAAGAATCCCGTGTTCCCGTAACCCCGCCCACTGCCCCGACGCCAAAAACTCCGCAAAATCCCCCTCCCCATTCTCCTCAAAATCCCGTTGCAATTCCGCAAACGTCATCACTGCCTGCTCCCCGATTTGCAGCAGCGGCAGCACGTCCACGACCCACTGGCCAAGTGCAGGGGTGGTTTCCAGTTCCCAAGTATGCTGTTTGTGGTGAAAAACGAGGGTGGCCACGGCGTTTCCGTCTTCGTCCTCGTCCAACGTGGCAAGGGGCAGGGGGCCGTTCCAGACGACCAGCGCCGTAGGGCGGGGCGTGATTTCTTTTTGCTCCGCAATGCTTTTTTGGATAAAATGCTTGGGAACGCTGGGCTTTGGCACCTTGAAATCGAACCAATCGGCCAACCGGAAGTCGAAGCAGACACCGTGCATGTAATTGAACAGCGACTTGCGCAAGCCCTCGGCAAATAGGTCGTGGTCGGTGCCCGTCGGGTCGTCGTGGTGGCGGTCGTTGTCGGCGAAGCCATCGAACTGTGGCCCGGTCTCCGTCACCCCATAAGCAGCTGGGTCGAGGCCGACGGGGCTGTGCGCCGTCATGGCGAAGCGGTGCCAAAAGCCGGACTGCACCACGCCGTTCTCAAACAACTGCCGCACCATTTCCAGTGAATCAATGGTCTCCTGCGCCGTCTGCGTCGGGAAGCCGTACATGAGGTAGGCATGAACCATGATACCCGCCTCGGTGAAGTGGTGCGCCACCCGTGCCACCTGCGCCACGGTCACGCCCTTTTTCATGCGCTCCAGCAGCCGGTCGCTGGCCACCTCCAGCCCACCAGACACTGCTATGCAGCCCGAAGCCTTCAGCAGTCGGCAAAGGTCGGCGGTGAAGCTCTTCTCGAAGCGGATGTTCGTCCACCAAGTGACGGTAAGGCGGCGGCGCAATATTTCCAGCGCCAGGTCCCGCATTAGGGCGGGCGGTGCGGCCTCGTCCACGAAGTGAAAGCCCGTCTGCCCGGTCTGTGCGATGATGGCCTCGATGCGGTCGCAGAGCAGCGCCGGGGTGAGCGGCTCGTAACGCTGAATATAGTCGAGCGTCACGTCGCAGAACGAGCATTTGCCCCAATAGCAGCCGTGGGCGAGGGTGAGTTTGTTCCATCGGCCATCGCTCCAAAGGCGGTGCATCGGGTTCACGATTTCGATGACGGAAAGGTAATCGTGGAGGCGCAGGCCAGCATAGTCGGGGGTGCCGGTCTCTCGCTGTGGCACGTCGAGTTCGGTGCTGGTATTGTGGTAGCAGACCACGCCATTCATGCAGGAATAAGTCCTTTTTAAATGCTGTATATCTTTTTCGCCGGATAAATATTCGATTAAATGCAGCAATGGTGCTTCGCCATCATCGAGACATATATAATCGAGGTAATTAAATATGCGCTCGTCGGAAAGCCGCCGCAGCTCTGTGTTTGCGTAGCCACCGCCCATGACGATACTTATATTGGGGTAGTTTTTTTTGATAAATTGACCGCATTTAAAAGCACCATATACATTGCCGGGAAACGGCACGGAGAGGCATATAATATCGGGTTGTTGCTCCGCAATATGTTTTGCCAAGACATCCTTCAATATGCTCGCAACCAGTGAGTCGGGGGCTTCCAGTTCCCGCTCCATTTCATCGAAACTGGAAGCCGTGCTTCCAAGCCGTTCCGCATAGCGGCTAAAGCCAAAATGCGGGTCAACGGCCTCTATTATCAAATCGCCCAAATCCTCCAAATATAGCGTGGCAAGGTGCCGGGCCTTGTCGTGCGTGCCCATCGTCCCAAATGCCCATTCGAGTTCTTCCAGATTGTCGAATCGGCTGGCCTCGGGCAGGTAGCCCCGGCCACAAATGGCGTGTGCCAGCGTCGGGTTTTTGTTTTGGAGAAACGAGATGACGGGACCGATGGTGGCGAGGTAGTCAGTTTGCAGGGCGATGATGCGCTGGGCGTTATCGCTTAATTGCGGATTGCGGATTGCAGATTGCGGATTGGGGGCCGTGGGAAATTCCAACGTCTCCACCGCTTCCGAATTGAGCTGCGAACCCAATCCGCATTCCGCAACCCGCATTCCGCAATCAAAAAGGCGTTTCAGGCCTTTTTTTGAAAACAATTCCAGTATTACGTCTATGCCCAGGTCGGCCTGTGCGGAGGGGAAGCCCTTCGTGTTGAGGAAGCCCTTGAGGTAGGCCGTGGCAGGGTACGGCGTGTTCAACTGCGTGAACGGGGGCGTAAGGAAAAGGGTCTTTTTTTTCAAAAAAAACAGGAATTGGTACGGGGCAAAGGTAGGGAATATGTTGCAGCACCTTTGCGTCGCTTACCTGCCCCGTCATCCATTCTTCGCCACTACGTCCAAAATCATGATTTTCTGCCAAATCTTGCTCGATAGCTCGTGCGACAGGGTTTCCACCTCGTCCACGGTCTTTAGCACCTCGGAGTCCTGAAAGCACTGCACGTGCAGGGCAGCGAGCTTGGAGTTGATGGCCAGCAGTTCGGCACAGTAGTCGAGGTAGCGGGTAAGTTGGTAGGGGGTCATGGTGCGCTCCGGGGAGGAGGCCGTTTTCTCGAACTCCGCAACGAGGGAGGCGGGGTCTTTGGTGAGTTGGTGCATGTCCACCACGTGGGCGATGGAGCGCAGTCGGTGCAGGGAGTTCAGTGCCGCCTTGCGCTTGATGCGGTTCTCGACGGTGGCCAAAAACAGGATGGCCAAGCCCAAGAAAATGACCTCGTTGATGGCGCTCTCGGCGCCTTGGAGTATCTCCACCAGCCCGCTCTCGCCCGCTGGGATGTAGCGCACAGTGAGGGTGCATACCCAAACCGTCAGTCCGATGAGCAGCCCGATGGTCAAGAAGGTCAAAATGCGGATGGGCCATATAGGCCGGGAAAGCTGCTCCACCAACTGCACGATGCCCAACGCCACCTCGTTTAGCTCATTGGCCACTTTGCCCAGACCAGCGCCCGGAAAGCGTTCGTCTATGCGCATCCGCAGCTTTTCCAGCGTGCCGAGGATGTACTCCGGTTTCAGCTCGCTGTACCGGCTAACTGGGAAATTGGTGGTAAGGAAGAATGGCAAAATGTGGTGACTGGTGGTTTGTGACTGGTGATTGCTTGGGATAAGGTCGGGGAGGGTTTTGGAACCTCCCCGACGTTGCGTTGAACACAACCAGTATTACCCAATTGCGCCAGCCAGCAGCACTTTCGCAGCTTCGGTATAGGCTTGGCTGTTCAGCTTTTTCTTTATTTCCTTGAAGGCGGCTATGGTGATGTCAATATCTTCCTTCGTATGCACCGCAGTAGGTATCAAGCGCAGGATAATCATGCCCTTCGGAATGACGGGATAGACCACGATGGAGCAGAATATGCCGTAGTTTTCCCGCAAATCCCGCACCATCACCATTGCTTCTGTTTCGTCGCCTTGGATATAAACGGGCGTCACGCAAGAGTTCGTTTCTCTGATATCAAATCCCGCCTTTTTCAACTCCGATTGCAGGTAGTTTACGTTGTCCCAAAGCGCCTTGCGCAGCTCCGGCTTGGTGCGCAGCAGTTCAAGGCGCTTGATGGCACCGACCACGAGCGGCATGGGCATGCTCTTCGCAAAAATCTGCGAGCGCATGGTGAAGCGCAGGTGTTGAATCATGAATTTTTCGCCAGCGAAAAACGCCCCGATGCTGGCCATGGACTTGGCGAAGGTGGAGAAATACACGTCCACGTCGTCCATGATGCCCTGCTCCTCGCAGGCACCGGCACCCGTGGGGCCGAGCATCCCGAAGCCGTGCGCATCGTCCACCATGAGGCGAAACTCGTACTTGTCCTTCAGTGCGCAGATTTCCCGCAGCTTGCCTTGGTCGCCCCGCATCCCGAACACGCCCTCGGTGATGACGAGGATGCCGCCACCGGTCTCGGCCACGAGCTTGGTAGCACGAGCGAGGTTTTTGTCGAGGCTGGCCACGTTGTTGTGCTCAAAAGCAAAGCGCTTGCCGTGGTGCAGCCGCACCCCGTCCACGATGCAGGCGTGGGATTCGGAGTCGTAAACGATGACATCGTGGCGGTTCACGAGGCTGTCAATGGCAGAGATGACGCCTTGGTAGCCAAAGTTGACGAGCATGGCCGTCTCCTTTTTCACGAAGTCGGCAAGCTCAGTTTCCAATTGGTCGTGGAGGGTGGAATTGCCGCTCATCATTCGGGCACCCATCGGATAGGCGAGGCCCCAATCGGCAGCGCCCTTGGCGTCGGCCTCCCGCACTTCGGGGTGATTGGCCAGGCCGAGGTAGTTGTTGATGCTCCAGCAAATGACGTCTTTGCCTTGGAACTTCATGTGGTTGCCCAATTCGCCTTCGAGGCGTGGAAACATAAAATAGCCATCGGCCACGTCACGCCACCTACCGAGTGGGCCGGGATTCCTGAATTTTTGAAATAAATCCATGTTTGTGTTAGTTGCTTTTTACGAAAAAAAGCTGTGACATGTGACCCGATAACCAAAGTTGAGGAAGGTTAATCCGGGCCATGCGGCACAGCTTTCTTGGCGAATGATTGCGGGGCAAAGTTAGCAATTCTTTGCAAAAGGAGTTATTCCGTCAAATCCACCTTCTTGAGTAAGCGAAATAGGCTGAATCGCAAGTCGTCAGCGCAGTTGTCCATCATCTGCCAGTCGGAGGGGAAGAAGACGTGGGTGCTAAAGCCGCAACCGCTGGTTGCGCTCACCCGACTATCGCCAGTGTAGCTGCAAAGAGACTGGGCAAAGCTGTCTGTTTCCCATAGCGTTTTCCGATGGATGGACTTGCCCGTGGCGAGGTCGAAGACCTCAACATGGGCGGTCAGGCTGGCGTCTTTGGCTGCCTGCACGTGTTGGATGGTGGCACAGACGGTTTGGAAAATGGGTTTATAGCAAATCACCACGCCGTTGGAGTCCTTCACGGCTTCTTGTCCCACTTGTACTTCCTGGGCAACGGTCGTCCATGTCGTGTTCAACAGTTCCCGAGAGACAGCGGTAGCGGCCAGTTCCACCTTCACGCTAAAATCGTAGCGGGTGCCCGGCTGCTCGCTGCGATGGACAACCTGCCAACTATTGCCACTGCGAATGCCTTTGAAATCCAGGCGTTCCTCGACCCTGTCACCATAGGGTATTGACCGATTTTGCTCCACTTCGAGCAGCACGTAGGTGCTTCCGAAGTTGCGTGCTTCGCTTTGCAGGGAATCAGCCACGGCATCGTTCCAGCCGTATTTTTTCCGAAGGGCAGCTATGCGCTCATGGGCCATGCGGGCTTGCAGCCGCTGGCCGTTTTGCGCGAGGCGCAGCTTCTCCTCTATGTCGGGCACGGAGCGCTCAATGACCTCCCGGCGGCTTTCCGTCAGCAAATCGCCGATGGGCAGCAGCCGGATATCGGGCCGGTAGCCGTCCTCACTGACGATGGGCAGCAACGGCGTTACCCGTTGGTGGCGGTGCTCCAACTGCTCGGCGATGGCATGGATTTGCTCCCAGTCAGCAACGGTACCGAGGGCTTTAAGCTCGCCGATTCGCCGCATGTCGGCTTCATTGGCTTGCGCAAATGAGGTTTCAAGCACTTTGGCCCAATCCGTTTTGAGCCGCTTGCCATCGAGCCGTCGGCTGGCAAACTTGACGACGGTGTCTGGGTCGTTTTTTTGTTGGAATTTCTCCGGTGATAGGCAGCCAAAGACCAAAAGGCCGAACAGCAGTAGCGTTGGAAAGTAAAGGTAGCGTAGCATGGCCGTTGATTTAAGTGTGATAGGATGTAGCGGCCAGGAATTCTTTTTTCGTTGGATAAATGTACAGCGGGCAGGGTGTCGAAAAAATAGGTGGGGCGTTAGCGGGATGTTAAAACTGTGATTGGCAAGTTACGATTGACGAATTTCGATTGGTGATACTTATACTGCGAGCCGTTAGCTTTTGGCTATTTACTGTTTACCAAAAGCCAATTGCCAAATGCTAAAGCCACTGACAAATGGACAAAGCCTGACGCTCGAAAGTAGGAAAACACGCCCGCAATCGTCAATCGTCAATCGTCATTCGTCAATCGTCATTCGTCAATCGTCATTCGTCAATCGTCATTCGTCAATCGTAGATAACCTACCCCCTCGTCAGCACATCAATCACGGTCTTCAATGCCACGAACATCGGCTCCCGGCCCTCCGGCGTGATGCTGAACGCCTCGCCCTCCTCGTTCTCGGCCTCGCCAGTCAGGGCGTCCTCTACGAAGGCCATAAGGTCTTCCTCCGGCGAGGTTTCGTAGAAAATATCCAGCCGCTTGTGAAAGTCGGTGGCCTTTGAAGATTCCATCAGCGACCAGTTGGCCTCCTCTGCCTCGGTGATGTCCTCTTCCTCGATGATAGGCAGGTCATCTTCGCTGACATCCTCCACGGATTTGTAAATAGCCAGCGCCAGGTACAGCAGAAAGTCTTCCTCGTCTTGCGAGAAGACGCCTTCGTTGTCGCCAATCAAATAGGAAAATATGGTCGGCTGGTGCTTCGCAAAGTCCCGCACAAATTGCTCATAGTCAACCCCTTGGTTTTCAAATTTTTCAAGTACCTTGTCAATGGTGGCTTCCGTAATCATAAGGAGAAAGTAAAAATGGTGATAGTAAAAAGATTGGGGGCAAAAGTAGTGTGCAACATCTTCATACTTTTGCTTTTTCTTGTTTTTAGGTTTAAAAGGTTTGGAAAAGTTTAGGAGGTCTGATTGCCGATTCCTTAAACCTCCTAAACCCGCTAAACCCACTAAACCTCCACATGAAACTTTACCGCCAAGATACCCTGAATTTTCTCACCAAGCTCACCCCCCGCCGGGTGTGGAACGTGGCGAAAATATTCAGCTCCTACCACCTCACCCGCTGGCTGAAACGGCCTGTACAATGGGGGCTGCCGATGACCATCTCGTTGGAACCGACCACCGCCTGCAACCTGCGCTGCCCGGAATGCCCCAGCGGGCTGAGGGCATTCACCCGCCCGACGGGCAATTTGAAGGAAGATTTTTTCCGCAAGACCATTGATGAACTGCACCGGGAACTGCTATACCTCATCTTCTACTTTCAGGGCGAGCCATACATCAACCCCAAGTTTTTGGACATGGTGAAATATGCACGTCGCAAAAAAATCTATACCATCACCTCCACCAACGGCCATTTCCTCAACGACGAAAACGCCCGCCGAACCATCGAGTCCGGCCTCGACCGGCTCATCATCTCCGTGGACGGCACCACGCAGGAAACTTACGAAAGCTACCGTAAGGAGGGGAAACTGGAAGTCGTGCTGCAAGGCGCAAGGAACGTGGTGAAATGGAAAAAGCAACTGAAATCCAAGACGCCCCACATCATCTTCCAGTTCCTCGTCGTGCGGCCCAACGAGCACCAAATCCCCGAAATCTACCGCCTCGCCGAGGAGATTGGCATTGACGAAGTCAAACTGAAAACCGCCCAAGTCTATGACTACGAGCATGGCAACGACCTCATACCGACCCTCGGCCAGTACGCCCGCTACGCCCAAAAGCCCGACGGCACCTGGCGGGTGAAGAACGAACTGCTCAACCACTGCTGGAAGCTCTGGCACGCCTGCGTCATCACCTGGGACGGCCTCGTGGTGCCCTGCTGCTTCGACAAGGATGCCCTGCACCGCCTTGGCGACCTGAAGCAGAAAACCTTCAAGGAAATCTGGCACGGCGAGGATTATAGCCACTTCAGAAGCTCGTTGCTCGCGGGGCGCGACCAGATTGACATTTGCACGAACTGCACGGAAGGGTGCAAGGTATGGGCGGAGTGAGGGCGTTCGCCAATTTGATTCCGCACGGCGCTAACTTTCTTAGGGTGGGGACGTTCTGTAAAAAACAAACTTTTGAAAATGAAGACCTACGATACCTTGACCGAAGCACTCGCCGACCTCCAAGAAAGGGGCTACAACGAAGATTTCAACCTGACGGAACAATGCCTTTTCTGCAAAGGACATGACCTGGAAATCCACCCCGAAGATTTTGAGGTGGACGAATTCTACCGCTTCGAGGGAGAGACGGATCCCGGCGACAACATGGTGCTGTACGCCATCTCTGCCAATACTGGCCTAAAAGGGACGCTATTGGATGCATACGGCGTCTATGCTGAAAGCTTGACCCCTCTAATGGTGGAAAAACTAACCATCAAGGGCCGTTGATTCAAGGCTTATCAGAGCCCTTTTCAAAATCCTTCAACAGCAGCCGCAGTGCCCCCGCCGAAATCCAAATCTCGCCCAAGCTGAGTGCCAGCGACACCATCATCAGCACCAAGGCAATGGCAAATGCCCAAGTGGCCGCCAAGTGTTGGTTCTCGAATAGCAGGAACATGCACACAAAGCACATCAAAAAGCTGGCGATGCCAAAAGTCTGCATCAGCCGAATGAGGTTCAGCCGCTTGCGCAAATGCACGATTTGCTCTCGAAGCACGGGCTGGTTTTCCTGCTCATAGCGGTCGTGCAGGGTGCGTATGAGGCTGGCTATCGCCAAGAACTTGTTCGTATAAGCCAACAGCAGCAACGAAATGGCCGGGAAGAGCAGGGAGGGGGTAGCGAAGGTTAATTGCATGGCGGGTGGTTTGGCTGTGGATTTTTTTTCACAAAAATACGGAAACTGGCACGGCGGCGACCGCTGCAAGCCCCTTTTTCTTGAACCCCGAGAAATTCCGCCAGCGGTTTGACAGATTTTCCGCATTCTTGCCTTGCTTATGCTGCGCTCTATCAAGTATTGGCTGAACCGACATTATCACCCGCATCCACCTTGTAACAAAATGAACAACCAAAACCCATTCCTCGACATATTGCCTTCGGTGCAAAAGGCCCTTGAAAATGGCCAACCCGTCGTTGCCCTCGAAAGCACCATCATCTCGCACGGCATGCCCTACCCCGACAATGTGCGTACCGCCCTGTTGGTGGAACAAACCATCCGGGAAAACGGCGCAGTGCCAGCCACCATTGCCATCATCGGCGGAAAGCTGAAGGCTGGGCTAACCGAGGCAGAAATCGAGCAGCTTGGCAAGGCCGGGCGGGAAGTGGCCAAGGTCAGCCGACGGGACATCCCCTTCCTACTGGCCAATGGGAAACTCGGCGCTACCACCGTTGCCTCCACCATGATAATCGCTGAAATGGCGGGCATCCGCATCTTCGCCACGGGTGGCATCGGCGGCGTACACCGAGGGGCAGCCGACACGATGGACATCTCCGCCGACCTGCAAGAACTGGCCCGCACCAGCGTCACCGTCGTTTGCGCTGGCGCAAAATCCATCCTCGACATTAGCCTCACGCTGGAGTACCTCGAAACGCACGGCGTCCCGGTCATTGGCTACCAGACGAAGGAGTTCCCCGCCTTCTACACCCGCCAGAGTGGCTTCGGTGTGGACTACCGCCTTGATACCCCATCAGAAATCGCTAAAGCGCTGAATTTCAAATGGTTGGCTGGACTGTCTGGCGGCGTGGTCATCGCCAACCCCATTCCCGAAGCCCACGAACCGATGGCCGACCCCATACAGGCCGCAACCGAAGTGGCATTGGATGAGGCGATGCGGCTTGGCATTCGTGGCAAGGAAATCACGCCGTTTCTTTTGGCAAAAATCAAGGAGCTGACAGGCGGGGAGAGTCTTCGGGCCAACATCGAACTGGTACTGAACAATGCGAGATTGGCAACGAGGGTGGCGGTAGAGATGGCGGGGCTTTAGTAATCATGAACACCATTGTTCATGAAATACCTCCGTCGGGCGGAAAAATGAAATCTGAAACTTGGCAAAATGCCATGATTCACTTGGCAAACCACTAAAAATAGTAGCTTCTTGTTGGAAGGCGCACAAAATTGGTTACTCCCATTTTCCGTCATTGCCTCGCTCGCACTGATGGCGGCGTATGTCTTCATCGTTGAGCAATACCGCTCCGGCTGGCGCAAACTCCCTGACTGGGCACCACGGCCAGCCCATGCTCCATCCACCAAAATCAGCGTCATCATCGCTGCCCGCAACGAAGCGGCAAACCTGCCGAAATGCCTTGCCTCTATTGCGGAGCAAAGCTATCCAACCACGCTGTTCGAGGTCATCTTGCTCGACGACCACTCCGAGGACGAGACGTTTTCGCTGGCGCAAAACTTTGCACAAAACCACCCAAATATGCGGGTGGTGGGCCTAACGGCACTGTCATTTAAGAAGAAAGCCATCGAAACAGGCATAGGATTGGCGTCAGGGGAACTTATCGTATGCACCGATGCCGATTGCGAACTACCGCCCGATTGGCTGTGGCTTATGGCCACGTTTTTTGAGGAAAAAAAGGCAAAGTTCATCGCTGCCCCAGTCAATTTCCACCGCGAGTCGAGCAGGCTCCAGCGCTTCCAGTCATTGGATTTTCTGGGCATGATGGGCGTTACCGGAGCGGGCTTTCGCACTGGTAGCGGACTGCTCTGCAATGGTGCCAATCTCGCTTATCCGAGGGCCGTTTTTCAGGAGGTCGGTGGCTTCGAGGGGATTGACGGACTGGCCAGCGGCGACGACATGCTGCTACTGCACAAAGTGGCCAAACGCTACCCGGAAGGCGTATTCTTCCTGAAGAACCGGGCTGCCACCGTGCTCACCGAGGCACAGCCCGACCTGCGCTCGTTTGTGTCGCAGCGTCTCCGATGGGCCTCAAAATCAAAGAGTTATACCGATTGGCAGGTCACCCTGCGGCTTGGCGTGGTGTTCCTGTTGTGCTGGGCCATCTTGCTCAACCTGCTGCTTTGCTGCTGGCTGGGTTGGCCATTGGCCGTGTTGGCGGTGGGCTTGCTTTTGGTGAAAAGCGTGGTGGATTTTCGTTTCCTTGGGGAAATGTGCCGCTACTTCGGGCGGCAGGACTTGATGCGGGGTTATGCATTTTCGCAAGGGATGCACCTTTGCTATATCATTGGTATCGGCACCTTGGCCAATTTGGTGAAGCGCTATAAATGGAAGGGACGCAAGCTGCGGTGAATCACGCCTTGGGCTTCTGCCGCCGTACGCCTTCGATGACCACTTTGCGCATGGTGGAAGCCTCTGGGCTGAACTCCGTTTGGCGGCGGTCGTTCAGTTTTACCATGACTTTTTCCCCCTCATTTTCCATTACCTTTACCTCGCTCGATATGACGAGGTTTCCGTTGGCAAAATAAGGAGCAAGTGCGCCGTTCTGCCAAACTTTCAATTGGTTTTCCACGCTGTTGATGCGCCTGGAAATCAGGCGGCGGTTGTAGTCGGGTGAGGCCAAGGGGCTTGCTTCGCCCACCGCCAGCACTTCGAGTTTGTACCCTTTTTTCAAATAAGTTTCCAATTGAGTGCAAAGCCGGTCAAGGCGGGCGTAGTTCATTTCAACCTCGTTGTCAAAGAATGATTGCAACCGAGTGCGAGCGTATTCGGCCTCTTCGGTGGGCAACCCTTCAACGGATTTCTCGACGAAGACCTGCTTTCTCGCCAAATAATTTTTTAAAGTCTGCTCATAGGTGAAGTTGGTTTCCATGTCCATGGGCCTTACCCAGCGCGGCTCATCGTTGTCGAAGTACAGGGCCAACGGAGCCTCGGTAAACGGTGATAGGTAAACGTTCAAATGCGGGTCGGAAGTAGGGGCAATCCTCGAATGTGCATTGGGCTTTACATACGTTGTGGCGAAGCCGGGTTTCATGACCACAAGCGACATCACGTCCCCTGCACCTATCAAGAAGGAATGCTCGGTTTCCTCTTCTTTGTTTTTCACAAAGCGCTTATCCCCGCTGCCCTCTATGCCGAGCTGCATGGATACGCCACCCAGCGGCAGGCTGTCAATGGCGTTGTAGGTGCGCACCAAAAGCCTTGCCCTTGGCTTGAGGTAGATGGGCTGTCGCAAAGCAGTGAAACCATCAACCTGGCTGGCAACCACCTCCAGCGTATCGGGTTGGTAGCCAATGGCGGTGGCAATCAGGCGGTATTTTTTGGTAGGTTCAAGTAGGAATTTCGTTTGTATCCCGTCTGTAACGCTCGGCAGTGTGGCGGATGCGTTGTCGTCCAGCGGAGAAACCTGCAACTGGTATCCCATGATGGTATTGCTATCCAAACCGTCGTAAACTTGAGCAACTAGTTCGGGTTGAATCTCAACTTCAAAAATATCATAGCCAATGCACTGTTGCGCGGAGTCTGGATGGACGCAGCCGGGCCTATTGGACGAAAAATAGGCTTTCCCCGAACCAGTATGCCATGAAAAATAGAGGTCGTCGTAAAAGCTGTTGAACGGTTTGGCGAGCCGCTCAGGCGCTGACCAATGGCTGTCCCCAGCGCCACTCCAAGTATTGGCCGACTTGTATATGTCGAAGCCGGACTGGCTGCCTGTACTGTTTGAACTAAAGAAGAGGACTTGGTTTGGCTGGTGGAAATACGGCGTCACCTCATCTGCCGCTGTGTTGAACGGAAGGGGGAAGGGTTTGCCGAAAGTACCATTGCGTTCAATGGGACTGCACCAAATATCCATTCCGCCCATGCCACCGGGCCGGTTGGATGCGAAGTAAAGCACATCTTTACGCAAGGCCCGGTTGAAGCCGACACTGGGCTGCGTACTGGTATAGCCTTCAACGTTGATGGATTTGGGAAGCCGCTTATATGGCAGCCAATGGCCTTCGTATGCCCGTTCACGGGTGTAGATTTCGCAGATTTGTTGGCCTCCTGACTTGTCCTGACAAATGGTGTAGTAAGCCCTTTGGCCGTTCGCCGTGAAGGCGACATGGGAGGTGTGCGTACCTGATTCCTTTGAGTTCATGGGCCACGGCGTCGGCCCCGTTGTGTTTACGGAAGAAAAAACTTGGTCAAATGGCGTTGCTCCCTTTTGGCCCGGAAAAGCAGAAGAAAAATAAAGTCGGTCGGCAAAACGGAAGGGTGAATAATCTGAGTTGGCGGAGTTGACGGTTGGGCCCATCCGCGTGGCTTTTAGGCGAAACGGCTCGTCAGGTTCTTCAAGGTTGTCAATGCCGATGTCCAACCCAACAATTTGGGACGACGAACCACTCGATGGCGGCTGGTTGTATTGGTGAGTTTGCCACAATGGGGCACAGCTTGCCAATAAAACGGCGATAAATATCGGTGGGATAATTTTTGGACTCATAGTTTGTCACATTGCCCTGAAAAGTTTAAAAATCAAGTGTGTAGTCAGGCTAAGGCGTCTATACATTTTCAGCTCAAATGGGGCTAAAATTGTGCGATTTGCTACTGATAATCATTGGGTTGGAGAAGGGTAGAAGTGAGGAAAGCAGGGACAAAACACAATTTTGCTACGCAATGTTCGCTGTTTATTGGGAGAATGCCTAAGAAGGGCGTGGATTTTTTATCAGTCATGCAACCAGTATTTTAATTCCGGGAAGATCAGGTCAAAGATTCGCCGTATTATCTTCACTCAAACCGCCGAAACGCCAACGAAAGTCGGTCTGGCAATTCGCCTTGGGAGGTTAGGAGGTAATCGTTGTAAGAACAGGGAATGAGGCGGTGGCGCTGGAGTTTTTTCTTTGTTTTCACGGGTACCTGTATCCACCAGCGGCCAGTCTTGTTGCTCTTCCAAAAGGTAAACGGATGGTCGTGCCCCTTGAAGTCCACGATGTACTCCGTAAGCCCGTCCATGGAGGCAGGAAAGTCGTTTTTGCGGTTGCCGAATCCATCGAAGAAGTACCAGACCAATTGCGCCAGCACTTGTGCCGTGCGCCCGTACTCGTCCAACTCGTTTTCAAAACCATAGAACCCGACGGAGGTCAGCTTGTCGTTCATGCCTGCGTAGCGGCTCAGTTGGCAAGCCTCCTCGCAGGTGAACCCGCTGGGGGATGGGTGCAACACGCCGGGTGCTTCGGCACTTTTGAGGGCGGCAAGGTGGAAGCAGGCCATGTCGGCATCCCGCATCACTGGCTCAATGTCGGCCATATTGGCCCGCACCTTGCCCAGCCGTGCAAGGTCGGCGTTGATGTTTTCCAGTTCCTGAAACGTCTCGTCGTCCACGAAATGCGACTGGCAGCCCACTACGCCAAGGTGAAAGGGCTTGGCCTTGCCGTTCATCACGGGGTTGAGGTAGTGGCCGTCCAACTCACCGAGGCGTGGATGAAAGGGCACCCGCTCGTCCACCGCCACCATGCTCACCGATGGCTGGCAGGCAAAATGCGCCTTGTATTGTGCCTGTGCCAGCTTTGGCAGTGTGCCGATGATGACCGGGCAGATTTTGCTGTCCATCAGCTCCTGCAACAGCGGCAGGATGAATGAGGTGTCGGCCTTGCGCACGTTGCCGAGGTCGGCAGCCACCAGTTTCCCGAAGGGAAAGCTAAGGCGATAGAGCGACCTGCGCACGGCATCGGCCCCCTCGTCGCCAATGCCGATGATGGCCAATTTCACGTCCTGCAACGGTGGCATTTCAGCCTCGAAGCGCTTTATTTTTTCACCAAAATTCACCGAATCGAGCGGCGCTTCGGCGATTTCTCGGATGTTGATAGGGTGAAGCCAGTTGTCGAGCATAAAAGAAATGGGTTTTGGATTTCAAGGTTAATGGTGGGACGCAAAGGTAGCCATCCACCGGAAAACAGCGTTTCTTTTAAAAGCAAACCTTACCCAACAGCCATTCGCACCTGCCAGTACCCGGTTACGGCATGTCCAGGCCTCAATTCGAAACCGTTTTTCTTCATCGTTCAGCACATTTGCCGATATTTTGAGCGCAGGCACAAATCAAAAAGGGGGCTTCGCAATATTGCGAAGCCCCCTTTTTTTCCAAGCAGTGATGGCAATGGACTATTAGAAAAACCTCGACCGGTTGTCCTCGACATCGGCCTTTTCACGCAGCGTCTGTATGAGGCCGTTCCTTGCCATACTCCGTGCAGCTACTTGGTTCTGTTGACGGATTTGGGCAATGTTGCCTGTGGCGGCGCCCTGTGTCTTGTTAATTGGCGACACCACGAAAATGCCCGTGTTGCCTACGATAGGCTCGCTCGTTTTGTTGAGGTCAAGCTTGAAGGCCGTGGCTACTACTTTTGGCTCCACGTTGCCGACCTTCGGAAGGAAGCCAGAAGCAAAAGAAACTGCATTTGCAGTGTCCACTTGAACGGAGTATTGAGCTGCGATGGAAGCAAGGTCCTTGCCTTGCGCCTGTTGCTTGACAAGCTCGGCCTTTTTGCGGTTGACTACCTGCGGCTCGATTTCTTCCTTAACGTCCTTCCAAGAAGGCGTTCCTTCAGGGATAACGGTTTTCAGTGCCGCTACCACGTACTTGTTCACGAAGAACTCGCCTTGGTTTTGGAAACTATAGACCTGTGGTGATACCTCGCCCTTGCTCACTTTGCCAACGTTTTGGTCGTTCCCGAAGGCCCAACGGACCATTTCACGGCTGCCCTGCCCAGCCGGGAGTGCGCCGACGGTGTAATCGTTCGCCTTGATGGCTGGAGAGGTTTCGAGGGTGAGGCCACTGGCTGTGGCAGCTTTGCGAAGCGACTCCAACGTCTTGTTTTCTTCTTGCAGCTTGAGCGCCTGCTCCCGAACGGCGTTCTGGGTAGCTTGGCTCGGCACGATTTCCTGCGAAATATAGGCTACCCTTACGCCGGTTTCACCAGCGCCATAGCGTTGGGTCACTTCGATGAGGTGTACGCCGAACTCTGTGATTACTGAGTAAACCTTGCCGATTTCGGCCTTGTAGAAACATACTTCGTTGAACTCCTTGACCATCCTGCCGGGGCCGAAAACCCCAAGGTCGCCGCCCTTGCTGGCAGAGCCGTCCTCGCTGAAGTTCACGGCCAAGGAGTCAAAACGTCCTGCACCGGATTCAATCAGCGTCTTGAGGCTGTCAATTGTTCTTTGCGCAGCGAACAAGGTTTCTTGGTCGGTGGCCCTGCGAAGTATATGGCGTGCCTTCACGGAGTCGGGCACGACTTTCCTGCCCAGCATCTTGGCGGCCTTGTAGGTGTTCCCCTCCACATAGGGGCCATATACCTGCCCTACGGGCATATTGAAAACCGAATCGGCAATGACTGCGCTCAGCTCACTCTTTTTCACATAAGCACCGTCAATAGAGCCAAAGTTGTTTTCCACGAAGACCGTGTCGTTGTCGGTGTCCTTGAAGCCGGGGATAAGCTTCTGGATGTTCTGCCGGAGGTCAGCGGAATCCTGAGCGGTTGGCTTAACGTCGAAAGCGACGTATTCGAGCTTGCGGGTTTCTTCCTTTTGCTTGAACTGTGCTTTGTTTTCGTCAAAATAAGCCTTGTAGTCCTCATCCGAGAGGCTCACGGACTTGGTATCAATTTCGTCGAAAGGAACTTGCACGTAAAGGAAGTCAACTGATTGGGTTTGTTCCAAGTCAATGACCTCGGCCATCCAAGTCGGCGTGTACATGCCTTTTTCGACCATGCTGGTCATCTTCTTCTGGAGGCGGTCCTTGATGATTTCCTTCTCTTGGTGTGCCCAGCGGTACTTGAAGTCAGGCACCAATTGGTTGTCCTTTATCATCTGGTCAATCTTGTTGCCGACGATGATGTCCTTCAATTGGGTAAGTTGCTGCCGGTCCAACTGCTGGGTGGTCTGGTTGCGGTAGCGGCTGGAGATGATTGGGCTGAGCTTGGAGTCGTCGTCGCTGAACTGGAGGTCAACGAGTTCGGCCCTGCTGACACCAATGCCGATGCAATTGGCCTCCTTTTCTACGATGGCATTGTCCATGTAGAAGTTCCAGAGGAAGGCACGGTCGCTGAATCCATCGCTACCGGAGTTGGAGTAGAGCATCTCGTGGGTGGTCGCAAATTCCCGGTATTCGATTTTGCGGCCTTCGACCTCTCCAACGGTGTTTTGGCTGCCACCCATGAAGTTTTGGTTTGGGTTGTCAAACATCAACATTCCGATGAAGAGAATGAGCGCTCCGGCGAGCGTCCCGACCAACAGCCATTTTTGTTTCCGAATTTTTCCTATCAGAGCCATGTGCTAAGAACTTTAGTTTTTTTCTGAAAAAACGATGTGAGTATTATGCCGCCACTTGTACGGGGCATCTACCCAAAGTGTTTATCAAAAGGAAAAAAATAATTTTTAAAAAACTGATTCAAAAGGATTTATGCCAGGTGGCAAGCGCCGTGCATTAGCAAAAATGATGCCTCCGAAAAAATCCGGGCAAAAGTAAGCGCTTTGGGCAGGAAAACAAAATTTTGATAAGATGATGGGCGGGAATATTTGGGTGCTGCCCGGTTCGCTTTGCAGGGCAGCACCCATTGCCAGTTAGGCATTCTTTTCTGCGAGAAACTTCTTTACCCAATCCAAGGTCACGGACTTGGGCCGTTCGAGCGGTATGCCGAGCGCCCTCGACCAACAGGTAGCAGCCAAAACCCCCATTGCACGGGATACACCGAAGAGCACGGTGTAGAAGCTGTATTGGTCGAGGCCATAATGTACCAAGATGGCACCGGAGTGGGCATCCACGTTGGGCCAAGGATTCTTTATCTTGCCAAGCCCCTGTAAAATGGGCGGCACCACTTCATAAATTTTCCAGACCACATTGACGATTTCGTCGTCGGGGCAGTACTCTTTTGCGAAGCGCATCTGCTCGATGAAGCGGGGGTCTGGCTTGCGCAAAACGGCATGGCCATAGCCTGGCACCACCTTGCCGCCAGCAAGCGTCGTTTCCACGTAGCTCGCTATTTGCTCTTTCGTGGGGGTGCGGGTCTCCAAGCTGTTCAGCATGTTGAAAATCCAATGAATCACCTCTTGGTTGGCGAGGCCATGCAGCGGCCCGGCCAGCGAGTTCATGGCTCCAGCGAAAGACAAATACGGGTCGCTCAAAGTGGAGCCGATGAGGTTCATCGTGTGTGCAGACGCATTGCCGCCCTCGTGGTCGGCGTGGATGGTCATGTAAAGCCGCATGAAGTTCTTGAAGTCGTCGCTGTTCGATACGCCGAGCATGTGGGCGAGGTTGGCTGCCCAATCCAAACTTTGGTCTGCCTTGATATGTTGGCCACCGTGGTAGGCCCGGCGGTAGATATAGGCCGCTACTAACGGGAGTCTTGCGATGAGGTCCATTGTGTCCTCGTAAACGGCATCCCAGTAGTCGTTCTTGCTCATGCCCTCGCTGTAGCGCCGGGCGAAGTGCGACTCGGTCTGCATGGCGTTGATGGCGATGGCAAACTGGGTCATCGGGTGGGTGTTTGCGGGCAACGTATCTATCACTTTGCGAACGTGCGGCGGCAGTTTGCTGCGGCGCTCCCATTGGTCACTCAGCCATTCGGCTTCTTCCTCCGATGGTATTTCGTCCACCAGCATCAACCAGAACAACCCTTCCGGGAGTGGCTCTTTGCCCTTGCCTTTTGGCAGTTTTTCACGCAGTTCTGGCAGTGAGTAGCCCCGGAACCGAATGCCCTCTTGGGCATCGAGGAGGGAGGGTTCCCACAGCATGGTGATGATGTCGCGGGAGCCACCAAACACCTGGCCCAGGGTCACTTCGTCCACGACCGTGTTTCCATGCTCTGCTAACAGGGCCTTTATTTCTTGCTTGACCTCGGTGGATTTTTGGAAAAATTTCTGTTTTAGCTTATCCATATTTTTTCTGCTGGATTTTATCTGGTTGTGAAATTTTGTTCGCTGCGCAACGAACGCAATTGTGTTGAGTTGGTTTTTCTTTCGGGTCGTAAAAGTAGGAATTTTGACAAGTTTAGTCCATTTTGAGCATCAAAAAAGCGGTAGGAATTATCCACACCGCTTTTTTGAAAAAAGAATAGTGATAGCTCCGCAAATGCACTAAAGCGATTCCAGGTCGAGTTCCAGCATTTTCAGGTCAATCTCATAATGGGATGCACCGGTGGCCTTCATTTCTTTGAAAGCCACTGCCTTTTTCTCCCGTAGTTGGAGTTGTTGTTCCCTCAAAGTCTTGGCTTGCTCGGTGCTGAGGATGCGCTCGAAAGAGGCGTTGTTGCCAGTTTGGATGGACTGAATCTTGCGCACGTAAAGCCCGGGGTCGCTGGTCTTCATGGATGCTATTTCGGCCAAGTTGCGGTACTTACGCTCCTGTATTTTCAGCATCTCTGCTTGTTGTTTTTGGTCGAGGCTGTAGAGTTGTGTCATTTTTTCGGTCGCTTCCTGTGCCGGGGTTTTCACAGCGGCGGTTTGAGCCATTGCGCCGAAGGCGAAAAACAGCAGCATAGCGCTAAAAATCAGATTTTTCATCATCATCGTTTTTAATTGAAATACTTTCGCCGCTAAGTTACAACTTGTGCAACAACACCAGCCGGATGCTTCCTGTTTTTTAACACAAAAGTAAGGCATCGGTCAAAAACGCTTCATTTTGGTCATCGTTCAAGATATACTTGTCAGTGAGGACGTGCTTACCGAGCACTTTCTTTGCAACCTCAACGCCTGCAAGGGTGCCTGTTGTTGGGAGGGCGATTTTGGAGCGCCGCTCGAACCGGCAGAACTGGAAACGCTCGTCAATATTTACGAAGACATCAAGCCATTCCTGCGGCCAGAAGGCATCCGGGTCATCGAAATGCAGGGCGCTTACATCAACTTCCCCGAACTGAACGGCCCCGGCACTCCCCTACTTGATAACGGTGCTTGCGCCTACTTGACTTTTGAACAAAACGGCATTGCCAAATGCGGCATCGAAAAAGCGGCGGAGGCGGGCGTGACGGATTTCAGGAAACCCATCTCTTGCCACCTTTACCCGGTGCGGGTCGCCGCTACCCCCGAGCTTGGCTTTGAGGCGCTGAACTACGATGTTTGGGACATCTGCTCTGCTGCTTGCACGGCGGGAAAGAAAGAAAAACTTCCCGTTTATCAGTTCGTGAAAGCGGCCATCGTCAGGAAGTACGGCGCAGATTTTTATGAGGAACTGGACGCTGCGGCAGCGTATTTGAAGAAATAGGGCGCGGGTTTTTGGGCAAAAATGAAGCCCTGCTTTCAAAAAAGAAAAGGCTGCTAACCAATTCAGGTAGCAGCCTTTTCTTTTTATGCAGTGTTTTTTTTGAAAAAAATCACCTCAATTATTCGCCTACTGGACGCGGGAATTGCACCCAAACGTCATCACCTGGACGGTCAATTGGCAGTTCGTTCAAGCGGCCCCATCGGCGCATGTCCACCCAGCGGTGGCCTTCACCGAAGAGCGAGTAGCGGCGCTGGTACATGATTTCGTTCATCAGATCCGCTTCTGAGACGCCGCCACTGTAGTCGCCGATGCCGTGCGCATTCCTGATGATGTTGATGGCGCTGATGGTAGCCGCATTGTCCGTACCCAAATTGGCCTCTGCGCTGATGAGTATCAGCTCTTCGTTCCGAATGTAAGGCACAAAATCGCTCAAAGACTTGAACACCCAAACATCGTGGGTACCCGTAAGCCCATCAAGGCTGAGCGACCCACTTGGGCGCAGCACCATTTTGGCGGCACGGGCGTCGCCAGGCGTCAGGTCGGTGATGTAGGAAGGGTGGACGATGATGGCATCGGCCTGGTCCAACGGACGGAACAGGTTGTTGGCGAAGTCGCCGCCGCCGATTGAGTAGTAGCGGGCAGGGCCTGCGTTTAGGTTGCCGTTCAAATCCATGAAGGAATCAGAAAGGCGCTTGTTGGCCTCTGCTTTGTTGCCTTGGTACAGGGCGACCCGTGCGGCAAGGGCTTTGTTGAAGGTAAGGAAACTTGCCGGTGTGTTGAATCCTGCCATAGCCGAGGATAGCCGGAATGGGAAGGTGCTCCCTGCTGCTTGCAAATGGCCAGCCGCATCGTCGAGCAAGGCCAATATGGAGGCCAGTGCAGGGCCGTAACTGACGAACGGCCCCAGGTTTTCGGGGTCGGCAACGTCAATGCGTATGCCATTTTCGTATTGCAGGTTCAAGGCAAGCAGGTACTCGTGGGCTTGCATCGTTTTTGCGAAGCCCTCATAGCCATTGGCCTCCGCAGTGGTTATTTGCTGTGAATTGCTCACGGCATCCAGCAGTACGTTCGCATTTTTGATGGCGCGGTAACGCCCAAAGTAGGGGCGGGTACCATAGAACCCAGCATCGTCCAATTGTGAGTCGGCCTTGCCCAGCACCTCACCCGTGTAGCGAGGGTCAGAGCCTGTGAAGAAATAATACTCACGGCCTATGATGGCGGTAACGTCATAGTAAAAACCAAAATCCTGGCGAACCAAGTCCTCGATGCCAGTGACCAAGGTTTGAAGCTCGCTTTTTGACGCATTCAGGTTGAAGCCTCCAATGCTCGACCCGTTCGGGTTTGGGTTGTCGTCAATTTCGCACCCGCCGAGGGAAAGGAAAAGGACGCTGATGAAGATTAATTTTATCAATTTCATATCTCGATTAATTTTTTGTTCAAGTTAAAAAGTGAAGTTTACGTGGAAGTCCCACCGCTTTGCGGAAGGGAATGGGGTTACTTCCACACCCGTTGAGAATTCGTTGGCTCCGAAGTTGGACACCTCCGGGTCGTAGCTGCTGTAATCGAAGAAGTTGATCAGGTTGTTGCCAGAAAACCCAATACGCACCTTTTCAATGGCCTTCACATTCTTCAGCGGAATGGTGTAGTACAACCCTACCTCACGCAACCGGATATAGCCGGAATCCTCTATATAAGGGCCAGTGTTTGAACCCAATTGGCTCAACCGGTATGGTCCATTGGCCTCCTGGCCGCTGGGGTCGAGGCCCTTGTCGTCAAAATCGTAGGAATTGTCATTAAGGTCAAAAAGGAGCGCAGACAGGTTAATGTTCTTGCCGCCTTGTTTCCAATGCCAGACCATGCTGAAGTCAAAGTTTTTGTAAGACATCATGTTCGACCAAGAGAGCTGGAAGTCTGGCTCTGCATTGCCGAATACCTGCAAGGTTGGTTCGCCAGTGCCGTTGAGTGTCACGTCGGGGTTTGGGCCAACACCAATAATGGTGGTAGGGCTGTAGCCTTCCTTTATCATGAAATTGCCCAAAAAGTTGGCGAAGCCGCCACTTGTGAAAGCTGGCACGGAAAGCTTTGTAACCTCGGCAGTGTTCTTCCACCAGCCGAACCTTGAGCCCCATTTGAAGTCACGGGTATTGATTATGTTGAGGTTCAGCCCGATTTCCCAACCCCTGTTTTCGAGTTCGGCGGCATTGGTCACCTGCTGGGAGAAGCCGGAAGAGGTCGGCACGTTCGCATTGAGCAAAAGGTCTTCCACCGACTTGATATAATAGGTGGCATCCACGCCTACAATCGTACCCAAGCCAATATCAACGCCAAGCTCCAATTCCTTCTGGCGCTCTGGGCCTACCTTGTTGTTGCCAAGCAAAGATGGGACGTTCACGCCGGCCACACCGTCCACAATCGTGGAGTTCATAATGGTGGCCTTGGCACCAAAGCTGGCAAAGTTGCCGGACTCGCCGTAGGCTGCCCGCAACTTCACCTGGGAGAGCATACCATCTTTGTTCCAAAAATCAAAATTGTGCACGTTGATGGCCATGTTTGCCTTCGGATAGTAGTACAGCTTGTTCACGTCACCGTTGTTCGAGGATTTGTCGCCACGGATGCCGATGGTGGCGATGACCATGTCCCTGAAGTTGATTTCTTCTTGTGCAAAAAAGCCTTTGTCGGTCTGTGGCCGTCTGAACTGTTCCGTGGTGCGGGAGCCAGCTTGGTCGAGGTTGGTCTGCACCCCAATCATATTCGATGAGATTCCGAGGATGCTGTTTTGGTCAAAGTTTTCCTGTGTCACACCAGCCGATGTGTTGAACGAAAGCCCATTGTCCAAAAACTGGTTGTGCACCAAGAAAGCCGCTAAGTTGGTGTTCAGGTTCCTGGTGAAACCCTGCACCGAAACCCCGTTCAGGCCGTTGCCGTCCCGTTGGAACTGAAGGGTGTTGGGCCAAATGGCACGGGTGTACAAGTTGTAAAAATCCACCCCGCCCCTGGCTATCGCCCTCAGGGAAGAATTCTCTGTGGTGAAGAGCTTGTAAGTGGCAGTACCACCTCCGATGAACCTGTTGACCGATTCGTTATTGGTCATCAGCGCAGCGGTTTCCAGAAAGTTGGAAGGCGCATAAGGGTTGGATGGGTAAATGCCGTTTTCGTTCGGCTGTAGTTGCGCCCACGAAGGCGTAGAAGACAGTGCTACACCCATCGTAGTGCCTGAGTTGTCGTTGTTGAAAAAACCTCGGTCTGCGGACGAATGGATAAAATTCGAAGTCATGTTGAGGTTGAAATTTTCGTTCACCTTCTGGTCAATGTTTATCCGCATGGAGGCTTTCTTGTAACCAGTATTGTTCACGATGCCCTCTTCGTCCTTGTAGCTGCCGCCAATGAAGAACTTGGTCTTGTCGTTGCCGCCGCTGATGCTCAGGCGGGTATTGGACAACAAGCCCTTGTTGCCGTACAGTTCGTCTTCGTAGTTGTGAAGTGTGCCATTGTCGCGGGCTGCCCGGAAATTGTCAATGTCGCTCGCAAACGCCGACGCCAACACTCTTTCCTCTGTCCATTGACGTACGCCAAGCGGGTTCAGCATCTGCGTTTGACCGATGGACTGTCCAAAGTTGATTCTGGTCTTCCCCGCTTCTCCTTTTTTGGTGGTGATGATGACCACGCCGCCTGCTGCCCGTGAGCCATAAATGGCCGCCGTGGAAGCACCTTTCAGGATTTCGATGGACTCGATGTCGTTCGGGTCAAGGTCGGCCAAACGGTTGGACGGGTTGTCCTGGTTGCGGGTGCTTCCGCCAGCCTGTGCCGCTGAGACAGTGTTCAAGCCACCTTTAATGGAAGAGTTGTCAATGAAAACCCCATCCAAGATAATGAGCGGCTGCGAGGATCCACTGATGGAAGTCGTGCCCCGCAAGCGGAAAGACAAGCCACCGCCCGGTGCACCGGAGTTCGCTCGGATTTCGGCCCCTTTGAACTTGCCGTAAAGTGCGCCATCAACGGTAGATTGCATAGCAATACCCGTAAGTTGGGCAGCATCCACCCTTTCCACGGAATTGGCCAAGTTGGCCCGCTTCACGCTCGTGGCCAAACCTGTCACCACGACCTCTTCCAAGTTGTTCAAGTCTTCGACAAGTACCACGCTCAAGGTGTTGTTGGCCCTTGAAATGGCCAAGTTCTGCGCCAGAAACCCGATGTAAGAAAACTCAATCTCAGTCGCATTGTCCGGCACCCGAATGTTGAAGCTGCCGTCCACGTCGGTGATGGTACCTGTGGAGGTACCCTTAATAATCACGTTTGCGCCTATGATAGGGGCGCCAGCCTCATCCTTGACCGTGCCGCTGACCACATATTGCGCAAAAAGCCCAGTAGCGGCCATGCACAACAGTAGGACGGGCAGTAACCGTTGAATAATGTGTTTTTTCATTCTTAAAGATTTTAGTTATAAACAAATGTGAGAAAATACGCTGAGTTTGTGTCGCTAAACACCTGTGACCGCCATGCTTCCGCTGAACCCGGGTTCAGCGTCACGATGTGCTTCGACAGCACGAGGGCGGCTAATTTTTAGCCTGGTTATTTGAAAAATTGAATTAAACCCTGCAAATCGAGGGATACACGTCGCTAACAAGCTGAACGCTTGGGTTTGAAAGAAAAGGCAGTGGCGAATATCAAACAAGGTTTGGAATTCCCAAATCTTTTTTGAGTTTATTCCATTTTTTTGGCAAGATTGTCTTTGTTAATGCAGTTTTGGCGAAAGGTTTATTGGGTGTTGATTTTCATGCATGTTCCAATTCTCCTGCGGCTCCCTGCTGAACGAACAAAGCGGTACGATTGCGTGGAGCAATCGTACCGCTTTGTTCGTTAATGGCAAGATAAAAAGGAAGAAGAAAAATTAGGTTGGGAGAGCATACAGACCCAATACCCTACACTTTATTTGCTCATTACCACCTTCTCCGTCCTGCTCCCCACACCATCGCTGATGCGGAGGAAGTAGATGCCGGGCACGGCTTGCAGTTGCAGTCGGAGGGCGTGTTTGCCCGTCGTCAAGTTGCCACGGAACAGGGTTTGGATTTGCCTGCCCGTCAAGTCTTCCAGCGTGGCGGTCATGGTAGCCGCTTGGGTCATGTTCAGTTCCAGCGTCACTTGGTGCTGTGCCGGGTTGGGGAACAGTCGGATGTCGCTGGCGCTGAAGCGGTCGCTTGTGGCATTCACGAGGAAAGTCACCACGGCATCGGGGGCAGTAGGAATGGCCTCCCGGTTGCCCACACTGTCCACGGCGATGCTGTAGAACTCGTAGGTGGAGCCGGGTTTGCCCACAAAGTCGGCCACATCGGCATGAGCGCTCTGGCTGAAGACGAAGGCGCTGTCATTTTCCGATACCCAGATTTCTACGTGGCGCACTTGACTGCCGCCGTCGGATGCCGAGAGGTCGAGCGTAATCAGCGTGTCGGTGGTCGTCGAGGCCGAAGTGCTCAGCACGCTGTTGGGGGCCGCCAAGTCGAAAGTGTTGCGGTGTAGGTTCGTGAGTATAGGCGCATTGGCGTCAAAGACGATGGATGCCCGGTTTTCGATGACGTCGCCGTTCTGGATATTGTCCTGTATGCCCATCGTGAAGCTCACGAAGCCCTCGCCCTCTGGCGGGGTCACGTTTGGCGGCAAGAACCCACCAAACGGGTCTTCCTCGTAGTCCATGGTCGTGAGGTTGAGCGATAGGAATCGCCAAGTGGCGATTTTGTCGGTTTCGTTCAGTTCGCCCGTCACCCGCACGATGATGTCACGTGCAGGCCGCAGGTCCACGTCCATGCTGAATGCTTTGGAACCCGGCAGCGGGAACAACAGCGTATCGCCCCAACCAAAAGCGCCGAAGGCGAAGTTGGAGAGGTCGGCCTTGCTGAACGTGAGCGTGTCCACGATGGTCACCTCGTGCGCAGGCGCCGTGGCCGTGCTTTTGTTCTCAAAGCTCACCTGGTAGCCCAAGCGGTCGTACCGCCCGATATAGCCGTCTTCGGTGAAGCCCGGCATGCCCTTTTTCTCGTTGGGGTCTAGCGACCAAACGGGATAGTAAAGGATGTCCAGCCAACCGATTTGGCGGAAGCCGCTGTAACAGTCGGCGTTCTCTTGGGCGTTCTCCACGCCCGATGTGATGAGGCCGAGGATCCCAGCGTAAACATTGCCGCCCGGTATAAGCGACGAGCCGCATTCGAAGATGTTGGTGCCCAAAATCCAGAACCAGCTTCTGGTGTCAATGTGTTCGACGGCAGAAGGAGTAGGGGGTTGGTCGTTCAGGTAATCGGAAACCACTGCCATCGAACCCGTCAAGCAAGGCACGCCGGGGATGAAGCCCACGCCGCCTTTTATCAGCCCTTTTATCGTTGCCAAAGCAACGCAGCCCTGCACCTCCGGTGAAATGGGCGACTGGTAAAACGGTTCGCTCAGCCAAACTTGCAGCGGAACGGTGCCGCCCGCTGCACCGATTTTCACCCGCATAGCGATGTTCATGCTCGATTTTGCGGGCAAAATGGGGAAGTAAAAAACATAGACCCGGCTGTTGCTGGGCTTCCCAAAAAGCGAGTCGGCCACGACGTAGTATTCGGGGGCATCGAGCTCGTCTTCCCAGCCATTGTCAATGGCGAGCTGCGGCGCCTGCACGTCGAGGTTGAGGAAGGCAATGTCGTTGCCGGGTGCATTTGGTATGGTTACCCAGAGTAGTACGCCGTGGGCATCCACGTTGGCCGAGTTGCCGAGCGTGATGCTTTGCGGCTTCCAGCGGTTGAATAGGATGGTGCCGCCGCCATTGTAGAGCACGTAGGGTTTTGCCGCTTCGCCCTGCACGATGTGGAAGGCTGCGGGCAGCACCATTTCCTGTGCCCCATTGGTGATGACCAAGTCCCAAGCGCCCGTCTGTTGGCCGTCGAGGTTCATCATGGCGGTCAGTGTTTTCCGGGCGTCGAGGATGGTTTGCTCCGCAACGATGTCCGGGAAGCCGCTGCGCCGGAGCTTCACTACGTTGTTGGAATTGAAGCCGCCGCCGTAGATGTAGAGGGTGACGTAGTCGGTGTTGCCGCCCACGGTGGGTTGTATTCTTTCGATGCCTTGCACTACTACTTCTTCGCAGTAGGTGTCGTACATGTCATCGCCGTAGGCGCTCAGGCAGACGTTGTAAACGCCCGGCGTCTGGTAAGTAATGGCTGGGTTCGCCCCGTCGGATTGAGTGCTATTGCCGAAGTCCCAATGGAAGGTTTCGCCGCCATCGCTCTGCTGGAAAAAGGCAAATGAAGCGACCGTTTGGACATAAGTAAAGCGGGTGTTCAAGTCCTTGATGGTAGCGGGTACCAGTTCTTCCTTGTACATCAGGTGGGCCGTGTGGCCGTTGCCGCTGGCATCCGTCACTTCACCAAATGGGGAGATGGCGTTGAACTTGTAGTAGGCCGTCAGCCCATCCTCGTCCGCCGGGATGTTTGCAAAACGGTTTTGCCTGATTTGCGTTTCCGTCCGTGCTTGGTCCCAGAACCGCAGTTCGTCCGCGCTCCCCGCAAACCCTGCCGACGGGTGGCCACTAAAGCCGCCAAAAGTGCTGCCGAGAAACCAAACAGCATCGGATTGGATGAGGTCGCCGGTGGCAGTCGTCGAGGCAATCGCTTGGCCATTCAGCAGCAGCTTGAATTCTGCGGGCTGCCGTCGTTTTGGTAGGTCACGGCAAGGTGGTTCCAGTAGCCTTGCAGTAGGTTTTTTGTGCCCCAAATGGCATAAGCGCCTGTACTGGTCATAATGCCTGCCACGGGCTGGTTGTTGGCCGTCGTCCAAAGCTGGAAGGTCACCGGGTTGTTGATGTTCCAAGTGCTGGTGTGATATTGGGTGAGGATTCGCTTGTCAAAGGCCACTGTGTCGAGGTTCACCCACAGCTCGACGGTCATCCCATCGGTGAATTGGTCGCCCAGTTCCGGCCCGATGGCCATGTTGTCGTAGCGTGACAATCCGCTGCCATCACCAGGATTCATGATGATGTCCATGCGCAGTGCCTGCTCCGTTTGCACCACCTCGGTTGGGTTGAGGTTGAGCCTCCTGTACCAGGTTTCACTATCCGCAAAAGCGCCTGTTGAGAGCCAATCTCCCCCGCCCTCCATGACGAGGTGTGCGTAGCCATTGGCGGCAATTGCCACCCTGGGCCGGCGGCTATTGGTGAAGCTGAAGTTGCCCAAAAACGTTGGCCCCTCAGCTATCTGGCCTTGCGGAGAAATCCTGCCCCATATCGGGCCTGTGCCCACCACATAGGCCCCGTTGTCGAGCGGGTCAATCACGATTTGCGGTTCTATGCTTTCATTTACATACCTGCCACCGGGCCGGGTGAACTCTGCGAGCGTTCCAAACGTCGCACCGCCGTCGCTGGAGTGGTTGAAGTACAGCCTGTTGTTGCCAGTATTGAAAACGATGTAGGCGTGGTCACCCTTGGCCGCTATCGTTTCGAGGCCAGTGTGGAGGTAGTGCTCTTCCCCGGAGACTCTCACGGGCGCGGAGACCGTGGCCCCGCCGTCCGTGGAATGGTTGACAAAGACGGTGGCTTGGTTGGCGGCATCATAGCCAGACCAGATAACCCAGACCTTGTTGCCGTCGGTGGCGATTTTTGGGCAGTAGCCGTTGTTGCCATCCAAAAGCTGGAAGACGTGGTGTATGCCATTCGCCGCTGGACTGGAAATCACGTGGTTGGTAAAAGTGCTGCCACCGTCGTTGGAACTGAGCAGGTGAAGCTCGAAGTCGTAGTTGGCCCAGTAGCCTATGGATTGCATGTACAGCAGGTACACGTTGTTGCCTTCCACGGCGATGCTGGCAAAGTTGGACAGGTCGCCCACGAAGTCTTCCAGTACGGTGGTCGTCTCGAAGCTGCTGCCGTTGTTGTCGGATTTCAGCAGCCTGAACCATTTCTTCGTGCCGCACCACCAACAATCATCGGTGAAACTAATCCTGACCTTGCTGCCGTCTCCGGCGATGTGCAGGTTGTACAGGTCAAACGTTGTTGAGTACAAGACCTTCGGTGCCTCAAAGCTCGCCCCGCCGTTGGTGGACCTGAAATAGCGCAGTTCTTCGGCTGTGCCAGCGTTCCAGCTCACCACGATATGGACGTAGTTGCCCGAAACGAAGATGCGGTTGAAGACCCGGTTCGGGTCCAACAATCCCTCTTGTAGTTTGATTTTGCTGCCCCAGGTTTCGCCGTTGTTGGCAGAGCGGCGATAGTTCAGTTGGTAAGTGTTGTAGTCGGCACCTGGCGCATGTGTTAACCAGATGGAATGTACGTTATTGCCGTCAGCGGCAATCTCAGGTTGGTAATCATTTAATCCTACGGATGCTTCGCCCACCCCTTCGGAGAGGTTGAAAATCCAGTTTGTATTGTCTTGGCAGACCAATGAAATTGGGTTGTAAAGGAACGCCAAGGCAGCCATGGTGAGTAAACTAAATAGCTTTTTCATGCAAAATGATTTTTCTCAGTAAACTTTCTTTCCCGCCGAACTTGGAGAAAAGACCACCGGGATAGAAAAACCTATCCCTTCAAAGTTGTTTGGAACTGCATGAGAAATCAAATGATGAAAATGCGTTTGGATGGCTGATTTTTATCAGGAAAGGGAATTTGATATCACAGATGGGGATGGCCGAGCTATGTCCACATGCAAAGGCAATTATCCTTCGAGCCGGCAAGACTTACAATGTATATTTGATAGACTTTGGAGGGGTGATAATTACCACCTTTTATCAACCTCCTCAACAACGCACGGAATTTGGCAGTACAAGCAGCATTAATAAAAATGCCCCCATTTTTGCGATTTGTATATGCCGAGCGTTCATTCCGTCCTTTTTGCTTAGAGCATGTTTAGGGTTTGGTCACTTGGGCAAAACATGCTCTTAATCCAGCCCATATTTGTCCATCAAGTAAATTAAACTGGTCATGGCGGCAGTGCCCAGTTCCAGCTCACGCCGGTTCACCGCTTCAAAATTGTCCACTTCTGTATGGTGAAAATCAAAGTATCGCTGCGAATCAGGCTCAAACCCAATGAGCAACACACCTTGTGGTTTTAGGGGCGAAATATCAGCGCCCCCACCCCCTTTTTTAATGTGTAGGCCATAGGGTTCCAGCACAGCGTGCCAGGGCTGCATGGCCGGGAATTTTTCGGTAAAAACAGCCGCCTCGCCGTCCACGGTGAAGCCCCTCGGCACGAAGCCACCCCGGTCGCTTTCGATGGCCGCCAAGTGGCGCTCGCCCTTGCGCTTGGCCTCGTCGGCGTAGGTCATGCCGCCACGCAAACCGTTTTCCTCGTTCATGAAAAGCACACAGCGGATGGTGCGCTTTGGCTGGTAGTTCAGGCGTTTAAAAATATGCAAAACATCCATGGACTGCACACAGCCAGTGCCATCGTCGTGGGCGCCCTCGCCTACGTCCCAAGAGTCGAGGTGGCCACCCACTACGATGATTTCGTCGGGGCGCTCGCTGCCCCTTATTTCGCCAATGACGTTGAAAGAGGGCTTGTCGGAGAGGGTCTGGCAGGTGGTGCGCATATACACCTTCACAGGGCTTTTTTTCAAAAGGCGGCCAAGCAGTTCGGCGTCGTTGGTGGAGATGGCGCAGGCAGGGATTTTGGGTAGGCCCTCCTTGTAGAGTAGTCCGCCCGTGTGCGGGTCGTCGTTGAGACCGGAAGCCATAGAGCGCACCAATACGCCAACTGCACCGTACTTGGCAGCTTCCGATGCACCATAGGCTCGTTGGTCCACTGCGCCGCCGTAAGCCTCGAAGGTGTTCAGCTTGGTGGCGTCGAAGGGGCGGTTGAAAAAGACGATTTTGCCCTTGAGCTTGGCTTCGCCCAATTTTTCAAGCTCATCAATGCCCATCACAGCCACCACTTCGGCGGCAATGCCCGCCTCGCCTGTGCCAACGGAGTTGCCGAGCGCCAGTGCCCGCAGTTCCACCGATCCCATGTCTGACTGTGCGATGCGGACGATTTCCCGGTCGCCCCGAACCCAGTGTGGGACCATGCATGGCTGTAACCAAACGGAGTCGAGGCCGAGCGTATCGAGCATCTGGTAGCTATACTCGACGGCGGCGGCAGCTTGGGGCGAGCCTGATAGCCTTGCCCCGATTTTTTTGGTCAAATGGTATAGCCAAGGGTAACAGCGCCCTTGGTTCAGTGCCACGTCGTGGATTTGGCGGATGTAAAGGGCATCTTCATCGGTGACGGTCTTCGTTTGTGCAAAAACGCTAACCGTAGGCAAGACACTAAGGAAAAAGTAGATTGAGCAGAATGTTATCCGTTTGTTCATTTTTGATTAATTTGAAAATATCTGTCAAAATTGGCGGGAATTTTTAAAAAACAAAGGTTTCAATTGGTTTTTCTTTAAAGTTAATACTTCAAAATAAAAATTTACCGTCCTTGATTTTTTTAAGAATTAACAACGGCCTTTCTTTCTTTTTGCTACTATTTTCAGGGTGATTATGTTACCTGACCACAGTATTTGATATTTTTTCGAAAATTTTTTTGGGCAATGCTTGTTTTTGTATTTAAAATCATTTTACCTTAGCGCTCAGAAACTAAGAGTAGTTTTTACACAAAGAAAAATGTTCCGCTGAATTGCTTTGCACTATCGGCGAATCGAAGATAAATAATTTGGTTTTATTTGGTTAGGGCTGAGGTAGTGCTACAAGAGCGCTGCCTCTTTTTTTTGCCTTTGAGGCAAGCAATCCTGTCAGTTTTATTCCTGCCGTAAAAATAGCTTTAGAAAACATGTACCCTATTTGCATGTTTCAAGTCAAAAAAGCACCCTTTCAATGAAATAACAGCAATTTCCCTACTTTCGTGCATTGTTTTTTAAGATAATTTGTAGATAATCATTTGAAAATCAACCTTTTGGATAAAGGGCTTCAAGGTTTTTAAGACCCTTGCCACAGGAAAATTGCACTTGCCAGTTTGATGGGAACAGAAGAAATTTCCAAGGAACAGGACATAGATTTGATTCGGAGATACCTCGCCACGAAGGATGCAAGGGATTTCACGCTGCTTTACCGGAGGTACTCCGGCAAGGTGTATGGCAAGTGCATTTCGCTGCTGAAGGAGGAGCATTTGGCAAGGGACGCCGCACAGGATATTTTCATGAAGATTTTCCTGAACCTCGGCCAATTTGCAGAGCAGGCCAAATTTTCCACTTGGGTGTATTCCATCACCTATAACTACTGCATTGACGTCATCCGGAAGAAGAAGAAAACTGGCGACATCTTCTCCGACGACATGGAGCGCCTCCCAGATATGATGGAAGACGTGCACGATGAAGCCCTACTGACCATGCAGTCCGACCGCCTCCGGGTGGTGCTGGACAAAATACCCATTGGCGACAAGGCAATATTGCTGATGAAGTACCAAGACGACCTTCAGATAAAAGATATCGCAAGCATTTTGGACAAGACCGACAGCGCCATCAAAATGAAAATAAAACGAGCAAAACACAAAGCCCAAATGGTATATGACGAACTATTCCCCAGTGATTAATTGATTAAAACATCCGTCGAATCGTGTAAAATTCATGAGCACCACAAACAGTTTCAAGCAAATCATGGAGGAGGATGCGCTGGCGTTTCCGCCGCCACCCGAAATCGAGGAGCACGTCCTCGGTAGCTTGCAAATATTGACCATCATGGGGCAGGCCATGGAATTGTATATCCCGAAGGTGTTTGAGATGTTCATCCTCACCATGGGCGGCACCCTAAAAGAAATTGACCAGCACACCAAAACCGAACCAAGGGATGGAATGCCAGACCCTGACATGGAAAACCCGACCCCCGGCATGGCGGGCACTTTGGACGATTTTGGTGATTTAATGGACTAACAGCCCGCTCCCAAAAACGCAAAAACACCAAATCCAACACCAATCGCCTACAAACAACTCAACTCAACCAGCATGGAAATCGTCGAAATCGTAAAGCAAGTACTCGCAAAGTTTGCCTCGGCAATACCCAACGTCATTGGAGCGGTCATCGTCATCCTGGTAGGGTGGTTCATCTCTAAATTAATCTCAAAAACACTGCAAAAAGTGTTCGTTAGCCTCAAGGTTGACCGCTTTGGCCAGAAAATCAATGAAACGGAGTTTGCCGCCAAGGCCAACCTCAAGATAAAGTTGAGCAGCTTCCTCTCAAAACTGGTCTATTACCTGCTTATGCTCATCTTTGTCATGGCCGCAACGGACGTGCTGGGCATGCCGGTGGTATCAGAAATGGTCAGTGACCTGATAACCTACCTCCCAAGGTTGTTGTCCGCCTTGGTGCTTTTCGTACTGGGTATCTACTTGGCAGA
Organism: Saprospiraceae bacterium UBA6168; assembly: GCA_002435785.1. Classification (GTDB taxonomy): domain Bacteria; phylum Bacteroidota; class Bacteroidia; order Chitinophagales; family Saprospiraceae; genus UBA6168. The sequence continues at coordinate 19,842 of DIUC01000039.1, read as the reverse complement.
GTTCGTCAAGAACATCGTGCTGGCCGCCACCAACGCCCTGGGCATACCCTCCGGGAAGATTATTTCGAGCTTCATCTTCTACTTGATTTTCCTGACCATGACCATCAGCGCACTGGCGCAGGCCAGCATCGAGACTTCGCTCATCACCTCCAACCTCACGGTCATCTTGGGCGGCGTGATACTCGCATTTGCAATCGGCTACGGCTTCGCATCAAGGGACACGATGGCCAATTTCCTGGCCTCTTTTTACAGCAAAAACAAAGTAAAAGTCGGCGACTACATCCAGATTGACGGCTCCAAGGGCCGGGTAATCGCAATGGACAGCACCTCCATTACCCTCCAAGGTGATGGAAAAATAATTGTGATACCTTTAATGAAACTCACGTCTGACAAGGTGGAAATTTTCACAAACGAACGCCAGTTGAACTGAAAAAACGGTTTCCTGTTGTTCCGATTCGTTAACCTTCTAAAATAACACTTCTGAATTATGATGAAGAAAACCTTACTCTCCGCACTTGCGCTTATGGCGTTCAGCTTCGCAATCCAAGCGCAAACCATTGAAGAACTCCAAGCAGCAAAAGCTGAAAAAGAGCAACAACTGGGCCCATTGGAAGTCCAATTGGCAGAGCTGACCGGCAAGGTTGGCGCACTCAAGGCCGACGTGGCCGAACTAACCGAGCGGCTCACCCCCTACCCCCGTTGGGACGTGGGCGCACTCGGGAACCTCGGCCTGAACCTTTCGAGCTTCAACAACTGGTACCCAAAAGGAACGGCCAACACTACCGCCATGAACATCGGCCTATCGGCTAATGCCTTCGCCAACCTGCAACAGAAAAAATACTTCTGGCGCAACAACACCAATTTGGCCCTTGCCTGGCTAAAGTTCGATGACAGGGACAATCCCGACGACAACAACGACTTTCAAATAGCCGCCGATGCCTTCAACGTCGTCTCGCTATTTGGCTACAAGCTCACTGAAAAAATTGCCATCTCAACCCTCGGTGAGTACCGCACATCAATGTTGGACAACAAGTTCAACAACCCCGGCTACCTTGACATCGGGGCTGGTGCAACCTGGACGCCCATCACTGACCTCGTCGTGGTGTTTCACCCACTGAACTACAACTTCGTGTTCTCCGACGGCAAGGGGTATGACTACCAGTCGTCGCTCGGTTGCAAGCTCGTGGCAGATTACAAGCGCCAAATCACCAAGGGGATTTCGTGGAAATCGAACCTATCCGGCTTCTTCAGTTACGAGGGCAGCGACCTGCACAACTGGACTTGGATAAATGGCTTCACCACGGCGTACAAAGGCATCGGCATTGGACTTGACCTCGGCTTGCGCAATAACAAGCAGGAGGCACTTGCTGCTGGCAAAACGGAGAATCCATTGCAGACTTACTACCTCATTGGGCTTTCGTATGCCATTGGGTCGAAGTGATATGGAGCAATTCCACCAAAAAAAAGCGGGCTGCCCAAACTGGGCAGCCCGCTTTTTTTTTATTCCTCGTGAAAAGTCGCGTGTTGAGTTTGAAAACAGGACTACTTTTTTTCCTTTCGTTTATAATCGCCATTTTTCCAAGCGTCAAAAAACTGCTTCCAAGCGATGGGGTTGTAAATGTTCATCGGGGGCTGCTGGCCGATATAGTAGTAGCTGCGAGCTTGCTGGCGCAGGTAGTAGTTGGCATGTTCGGCACCGACGCTCGGCACGGTGTAGCGCATACGCTCCATGGCATCGTTGGCCACGTTGCGGAGCGCCCGTTCCTCCATCTCGGAGGTCACGTCCATGGCGAGGAACTCCAGCTTGAAATGCTCCTTGCTTGGCCATGGGAACACCACGGTTTCCGGCAAGTTTATCAGGTCCTGCGACATCAGTTGCACGAGGGAATAGCGGCTGTCTTTTAAGTTGGCGGGAATTTTATACTCGACCGATTTGTAGCCCACCGCCGTGAACTCAATCACGTCGCCCTTCTCCACGACGATGGAGAAAAAGCCACTGAAATCGGTGTAAGTACCCCGTGATTTACCTTTCACGGAGATATTGGTGTAAGGCACGGGAATCAGTTCGGCGGTAGTGCCGTCGAGCACCATACCGGAGAACTGCACGAGGTTGCTGTCCTGCACCACCCGTTGGGCGGCAAGCGTTCCGCAAAAAAGGAGGCTGAAAACAAGTAGGCCAAAGGTTTTGATATTCATAAATTTCCAAGGTTCTGGTGGCGGGGCAATTGGTGGTTTTGACCGTGACTGGGGGAAGGCGCCGTTGATTTTTTCCAAGTAAAACGCTGACCAACGACGAATCACGACCCACTACTCACCCAATCGCCAAATCCCAATTAAGACGCATAGCCCCGCTCAAAAGTTGGTAGCGGCTGCCAAAATAGGATTTTTATAACGATGAAACGACCTTATCTACTCAGCTTTTTGATTTTTTGTGTACTGGCTGACATCATTAAAAGTGGGGTAGGTAGGACAAAAGCATTTTACCGGCCCATTGGCCTACGGCGCTTGGAACGGGGGTTGAGGGGCATGCCGCCCTTTTGCATCATGCCCATTTGGTTGGCCATTTTCATCTGTCCTTGTTGGGCCAGCGCCTTGTCGAACTGCTTTATTTGGTCTTTGAGCGTCGGCTCGGTGACGGTGAGTTCCTTGATGTTTTTCAGGTAGTTTTTGGCAATGTTTATCTTCTGGCGCTGGATGGCGATACTGGCCAATTGCAGTTGCACGGCAGCCTTTTCGTTGTCGGAAGGCAGGTTGATAGCCTGAGCTTTGGTTAGCCAGGTTTCTGCCTCGTCGGTGCGGCCCAAGCCCTGGGCGATGGTGCCCTTCATCATATAAAAGTAGGCCCGGTTGGTGACGTAGAGCCACCGGGGCTTCCAAGTGAGGTTTAGCCATTTCTCGGCTTCGAGGTAGTTTTGGTTGTTCTGCATGACCTTGGCCGTGTGCTGGATAGTGCCCAATAGGATGTAGGAGGCGAGCAAAATAAGACCGATGATGACTAACGGTAGGCCGTAACCCCACGGCAGCGTGAGCATCATGACGGTGCCGCCGATGAGGAACAAGGCAATGAGCGCAAACTTCAGGTATGGATGAATGGTGAACATAGTACTGGCTTTTGTTTTTCGATGAGAAATCCCGCCCGGCGGGCCGGCAAAGGTAAGGAAAGTTTGGTGCTAAACGATAGGGTATGGATGCCACCAGGGCACTGTTCTCAAATAAAAATAATCCCTGCCCAATTATCAAATCTATTTCTTCAAATCGTTGATTATCAAATTTTTACAAAAAAACAATTGCGGCGGTCGGCTCCTCTAAAGCACTTCGTAAAAACCGACTTTCCGAACATTTTTTTCTGCAATCACCTTATTGATTCAACATCTTTATCACAATTTTTATCTCAAAAACAAATTTCGAGCAAACTAAATTTCGATAACATGGTACCATTGAATCCGTCAAATCAGCCCGGCCCCCAAGGCCCAACCCCTCCCCCCCCAACGCCACAACCAATGCCAAAGAAGAAAACTTCTCCTTGGCTCCCCATCGCCATTGTGGCGGGGCTGCTGTTGCTCGGTGTGGCGGCTTGGCTCACGTATGAGAGCATGAGCACCACCCGGCTTTTGGAACAAAAAGTGGCAGAGTTGGAAGAATCCGAAAAGTTGAAGGCAGAGTTGGATGTTCAGTTCAATAAGGCCATTGCCGAACTGGATGCACTCAAGGGCGACAACGAGAAAATCAATGCACTGATTGACCAGCAGAAAGCGGAGTTGGTGAGCCAAAAAAACGAAATCGCCGGACTGCTGCAGGACAAGAAAAAATTTGATGCTGCCCGCAACGAAATCGCCGGACTCAGGGCAAGGGTCAGCGAGTACGTTGCACAGATAGAACAGCTCCAATCAGAGCAAGCCCAACTCACCAATGACAACCTCCAACTTCGGCAAGCGAAGGACAGCCTTTCCTATACGCTCCAATCAAAAGTAGCTGAAAACGAGACACTTAGCACTGTCAGGGCGCAACTCGTGAGCGAACGGGAAGAACTCACCAAGTCGGTGCAGGCTGGCTCCGTCATCAAGGTAAAGGACATCAAGGTGACGGGCATGAAGGTGCGCAAGAGCGGCAAGACCGCCGAAAAAGAATCGGCCAAGCGGGTTGACCAGCTCAAAATCTGTTTCACCACCATCGCCAACGACGTGGTGCAGCCCGGCAAGGAGAAATTTTACATTCGGGTCATCAATCCAAAGGGCGAGACCCTTGCCATTGACGACCTCGGCAGCGGCACCACCGTGGACAAGACCGGACAGGAAGTCCGCTTCACGCAGGTGCAGGAATACGAATACGCCAACGATGAGACCCAGCTTTGCTTTCTTTGGAAGCCCAACATGGCCTTTGTGGGAGGCAAGTACAAAGTGGAGATATACAACAAAGGAGCATTCGCCGGGTCGGACGACTTTGAGCTGAAATAATGGAGTTTTTGGAGAAGCCCGGAAGCGCTTTAGCGCAGCATCAATGCTTTTCCGACTACCGACCCCGCTTGGTTTCCGTTCTCAAAAACCAACCTGAAAAAGCAGATACCGCAAGCGGTATCTGCTTTTTTTGTCCAGCGGATTTGTTGCTCGCCGCTGGGCAGCCAGCCGAGATCCTGTGCATCCAACCTTTGCCCAAAGGCGTTGGACACCTCCAGCCGCACCCGGCCAGGCTCGTGCAATATGAAGTTCACCACGGTTGTTTCCGAGAATGGGCTTGGTGCGATGGATGTCAGCATAAAGTGCTGACTTTCAGCAGCTTCCTCCGCAGCGGCAGGCGTGCATGGCTGCGCAAAATCGGCGCAGTAGCAGCGCTCCGGCAGGGTACAGTCCAGCACGAAGGGGTTGGGCTTGCCACCCTGGTATTGGGCGATGAGCCAAGTGCGGTTCCATTCTGGTTCGTCCACGGGGTCCAGCAGGTGCCAGGCGCAGAGGGTCTGGCGCTGCGATTCGAAGTAGGTGGGGTCGGCCGCATCGGCTTGCAGCCTGTACATCGTATAAAAGTAGAACATGGCCCTTGCCACGTTGCCCTTGTGGTCTTCACGAGGCTCGAAGAAGCCACTTTTGCGCTCACTGTACTGGTCAATGTTCGAGGTGGGAATGCTTGTCAACTGCTGGCCGAGATAGTACCAAGTCTGGGTTTGGTTGTCGGGGATTTCGGCAAATGGGTGGTTCCCACGGGCAGCGTTCACGTCCTCACGAGTGGGGTACAGGTGGTGCATATCGCCCTCCGCCTGGTTCATGGCGCCAAGGCTTTGCGGGTAGGTATGCTCCGTGTTGATGCCCTTTGCAAAAGCAGCTTGGGTGGGGTCCAGGCCCGGTTCGAGCCGGATTTTGTAGCCCGTGTACACGCAGGTCAGCGTGTCTTGGTATTTGTAAATGCGGGCGAAAAGCGTGTCCCGTGCCTGTGCCTGTGGCAGCACCACGAGCGGCTTGTAGCCGAGCAATAGGTTGTCCAACAAGTCCTGTCCCTGAAGCCCGCTGAACACTGGCTCGTATTGTGCTAAGGCACTGATTTTCAATAGGATGCAAAATGAAACGAGGATGGGTATTTTCTTCATGCCGTGGAAGTTAGGGTACAAAGGTATTTGTTTGCGGAGGGTGTCAAAGCAAAATCTTGTGGAGAGGTGTGGTTTGTGCAACTACGAAAAGTAGCTTGGAAGGAGTCGCCGGGAAGCCCTTTTTTCTTTTCATCTGAATTTTCTACCTTTGAAAAAAATCTACGGAATGAACTTGACGGCAACAAAGCTGGAACTCATCAAACTGATAGCCGACGTGCAGAGCGAAAGCTTATTGGAACAGGTAAAGCAATTTTTTAAGCAAAAGGAAAAAGAGATGGCCGCTGCTGCCACATCTCCCGACCCTAAGCACAAGGGAGAGAAGGAAACACCCAAAAAAAATGGGAAGGACAGCGATGCCCTACGCCAGATGGCTGCCCAGCCAACGCCGGCATTCCTTGATTTGGCACAATTGAAAAAAGAGCAAGGATATGATTCTGCACGCTTGGGAGAAATATTAAAAAACTGGGACTATCGAATGTTTGAAGACCAGCCATTGGAGGAACTCCTCAATTCACTCACCCCATGAAAAATTACTTGCTGGACACCAATCTCATTGTGGCTATCATTCGTAGCCAAACTTTCGCAGTTAACTTGGAGAAATCGCATTCGTTTTCCACCAATAGCCTAATATCAGTTGTCGTGCAAGGTGAGCTTCAGTCACTCGCCATCCAATGGGATTGGGGTTATGCCAAAATCCAAAAACTACAAGTCTTGCTTCAAGCCTTGCTCATTTATCCCCTGAAAGTCCAAACCGTAATTGACGCCTACGCCCGCATTGACGCCTTTAGCCAAGGTAAGTTGCCCGATGAACCCCTTCCCGCCGGACTGTCCTCCCGCAATATGGGCAAAAATGACCTTTGGATTGCCGCCACCGCTCATGCCACGGAAGCAACACTGCTCACCACAGATATGGATTTCGACCATTTGGATGGTGTTTTTTTCGATTTGGAAAGAATTGACATCAAACTATACTTGTAAAAACATTGCCCAAGCTTCGCCTGTTGAAATATTTTGACATGAGTAATTATTGGAAAACATTTTCGACAGCCTTCTTTGTCCTGCTGCTTCAGCAAGTTTTGCTTGGACAAAAAACGGCGTACATCGCCCAACTGCTCGACCAAGCAGCCTTGGAAGTCTTCGAGCCATTGGATGCTGGCTACCGGGCTTTCCAGCCAATGGAAAACGAGTACCTGAACTGCCAATATGCCGTCCACTCCAACCGGGAGGCATTGCAAATCCGATACTATGTACAGCCCTGGAACGAAGCCGACAAAATCACCACCACCCCCCACGTGGCCACCTTCCGGGTGCTGACCTCCGTGGCCTCCAATGCCGACGAGGCCATCATCTCGGCCATACAGCCGGACCAAGCGGCGCTGCTACGTGACTTCAACGCCGACTGGGGAATGGTCTATTTCTTCCAGCCGAAGTCAGCGTTTGCGCAAGCGCCATCCTGCAAAATGTTGGCACTGAGCAAAGAGGGCCAAGGCACGGTCTTCGTCTTTTTCCTATTCGAGGATGCTGGAAACTTGGCAATAGACAGGCGGGAACTGGCAGTGAGGTTCCGGTAGCCCGTAATCTTGGTTCAATGACTATCAAAACTTCCATCATGAAAATCATGCTTCACTTGGCCGCTGCGGCCATCTTCTTTAGCTGCTCCGCAAAAACACCGGATGCGCCCGCTGCCACAGCCACAGCCACATCGGCCAACGTCCTAAACGACTCCATCCCGTTTCCAGTTTACATGAGTTACGGCGAGTTTGAGCCGCACCTGCAGCACTCGAACGACACGACCTACGTCATCAATTTTTGGGCAACTTGGTGCAAGCCCTGTGTGGAGGAGTTTCCGCTTTTCGAGCAACTAATATCGGCCACAGCCAACCCAACGGGGGAGTCAAACCCCATCAAGGTACTGCTGGTGAGCATGGATTTTCCGAAGGACATCCACCGGAAGCTCATCCCCTTTGTTGCGGAGCGGAAACTGGAGCGGCACGTGGTGGCACTCGCCGACCTCGATTACAACGCCTGGATTGACAAGGTAAGCACCGAATGGGATGGCGCTATTCCCTTCACGCTTGTTTACAACAAAAATGGACGGGCGGTAAAATCGGGCGAAATGGCCGACTATCGGGAACTGGCGAAGTTGGTGGAAGGAGTCGGCGGCAAGTTCTGAGTGGCGAGTTTTGGGTTTTGAGTTTACCGAGCGAGACCCGGAACTCAAAACCCAAACTTCTCACCCATGCAGCACGAGTATCGGCAGCTTGGTGTTCAATGTCATTGCTTTCGTCACGCTTTTATGGAAGAGCTGCTCCCAAAAATTGCGGTGCGGGCACACCATCACCACGAGGTCAATATGGTGCTTGATGGCATATTCGTTAAGGCCGTCCACCACCGACTGGCCTTCTATCTTGGTAAGGCTAAAGGCAAACGTGGGGTCGCTGTCGTTGAAGAGCACGTTGAACAGCCGACTTTCGATTTCCTGAAAGGTTTTTGAATCGCCCCCCGTTTCTTCCACGTGTACAAAGTGGATGTCAGCGCCAAAGGCGTTGGCCACGTCCACCATCTTGTGGAGGGTGGGCCGCTCGGCTGCTTCGTAGTTGCTGGCGTACATGATGTGTTTAAAGCCACGGAACTGCACCCCTTGCGGAACAAGCATCACGGGGCATTCCGCCCGTTGCGTAACGTTGGTGGACACGCTGCCGAAGAGCTTCTCCAAGAAGCCCTGCTCGCCGGTGCTGCCCATCACTATCAAATCCACATCTTTGCTTTTCGACAGTTCGAGTATTTCATCCACGGCAAAGCCCGTGATCACCTCCTGCTCCACTTCCACCACCGTGGCTACGCCGTCCGTGGTGTCCGCAGTTAGTGCTTCTTCCACAAATGTGGCGAGCCTGTCCTTGGCGTAGCTTACCCCGTCCAGAAAGCTGCTGTTGAGCCAGGTACTTTCTTGGTCAAACTCGGGATGGTAGATATGCACGGCATTCAGCTTGCTGCCTTGCCGTTCTGCGACATCAAGGGCGAACTGGAAAGCGCCCTTGGCTGCTGGCGAAAAATCGGTGGGAACGAGGATATTTTTCATGGCAAATTGTTTGAAAGCCCCTACCGCAAAGGCATTTAGCAAAATTTTCAAATCCTCTGCGGGGGGCACCATTTTCTGCAAAACGACCGTACCATCCACGACCAGCGCTGGTATGCCGTTTATGCGGTACTTCATCAGTTGCTCCATCCCTGATACGTTCTCCACGACAGCCTTCATGTGCAAAGCGGTCAAGGCTTGCACCAAGTTGGCACGAAGCTGACGGGTTTGTACGCTCCCGTCAATGCCCAGGATTTGAATAGTGGTCATGTGCAAGTATAGGGATTAGAGCGCTTTCGCTTTCTTGTAGTTTTCGAGCGGAATTGGTTCGTCTTCAATAGCTTTGATGATGTCGAAGGTGGTCACGATGCCCACCAGTTCGTCATTGTCCACCACGGGGATGGCGTGGAACCGGTTGACGAGGAACACTTCCAGTGCCGTGCGGATGGGGTCGGTGCTTTCCACCTTGGCCAAGCCCTTAGTCATGATTTCCTCGGCCTTCCAGGAGCGCAAGCGGGTTTCGTCTATGAACTTGTCCATCTCGTTGCTCTTGAAGCCCCGCAGGAAGTGCAGAAAGTCGGTCTTGCTCACGATGCCCTCTATGTGCTTGAAGCGCACGACGGGGATGTGGTGGATTTTGTGCTGGTCAAAGATTTCTTTGACAACCATGAGGCTGTCGTCAGGGTTGACGGTAAGCAACTTTGCCGTCATGATAGTGGAGATTGGTGCTATGACGTTCATCTTTCATTCTTTTTTTGCTCCGTGATGCGTCTGGATTGTTTATCGCTAAAAACTCAAACTGCATTTTGGTCGCTGTGATAGGTTATCTTTCGGGGCAAAGTTCCGACCAGCCCGAACGGTGCGCGATGACTTTTGTCACCGCAACCTCGTGATAAATTGCATTTGGACGAACGGGACATCTTCGGTACTTTGTGGCTTTAAATAGTTTGCCCAATTGGTAATTCCTTGAAAATCAATGAATACTGTTGGAAAAATCACCGCATTGAAGAATCATTTGCCACTACAAAAACAGGAGGATAGGGCTGCGTACTTGGAATCTATTTTCGAGACGGCCATTGATGCCATTTTTACTATCAACGAGCGCGGCATAGTTGAAAGCATGAACCCCGCCGCAGAAAAGCTCTTCGGTTTTGAAGCCTCTGAGGTCTTAGGCAACAATATCTCAATGCTAATGGGCACTCCGGACAGACAAAACCACGATAATTATATCCGCCGGTTCATAGAAACCCGCGAGCCACGCATCATTGGCATAGGGCGGGAGGTGACGGGTGTCCGAAAGGATGGCACCAAAATGCCCCTCCGCTTGGCCGTCAGCGAAACCATCGTAAATGGCCGCAGAGTGTTCGCCGGCATCCTTCACGACCTAACCAGCATGAAAAAGGCAGAGGAGGAAATCCGAAAGTTGAACGAGGACCTGGAAAGCCAGAACGAGCACCTTGAACAGAAAGTCGCCGTGCGGACAGAAGAGCTTTCGGAAGCCGTGAACCAGCTATTGAGTGTCAACCAGCAATTGCACCGGGAGGCAGAGGAGCGGCGAGCGGCGGAATTGGCGCTCCGCAAAAGCGAAAAGGAATTGCTCAAAGCGCTCCAAAAAGAGAAACAGCTCAATGAGCTGAAATCGCGCTTTGTGAGCATGGCTTCCCATGAGTTTCGCACCCCACTGAGCACCGTACTATCCTCAGCTGACCTTGCGGAGACTTACACGGGCGGCGAGGAACACCAAGCAAAAAGGAGCAAGCACATCCAGCGCATCAAAACAGCGGTAGGCACACTTACCGGCATACTCAACGACTTCCTCTCCTTGAGCAAACTGGAAGAAGATAAGGTGCAGACTCATCTCGTAACTTTTAGACTTAAAGATTTCTGCAATGAAGTAACGGAAGAGGTGCAGGGCTTGCTGAAGCCCGGGCAAGTAATCTTGCATGAGTATGAAAATTGCGAAGCAGCTGTACATTTGGACAAAAAAATACTCAAGAACATTATTTACAACTTAATATCCAATGCCAGCAAATACTCACCGGCAGACAAGCCTATTTATTGTCGCCTCCGCGTGGCAGACAATAAGTTGAGGATAGAAGTGGAGGACCAAGGCATCGGCATACCAGAAGAAGACCAGCCGCATATGTTCGAGCGGTTTTTCCGGGCCAACAACGTCGAAAACATACAAGGCACTGGCCTCGGCCTCAATATCGTAAAACGCTACCTAGACCTGTTGGACGGTGATATTTCATTTAAAAGCAAACCGGGCCAAGGCACTATCTTTATCATCAATATCCCCATAACCCAAGATTAAATTAGACCATTATGAAAAAGATTCTCGTCATTGAAGACAACTTAGAAGTACGTGAAAACCTTCAGGAAATACTCGAAATTTCAGGCTACCAAGTGCTGGCCGCCGAGGATGGCACTGTAGGCGTAGAACTGGCCACAAAGGGGCTTCCCGACCTCATCCTTTGCGACGTGATGATGCCCAAGCTTGACGGCTTCGGCGTGCTCAACATCTTGAGCAAACGACCAGACACTTCCGATATCCCATTCGTTTTCCTCACTGCCAAAACCGAAAAAGATGACTTCCGCCGAGGCATGAACCTCGGTGCCGACGATTACGTGACCAAACCGTTCTACAAAGACGAACTCTTGGCCGTCGTGGAAACCCGCATGAAAAAAAGCGAGCGGCTGCGCAAATTCAACCGCACCGAAGAGAGCCTCCTCAGCTTCATCAACGAGGCAAAAGGATATGAAGATTTAAAAAAACTATCCACGGACAAGCGGAGCAAGGACTACCGCAAGCGGGATGTCCTCTTCGAGGAGGGCGATACACCGAGGTACTTGTACTTCATCAGCAAGGGGCAGGTCAAAATCTACAAGACCAACGATATCGGCAAGGAGTACATCATCAACATCCGCAATGCGGGCGAGTTCATCGGCTACACTGCCCTCATCAAAAACGAGCAGTACAGCTTCTCGGCAGCGGCACTTGAAGACGCTACGGCCAGCCTCATTCCGAAGGAAGATTTCCTTAAACTACTGTATGCCAACCGCGACGTAGCCAGCCGTCTCATCAAGATGCTGGCCGACAATGTGGCCGAAAAAGAATCACAGCTATTGCAACTTGCCTACAACTCCGTGCGAAAGCGCGTGGCCGAGGCCGTGCTGCTACTCCACGATCGCTACTCCAAGGAGGGCAAGGATGACATCCAAATCCTGCGGGAAGACCTCGCCCACATCGTTGGCACGGCGAAGGAAAGCGTGATACGCACCCTCACCGAGTTCAAGGACGACGGGTTCATCGAAATCAAGGACGGCGCCATCCGCATCTTGAACAAAAAGAAACTGGAGGGGCTGCCCACGTAAGGGATTAGGGATTAGGGATTAGGGATTAGGGATTAGGGATTAGGGATTAGGGATGATAAAAATTGACAAAGAATTGCTTATCAATGAGTTGTTTTTTCAATTTCAAAAACGCTATACCGGAGGTACTAAATTATTGAGCACATGAAAAACATATTGGTGGCTGTTGATTTTTTGGAACTGACCAACCGACTGTTGGAAATGGCCGCTGTATTTGCTGAAAAATTCAATGCAAAAATATGGCTGGTCCACGTGGCTGAACCAGACCCTGACTTCGTTGGGTACGAGGTAGGCCCGCAATACATCCGGGACAACGTGGCCAAGGAACTTCGGCAAGAACACCGTGAACTTCAGGCATTGGCCAAGGGCCTTGAGGAGAAGGGCTTGAACGCCGAGGCGTTGCTTATTCAAGGTTATACTGCCGAATCGTTGGTTGAGGAAGCTGGTGATGTAAAAGCTGACCTGATAATACTTGGGGCCGCCCACCACGGGAAGATTTTTGAGTCCCTCTTCGGAAGCGTGTGGGAAGATGTGGTAAAGAAGTCCAAAATACCCATACTCGTTTTGCCCGCCTGAGAAGCAAGTTTGGAATTGAGGTCAAAGCCCACCTGCGCTATCGGTGTTTCAATGTTTCCGATACTTCGCCATCATCTCCACGGAAATGACGTTTTGTTTCAAAAAGGCTGTGTCGGCCCCGTAGCTGCCTTTGGTCGGAAAGAAAACCTCAAGCGTCGGGACAAACCAAGCTTCATCTTCACCGAAAGCCTGCTTCAACCCGACCTCTCCCTTGCCTTTGATGTCGCTTCCGTTTTTGGTCATCGTGATGTTTTCCTCGAACAAAAACAGCCAGCTTGCCCTGGCCCTCGCACTGATGCCAGCAGTGGTTTCGTCGAGCAGCGCGACCCGGCATTCCATCTTGGCATGTTCTTGCGAGCAAACGTTTTCCAAGAGATGGCTCCATTGAAAAACCCGGTTGCCTCCATCCATGTAGGAATAATAGACGTCCGCGGTCGAGTCCACAATCGAGCTGCCGAGCAGGTACAAATCATAGTTTTGATTGGGGCCGCAAGGCGAATCGTCGAACAGGTCACAGCCAGCTAAGGCGGTCAAAAGGACGATGCCGGGTAGCAGTAATTTTGCTTTCATGACGTGAAAATTTAGTGATGAAAAAGGTAAGATTTTTACCGCCTAAATTTGGTGGGAATATTCTGGTTATGCAACTACAATTGATGAAAACCACCGCTATTGTTAATGCTTTGAGCAAAAAGCTTAAAATTTCCCCTGTTTCCAAATCGAGCGCAGCCACCTAAAGCCAAACAACGCCGAAATGATGAACCCGAAGAAGCCTAATGCGGGCACGTTCTTGATGTGCGGCGGTACGTCGGCGATGACGAGCAGCGAGGAGCCAAGGATGAGCGCCGCCAGCACCACCGCAAAAGAAATGCGCTTCGAAGCCACATCCAGCGCATTGTCGACCGGCTCCAAGCCCCGGTGCTCGAACTCGATGTGCAGTTTCCCTTTCTTTATTTTCCCGATGATATCCTCCACGTCCTCCGGCAGCGAAGTGGCGAGCTTGGAAAAATCGCCAATGGTCTTGGCCACTCGCTTGGTCAATTTGGCAGGGCTGTATTTTCTTCGCAAAAGCCTCACCACGAAGGGGTGGATGTTCTGGATGATATTGTAGTGGGGGTCGAGCATAAGGCCCACGCCCTCAATGATGACGAGCGCTTTCAGCAGCAGCAGCAAGTTGGAGGGAATGCGGATTTTGTAGTCGAAGAACAGGGAGTTGAGGGCGGCCATGACTTGGTTCGAGTCAATTTCCTCCAAGCCAATATTGGAATAGTTCTGAAAAAACTCACCGATGTCGTACTCAAGGCTGGCATGGTCTATTTTCTCCTCGTCCCAGGAAAACCGGAGCAGGGCCCTCTCCAGTCCTTCCACATCTTGGTCGTGCACGGCGAGGAGCAGGTCGGCGAGAAGCTCCCGGTCGCCTTCCATCACCGTGCCCATCATGCCATAGTCAATGAAGCAGACCCTTGAGTCGGGCAACACGAAGATGTTTCCTGGATGGGGGTCGGCGTGGAAAAAGCCGTGGTCGAACACCTGCTCGAAGTAAAGGTTGATGCCCTTTAGCGCCAGTTGCGGGCCGGTCATGCCGATGCGGCCAAGGGTTGCCGTATCCGTGCATTTAATGCCGTCTATGTACTCCATGCAAAGCACCTTCTCGGTGCAAAGCTCCGGGAAGACCGTCGGTACATAAATATCGGGGTTGCCCCGGAACTGCTCCTCGAAGCGGCGCACATTGGCTGCTTCCAAGGTAAAATCAAGCTCTTTGTGTATGCTCGCCTCGAACATTTTCACCAACTCCATCGGTTGGTAGGCGTCGAACTGCGGGAAACGATGCTCCAGCAACCGGGCCAGGCTTTTTAGGATTTGAATGTCCAATTCCACCGTTTCGCCGATACGAGGGCGCTGCACTTTCAGTACCACCTCCTGCCCACCCACCAGCACAGCCCGGTGTACCTGCGCCATGGAGGCAGATGCAATGGGTTGGAAATCAACGTGTTCAAAGGATTTTTCCAGCTTGTCGCCCAACTCCTTTTCCAGCACTTCTTGGATGTTCTCAACGGGCACAGGAAGTGCATGGTCCTGAAACTTTTGCAGCTCCTCCACCAGCTCTTCTGGCAGGATGTCGGGCCGGTTGCTGGCAATTTGGGCAAACTTGATGAAGGTAGTGCCAAGCTCTTCGCAGACCATCCGGATGCGCTCGTAACGGGTGAACTCGGTCACTGGCACCCCGTTGTGGGTGGGTACCAGCATTTTCCATTTTGGAATGAAACGGCTGAAGGGCGGGTGCGTGGCAATGTCGGCAAAGCCATATTTCACGAGTACGCCTATGACTTTCTCATAGCGCCCCATCAGGGTGGGCTTATGTGCATTGGTGACCGACATGTGGAGGTGGTGGTTGGCGGGTTGGAAATTTGAAATTGAGGAATTGCGAAGCGCCTAAATTCCTCAATTTCCAAATTTCCAAATCGCTATGAAAGCAGATTCGAAAAAGCCTTCTTCATGTGCTCAAACGAAGTCGAGATTTCATTGGTGAAAGAATCAATTTTTTCACTTGCTCCCGCTTCTTTTTTAAGCCGCTCACGAATGTCGGCCACGGCTGCCACCAGTTCGGGCTTCAAGGGTTCCAACTCGGCTGCGGCCTCAAACTCGCCCAATGCCAACTTGATGCGGTAGTTGTCCAACTTACCACGGAAAACGTCCAGCTTGACTTGCAGTGCCATGCCTACGTCGCCATAGGCTTCCTTCATGGCCAGTTCCAAGGTGTAGATGGCATGGAGGGTTTCCCGCTTCTGCACGTCGTAGGCCCTCTTGTTTTCAGCCGGGGTCTTGGCAAGCCGCAGGTCCAATGCGTCAAATTTATCCATCAGCAACTGCCGATGTATGCCCGCTGCCTCGCCCGACCGACGCAAAACATTCTTTTCCTCCGAAATGAATTGCAGGAAGTTCTTGCGTTCCCGGTCAAATACGTCCTTGGCTTCGGCCTTGCCAAGCGCCATCTGGATTTGAAGTTCGTCCAGCAGCACCTTCATCTGGGTGAGTCGTTCTTTGCCGATGTCCATTAATTCATCTTGCAGTGTCATGGTTAGGTGATTTAGTGAAGAATTATTTTTGACAATGCAAATATGTCCATATCGCAGCGGAGGCCTAATGAGTTACATCACAGGCATGAGTGAGTTAAGTCACCAACCAACCGTCATTATAACTGTTGTTTTGTAGTGTGAAAAAGAGCTAACAGATTCATATTTCGGGTGATTAAATATTGTCAGAGCGCCTTCTTGGCGCTCTTTTTTTAATGCGGTGAGATATTTTTCAAAAAACATAAAGCAGCTAAAATGGAAAACAAAGTTAGTTTCAAAGAATTGCTCAACAGCGAGCACCCAGTGCTAATTGATTTCACGGCTACTTGGTGCGGCCCCTGCCGCATGATGGCGCCCGTGCTCGAAGAAGTGAAAAAGCAGGTAGGTGAAAAGGCCACCATCGTCAAGGTGGACATTGACCGCAACTCGGCCTTTGCGGGCAGCATGGGCGTGCAGGGCGTGCCCACTTTCGTTTTGTTCAAGAAAGGCAAGGAAGAATGGCGGCACGTCGGCATGATTTCGGGGCCACAGTTGAAGGGGGTACTCGAAAAGTTCGCTTAACCGACTGATAAATATCACCAAAAACACTTGTCGTTCGTCACCCCGTATGAACTTGGGTTTCGCCCACCTTTGGCTGGTTATATGGCAGGGTGCGCCGATACCCCCCGCTTCATACAGTTGCGGAGCAATGCCCGTGCGCAATATGACGAGAAGGAAATGGCAGTCCTAATCACCCATATACCTAACCCCCGAAGGCTCCACCGCTTAAATCATATAACATGGGAGCAGAAAAGGTTGCCATTATTAAGGACAAAAACTTGCGAATGAAAGCAACAGCTCACCTGTTGCAAGACATAAAGGCCCTGGAAATCATGCTCGAAAGGGGCATGTTTGAAACGGATGTGCAACGCATCGGTGCCGAACAGGAAATCTCGTTGGTCGGCATGGACTGGAGGCCCGCTCCCGTGTTGATGGAAATACTCGAAGGAATCAACGACGCCCGTTTTACTACAGAGTTTGCCCAGTTCAACATGGAAATCAACCTCGACCCGCTCCTGTTCACGGGCGATTGTTTCTCAAAAATGGAGCGAAACCTCTGGCGGTTGTTGACAAAGGGCGAAAAAATGGCCAACCGCTCACAGGCCCACCTCCTCTTGGTCGGCATACTGCCAACGCTCCGCCAGAGCGACCTTGACCTAAAGAACATCACCCCGCTGCCCCGTTACAAGTACTTGGTGGACGCCCTCCACGCCTTGCGGGGCGACAGCTTCGAGTTCAGGATTGCGGGCAAGGACGAATGGATTTCGAGGGCGGAGGATTCCTTCTACGAAAGCAGCAACACGAGCTTTCAGGTGCACTACCAGTTGCCGCCCGATGACTTTGCGGCAGCGTACAACTGGGCTATGGCCATCACCGCCCCGCTCATGGCGGGTGCCACCAATTCACCGCTACTGCTCGGCAAGCGCCTTTGGCGGGAGACCCGGATTGCGCTCTTCCAGCAGTCAACCGACGTGCGCAGCACATCGAGCAAGTACCGTGACCAATCGCCGAGGGTTGACCTCGGCACCCATTGGATAAAGGATTCCGTGCTGGACATTTACCGGGAAAACGCCGTCCGCCATAGGCCGATTTTCGCCAGCAACAGCTTGGAGAACGCTCTGGAGGTGCTCGAACAGGGCGGTGTGCCCAAGCTCGACCAGCTTTGTGTGCACAATGGCACGGTCTATAACTGGAACCGTGCCTGCTATGGCATTACCGAAGGTAAACCGCACCTGCGCATCGAAAACCGGGTGTTGCCGTCAGGCCCCACCATCATTGACGAGGTGGCCAACGCCGCCTTCTGGCTCGGCCTGATGAAGGGGATGCCCCCCGAATATGCCAACATCGCCCAGCACATGGACTTCGACGTGGCCAAGCGGAATTTTCTCCATGCTGCCCGGTTGGGGCTGGGCGCCAATTTCTATTGGGCGAACACCGACAAGCAAATAAGAGCCGATGAACTGATAGTCAAGGAGTTGTTGCCCATTGCCAGGGAGGGCCTCGCCAAGGCAGCGGTAGATGTGGCAGATATTGACCGCCTGCTCGGCACCATCGAAGAAAGGGTAAAAACCGGCAAGACAGGCTCTCAGTGGATACTGGATGCCTACCAAAAGCTCGGCAAGGAAGTGACCAAGGACGAAGCCCTGGTTGCCCTCACTGCGGGCATATCACGTCGGCAGCAGGAAGGCAATCCGGTGCATACCTGGGACTTGCCGGAAAAAACGGAGGCGGGCAACTGGAAAAACCGCTATTGGACCATCGAACAAATCATGAAGACCGAGCTATTTACTGTCACCGAGGACGACCCCATTCAGCTCGCTGCCAACCTAATGTACTGGAAAAACATCCGGCACATCCCCGTCGAAAACAACCTCGGCGAACTGACCGGGTTGCTCACCTGCAAGCTCCTCATGGTCTATTACAGCAACCACAAAGACGGCACCAACATCCCCGTCCGGGACATCATGGAAAGGGAATTGGTCACCGTTTCGCCACAAACCAAAACCACGGAAGCATTGGAAATGCTGAAGAAAAACCCTTTGGGCTGCCTTTTGGTAGTGCACGGCAATAAGCTGGCGGGCTTGGTGACGGAGCGTGATTTCATGAACATCGCCGCAGAATTGTTGAAGGCAAATGAATGAGTGTGAAAGGGGTTTTTGCCTGCTCCGCAAAACGAGGCCACAAACCCCGCTCATTCCACCTTCACCAGCTTCCCCGATTGCAGCAACTTCCCTTCCTGCCCCGGCAGGCAAGCGTCCCGCACTTCGTAGAAGTAGAGGCCGGGGGGGAGGGATGCCAATCTCACCATGTTCCAGCCAGCTTGGATGCTTTGAGCGTGGATGGGTTGGGCTGTGGAACTGTACATGGTTAAGGTTGCCACAGTAAAGCTTTCTGGTAAATAAAGATTGAAATTATCAAGGAAGGGATTCGGAGAAAAAGTCAGATAGTCAACAGCCTTCTGTCCAAGTATGGTTCCTGTAACTGTCTGACATGTATCCACATAGTCGCCAAACCATTTAGCCAGATAAGGAATGCTATCACCATCAATAAAATTGAACCAACCTCCAATAAATATGGTGTCTTTCAATACGATGGCTCGCTCAATTCTTCTATCAAATTCATTTGGTAGCCCACACCATTTTTCCCCATTCCATTTAGCCACATTACTTGCTTTGACACCTCCTCCAACGTAGTTAAAAGTACCAAAAACGTACATGTCACCATGATATTCTATCATTTGATGCGCAACGACTGTTTCTTCATCGAATGAACCTCCAACATCCACCCAAGTTTCACCATTTAACTTCATTATTCCATTTCCGGCGTTGCCACCCGATTTTCTGAAATTTCCGCAGATATATAGTTCATCCTTATAAACAAACAAGTCGTTGATATCGCCCACTGCTCCTTTTATTCCCCCTCCAACTGGCTGCCAATTTTGACCATCAAATTTAGCGACATCAACATGGTCTTGGATATTCGTTCCTGACGCAAATTGTCCCCCTACATACAGCTCGTTTTGAAAAATTACAGCTCCTAAAATTTGAGGAGAGATATTTGTCAAGGGTTCAATATAAGGGAAATCCATTGGCAAATATGCTTGTCCGTCCCACTTAATAATGGCGGGGGAAAATACATTGCCACCGTATGTAAATCTCCCCATTATATATAGTTCATCATCATGTACCATTTGCTCCCAAATGATGGCTCCTCCTCCATTTTCGTTTTTCACACCTCCACCAACAGAATCCCACTGAATGCCATCCCAACGAGCAATGCTATGTGATTGTACACCTCCTATGCTAAAGCCAAGATGGGAACAATACAGTTCATCTTTGTACTGCATTACACTCAAAAAGCCAGGGCAAGAAAAATTTACACAGTTATCAGAACCCGTTCCAAGTGCCTCAAACTCCTCGCCATTCCACATTGCAATTCCGTTAACTTCTTCGCCATTGGCAAATTTGAATGTCCCCGCCAAATAAAGTCCATTGCTAATTGTATCTGCATAAAATGCCCTTACATGACGATTGACACCACCCCCGACAGGTTCCCAATACTGGCAGTTTGCCAGCTTTTGCATTGTTGAAATGATAATTATGCAAAGTTACGCTACTGTACACTTTTATGAG
>DIUC01000024.1 GCA_002435785.1 Saprospiraceae bacterium UBA6168 | reverse complement strand
ATTCGATTGCGGATTGCGGATTGCGGATTAGGCGACCCCGATTAACGTTGGAAGAAAAAACGCTGTCAAACGGAAAGTGTTGCAGTGTTGGTTTTTCCTTTTGGCTTTTTGCCAAATTGCCTTATGCTTTCAGTGCCGCCTCGTAAAGCTTATCATAAAAAGGTTGGCAGCGTTCGGCCAAGGCTTCTAGTGGCGCAGGCAACACCACCTGTTTTTCTACAAAAGGCTCAAAACCCGTGGAGCGGTGCACATTGGCATACCAATATTTAGCCCAAACGCCGTCCTCCACTCGTGGGCCAGCCTGCCAGTGCAGCATGTTTTCTTCAAAACCCAGCCCAAGCCGCCCGCAAAGTTGGGTTAGCACGGCCCTTGGATTGAGCAGCAGTTCACGGGCATCCACCACGGCAGCAAGGCAGTTGTTTTTTGTCAAAAAATCGAACACTTCGTGCTGCTTTTCCACCCCAATATCGGGCATGGCAGGGTTGGGAATGACCTTGGCGTAGGAGGCAATTATTTCACGAGGGTTGCGGATGAGCATCACGTTTTCCGTCCGCAGCATGAACGTCCAATCGAGGTGGATAAGGTGGTGGGTCATCTGTTTGAACAGGGCAACAGCGGTCGGGTATTCCCCAAAAATCACGTCTCTTACCACTACCTCCCCATCGTTTTGCTGCGCAACCAATACCTCCGCTGTGCCCGGATGCCCAGCTTCTGAATCCGTTTTGGAGAGGTAATGGGCATACAGTGGCTCGTCCACCACCGTGGTATCTTTTCGCTGCGCAAAGCTGTACATGAAGGCAGTACTGATGTTGCGGGGACTGGACCAGACGTTGATTCGTTTCATCGAGCGTTTGAGCATTTGAGAAACTGTGCGTTAAAGGGGATAGCGGATGGGTCAGAAAAACCCAAAATTGTTGGGCAGCCAAGCCCAAAAAACAATACCCAGGCCGAGCAGTACCCAACCGAGGAAAAAAATGGCTTTGCCAATATTCCTCGATGCTTCGTCAAAGGTGGCGTATTTGTTCCCATCCACATCAATCGTTTTGTCCTGCCAAAAGTACCATCCCATGCCTATTCCAGCAACCAAAAAAAACTGGCTAATCAACACACTCCCGAAAAATATGCAAACCAAGTAAAGCCCAACCCATGCTTTGGAGGCTTTTTTGCCCTCCATCAGAGTTTCCATCCGTTGCTGCTTGAAGTTTTCGACTTGTTCTTTCGGAATCTTAACGCCTTGTTTGTCCAATAAATGCTGCGCAATGGCAACATCTGCTGGGGTCCATTCGTCAGGTTTTTGAACCACCTCAAGCAGTTCAGCAGCCTTGTAGGTTTGGAAATAATGGTTGGCAATGAAATCTTTGTCGTTGCGGGCCTGCTCTTCCAGCAGCCGGTTTACAAAGCTGAAATCGGAAGCACGGATTTTTAGCACGGAATGTGGCACAAGGCCGTATCCAGTGATGGTACCTTCGAGCAGGGTTCGGCTTTTTTCCAACTTGTATTCGACGTTGTTTTTCTGGAGCAATTCTACGAACTCCGCCGCCTGCTCCCCATTGAAAAAGTCACGGTAGAACTCAAAATCACCAGATGGCTGGCGATTTTTGTCAAATAGGCCGTGGTCGAGGATTTCCTGCATGTACTGGAAGACTTTGGCTGTTAGACGTTAGACAATAGATGGGCTATTGAAAAATCAATGGTTCGTAAAGGTTTCAGGTTTCACGGGGGAGCTTTCGTTTCTAAAGTCTATTGTCCGTTGTTCATTTCACCCTGTTCAAACCCATCGCTTTCAGCATCCAACTGGGCAGCGGTTTACCGTATTGGCGCTTGCGAAGGTCAAGGTACCAGCCGATTTTTTTCAAAATGGGCAGTTTGTGCGTTTCCACAAACTCAATGAGCGTGCCATCAGGGTCTTCGACATAGCTGAACCGCCCAGCGGCCTCACCCATGTCAAAGCTGTTGTCGCTGTCCACCGTGAAGGGGTAGCCGGACTCCTCGCACAATTCCTTCATGGCAGCCATCCCCGTGATGTCGAAACAGAGGTGGATATAGCCAAGGTCGCCCCAATAGCGGTCTTGAAAAATCTTGCGGGAGGGACGGCTTTTGACCTCTATCAGCTCTATCTCGCTGTCGCCCAATAGTTTGCAGAAGGCACCCTGCCGTGGTTGGCTGTGCCGCAGCAATACCCGCCGAGCTTCGGTGCCGCCACCGGGCAGGCAGGCAAGGTCTTCAAAACTGCCTTTTTCATCAAAGACCACCGTATCGCAACCCAATATCTTCTTGTAAAAACGGAGGGATTTTTCCATGTCGGACACGCCAATGGTACAGCCAAAAACCCCGCCCATGGTGCGGTCGCCATCTGCGAACCAGCTATTCCCCTCCACCACTTCTATCAGGTTTCCATAGGGGTCGTGCAGGTAAAAATGCTGCTCGCCCCCAGGGTTTCTTGTTATCTCGCCGAGGATTTCAGCACCTTTTTTCATCAAAAAACTGTGGGAGGCAGGTACATCGGCAGATTTTATCTTCATGATATAAATGCCAAGGTCGCCCACAAGCGGCTGAAAGTCAGCGGGTTGTGCGGTTCGGCAAGTGTACTGCCAAATTTCGAGGCCACCACCGCCCCGCATGTTAAGTGCCAGTACGGCATGACGGCTGCGGGGTTTTCCGCCTGTATAGGGCAACATCAGCTTTGCCTGCGCAGCCTCTTCAAAAACCGGCACATCGAAACCGAAGTGCTCCCGGTACCATCTCCAAGTGGCATGAACATCGAGGTTTCCGATGCCAATTTGTTGTATGCCCGCTATCAAAGGGATTGTATCAGTCATTTATTATTAGTTTCGAAAAAGTCATTTTTCAAAAAAGAGTGCAAAGCTGCTATATTTTTTCACTTTTTCTGTTCAAAGCATGGGATTTGGCAGTGTGGTGGCGAATTTTGCGGGCGCTTGACCAATCTTTCGTGTACCTTTCCCTGTTTAGGTTTGACAAATTTTTTTGAATGAAAATAGCAATCGGAACAGACATGGATGGCCATGTGCCACAGATGGTAATCGAAAGGCTCTTAAGCATGGGCCACGAGGTAACCAGGTTTGGGGCTTTCGACATGGCCAATGCACCTTGGCCCAAAGTGGCCGCTGAGGTGGCAACCACCGTTGCCAACGGCAAAGCGGACTTGGGCATTCTTTTCTGTTGGACAGGAACGGGCATAAGCCTTGCCGCCAACAAAGTCAAGGGCATTCGGGCGGCGCTGTGCAACGATGCGGAAACCGCTGCCGGTGCCCGCAAATGGAACGACGCCAATGTGCTGGCCCTGAGTTTACGAAGTACCTCGGAACAGGTTGCAAAAGAAATCCTGGATGCTTGGTTCAGTACCTCGCCCAGCGAGGATGCCGAAGATTTGGTCTGCCTTGAATATTTGGAACGGCTTGAAAATGAACGTTTTAAGTAAAGTAGTGAAATGGGGAAATTGTTTGATAAACCGCATCGAATGAAAAAATTGTTTGCAATACTTACGCTTTCTATCTCATTGATTACCAGCGTGTTGGGTGGGGATGAGGAACGTCTTTTTGCCGAAGGCAACAAAGCCTACCAGCAAAAAGAGTTTGGCAAGGCGATTGAAATTTATGAGCAACTGTTGGCATCGGGCTGGCGGGCCGCTGATTTGGAATATAACCTCGGCAACGCTTGGTACAGGTCAGACAGTCCGGGCAGGGCCATCCTGCATTATGAACGGGCGCTGCTGCAATCGCCCGGCCACACGGAAGCACAGCGAAACCTCCTTTTTTTGCGGTCAAAAATCAAGAACGAGATTGAGCCATTGCCGCCTTTTTTTCTTACGAAGTGGTGGTTGTCCGCAAAATTGGCGCTGCCATCCACCAGCATGGGCATATTGGCGCTGGCACTGTGGTGGCTTGGGTTTAGCCTCCTTGCACTTAGAGTGCTCGGCAAATCCCGCTCGCAAAAAAAATGGGGCCTCCTCTTAGGAGTTGGGTTGATGGCCTTGAGCCTACTACCATTTGCCCTGGCAATTGGCCGAGCAGCTTTTGAAAAAAATACCCACCAAGCCATTTTGATTCAAAAAACGGCCATCCTCCGCATAGCTCCCGAGGATACCTCGCAGGAAATAATGACCCTTCAGGAGGGCGTAAAATTAGCGCAGGTCGAGAATCTTGGCGGTTGGTGGCGAGTTCGCCTCGAAAACGGCGAACTTGGCTGGCTGCCAGAGTCGGCCATTGAGCGGATTTAATTTCCCGATTTCAAGTTACTGGCAAAAAAATTGGTAGATGTCCCTTGCCCGGCGCTGACCTCGCCTCCCCACCCCTTCTGTTAGACTATCCGGTCCACACCATTAATCTCCCTTTTGGCAAACAAAACGAATGATTCAGGGCATTAGTATAGTAATTTTATGCCCGACGGTTTTTGGAACAATTAGACATCACATCTCATGAAAATCAGGCATTACTTCGCTGTGCTATTTGCTTTTTTTGCAATCTGCCCGCTGGATGCTCAAGTAAGTTTCACCTATCAAGTCACCAATTCGACTTGCTCCTCCAACGGCAGCATACAAGTCTCGGCTACCGGTGGCACAGGCACTCTAAACTACCAGCTTACAGGCACTTGCCTACCCATCCCCATCATCCAACAGTCAAGCACCTTCAATAATTTGGCACCCTGCCTATACACGCTGACCGTGACGGACGGCGGAAGCGGGGCCGCCGCCACACAAGTCGTGGTGGTCGGTGGCAACTACCAAAGCCCCGATTTGGACTTGCTTTGCGGGAGCTGTGGAATCCAAGCGGTGGTAACAGGCGGGTCGCCACCATTGACCTATTCCATATCCACTATTGGATTGGGCGGGCCGTACCAAACTAACATTCCCTCGGGAAGCCCTATTTTTTCCAACGTGCAAAGTGGTAGTAACTATTGGGTAAAAGTGACCGACGCCTGCGGCAATTTTTCCGTGGAAACCTGCCAGACCAGTGGGAATGCCGTCACCAATTTTACCTTTGAGGTCGGCATTGACGGACAGCTCCACGTGACGGCAGTGACCGGGGGAAGCGGCAGCTACCTTTATACGCTCAACAGCTCAAACGGCAGCTATTCCAATACCAATGGGGTTTTTCCGCAAACGAACTGGGGCTGCAGCATGTCCATCACGGTGAACGATGGCTGTACCAACTTTACCAAAACGGTTTCAATCCGACCAAAAATCCTCTCGATTTGCAGCAATTTTGCCGAAGGCACGGCCACGCTTGGCACCGTCATCAACGGCATTCCACCCTATACCTTCAACTATATTTCCCCAACAAACACCGTCACCTCCAGCACCACCAACGAACTGACGGGGCTTCCGGTCAATGCCAGCTTTTACCTTTTTCAGGTCGTGGATGCCTGTGGCAACAAGAGCGACGCCATTTACAAGCAAAAAAAATATCCCGTTTTCCTGCAAGACCCAGTGTCGTGCAATGAGAACAGCATCTCCATGTTTACCCCAAATGGCGGGTGCACGGGCGGCTTCGATGCGGACAGTTGGCCGTTCACGGTCACTTGCCTCACTTGCAACCCCGTGGAGGTGGGGCAGGTGGATACGGCGGGCATATCGCTCGTGTTCACTGGCAATGCCCCCGGCAATTGGGAACTGGCCATCGAGGACGGCTGCGCAGACCAAATGATTTGCCGGGACTCGGTCATCCTGCTACTTAAGCCCCTTTGCGACTCTGTGCAGGCATCGTTGGTGGACCGCTTCACCTGCGACAATGGGGCCATCTCCGACCGACCGATGAGTTCTGGAAATGGGCTGTTCGTCCTGTTCAACGAATTCGGCGACGTACTGAGCAGCAACACTTCGGGGCTGTTTTATGTGCCGGATTCTGGCAGCTACAAGGTCACTTTGACCATCCCAAGTTGTGGTACTTTTCAGGCAGAAACAACGCTTGGTTATTGGAAAGCAGTAAACCCGGTGATGAACACCTATATATATAATGCGGTTCTGAACGGTCGCTGCCAACCACTTTACCAATTGGTGATAGACCCAACCGAAGGGCCGTTTTACCTCACTGGCGGGCCAAACAATATTTCCATCTTGGTTGATGCGGACAACCTGACCTCAAGCTGTCGGTCATACAGCATTACCAACCTGCTGCCCGGTGACTACCAACTTGCAGAGGTGGACCATTGTGGCGTTAAAATCCTCCACCTGCCCGCCCCCAACTACAACCTCCAAGCCATTCCATTTGGGAACTGTCCAGGCAGCGGCACCATCACCGTCACGGGGGCCACCAACTTGGCAGGCTGGCAAGCGTGGGGCGCTGCCAACAACGCCACTATTACTTGGCCCAACAGCATCACCGACAACTACAGCCTTGATGCCGTTGGCCCTGCCACCAGTCAAGCTGGTTCGCCGTTTACCTTCGTCAATGTGGCGGCAGGTGAACATACCGTTTACCTCTACACCCTCGGCTCCACATGCCCGGTGGACACGGCCATCATTTTTGTGCCAGCGGCAGACGGGCTGGGGTTCGACGTGTCAAGCGGGATATTGTGCGACGGGGCAAACTCCACGACCCTCCATTTTGAAATAAAAAGTGGCAAACCACCCTTCGTCATCGAGCAGGTGGACTGCAATAACCCCGCACAAGTAATAGCCACCCACAATGTGCAGGACTCGACCCTCTCTTTGGCCGGCTTCGGCCTCGGTGACTATTGTTTTAGGCTCATTGACAGTTGTGTGACCAGCCTTGACCACCAGTTTTCGGTGCAGTATTTTCAGGACGACATCGAACTGGCATTCAATTGCGACAACACGCTGACCCTCAGCGTGGACAGCCTCTACGCCACTTACGCTTGGCTGGATGGAAATGGTAATTCTGTTGGGAATACGCATAAAATCAACCTGCCCAACCCCAACGCCGACGCCAATTTTACGGTGCTGGTGAACATCGGTGAATGTATCATCAACCGGAGTATACAAGTGCCCGCCACGGAAATCATACCAGCCTTGACCATCTTGGGCGAACCTTATTTTTGCCAAAATGATACCGTCACGCTATCGGCTGTCACCAACGCTGCGCAAATCCTTTGGAACAATGGGGCACAAAGCCACGACATCACTACCGGTTCGGCAGGGATGTATGCAGTTACGGTCACCAACAGTTTGGGCTGCTCGTCCACCTCGGAGTTTTTGTTGACGCTCGACTTGCCCGTGGCCGACATCCAAATCCTGAGCGGTGGCAGTGGTTTTGGGCTAAAATGTTTCCAAGACAGCAATGGCGTTTTGTTGGCCAACCCGCTTTCAGGCATTCCGCCTTTTACGTTTGAATGGTCGAACTTGGCGCAAACGGCGCAAATTGGCAACTTGAAAACTGGCGACTTCGCCGTCACCCTCACCGATGTGATCGGCTGCAAAGACACAGCTTTTGTCACCTTGACAGAACCCGATTTATTCATCCCAGAGTTCAGTTTCACTGCCCCACCGTGCTTCGGCATTGACAATGGCTACTTGGAAATAACAGGTTGGAGCGGCGGCGCTGGCGGAGTTCGCACAAGTTTGCTTGGCTCGAATCCCATTGCTGCCCCCGTCACTTTCGACAATCTGCCGCCGGGTGATTATTACGTTGAAATCTTTGATGCAAACGGCTGTACGGTGGACAGCAATTTTGTGCTGGATATGCCGGAAGAACTCCTGTTGGAGCTTGGCGAAGACCTGACCATCCAATTAGGCGACAGCGTTTTCCTCAACCCACAGTTAAGTTTTGCCCCAATTGATTCTTTTCTTTGGCGGTCCAATGTTCCTTCCCCCCTGCTCGAACTTTCGACGTGGAGCACCCCCATCGAGAATTCTTACTACTACCTGACGGTTTGGGATGAAACGGGCTGTGCCGTCGAAGACAAATTAAATGTTCGGGTCAAGAAGGAACTGGATGTTTATGTACCAAACTCCTTTTCGCCAAACGGCGATGGCGCCAACGACTTGTTCACGATTTATGCACGGGCAGCTTCTGTTCGCATCGTTAGGCGCTTTCAGGTGTTTGACCGTTTTGGCGAGAAGGTTTTCGTGCGGGAAAATTTTGACCCAAACGAAGAGCCGATGGGCTGGGATGGCAGGTTTGACGGACAGCCGATGAACCCCGCCGTTTTTGTCTGGATAGCTGAAATCGAATTCATTGACGGCAGGGTTGAACTGCTCTACGGCGATGTGACCTTGATGAAATGAAGCCAGCTTGTGGTCGCCCAATTTATTGGGCTGACCGAGCCCAATAACACGGTCTGCCCAATAAATTGGGCGACCACAAACAAAAAAGGCGACCCAATCGGGCCGCCTTTTTGTATTCCATTCGTAACCAAGCCTTACATGTTCGCAATCATTTCGTCGCCGAACTCCGAGCATTTCAGCAAGCTAGCACCCTTCATCAAGCGGTGGAAATCGTAAGTCACCCGCTTCTTTGAAATCGCACGTTTCATGCTCTTCAGAATCAGGTCGGCGGCTTTCGTCCAACCGAGGAAGCGGAACATCATTTCCCCAGAAAGAATCACGGAAGATGGGTTCACCTTGTCCAAGCCAGCATACTTTGGTGCCGTACCGTGGGTTGCCTCGAAGATGGCGTGGCCAGTGATGTAGTTGATGTTTGCGCCGGGCGCAATGCCGATGCCGCCTACTTGCGCAGCCAATGCGTCAGAGATGTAGTCGCCATTCAGGTTTAGCGTGGCAATGACCGAGTACTCAGACGGACGAAGCAGTATTTGCTGGAGGAACGCATCGGCGATGACATCCTTCACGATGATTTTGCCAGCTTTCACGGCCTCGCTTTGGGCAGTGTTGGCGGCTGATTCTCCTTTTTCATCCTTGATGCGGTCGTACTGTGCCCAAGTGAACACCTTGTCGCCAAACTCCCGCTCGGCCAGTTCATAGCCCCATTCCTTGAATTTACCTTCGGTAAACTTCATGATGTTTCCCTTGTGAACCAGTGTAAGGGAAGGTTTTTTGTTGGCAATGGCGAACTCCAATGCACTCCGAACCAGTCGCTCCGTTCCTTCTTTTGACACCGGCTTGATACCAAGCGACGATGTTTTTGGGAAGCGGATTTTCTTCACGCCCATTTCATTTTGGAGGAAATCCATCAGTTTCGCCACCTCTGGCGAACCTGCTTGGTACTCTATGCCAGCATAGATGTCTTCGGTGTTCTCCCGATAAATCACCATGTCCACGAGATGTGGCTCCTTTACTGGTGATGGAACGCCCTTGAAATACTGCACCGGACGCACACAGGCGTACAGGTCAAGTTCTTGGCGCAGCGCCACGTTCAGCGAGCGGATACCACCGCCGACGGGGGTGGTCAACGGGCCTTTGATGGCCACGAGATGCTCACGGATGATGTCCAGCGTTTCGGTTGGAAGCCAGTTGCCCGTTTTGTTGAAGGCTTTTTCGCCCGCAAGGACTTCTTTCCAAATAATTTTTTTCTTGCCTTTGTAGGCTTTTTCCACGGCGGCATCCAGCACACGCACGGAGGCTGCCCAAATATCTGCACCCGTTCCATCGCCTTCGATGAAAGGGATGATCGGGTCATTCGGTACTTTTAATTTACCTTTGACAATCGTTACTTTTGTTCCGGTCATTTCGTTTATTTTTAGGGATTGTAGGATTGAAGAATTGAAGGATTGAATAAAATGGCCTTGCAACCACATTCAATCCTTCAATCCTTCCACCATTCAATCCTTTTTAAAAAGCGGCGCAAAGGTAACGAAAGCACCTTTTTTCCGGTAATGTTAAATCCTAATTTTCAGTGATTTTAAACATGCGCATGATTTTGTTTTTGGTATTGGCCAGCTTTTTTGCCTGCGGCAAAACCAATATTTCCTCCTCCGACAGCAAGTGCAAAACCGCCGGAACAGTCGTTGACTTCGACGGCCTTGACGGCTGCGGCTACCTTATCCGGCTCCACGATGGCAAGTTGCTGAACCCCGTCGCCTTTCCAGATGGATTCAAGTTGAAAAACAAGCAATCCATCCGCTTCGGCTACGAGGTGCTGCACGACATGGCCAGTATCTGCATGGCCGAATCCGAAATGGTCCAAATCACCTGCATCGAGGACGTGAAGGCCGCAACAGGCCCCGTTGATTGCGCCCAAATCTCCAACCCCTTCGCTGTGGACTGGATGAGCAAAGCCATTGACCGCCACAATCCCGTCCGCATCATCAAGTACCAAATGGGCGGCAAATGGGCGTTTGGCTTCAACTCTGAACCGAACAACACCTATTTGTACGACTGCGACGGCAACCTCATTTGCCAATCCAATGGCGACGAAAACGACGACTGCCACCGCCAGCACCTCAACTTCATTTCCAAAGGAAAAACCATCTGGCAGGGAGAAGGGGTGTGGGATTAAGTCATTGGTCATTTTAGTCATTAATCATTGGAGTCTTCGTAAAATGATTAATGATTCAATGACCAATGACTCAATGACTAATGACAATTTAAATGACCAACCCAAATCTTGACGCTGAAGGCAATCTGATGACCAACGACGAAAAGTTGGTCGAAAAGGCCCTGCGACCGAAGGAACTCGATGACTTCAGCGGTCAGCCACAAATCGTGGACAACCTGCGCATATTCATCGCTGCCGCCAACCAGCGGGGCGAGGCGCTCGACCATGTGCTACTGCATGGGCCGCCGGGTCTCGGCAAAACCACACTTTCCCATATCATCTCCACCGAATTGGGCGCCAACCTGAAAATGACCTCTGGCCCCGTCCTCGAAAAACCGGGCGACCTGGCCGGGCTGTTGACCAACCTGGAAAATGGCGACGTGCTGTTCATTGACGAGATACACCGCTTGAACACCGTGGTGGAAGAGTACCTCTACTCTGCGATGGAGGACTTTCGCATTGACATCATGATTGATTCCGGCCCCAACGCACGGAGCATACAGATAGCCCTGAGCAGTTTCACGCTCGTGGGAGCCACCACACGGATGGGTTTGCTCACGGCCCCGATGCGCTCCCGTTTTGGCATCACTTGCCACTTGGACTACTACGATGTAGAGACCTTGAAGAAGATTTTGGTGCGCTCCGCAAGGCTGCTCAACGTGCCTATGACAGACGAAGGCGCTTATGAAATAGCCCGCCGCAGCCGTGGCACGCCCCGTATCGGGAACCTGCTGCTGCGCCGCATCCGTGACTTCGCCCAGGTAAAAGGCACTGGCACCATTGACATCGAAATCGCCAAGATTGGCCTGAACGCATTGAACGTGGACGAGGGCGGCCTCAATGAAATGGACAACAAAATCTTGGACGCCATCATCAACAAGTTCAAAGGTGGGCCAGTCGGACTGACCACCATCGCCACGGCGGTCGGCGAAGAGCCGGGCACCATCGAAGAAGTGCACGAGCCGTTCCTCATCATGGAGGGCTACCTCCAGCGTACACCTCGTGGTCGGGAAGCGACGGAGAAGGCTTACAAACACATCGGCGTAGTGCCAAAGGGGAAGGCTGGGACGTTGTTTGAATTTTGAGGTAAGGGATATCCAAAATGGTGGCTGGAAAAAAATGACAACTCTTTCCCAAGTTCAAGGTTTGGGTTGGTTACTTTAAGTTTACTTAGGTTTTCAATAAAATTTACACCACCTACTTGATAGTCCTCATCAAAACAAACGATGTCCAAACTTCCTGAAAATAAGCGTTTTCTTGACATTTCTGATTACGGAAGACCCCTCGCCCAAGCCTTGGTGCGTTCCCTTTCCAACACTCCGGTATCTTCCATTCAACTTACTTTCGCCTTTTTGGTCGCAGGAATGATTGCGATTGGGTGTATTCTAAAGCAGCAATTTGCGCTTGCCGCCCTATTTCTTTTGGTCAAAAACATACTGGATGCGGCAGATGGCGAAATGGCAAGGCAAAAGAGCCACCCATCTTACACAGGTAGGTACTTGGATTCCATTTTTGATTTCATCATCAATTTGGGGATTTGCTGTGCGCTCTACACAATTACGAATGCCTCGCTGCCAATTGTTTTGCTTGCTTTTTTTGGCCTCCAATTCCAATGCGCCATTTGCAATTACTACTACGTCATCCAGCGAAACCGGGTAAATGGGGAAACGACCAGCCGAATTCTCGAATTCAAACAACCCCATGCCTTCCCGTACGAAAAGCAATCGGTGGTCAATACGTTGCACACCTTGTTTATGGCCCTTTATGGCCCGCTGGACTATTTGGTTTTGCAACTCGACAAAAAAGCCGTCAGAATAAAGGAATTCCCGAAGTGGTTCCTCTCGCTCTCCTCCTCCCTGATGCTGGGTTTTCAATTGGCCATGATGGCCGTCTTCCTATTGCTCGACCTTGCGGACTGGATATTGCCTTTTTTCGCTTTTTACAGCCTTTGGGGCTTGGTGGTAATTTTAATCAGAAAGGCAGTTGTGCAAAATGATTGAAAAACCACAATAGAGGTAAATCAAGAAATCTCCTTAAAAAGCCACCTGTTCCACAAGCCTTTTTAATGCAACCACTCCACAGATGAAGGAAGAAATCGCCGAGTTGCAGCAGCTCTCAGAGCTGTTGAAATCTGAAAAGCAAAAGGATTTTGAGCAATTCCAAGCATTCGTGCAAAGACTCACCCTGCCTGAGCGGGTGGCAGAGGGCTATTCGTGGCATCCTGTGGAGGTAGAAAAATCTGGCTACACCTATGGAGAGCGGGCATTTGTAACGGTAGTGCGAACCAAAGCAGCCGTGGTGCAGCACCAGTTTAGGGCAGGGCAGCCGGTGCGTTTTTTCACGGCATCGGAAGGCGAAAAACACCCCGAAAAATCGGGCATCATCCACTCCATTGCGAAGGGTCGGATGAAAATCGTGCTGAGCAGCAAAGACCTGCCTGACTGGATGAACGCTGGCTCCTTGGGCGTTGACCTGGAGTTCGACGAGCGTAGTTACCTCGAAATGGAAAAGGCGCTCAAGAAAGTAAAAGAGGCCAACGGCAACCGTTTGGCGGAATTGCGCAGCATCATCATGGGCCAAAAACCTGCCTCTTTTCTTGAATTGCCCACTGTGCAACTGCCTCAACTCAACGATGCGCAAAACAGCGCAGTCAACCAAATATTGGCCGCTCAGGACGTGGCCATCGTGCATGGGCCTCCTGGCACCGGCAAAACGACCACCTTGGTGCAGGCCATCCGGCTGCTTTGCAAAACCGAAAACACCGTCCTCGTCTGCGCCCCCAGCAATTCCGCCGCCGACCTCCTCACCGAGCGCCTTTCCGACGAGGGGCTGCAGGTGCTGCGCATCGGCAATATTTCGAGGGTGGAGGACAAAATCGTGCAGCACACGCTGGAGGCACAGATTGCCGCACACCCAGAGAGCAGGCACATCAAAAAAGTGAGGCTGGAAGCTGCGGAGACCCGGCGCCAAGCGATGAAGTACAAGCGCCGTTTTGGCCACGAGCAGCGGCAGGAACGCAACCATTTGTTCCAGCAGGCGGGCGAACTTTCCGGCTGGGCCAATCGCCTCGAAGACATTTTGGTGGAAAACATCCTCGACAGTGCGCAGGTCATTACCTGCACCTTGGTCGGTTCGGTTCACAAGGCGCTGGGCACTCGCACTTTCCGTACGGTCGTGATTGACGAGGCGGCGCAGGCCCTCGAACCCGCCACTTGGATTCCCATTACCCGTGCCAGCAAAGTGGTACTGGCGGGCGACCCGTTCCAGTTGCCACCCACCGTCAAATCGGAGCAGGCCCGGCGGGGTGGGTTCGGCGTCACCATGATTGAAAAATGCCTCCTGCGCATCCCCAAAACCAACCTGTTGACGGTGCAATACCGCATGAACCTCCGCATCATGGAGTTCTCAAACCAGTGGTTTTACGAAGGTAAGCTTACCGCTGCCGAAGGCGTAGCCGACCACCAATTGGACATGGAACAACCGTCCCCGGTGCAGTTCATTGACACGGCTGGCACCGGCTTCGAGGAACAGTTCAACGCCAAATCGCAGAGCCGCTTTAATCCCGACGAGTTCCAGTTGTTGTGCGAGCATTTATACCAACTCCTAACTGCCCATGAAGGGAAAGACCTGCCAACCATCGCCCTAATTTCACCCTACAAGGAGCAAGTATTACACATGCAGGACACCGTTGCCGATGACGCCAAGCTTCGGGACATGCCGCTTG
This sequence comes from Saprospiraceae bacterium UBA6168, assembly GCA_002435785.1. Lineage (GTDB taxonomy): Bacteria > Bacteroidota > Bacteroidia > Chitinophagales > Saprospiraceae > UBA6168. The sequence continues at coordinate 108,218 of DIUC01000024.1, read as the reverse complement.
ACATCAACACCATTGACGGCTTTCAGGGGCAGGAACGGGATGTGGTCTATATCTCGCTGGTGCGCAGCAATCCCAAATGCGAAATTGGGTTCCTAAATGATTACCGAAGGATGAACGTGGCCATGACCCGTGCCCGCAAGCTGCTGGTCATCGTAGGCGACAGTGCAACCGTCGGGGCGGATGCCTTTTATCAGGCGATGTTGGATTATTGTGAAAAGCATGGGGGGTACCAGACGGCTTGGGCTTATATGATGTAAAAAACCTCAGTCAAAAGCGGATGGAAGCATCAACAAAAAAGGCAATGATTGGGAGTAATCCAAAGCTTCGTACTCAAGCTCCAATAGCCGTACCAAAGCCAAGGTTAGGTGGGCAAGATTAGCCAATACCACCCAAGTGGCGGTTATAATTGAATACAATACTGTTCACTCTTGCGACTAAACCCACCGTTTTTTGTTTTAAATGCGAGTTGGTAACACACCGTTTTGCTTACAGCATCGAAGTAAGCTTGTTGGGTCACTGGGTTCATAACAGCCCTTTGTGCGCCATTCTTGAACAACTGAATCCCCTCAATTCTCTCTTGTTGCTCAGGGTTTAACTGGCTGTATATACTTGAAAAGTAAAGTCTCACATCCCAACTCACGCCTACCTTTTGTGTTTGATGACCATTGAATTGGAAAATCGAAATAGTTTCATCATCCAGGATATTGTAATCAAGACCATCAATATCTTTGTAGCATGATGAAGCAAATACAACAAGGAGAACAATAACTAAACTGTATTTCATGGTAAGACGCTTTAGAATTTATAAGTCAGCTTCATTTCACACAAGCCAAAACCCATAGTGCCATCTAAATTAAACCTTGAAATTGCCCATGGATTCTTGGCCTCATATTTTGGTTCTATCGGTTTGGAACCTTTCAGTTTTTTTATTAACCGCCAGGTACCGTAATATGAAATTATAGCAACTGGGATCCCAATGCCCAACTTGGCATAGAAAACACGCCTTCCGTGTTCGTATTTCTTTTTCCTTTCGTTGTAAAATTTCTTGTTCGCTGAAATTTCTTCAGGACTCACCGCACTTTTATATAGCCCTATCGCCGCATCCGCTTGACTCTTCAAATCCGACACATTGTTTTCGGTAGTGGCTACCGCTGTAGTCAATAAAAGGCATCCTGTTATCGCACCTGATACGGACAGGGTTCTGCGAATCAAGGTTTTGTGGTAATCCTTTAATTCTGATTGGTACACCTTAAAAGCTATCGAAGTTGTATTGAGTCCCTTGGCATAAGTTTTAGTTTTGCCTTCTTCAATAAGTATGGTATCAGAGAATACCTCGAATTCTTTTGCCCAAAACTGTATCACATGTTTACCCGCTGGAAGTGTCAGGCAATACGGTTGCTGCAAAGTGGACATATCCAATACCTGCTCATCAACCTTGGCAAACGCTCGATTAGGCGTTACAACTATGCAGAGTTGGCCTTCTGATTGGCCCTGTAATTTTGGAACGATAGCTGCCAGAAAGTAGAAAAGGAAAATTTTAATTTTAAGCATACCTATCTATTGAAGGGTTAGAAAATACTGCTTCCCGTAATTATTTTTTGGACTGAAATGAGCAGTTAAAAATTTACTGCGCAATGTATGTACAAGTTTAAATGATTGCCATATAATAGCTAAGTTATTTTCAAAAAAATGTGCGCACAACAAAAACATGGGGCTAAACGCCAAGTACAACGCCGCTGCCCTCCTCTCCGTCCCGAGCAGCAAGATATAGCCTCTTCGGCGGCTTGTCAGGGGATGGGGCTTGAGTGTAACATATTTTGCCGACTTGTTTACCCAACAATCATCCCCTTAGCAAACCTAATTGCCAAAATAACTGACATCAAAGGATATGAAGCGTTGCTAAATAGCATTGGCAAGCTATCAATCTCCGGAAGAAATAATCAGCCGTACAAGCCCACTCAAAACCCCATTCCCTCATCCATTCCCTTTCTTATAATCCGCCAGAAACTGCGCCAGCCCAATATCCGTCAGCGGATGCTTCAACATGCCGAGGATGGCGCTGAGGGGACATGTGCAAACGTCCGCCCCGTTCTTCGCTGCCTCCACGATGTGCCGTGAACTGCGGATGCTCGCCGCCAAGATTTGCGTTTCAAAGCCTTGGATAGCATAAATTTCGGCCATTTCCTTGATGAGCAACATGCCGTCCCAGTTCGTGTCGTCAATGCGGCCAATGAATGGGGAGACGTAGGTAGCTCCTGCCTTTGCTGCCAAAATAGCCTGCGCAGCAGAGAATACAAGGGTACAATTGGTGTCAATGCCGTGGTCGGTGAAGTGGCGGATGGCCTTCACGCCGTCCTTGGTCATCGGGACTTTCACCACGATGTTCGGAGCGAGGCTGGCAAGGTGCGTGCCCTCCTTCACCATCCCTGCAAAGTCGGTGGCGTTCACTTCAGCGCTCACGTCACCCTCCACGATTTCGCAGATTTTCTGGTAGTGGCTTTCGATATTGGCTTGGCCAGTGATGCCTTCCTTGGCCATCAGGCTGGGGTTGGTGGTCACACCGTCAAGGATACCGAGTTCGTTGGCTTCTTGAATGTCCTTGAGGTTGGCAGTGTCTATGAAGAATTTCATGGTTGAGTTGTTGGATTGTTGAATTGTTGTATTGTTCGGTGCTGTGTAAGTCGCTTTTGTCATCCTGCAAGGAACCGTNNACGGTTCCTTGCAGGATGACAAAAGAGACCTGGGGCAACCAAAAATGATGGCACAAAGGTATGTTTTGACGGCAGCTTTTCAACTTTTCACCAACACTTCATCCAAATTGAGAACTGCATTGGCAACGACGACCATTGCGGCCATCTCGGGAGATCGCTGCATGGTTTCCTCCCCACATATTTTCTCCATCTTGTCTTTATGCTCCGCAAAATCAGTCAGCGACTTTTTGTACAAATCCTCCAAAACTGCCGTCTTTGCAGCATCTGGTTGATGGCCAGTCGCCAATTGATAAGCCAATGCCACCTGTTTTGTAGGTGACTTTTTCTCTTTTTCAAAAATTCGGTTGGCAAAATAGCGGGCAGCCACGATGTATGCCTCGTCGTTGAGCGTCACCAATGCTTGCAGCGGCGTGTTGGTTCGCACCCGCCGGGCGCTGCACACCTCCCTTGCCACGCCATCGAAGGTCATCATGGCGGGGTACGGGCCGGTGCGCTTGAGGAAGGTGTAAATGGCCCGACGGTAGCGTTCGTCCCCCTCGGCGAGCTTCCAGTTGTCGCCGTTCCACGGGCTTTGCCAAACGCCTTCCGGTTGGTGTGGCATCACGCTGGGGCCGTACATTTTGGGGTTCAAAACCCCGGCGATGCTCAGGGCTTGGTCTCGTACCTGTTCGGCAGTGAGGCGCAAACGGGGGCCTCTTGCGTAAAAGCGATTGTAGGGGTCGGCCTCCAAAGCTTCGGCGCTCACCCTCGAATCCTGGCGGTAAGTAGCAGACATCACCAGTGTTTTCAGCAGCTTCTTGGTGCTCCAATCGTGTTCGTGCATGAATTTCCATGACAACCAATCCAGCAGTTCCCGATGCGTGGGCGGTGTGCCCTGCGAGCCAAGGTCCTCCAGCGTCTCCACCAACCCGTAGCCGAAAAGTTGTTCCCAAAGCCGGTTCACCATCGTACGGGCGGTAAGCGGATGCGCTGGTTCCGTCATCCATTGGGCGAGGCCGAGGCGGTTGGCGGGTGCGCCATTGGGCATGGGGGGCAGGTGCTTGGGCGTGCCGGCTTCCACCACCCTACCCTTCACTAGCCAGTTTCCCCGCACGAAAACATGTGTGGGGCGCTTCATCCCCGGCACGTTTTCCACCATGACGGGTGTGGTTTGGGCAGTGGCACGGAGCAGGTGCTGGAAGTCGGCCTTCGCTTCGGGTTCATCCCCGAATCCTGGCTCGGCAAAGTGGAACCAATCGAACTGCATCCCTGCCATGTCTGGTTTCAGTTGGGCATTTTCGTAAGTAAACCAAAGGTCGTGTGTGCCAGATTTTGCAGGAATATCAACTTGCTTGATTTCAAAACCGCCGTCCTTTGTCTTGTCGAGGATGGTGGAAAAAAGCACTTCCCCATCCGGCTTGTCCAAGTGGACTGTCCAGCGGCCCCCGCCCGTCCAGCCTTGGTAGCGGAACAGCAGACGGCCCTTCCCGTCGAGGTTCACATTTGGCAATCGTGCGAGGCCATGTTGCCGAAGGCCGAGCCATTTGGTATCATACAGGGCGGCATTTTTCAGGCTGTCCGTTTCGAGGGAGTAAAAAACAGGCTGCAACGTTTTCAAAAAAGTATAAACCTGCTTTGCTTTTTCTGGCGAGATGGATTCCCTCACTCGATTGGTCAGTCCCTCCAAACGCAAGCTGTCTTCCGTTGAAAAATGCCGCAACAGCGGGTATTCCTCCTCGGTGTCCGCATCCCGGCTGTTGTTGAAAAAAGCCATGAACTGGTAATACTCCTCGTGCCGAAACGGGTCGTAGGGGTGGTCGTGGCACTGCACACAGGCGAAGGAAGTGCCCATTAGCGCCTCCCAAGTCGTGTTCACCCGATCAATGACCGCTGCCGTTCGGAACTCCTCGTTGTCGGTGCCACCCTCGTCGTTGGTCATGGTATTTCGGTGAAATGCAGTCGCAACATATTGATTGTCAGAGGGATGCGAGCCATCGCCCATCAGGTCTCCGGCGAGCTGTTCTGTTAAAAAACGGTCGTAGGGCATATCGGCATTGAACGCCTTGATGAGCCAGTCCCGGTAGCGCCAGATTTGGCGGCGGTCGTCCCGCTCATAGCCCTTGGTGTCGGCAAAGCGTGCGAGGTCGAGCCAAAGCGCCGTCCAACGCTCGCCGTATTGGGGCAGTGCAAGCAGGCTGTCCACGAGTTGCTCGTAAGCTTGGGAGCTTGGGTCGTTCAAGTATCTGTTGGCCAACGCATTAGGCGCAGGTATTCCAATCAGGTCGAGGCTGACCCGTCGCAGGAGGGTCGCTTTGTCGGCTTCAGGGGAGGGTTCAAGCTTTGTTTCCCGCAATTTTTCAAGGATGAAAGCGTCCACCTCGTTGTTTCCCCAGGCTTTTTTCCCAAAACCCGACAGCAAGCGACCGCTGCCCGGCACGGCTGGTTTTTCGACGGGCCGATAGGCCCAATGCGTCTCCCACTTTGCTCCTTCATCCACCCATTTGGTGAGGATGGCGATTTCCGCTTTGGTCAACGGCGCTTTCCCATAGGGCATCCGTTCCTCTGGGTCGTCAAGCGTGAGCCGCCGGATTAGTTCGCTTTTGCCAGCATGGCCAGGCACGATGGCGGGTTTGCCACTTTCTGTGGGCGTCAGTGCATCTTCTCTCGTAAGCAGGCTCAGCCCGCCCTTTTGCCTGACCCCTCCGTGGCAAATGATGCAGTGCTTGTTGAGGATGGGCTTGACCTCGGCATTGTAATCCACGCCCCCTACCCCATTTTTACCAAAAGAATAACGGTAAAAAACAAAGGCAACCGACGCAGCTACCACCAGCCAAACAAGATTTCTTTGCATGGAAAATAAGGCCATTTTGCTGTTGAATTTTGCATGGCCAAGGTAGGGATGATTACGGAATTAGGATTGCGGATTTCGGGAAATACAACTTTGCTGAAAAGATTGTGGCATTCGACTTGGCTTGGGCCGGAATGCAAACGGCTCACTGCCTTTTGTCAACCTGTAAGTGCCCAACCAAATAACTGGACTGATATTTGCAAAAACGCCAATTGTCTTAAACATTTATAATCCTATGCTAAAATGCCCCTTCTTCAGCAATGAGGAAGGGGTTGTTTTTTCCGCAAAAAGAATACCTCTGTTAGCGTTTCGAAACGCTAACAGAGGTATTCTTTTTGCGGAAAAAAACCAGTTTGGTCATCAACCTGCCTTGAACTTCCGCATGGCTTCGGTCAACTTTGGCACCACCTCAAAGAGGTCGCCCACCACCCCATAGTCTGCCGCCTTGAAGAATGGCGCTTCTGGGTCTTTGTTGATGACCACGATGACCTTCGACTGGTTCACCCCAGCCAAGTGCTGGATGGCACCTGAGATGCCGATGGCAACGTACAGGTTTGGCCGGATGGCCACGCCAGTTTGTCCGACGTGCTCGTGGTGGGGCCGCCAATCGGCATCAGCCACGGGGCGGCTGCAGGCGGTGGTAGCACCCATCACCTTCGCCAAATCCTCCACGATTCCCCAGTTTTCGGGGCCTTTCATGCCACGTCCGGCTGATACAACTGTCACTGCTTCTGGCAATGGCACGATGCCCTCCTCCCGCTTGACTTGTAGCACTTTTGTCCGGCTGGTTGGCACGGTTAGCTCCAGCGTTTCGATGGCCACCTCGTTGCCGTCGGATTTGAGCGGTATCTCGTTGCCGCCCAAGGAAACCAATTTGATGGGCGAACTGATTTCATAAGTGGCAATGGCCTTGCCGGAATAAACGCCCTTTGTCACCTTGAACCCGCCACCCGAAACATCGGGGAGCGATTTCACACCAGCCACGGAGCCCGCATTCAGCCGGGCAGCCAATCGGCCCAGCAGGGACTTGCCCGTTGAGGTATGCGACAGCACGACGACCGTTGCGCCCAGCTTTTCTGCCGCTTGCGCAATGAGCGAGGCATACACCTGACTGTCAAAGTTGGCGAGGCTCTCACCTGCCACATTGTAAACCTTGGATGCACCGTAAACGCCAAGTTGCCCGGCATTGTCCACTCGCCCCAGGGTCAGTGCAACACATTGGGAGCCAAGCAGTTGTGCGGTTTGGCTACCATAGGTAACGGCCTCGAAAGCCGCTTTTTTGAAAAGGCCATTGGTGGCCTCTGCGAATACTAAAACCATTTTTGAATGCGGATTGCGGATTGCGGATTGCGGATTGGCCGACTGCCAAATTGCAAAACACCATCCTTGATTTCAATTGTTGGCTGCAGATGCGTGGACTGAAAATCTTGGATATTGGGTGACCCCGAAATCCGAAATCCGCAATCCGAAATCCGCAATCAAATGACTTTTGCTTCTTCGTGGAGTAGCCGTACCAGCTCATCCATATCGTCCGGGCTGACGAGCTTGACGCCCGTTTTTTCCTTCGGCAATTTGAAAGAAACAGGAACGGCAAGGTCAGGAAATGCCACTGGCGGAACGACGGCGAAGGGCTTGCTCTTTGCCTTCATGATGCCCATCATGTTGGGGATGCGCTGTTCGGCCATTCCCTTTGCGGAGCTGAGGACAAATGGCGTTTGCACTTCGAGGATTTCCACGCCGCCCTCAATGTCACGCTCCACGGTGGCCGTACCGCCGTTGAGGTCGAGCTTGCTGGCATAGGAAATGAAGGGCAGGTCGAGGAACTCTGCGACCATGGCGCCTACCTCCGAACCATTATAGTCAATGCTTTCTTTGCCGCAGAACACGAGGTCGAAGTTTTGTGTTTTTGCGTATTCAGCGATTTGTTTTGCAATGAAAAGAGCGCTTTTCGGGTCAGCGTCAATGCGCACGGCATCCGTTGCGCCGATGGCGAGGCCCTTGCGGATGGTTTGGTCATTGTCCGGCCCACCGACGTTGACGAGGGTGACGGTGCCACCGTTTTTTTCCACCAATTCACAAGCCCGAACGAGTGCATACCACTCGTCGTAGGGGTTCATGATGAAGGAAACGCCAGCGTCGTTGAACTTGGTGCCGTCAGCGGAGAACGAAATCTTTGAGGTGGTATCTGGTGTTTTGCTTACGCAAACTAAAATTTTCATCGTGCTTTGATGTTTTATTTCAAAAGGCCGCAAATATATCCAATAAATGAGGAACAGGAAATTTGGTTGCGAAAATTCGCTGCATTTTACCAAAACTTGACTTGTTTGCACTAAACCAATTTGGCTTGCGTTCTTTGTGCAGATTTTGGAAAACTTGAACTTTATGAAGAAAATACTGCCGATTTTATTCCTTTTGGGATTTGCCGTCAGCGGCTTTGCCCAAGCAGGGAAAATAAGTGCCGATGGCATGTTAAAACTAAAAGAATACGAGGATACGCTGGCACTCTGCGCTTTTTTGGTGGTCAATGATTCCCTGCCCGAAGAGCGGTTCGCTACCTGCAAAAAGCTGATTACCACGCTGGTGCAAGCCCTGAAAACCGAAAACTCATTCAACTACAAATTCGACCGATTGAAATCGGTCTCCATCCAATACCCACCGGACAGCACTTTCCGGGTCTTCACTTGGCAACTTTATGTGGACGTGGACGACTACCGCTACTACGGCGCCATCCAGATGAACAGTGGCAAGCTCCAGCTTTTTCCGCTCATTGACCGCTCATCCGAGGTGGATTCGGAGGAATATGACCTGCTTTCCCCGGACAAGTGGTACGGATCGGTCTATTACAACCTTCGCCAGTTTCAGACATCGGAAGGCAACAAATACCTGCTTTTTGGGTATGACGGTTTCAGCTTTTTCAACCGCCGTAAGGTAGTGGACGTGCTGAGCTTCAAAGGAGGCAAGCCCATCTTCGGTGCTCCAGTCTTCGTGCAAGACGACCCAAAAACGGGCAGCCAAACCATCCGCAACCGGCTCCTCATGGAATACTCCGCCGAGGCTTCCTTCAAACTCAACTACGACGAGAATTGGGGACTCATCATTTTCGACCACCTGATGCCCTTGGCGGGCGGATATGGACAAGGCCCAACCAGCGTCCCAGATGGGACTTACGAAGGATATAAGCTCGAAAATGGCCGCTGGCATTGGGTTGAGAAGTTTTGGACGGAAACGATGGACGAAGCGCCACGACCAGAGCCTGTGCTGGATAACCGCAGTGAAAAGGACGTGTTTGGGAAGGAGAAGAAAAAGCGAAAAGGAAAGACACGTCCATGATTTCGGCTGGGAATACCTGCCAGCTACAAGCTAATTCCATTGCCCATCAAAACCCTTATGACTGGTGCCGGTCAAAGGCATTCTGATTCTTAGAGACTGTTAGGGTGGAAGGGAGGAATTGCGCCAGCGGGTAAAAACATTCACGTTTGGAGGACTTCGCATAACGGTTGCTCTTTATGCATCAACGGTTTCTCTTCTTCGCATAACATTTACTCTTTATGCATCAACGTTTATTCTTCTTCGCATAACATTTACTCTTTATGCATCAACGGTTTTTGATACGGACACCTCCTTTTTGACCTACTGCGCTGAGACTGGTTCAACAACGGTGCAAAAACAATTCCCTTACTTTTGACCGCATATTGAAAACCGGGGCAGGCCATTTTTCGATGCAACCCTAATTTTCGTAGAAAAAAGGCAACACCAATCTTCAAATATCCCACCTTTGCCCATGCTTTTTCATCCAGAAAAGGTAAAGGATTCACCAACATTTTAACCAAATCCACATGCAAAATCACGAGATAGACTTCAAGTTGTTTGGCGAAGAAATGCAGTTCGTAGAAATCGAGCTTGACCCACAGGAAACCGTGGTGGCGGAAAGTGGCAGCTTCATGATGATGGAAGCCGATGTCAACATGCAGACCATTTTTGGCGATGGCTCTTCCCAACAGGGCGGCATTTTTGGAAAGCTATTGAGCGCAGGCAAGCGCATACTTACCGGAGAGAGCCTGTTTATGACCGCTTTTACGAACGTTGGGCGGGACAAAAAAAGGGTCAGCTTTGCAGCGCCCTATTCCGGCAAAATCATCCCGCTCAACCTCAGCCAACTCCAAGGCAAGGTCATTTGCCAAAAAGACGCATTCCTCTGCGCCGCCAAGGGCGTGACGGTGGGCATTGAGTTCCAGCGTAAATTAGGGACGGGCCTTTTTGGTGGCGAGGGCTTCATCATGCAGAAGTTGGAGGGCGATGGCATGGCCTTCGTACATGCGGGCGGGATGGTGGTGCAGCGCCAGCTTGCTCCAGGTGAGGTACTGAAAGTGGATACCGGGTGCATCGTGGCTTACACCCATTCCGTTGATTTCGACATCGAGTTCATCGGAGGGATAAAAAACACCATCTTCGGTGGGGAGGGGCTGTTCTTCGCCACCCTTCGTGGTCCCGGCACGGTGTGGCTCCAGTCGTTGCCCATCAGCCGCTTGGCCGACCGGATACTGCGGTATGGTGGTGGCAGGAGAAAAGAAGAGGGGGGGCCGCTTGGGGGGCTTGGCAATTTGCTGGATGGGGATGGGTTTTGAGGAAATGAGTTTTTCCCCTGGTTAATTCGTGGTGGTGGAGAGGAGCATATCCTTGGTCAAGGGTTTGACCAAAAATGCCTTTACGTGTTCATTATCAAGGGCCCGCTCCAAGTCCCTTTCATCAACAGAGGATGAAAGGATATAAATTTGTATGGCCCTTTTTATCTTGTCATCAAGGTCTTTAAAAAACTCCAAAAAATCCCACCCACTCATTGTGGGCATGTTTATGTCGAGGAATAGTATAATGTTTGGTTCCTCTCCATCCTGCAGTGGAAGCTCTTTCAAAAATTCAAGGGCAGTTTCTGGATTTTCAAAAGTTTTAATGTTAGTTAGCCCCACAAACTTTTTTATCATCATGCTGCAAAACATGTTGACCAACTTGTCATCGTCCACTATTATAAAACAATTTGGTACATTCATTAATTGGTGAGTTTGTTGTCAGTCTTAATATCGAATATAATCTTAAACACCGTACCCACATTTTGTTCACTTTCAACGGTGATTTTACCCCCCAAATTCTCGACTTGGGTTTTCACCATAAACAAACCTAACCCCTTACCATCTGCCGCCTCCGGGTGAAATCGCTTGTACAAGCCAAACAACATCCCCTTCTTCTTGTGCAGGTCAATCCCCAATCCGTTGTCTTTGAAAATTAACTCGATTTTATCGCCATTGATTCTTCGGCTTTCTATCTCAATCAAGGGCGCAACATTTTTCTTTCTGTATTTTATGCTGTTAGAAATAAGATTGAAAAATATGCTGTGAAGATAACTTTTGTTTGTAAAAATCTCCCCAATTTCTGAAAAATTAGTCAAAATAACGGCGTTTTCCCTTTTTATCGTATTATCAATGCTGAGGGAAATATCATTGACAAGGGTTGAAAGCCGGACAAATTCCATCGGAAAATCCACGTGTTTTTTCACCTGCAAGATACCGTTCAGGTCAAGAATGACGGTGTCCAATTTTTTTATGGACACATCAAGGCCATTAAGCATCTCCAGCTTCTCATCCTCATCAAAATCAGGGTGCAAAAGGGCATCGGCGAAACCAATGATATTGGCAACGGGGGCACGCAGGTTGTGGGAAACGATATAAGCGTACTGCTCCAAGTCCAGATTTCGTTGGACAATTTCGGCGGTCATTTTGTCCCTATCAATTTCAAAATTTTTCCTTTTTGTACTGTCCTTAGTAGAAATACAGACTCCAATTATTTCCCCATTTTTACCTCTGACGGGGTAACGTTTTACCCTAAACCACTTTTCAGTTTTATCGTGCATTTGGATATTCACCTCATGGTCGAAAACATGCCCTGCAAGCACGCTTTCAAAAATCCGCTTGCCTTTTGCCCTTGCTTCTGGCTTTAAGTATGAAATTAATGAGTGCCCTTCCACAAATTCATTGTTGTAAAAAAGTTTTGCATACTCGTTTGCCACCGAATTAAAAGCTAAGATGTTGAAATTTTTGTCCAACAAAACATAACTCCGGTCAGCGTAGTCGAAGACCGTGCGGAGGTTGGCTTCCGATTTGTGCACGGACTCTTCTGCCAGCTTTTGCGAGGTAATGTCCTGCATGGCGCCCACCATGCGGATAGGAGTCCCTTCTTCGTCATGAAGGATGTATCCCCTGTCATGAACATAGGCTATGGAGCCATCTGATTTGATGTATCGGTAGTCATATTGCCAGTAATTGGTTGAAGGGTCATTGATTTCTTTGTGGATAGATGAATAGACGCTGTCAACATCTTCTGGATGTATTCGCTTTGTCCAAGATTCCAAATTGAACGCTGTTTCGCTTCTTTCGTAACCGAAGAGTTTCACAAATCCTTCGCTCCAATAAACTTCATTGGTCAGCAGGTTCCAGTCCCAAACGGCATCGTTGGTAGCTTTTGTGGCCAATTCATAGCGTTCGTTGCTGAGGCGAACGGATTCTTCTGCAAGTTTTCGGTCGGTGATATCGGTGATCATCGCCAAGGCCCCTTTGTACTTTCCATCCGCTGTTTGCAAGGGGCTGGCAGACAAGCTGGCCCAAATATGCCTCCCAGTCTTGGTGATGTACTGTAGGTCATAGTGTTCAGATATTCCCGACCTACGCCTTTCTATGGCCAACATGGCTTCCTGCTTCATCTCCTCATTCATGAAATCGTAGTTCTGTTTACCCAACATCTCCTCCCTTGCGTATTCCAGAATCTCGCACATTTTGTTGTTTACATAGGTGGTGCGGTTGTTTTCATCCAATATCCAAATGCCCTCTTGAGCCGTCTCAACGATTTGGCGATACCGTGCTTCGCTGTTCCGAAGATTTTCTTCTGCATTTTTGCGGTCGTCAATGTTTCTAAAAAAAGCCAAAATGCGTTCAGTGCCCGCAATCGTGGCCAAGGATAGGTTCACCTCGTTCCAGTAAACGGTGCCATTCATTCGTTTTGAATGAAATTCAAAAAGCTGAGGCCCTTCGGTAATGGATTTTTGCAAATACAGCATGGCATCCTCCACGGTTGAACCGGGAGTGCCTGCTACGAAAGCCGCAGGGTCACCGTATAAAATCTCTTCTTTTGTACAGCCTATGATTTCACAGGCTTTATTGTTCACGTCAATGACCAACCCTGTTTCCACTTCGTGAACGAAAATAGCGTCGCTGGCCTTGTCGAATATCTCCCGGTAATTCCGTTCAGCCTCCCTCAATTTTTCCTCTGATGCCTTCCTATCCGTAATATCCAGCACCGTTCCTATCATTTTAACAGGTTTTCCGGTTGCCTCATTCACCACTATTTTTGCTGCTTCGAGCACCCAGCGAATTTCACCATCTGGCCTCAATACTCGGTGTTGCAAAGCGTAGTTGACGTTTTCTGAAATGGCTTTTTGAACGGCCTGCCGAATGGGTTCCCGGTCGTCGGGATGCACCGCTTTAAAAAAGTTCTCGTTTGTAACTTCATACTGTCCAGGTTCATAACCAAAGATGCGGGATACTTCGTCCGACCACCGCAATGGGTTTTCGAGGGTAACTTGCTGGTTGCCCAAATCGAGTTCCCAACTCCCAAAGTGTGCAATGCTCTCCGCCTCTGCCATCATTTGTTGGTTCTGCATGATGAGCTGTTCCGCCCGCTTGCGTTCCGTAATGTCCCTTGAATAGCAAGCAGCACCAATGACCTTTCCGTTTTCCCAAATTGGGTGGAAGGAAATCTCCGCCCAAAATTCTAAAGGATTATGCCGATGCACTACTTCCATGAATTGCTCGCCGGCCATGACCCGACTGTATTTTTCGGTCCAATACGCAACCTCTTCTTCAGAATAAGAAATTGCCATCAACAAAGAATCGCCGGGCATGAGGTCAACGTTTGATGTCATTTTTATTGCTGACAAAAAAGCGTTGTTGGCAGTAATAAGGCGCATGTCAGCATCAAGGCTCCACATCAAGTCCGTGGTACTGTTGATGAGGGCATCCCGGTTCCTACGATGGAAGTCAATCTGCATATCGGCGAGCTTGCGGTCGGTAATGTCCACATGGTAGGCCACCACCCCCTTCCTTAATTTTTTGTAAAGGGGATAAACTATCATTTTGAACCACCGTTTTTCGGTGCTCGAATGGCAAGGGTATTCCATTGAAAACTCTGCTATTTTGCCGTCAAGTACCTCTTTTATCCCCGTTGCTGCTGCTTGGGCTATCTCATCCCCTTTTTCTGCCGCCTTTAGCGTGATATCAAGATAGTTTTCACCTACACAAAAATTGCTGCTTACAAGCTGGTTGTCAAATGCAAACTGTTTCCATGCGCCGTTTACTTCCACGATGTCACCATTTCCGTTCAGCAGGGCGATGTTCGCTCCGAGCGAATTGATGATAGCGCTTTGTCGCTCATCCGCATCTATCAAATCGTAAATGGTGTTCTCCAGGGTGAATTCCAGGTCTCGACGTTCCGTAATATCTTCGTAATTGCCAACAAAAGCCATAATACTTGGCTCGTGCAGCAAATTGGTGAATGTGCACTGTATCCAACGAACCCTATTTTGTTTGGTCAAAACCCGGCATACAACATTGGCAGATTCACCACACCTTGGCTCAAGGTCATCCGTCATCGCCTTCAACATCGGGCGGTCATCAGGATAAATCAGTTCCCAAAAATCTGGCATTTCATCAACCACATACCCAAGTATTCGATTTACGGAAGGGGAGATGTACTTTAAGCTACCGTGAACACCCACCATTACTATCCCATCTCTGCTTTTCTCAAGTAAGGAGCGGAACAGCAGGTCTTGTTCCATGAGCCTTGCTTCTTTTTGCTTGTTGTCGGTAGTATCTTTGGAATAGCAGGTAACACCGATGATTTCTTTCCCATTTTTTATTGGCGAAAAAGAGGCTTCACGATGGTAAGTTTTGTCGCCCGTTGCAAACGACGACTCTACTTGAAAGGTCTTTCCACCCATAGCAGTCCTGAGATAGCCTACCCATTCCTCAATGACATGCGGGTTTTTGACATCTTGAAAAATGGACATTCCTGGAAGGAAATCAATTCCCGTTAGTGCAAATGCTCTTTCCCTAAAACCTTTGTTGGCGTGAATTATTCGGTACGATTTGTCCACAGAGAAAACAGAATCCGTGATGTTGTCAAGAACTGAGCTTAAAAAATCCTCACCTATCGGCCCAAATGGATTTTGGACGGCAGGGGTCTTTGGACTCACCTTTTGATGATTTGATTCAATGCAAGATTGTACCATTAATTGAATTTTTTCTTTTCCAATTCAGCCCAGTTTAGGGTTCCAAAAACAAAACTATTTGCCCAGTTCCACAGGATTTATTCTTTGAAAAATATAATTTTTACCAATAAATCCTTAAAATTAAAATGCTTATCAAAACAAAAAACATTAAAGGAGCAATGGTTCTATCCTAATAATCCTGCGATTGCCAACTGGAAATCTATCCGAGAACCGATACAAAATTTCGGCTCTTTTTCTCTTGGTTTCTCCAAAAAGCACCTAAAAATCATTTAGTGCTTGCGTTGGATTAGGTCAATTGGTTCAAAAATAGCTTTTTTCGCTGGGATTCTTCCCTTTTCAGGCAGGTAGCCCAGCTATTCTTTTTCAAAAAGCTGAAAAATTGACGGAAAATTCTTCGCTTTCCCGCTCAAGCATCAGTTTTCAATCAAGCGTTAATGCCGCACCCCTAACCCTGATTTCAACTTGCCAGAAAGCGTCCATTTTTTTCGTTTTCCAACTATTCGAGGGCATGTTTCGTGCCAATAAGCATGAAAAATATGTAGCTAAATTGTTCTTTTGATTTTCAAAAAAAAAAGCCCTTGTTATTCTACAAGGGCCGAAAATTGACACACAAAACTATGATACATTAATATCAATCATGCACTGGACTATAAGGATGGAGTATGACGCTGGTAACAAAACCTACATTTTAAGTTCCCCAACCATCAACGCTACCTTTAAGAAATGACCAGCCTGTAAGCGGTTGGATCGCTCCAAATCTCTTTGCTTTCAAGCTAAACCGACTTAAGCATTTTTTTAGTGCTTGTTAAAGCGTTCGTTATTGTGATGTGATAATTGTACTTGGATTCAAACACATTATATCACACTAAACAGGAAAAGCGTCCATAGTTTTTGTCTTGTTTTCAATAATGAATAGGCATACTGCCATTCAAATCAGGTAATTCTGAAAACTTAAATAAGGTAAGTTTGTCCATTCATGGCGTATTCAATAATTATAGTACACCAAATATATTTCTTAGCTGAATGATGGCGCAAAGATAAAGCGACATCATACAAGTTTTTGTCCGTTATTCACCACTTGTGACGCCAAAACCTCGTTAACCCTTCAAATAAATAATCAATTCTGTCGTAATTTACCATCAAAACAAAACAATTCAAGACGAAAACTGTGACAATTCCTCGGTAAGGAAATCAAGGAAATAACCTGTTTTAAAAGCAATTGAGCTAATTTTTAAGGAAAAATTAATAACTTTAATGAATTACGATTTAAACATTCGCAATTGTCTTTCTAAAAATCCCAACCATTAACAATGTAACTGAGTTCAGAAACTTCAGTTTTTCAAATTCACTCCATCAACTTCTTCAAGATACCAATAGCTGCCTCCGCAATCTTCGTACCTGGCCCAAACACCGCCGTTACGTCGTGTTCAAACAGGAAATCGTAGTCCGTTTGCGGCACCACGCCACCCACCACCACCAAGATGTCGCCCCGCCCAAGCGATTCCAACTCCGAAATGGTCTGTGGTACAAGTGTACGGTGGCCTGCAGCCAAGCTGCTGATGCCCAGCACATGCACGTCGTTTTCGGCAGCTTGCCGAGCTGCCTCAGCGGGGGTCTGGAAGAGCGGGCCAATGTCCACATCGAAACCGAGGTCAGCAAAGCCAGTGGCCACGATTTTGGCACCCCGGTCATGGCCGTCCTGCCCGAGCTTGGCAACGAGGATCCGGGGACGCCGACCTTCCATTTCGGCAAACTCGTTGGCCATTTTCCGGGCCATTGCGAAGCGCTCGTCCATCTTGATTTCTGTTGAGTAAACGCCTGATATACTGCGGGTTACGGGCGTATATCGCCCAAACGCACGTTCCATTGCAAAGCTGATTTCGCCCAAGGTGGCCCGATGCCGGGCAGCTTCCACAGCCAGCTCAAGCAGGTTTCCCTCACTGGTTTTTGCCGCTTGGTGAAGGCCCTCCAACGCAAGTTGAACAGCCTCCTCATTTCGGATTTCCCGGATTTGTTTCAGCAAAGCGATTTGCCCCTCCCGCACCGCACTGTTGTCCACTTTAAGGATGTCGAGATGCGACTGTTCCTCCACTTGGAAGACATTGACGCCCACGATTTGGTCAATGCCCGCATCAATTCTCGCCTGCTTTTTTGCGGCAGCCTCCTCTATGCGCAGCTTGGGCACCCCCGCCTCAATGGCCTTGGCCATGCCGCCCAGCGACTCCACTTCCTCAATGAGAGCCCATGCTTTTTGGCAAAGCTGTTCGGTCAGGTATTCCACGTAGTAGCTGCCCGCCCAGGGGTCCACGACCTTCGTGATGCCCGTTTCCTTTTGGATAAACAACTGCGTGTCACGGGCAATTTTTGCCGAAAAATCGGTGGGCAGGGCGATGGCCTCGTCCAATGCGTTGGTGTGCAACGATTGCGTACCTCCCAGCACGGCGGCCATAGCCTCGATGGCTGTCCGGGCCACGTTGTTGAAGGGGTCTTGTTCCGTCAGGCTCCAGCCGCTGGTCTGGCAATGGGTGCGCAGCGCCAGCGATTTTTCCTGCTTCGGGTTAAACTGTTTGACGATTTTCGACCATAGCAGCCGACCTGCCCGCAGCTTCGCAATTTCCATGAAATGGTTCATGCCAATGGCCCAGAAGAAAGAAAGCCGTGGCGCAAAATCGTCAATGTCCAGCCCGGCGGCAATGCCCGTGCGCAGGTATTCCAGCCCATCGGCCAGCGTGTAGGCCAGCTCAATGTCGGCAGGACCGCCCGCTTCGTGGATATGGTAGCCGCTGATGCTGATGCTGTTGAACTTGGGCATTCGGGCAGCGGTGTATTTGAAAATATCGCCCACGATGCGCATACTGGCTGCCGGTGGGTAAATAAAGGTATTGCGCACCATGAACTCCTTTAGGATGTCGTTCTGGATGGTCCCGCTCAACTGCTCCGGCTGCACGCCCTGCTCTTCCGCAGCCACAATGTAAAAGGCCAGCACAGGAATCACCGCCCCGTTCATGGTCATGGACACCGACATTTCGTCGAGCGGGATTTGGTCAAAGAGTATCTTCATGTCCTCCACCGAATCAATGGCCACGCCAGCCATGCCCACATCGCCGGGCACACGGGGATGGTCGCTGTCGTAGCCCCGGTGAGTGGCCAGGTCGAAGGCGACCGAGAGGCCCTTTTGGCCCTGCGCCAAATTTCTGCGGTAAAATGCGTTGCTGTCCGCTGCGGTGGAAAAGCCAGCGTATTGGCGAACCGTCCACGGGCGAGTGAGGTACATGGTGGCATAAGGGCCCCCAAGAAATGGAGCAATTCCCGCTACAAACCGTTGGTGTTCAAGGGTTTGCGGGGAAAAAGAGGCTGGAATCTCAATGCCCTCTGAGGACTTCGGGTTCGGAGCAGCATGCTGTGCCATGTTCTCTACTGTTTGCTGCGAATGGGTTGTTTCTGGCTTGGGCATGTCATTGATTTGATTGAACAAAGTTGGGAAAGTTTGGCGGAATATAATACTGCGGGCCGTTAGCTGTTGGCTTTTGGCTTTTGGCCAACAGCCAATAGCCAAAAGCTAACGCCAATAGCAAATGGACAAAACCTGGCGCTGGAAAGATAAAAGCACGAGAGTGACGGATGGATTTGGCCAATTTCTTTCACGATTTCAGCCCGTTCAGAAAGTCCACCACGCCGAGCCGCTTCCTGCCCTGCAACTGCATTTCGACCAAATGGACAAAGCCATCCAAAGTGGCCATCTTCAAGGTCTTCTTTCCGTCGGTGACAAAATGGCCAGGGGAAAAGCCGTGTGCCGCTACCTCCTTTTCGGTTTTTGAAACCTTCAGCTCAATGCCCTGCACCTTTTCCCAACCCATTGATTGCCAAGGCGTTCCGTCTTCAAGCGTCAAAGGATTTTTTATGCTCAACCAAGCGCAGGGGAATGGGCTTAGGCCACGAACAAAGTTGTGAACTTGCAAGGTGCTTTGATGGCAATTGATTTCGCAGGTCTCGTGGAATAGTTTCGGGGCGTGGCAGACCAATGAATCGTCCTGCTTTAGCGGAACATAATCGCCCCGCTCGATGGCCTGCACGGTTTTCAGAACGAGTTCGGCACCGAGTTGCATCAAACGGTCGTGAACCTCCCCGGCAGTGTCGTCCTCGCCGATGGGTGTGCTTGCCTGAAAAAGGAGATCGCCCGTGTCAATCTCGTGTTGCAGGAAAAAGGTCGTGACACCTGTTTCTTCCTCCCCGTTGATGATGGCCCAATTGATAGGGGCAGCGCCCCGGTATTTTGGCAACAAGGAGCCATGCAGGTTGAAAGTGCCGATTTTGGGCATGGCCCAAACCACCTCCGGCAACATCCGAAACGCCACAACTATCTGCAAATCAGCGTTATAGCTTCGCAATTGCGCCAAAAAATCAGGAGACCGCAGCTTCTCCGGCTGCAATACCGGAAGCCCCCGGCCAACGGCAAATCGCTTCACTGCCGACTCCAGCAACTGCTTGCCTCCCCTGCCACCCAACTTGTCGGTAGCAGTGACGACGGCGGCTACTTCGTAGCCATTTTCCAACAGGATTTCGAGTGAAGGCACGGCAAAGTCAGGCGTGCCCATGAAAATGATGCGCATATTGACAAGTATCGAGCTTTTGACAGCAAGTTGGGTTAAGGACGCTTCAAGGTCATCACCTCTCGGACGCCGCCCCTGTTCATCTCGAACATCATGGAATCGGCAGCAAGGGTCATGATTTTGACCATGATTTCCTGCTGCCCCTCTGCCTGGGTATAGAGCTTGTCGCCAACGAGGCGGAAGCTGCCCGATTCGTCCCGATTGCCAAGCTTGGCATCGTAGGTATCGCCGTGAAAGTCGAAGTTTACGCTTTCCACTGGGCGGTTTCCACCATTGTCCGTGGTCCAGTTCGTCACTTTCCATTTGCCCTGAATGGCAGCGTGGTAGCCCAAATCTTGAGTACAATTGGAAAGGAAAAGTGAAAAAATTGCAAAAAGGAGAAGGTTCCTCATGTTGATGGATTTTGTGAAACGGAATTCAAATAGGCTCAATGATACGACGAGTGTTGCATTTTTACCCAAAAAAGACAAAGGAAATGCGGTGGCAAGCAACGATTCCCACTGGATTTCCTTTTCTTTAAACCGATAGCATTTCGACTTATTCAGGCATGTTTGGTAGTTTTTAGTTTACATGCCGTTTCTTTGTTCCAATGAAAAAAGCATTGATTTTCAGCATTTCCTTGTTTGGTTTTTGGGCGGCCTTCGGCCAATGTGACCCCTATTTCGACCCGCCCAAGAGCAGCCGACCCACGAGTTATGTGATGGACGTACAGTACGACCTCGCCAAGAAGTCCGTCACTTCCACGGGGCAGGTCATTTTCAAGAACAATTCTCCTGTGCCAGTGACGGAGCTACATTTTTACATGTACCTCAATGCGTTCAAGAACATGGGCAGCACCTTCCTGAAGGGCAGCGGCGGCAACATCTTCGACCAAAACATTGGCAGCCGTGGCGAGGATACTTGGGGTTGGATTCGGGTGGACAATATTGCGGAGCAAAACGGTGCAAACCTCACCGCATCCATGCATTATATACAGCCCACCGACAGCAACCCGGACGACCAAAGCGTGCTGTTGGTGCCACTGAAGCGCCCCGTGCAGCCGGGCGAAACGGCGATTTTTGACCTCAACTTTACAGCGAAGCTGCCCAAACTCATCGCACGGTCCGGCTGGAGCAAGGACGACTATGCGCTATGGGTTCACTGGTTTCCGCAGCTCGGTGTCTGGCAATTGGAACCCAACGGCCAGTGGGCTTGGAACTGCCACCAGTTCTTCCGCATGACCGAGTTTTACGGCGACTTTGGGAATTACGACGTGACCATCACCGCCCCAAGCCAACTCGTAATGGGTGCATCCGGCTGCCTGATGAGCGAGGAAAAACTGCCCAACAACCTCACCCGCCGCCGCTTCGTGGTAGAGGACATGATTGACTTTGCTTGGGTGGCCTACCCCGGTTTTCAGGTTTTTGAGGACAAATGGCAGCACGTCAACATCCGGCTGCTCATTCCGCCGGAACACGCCATGCACGCCCAGCGGTACATCACTGCCGTGAAACAGAGCTTGGAATACATGACGAAACACGTAGGCCCCTACCCTTTCGCCAGCTTGACCATGGCCGACCCGCCTTTCCACGCATTGCGAAGCGGCATGATGGAGTACCCGACTTTTATCACGTTGGGGTCGTTCTGGAACTCGCCGACGGGCATCCGAAACGTTGAATCATTGGCGGTACATGAGTTCGTTCACCAGTATTTCATGATGATGGTGGCCAGCAACGAGAAGGAAGAGGCTTGGCTCGACGAGGGCCTCGTGACCTATTACGAAGACCGCATCATTGACCATTATTATGGAATGAAAAC
Source organism: Saprospiraceae bacterium UBA6168 (assembly GCA_002435785.1). Lineage (GTDB taxonomy): Bacteria > Bacteroidota > Bacteroidia > Chitinophagales > Saprospiraceae > UBA6168. The sequence goes on along the minus strand of DIUC01000024.1, from coordinate 86,942 downwards.
GGGCTATGTGGACTTCCACGGCTACCAAATGGGCAACCGAGAACTCAGCCGAAACGAGTACACGGGCATGAAAAACCCCAAGGAAGACCATGCGGCCAGGCCCGGCTGGGAAAGCACCGGACGACACAAGGGCATTATTTACAGCAAAACGGCCACCATGCTCCAGACCCTACAAGCATTGGTCGGCGACGAGGTGATGGACGAACTCATCCAGACTTATTTCGAGCGCTGGAGGTTCAAGCACCCCCGTGGCACCGATTTTTTTGCTGTCGCAAACGAGGTGGTGGGCAATCGGCACGGCAAAAAGTTTGGCGAAAACTTGGATTGGCTGTTTCAGGGGGTCATCGCCGGCACCAATGTCTGTGACTATGCGGTGGCGCAAATTGACAACCTCGCAAACTACACCGCACACGGCCTATTCGACGACGGCCAGGGTGGGTTTATTTTCAAAAGCGGCCAACTTACCAGCGATTTCACGGCTTCCGTGACGCTGCACCGACTTGGCGAACTGGTCTTTCCAGTGGAAGTCCAAATCAACTTTGAAGACGGCTCTACGAAAACCGAGCTGTGGGACGGGCAAGTAAGGACGAAGGTTTTTGAGTACCAAACGAGGTCGAAAATCGAGTCGGCGCATATTGACCCAGCGCAGAAAATCACCTTGGACATTGACCTGAACAACAACAGCCTGACCCTAAAACCGCAAACAACCGTGCTTTGGAAGTACACGTTGAAGGCAGTTTTTTGGATGCAGAACGTGATGCAAACAGTGGGATTTTTGATTTGAACGTGAGAAAAAAACAATGCTAAACACCATAAAAAACGCCTTCTTCACCGGCCTGCGCCACTGGAAAATCGTGCTGCTGGTCTATTTCCTGCAACTGCTTTTGGCCATTCCATTGGCCATGCAGGTCTGGCACGTGCTGGAGGCCAGCATCGGCAACTCGTTGGAAATCACTAAGTTGCTATCTGGCTATGACCACACCGTCATTTCCGATTTCCTGAAAGTGCATGGCGGGAGCATCACGCCGCTCATTGGGCAATTGAGGTGGGTACTGCTGGTTTGGGCGATTTTCAGCGTGTTCATCAACGCTGGAGTGCTTTACACTTTGGTGAAAAAAACGCCCATCTTACTGGCCTTCTGGACGGGCGGTGCGACCTACTTTTTCCGCTTCGCAAAAATTGCCGTGGTGTTCTTGCTGCTGTTGTCGCTTTGGTCAGGCATCGTCCTGCTACCTTACCTTGCAAACTTGATGGTCAACCTCGAAACGATGGCCTCCGAGAAAACGGTGCTGGGCTATTTTCTTGCCCATGTCCTGCTCTGGTTGGTTGGTTTCATTTACTTGAGCATAGCCTCCATCGTCGCCAAAACGGCCATCATCAAGGAGGGGCTGACGACCTGGCAAGCATTAAAACGGGGGCTGGTCTTCACGTTCCGGCATTTCTTCCAAACGATGGGTATCTTCTTGTTTTTCAACTTGTTGCAGTTGCTGGCAATGGCCATTTACTGGTGGCTGGAGGGCAGGTCTGGCATGGTGACGGGAGGATTGGTGGTGGTGTTTTTTGTGATGCAGCAGGGGTTGGTGCTATTGAGGATAACGGTGCGAATGATGGTGAATGCTGGACTTATTGAGTTAACAATCAAGGACACGAACGTATGAAAGGCCGCAAAGGCAGCTATTCTTTTGCTTAACTGTTGACAACCAGTTATAAGTCTTTATTTTTGCACAGGCATAGCGGTTAATTTTTTCTAAACGCTGCAAGCATACATAAACATGGTAAAAAGATTCACAGACGGCGTTAAGATTAAGAATGGGAAAGTTGCCCTTCTAAACCTGACTATTTTAGGCTACGAGGAAGATGGCATGCAGGTCTTGTATTCGCCCGCTCTCGACATTTATGCCTATGGTTCCACTAAGCAAGAAGCCCTGCAAGCAATGGACGAAACCATCCATCTCTACATTGACCATGTTCACGAAGAGGGTACATTGGTCAATGACTTGATAAACCACGGCTGGAAAAAAGGCCAACTACTTGAAAACAAGTTTACCCCACCAAAGTACGACCCACGTATAATTATGTCAAATCTTGGTGTTGATTCTTTCCAAGTTCAAGATAGATTGTTGGCGCTATAATACTTGGTATGGCGAATAACAAAACCATAAAAACGGACGACTTTAGGAAAGTCATCAAACATTGGGGCTTAACATTAAAAGGCACCAATGGGAGCCACGAACGATGGTCAAAACCCGGCATGTTGCGGCCTGTCATTTTCCAAGCTACTCACCGGGAACTTCCCTATTTTATTTTCAAAAACAATCTAAGAACGATGGGCAAGTCCGAAAAAGAATTTTTCGAGGTACTTGAATCACTTTGATTATCCATCTAATTCCAACAGCGACTGGTTCCAATTTGTAATCTCGCACCCTCCTCTTCTTTCAGAATTTCAGCAGCCCCCGTTGACACTACCTATTTTATTGACCCTTTATCAGCGGGCATAGTTACCCTTTATCACACCACCGGCCACACCGTCAACCCCAACAACAACGCACAGCAGACATAAAGAAAAACCTTGTCCGCCAGCTTCAATTCCCGGTTTGGTGCAGTTTCCCACGGCTCGAACATCACGATGATGATTTTGAAATAGTAGTAAATGGCCAACAGCGAGGCCAAAATGCCCACCACCACGAGCCAGCCCTGACCAGCAGCAGATGCGGCTGCCAGCACCCGATATTTAGCGATAAAACCTGCCAACGGCGGAATGCCCGCCATGGAAAGCATGGCAAGAATAACGGCAACCGCTGCCAATTGGTTGGTATGCAACATGCCCTTAAAGTCCTGAATATCAGCCACTTCATTGCGCAAGAACCACAGTACCCGAAACGCAATAAGGCTGGCAATGCCATACACGAGGCTATAGTAAACGAGCAAGTTCTCCGCTCCTACCTGTTGGCTGAATATGCCCGTGAGCATGAATCCCGTATGCGATATGCTGGAATAGGCCATGAGGCGCTTCACGTTTTTTTGCGAAGCGGCAACCAAGTTGGCGACCATGAGCGTGAGGAAACAAAGGGCATACACCGCCCATGCAACCGTCTGAGGAATGGCCCCCTCAAAGGCTTGGAAAAACTTCAAAAGGGCAGCAAATGCAGCCACCTTTACTACCGTCACCATATAGGCAGTGATGGGTGTGGGGGAGCCTTCGTACACGTCCGGTGCCCAGAAATGGAAGGGCGCAGCGGCCACCTTGAAGGCAAATGCAGCCACCGTAAGCACAAACCCGATTTGCACAAGTGATTGGTTGTCAGGTGTTAAACTGGCAAGTTTGGCCGTTATTTCCCCCAAATCGAAAGTGCCGACAGCACCATAAATTAGCGCAATGCCGAACAACAAAAAGCCGGACGAAAACGCCCCCAATAGGAAGTATTTGAACGCCGCCTCATTACCCCTAACGTCGGATTTGCGGCTGCCCGCCAACACGTACACCGGGATGGACAGGATTTCGACGCCCAAAAACAGCATGGCCAAGTTGGTGTAGGATACCATGCAGACTGCCCCTGCAAAGGAAAACAGTGTGAGGGCAAAGTAGTCGGTGGTCGTTTTTTCCTCCTCAAAAAATCGCCGAAACCCCCAGAACCAAAGGATGCCCAAGGTGCAGAGCACCATTAGGAAAGGACGGGAAAACCCATCAAGGCTGGCCATGTTGAAGACCAACTCGGCATTGCCAAAATTTGAAAAACTGAGGCCAAGTACCGCCAACAGCGCCAAGATGGCCATTGGCAACAACATTTTCCGAAGGTTCAAAAACTCGGAAACAAGGGCGGCAACGCCTGTGAGTGAAATTATGATTAATTCAGTCATACCAGAAAATCGAAACCTTCTTTTGTTCAGAACGCTGGTTCAAGTCTCCAGACTTGAAACAAATATATCGAGGTCTCTGACCTCGTTTTTTGCACGTCGGAGACATGCCAATATCCGGTTCAAGTCTGGAGACTTGAACCAGCGTTTGAGGAATTGAAGGCAGTCGTGGTGACATTCATCCCTTCAATCCTCCAATCCTTCAATCCTTTTTATTGAGCAATTCCCTGCAACAACTCCAGCACCGACTTCTCGGAGATGGCCAAAATCGGCTTGGGGTACACCCCAAAACCTACGATAAAAACACAGACTATCAACAGCAACAGGGTCTCTTGCCGGGTTTGTTTCTTGTAGTTGATGGCCTCATCCTTCACCTCGCCAAGCATCATTTTTTGGAAGGAGCGGAACATGTAAATCACCCCAAGTATGATGCTCAGGCCAGCCAATGCGCCCAGTACCTGATTGTACTGAAACAAGCCGATGATAAGCAGGAACTCGCCCACAAAACCATTGGTGAACGGCAACGCCACCACGCTCAGCACGATGACGAGGAACATGAAACCCAACCGGGGGTCAATTGCCCGTATGCCACCGAGCTTGTCCATGTCCGAGGTGCCGGTGCGGGTCACGATGATGTCATAGACGAAGAAAAGCCCGACCGTATTGACGCCGTGGCTCAACATTTCCACCAAGCCACCCTGTATGCCCTGCACGTTGACGGAAAGGAGGCCCGCCGCTATCAGCCCTACGTGGGCAATGGAAGCAAAGGCAATGAGCCGCTTGTAATCCCTTTGCACAATGGAGATGAACGAGGCATACAAAATGCTGACGACCGCAAGCCCCACCGCCCAAATTCCATACTCGGCTACCCCCTGTGGCACCACTGGAATCAGCCACCGGATGATGCCGTAGGTGGCCATTTTGAGCATGATGCCTGAGAGCAACATGGCGCCCGGCGTTGGGGCGATGTAGTAGGTTTCCGGCTGCCAGGTATGGAACGGGAAAATGGGCATTTTGATGGCAAAGGCGAGGAATATGCCAGCGAACACAAGTCCCTGCTCCGCAATGGACAAGCTGCGGCCCGCCTCATAGAGCGCTTGCAGCGCAAAGGTTTTTTCGGGGGTATGTTGGTAAAGATAGATGAACGCAAACAGCATAAAGAGGCTGCCGAGCATCGTGTAAAGAAAAAATTTCAGAGTAATGCGTTGGCGGCCTTCCCCACCCCATTTCAAGCAAATAAAGTAGATGGGAATCAGCGCTATTTCCCAAAAAACATAAAACAAAAAGCCGTCTGCGGCGATGAAACTGCCCGCCATTGCTGCATCCATGAGCATCATCAAGGCATACAACACATGGCGGTCGGGGTAGTCACGGTTGAAGGAGGCGTACAGCACCATCGGCATGACGATGGCCGATAGGATGGTCAACATCAAGCTGATACCATCGAGCATCAAGCTGAAACTGGTGCCCAACTGCGGTATCCACGGCACGGAGAATCGGATGGTTTCCTGCCCGGTCGTGTTGTAAGTGTACAGCAGGAACAACACGTAAACGGCGTTCAGCAACGACCCGAAAAGCGAAACGTACTTCGCATTTTTACCCGAAAAATAGGTAAAAATGGCCGTGAGCAAGGGTATGAGTAGTAAAGGTAAAAGCAGCATTTTTTAAGTTGATTTTGGGAAATTGGGGCTTGGGAAAATCACATGGTTTTTCAAACTATCAAGACCGCCAACATCGTAGCGACGGCCAGCACGAACACCAACGCATAATGGTCCAACTGCCCCGTTTGCACCAACCGCAGTCGGCTGCTAAAGGCAGACACCAAACTGCCTGTGCCGTTGGCCGTTCCGTCCAGTAATCGCTCGACGCCCCGTTCGAGCAAGGCCGAGAGTTTGTCAATTGATTGCACAATGTATTTTCGGTAAAACTCATCAATGAAAAACCGACCAGCAAGCAACCTCGCAAACCCGGTTAGTGCTTCCACGTCCCGCACAGGTCGTACTTGTTTTTTTACAAAAAGCGAATAAGCGTAGTAGATGATGCCAAGGATGAGCAGCGTCGTGCCGCCCATGAGGGCCAGCTCCAAGCCAAGGCTGGCGTGCATCTCGAATGTCCCGAGCACCGGTGCCAAAAATGTATCGAAGTTCTTGTGAATTCCCATGGCATGTGCCAAGCCGTGCGGGATGCCCATCCAGCCGCCGACGATGGACAACACGGCCAAGATGATGAGCGGAATGGTCATCAGTGGTGGCGACTCATGGAGGTGGTGGCGCTGCTCCTCTGTGCCACGGAACTCGCCAAAGAAAGTGAGGAACAGCACCCGGAACATGTAGAATGCCGTCATCAGCGACACCCCCATTCCGAGGATGAAAAAGAGGATATTGTGCTCAAATGCAGAGGCCAAAATCTGGTCCTTGCTGAAGAAACCTGCCAACGGCGGAATGCCCGAAATCGCCAAGGTGCCAATGAGAAAGGTGCGGTAGGTGATGGGCAGTTTTTTGCGAAGCCCGCCCATCCGCCTGATGTCCTGCTCGCCGCTCATGGCATGGATGACGCTGCCCGAACCGAGGAACAACAGCGCCTTGAAAAACGCATGGGTGATGACATGGAAAATGGCCGCCGTGTAAGCGCCCAAGCCCAATGCCATGAACATCAGCCCCAATTGGCTGACGGTAGAATAGGCCAATACTTTTTTGATGTCCGTTTGGAGGAGGCCAATGGCTGCACCAACCAGCGCAGTGGCGGTCCCGATGATGGCCACGAGCATGGAGATGTCGGGCGTGAGGGCGAACAAGGCGTTGGTGCGGGCCACGAGGTAAATGCCCGCCGTCACCATTGTGGCGGCATGGATGAGCGCCGAGACAGGGGTCGGGGCGGCCATGGCATCGGGGAGCCAGGTGAAGAGGGGTATTTGGGCGCTCTTGCCCACGGCACCCAGCACGAGGCAGCCCGCTATCAGTGCCAACAAGCCCGGCGAGAGCTGTTGGAGCAGCGGCAGTTTTTCACCAAAAAAAAGCTGCGAATACTCCAAGCTGCCGAGGTTGACGAAGAGCAGGCACATCGCCATCAGGAAGCCGAAGTCGCCGATACGGTTCATCACGAAGGCTTTCTTGGCGGCGTCGTTGTTCTTCATGTCCTTGTACCAAAAACTGATGAGCATGAAGGAGCAGAAGCCAACCCCCTCCCAACCGATGAAGGTGATGAGGAAGCTATCGGCCATGACCAGCACCAACATGAAGAACAAGAACAGGTTGAGGTAAGAAAAAAAGCGGCGAAAGCCATCGTCCTCCCACATATAACCCACTGAAAACAAGTGGATTAGGAAACCAACTCCCGTCACGAACATCAGGAAAACGGCGGTGAGCCTGTCCACCAAAAAATTGAAGGACGAGCTGAAAGTCCCGCTGGAAATCCACTGATAGACCGTCACCACTTCAGTGTGCGGGTTGTTCAACTGCTCGTAGAATATTGCGCAAGCGCATACAAACGATGCGAAAACCCCGAGGCAAGCAACGATGGCCGTCTGGGTTTTTGAAAGCCAACGGTAGCTCGTGAGTATCACCATAAAGGTGGCGAGCGGTGCGAAGGCGGCTATTTTTATGATTAAATCCACAAGTTGAGGAATGAGGGATGAGGAAGGAGGGATGATGGTGCATTGGTCATGCCTCATCCCTCGTTCCTCATCCCTGTTATCACCATTTTAGTTTGCTCAAAATCGAGGTGTCGGTTGATTGGAGGTTTCGATAAATCATCATCAAAATGGCCAATCCGACCGCCACCTCCGCTGCTGCGACGGCCATGATGAAGAACACGAAAACCTGTCCCTGCGCCTGCCCCCACACCGTGGAGAAAGCGACCATGAGCAGGTTCACCGCATTGAGCATCAGTTCGATGCACATAAACTTCACGATGGCGTTCCTTCGGTAAATGACCCCAAACGCACCGATGCAGAACAGGGCAGTGGAGAGGTAGAGGTAGTAGTTGATGGACATGATTTACTGAGGGATGAGGAATGAGGGGTGAGGGATGAACGCGTCATCCCTCACCCCTCATTCCTCATCCCTAACTTAGCTGTTTTTTACTCAATAGCACCGCTCCCACCATCGCTGAGAGAAAGAGAAATGCGGATATTTCAAAAGGCAACAAGAACTCGTTGAACAGGACTTGACCGAGGCTTTCGACCGTGCCGATTTGGGTGTCTGTACCGATGATTTGAGGGGATTCGGTGCGTTTCACGGCGACCGTCAAAACCAACAAAAACAATCCTGCCGAAATGGCTGCTGCGAATTTGAACCAAGGTTTCTTGCCAGATTCTTCGTCTTTTTTTAGGTTGAGCATCATCACGGCATAGAGGAAAAGCACCATGATGGCTCCTGCATAAACGATGACGTGAACCGCCGCCAAGAAGTGGGCATTGAGCAAAAAGTAATGCCCAGCCACCGCAAAAAACGTGACGATGAGGAACAAAGCGCTGTGTACGGCATCCCTCGATGCGATGACCAACAGCGAGCAAACGACCGCTGTGGTGGATAGTACCCAAAAAAGTATTTCGGAAATCGGCATTTCGTTAATGTTCTTCAATGTCAATTAAGTCCTTGATGGTCACATTGTGCTGGTGAAACTTGTCCTTCTTGAACTCCAGCACCGCTGGGGTTTGCCGCTTGGTCACGTCCACTGGGTTGTCCATCGTTTCCACTAATTTGTCCTTCCCGAAGATGAAACCTTGGCGACCGTAGTTGCTCGGAATCAACCTATCCGTGAGGAAAATCGCCTCTTTCGGACAGGCTTCTTCGCAAAGTCCACAGAAGATGCAACGCAGCATGTTGATTTCGTAAATGGCGGCGTACTTCTCCTCTCGATACAGGTTTTCCTCGCCTTTTTTGCGCTCGGCAGCGGTCATGGTGATGGCCTCGGCGGGGCAGGCCACGGCGCAAAGGCCGCAAGCGGTGCAACGCTCTGCACCTGCTTCGTCCCTTTTCAGGACGTGGTGGCCACGATAGACGGGCGCTATCGGGCGCAACTGCTCCGGGTACTGCACCGTGGCGCTTTTCTTGAAAATATGGCGGAACGTGATGGACATGCCCCCCGCAATGGCAGGCAGGTAGAGGCGCTCAGCGAGCGTCATCTGCTTTTTCTCCATCACTTTGCTTCTGTTCGTCAGCATAAAAATGTCATTGGGGTCATTGGTCATTTGTCATTGGGACACTTCGATAATGACCAATAACGAATGACGAATGACTATAAAACCCGCAACCCATTCGGCACTTGCCTTTCGGGCTGCAAAAGTGTCACTTCTTTTTCATCGCCAACTACTCCGAGTACCAAACATTCGGAGATAAAATTGGCGATTTGTTTTGGGGGAAAATTGGTTACTGCCAACACCTGTTTTCCCAGCATCAACATTTTAGGTCAACAACTTCAAAATCACTTGTTGGCCAATCCAATCAAAAATTCACTGCCAGTGCCTCCGTTGAGGTATTTGTGAAACAGAATCTTTTGTTCTGCTGGCAATTTCAAATCCGTTCTACCAAAGATGGAGCAAGCGACTTTTTCGATGGTCAGCGGTGCTTCCACCCCAAAAACTTCCATCGTCAATGAGGAAGCAGTTTTTTCACGGAAAAACACCTCGTGTTCAAGGCTATCCCCACTTGTTTCATTGACCAAAGTTGTCAAGGCAGCAAGCAATTCCAAGTCCTCTGTCTTGTAGTCCTTGTAGGATGTTTTGTTTAGTCGAACCAATTCCTTCTCGGACAGCAAGCGCCCGCACTTGAAGGTCGTGTGAGGGGCTTTGTTGACGCAACCTGCCAATGAAAGCGACAAAATTGCAAAGACGAAGAAGGATGTTTTCAATTTCATTTAATTCAATTTTCCGGTGAAATACATCACCACCCCCGTCACGAAAATATTCAGCAACGACAGTGGCAGCAGCACCTTCCAGCCGAGGTTCATCAACTGGTCGTAGCGGAAGCGGGGCAGCGTCCATCGCACCCACATGAACAAGAAGATGAAGCCGAAAACCTTAAGAAAGAACGCAGCCGTTTGTGCAATGGCAAGGGCGTTTTCACCCAAACCCAGCTCGTGCTGGAACGGGAAATTGTAGCCGCCCCAGAAGAAGCTGACCATGATGGCTGACGAGATGAACATGTTGATGTACTCCGCAAACAGGAACAGCCCAAGTTTCATCGAAGAATACTCGGTGTGGAAGCCGCCGATGAGTTCTGTCTCGCATTCCGGCAAGTCAAAGGGCGCACGGTTGGTTTCTGCAAAGGCGCAAATCAGGAAAATCAGGAACGCCACCGGTTGATAGACCACATTTGCGAAGCCAGCATCTTGCTGCGCAACGATTTCCCGGAGGCTCAAACTACCCGTCATCATCACCATCGCAATGATGGAGAAGCCCATCGCAATCTCGTAGCTAATCATCTGCGAACTGGCACGGAGTGCGCCCAACAGCGAGTACTTGTTGTTGCTCGCCCAGCCGCCAATCATGATGCCATAAACCCCTACCGATATTACCCCGAAGAGGTAAAGCACCCCGATGTTGATGTCCGTGATTTGCAATGGATATGCCTCCCCGCCGATGCTCAAGTCGCCGCCCCAAGGGATGACCGCCCCCGTAATCAACGCCGTGAGCATCGCAATACCCGGCGCAATGATGAACAAGTACCGATTGCTTCCTGCTGGAATCAACTCCTCTTTGGTAAACATCTTAATGCCATCGGCCACGGGTTGCAGCAGCCCCAACGGGCCTGCCCTGTTCGGCCCGACCCGGTCCTGCATCACGGCGGACAGCTTGCGCTCGGCCCATGTGCTGTACATTGCTATCAGCATGGTGATGCCGAAAACGGCGAGGACGAGGATTATTTTGAAGATTAGAATCGTCATTGGTAAAGTTGAGGTTTAGAGGGTTTAGAAGGTTTAGAAGGTTTAGAGCGAGGCGCCCACTAAACCTTCTAAACCTTCTAAACCCTCTAAACCCTTTCAAACATTATTAGGATTCAGCGCCCCTACTCCCAACTCCACTTTCTCCCCATGCGGCAGCGCCGCCCCCTCCAATTGTTTTCCTTCAAACCGCTCGCCTTCCTCGCTCTCGTAATGGTTGGCGGAGATGACCGAGTGGCGGTCAACATGCGTCACGCCATCAATCACCCAGTCGTTGGTGTGCTTTTTCTCAAAACGACATTCGTTGCAAATCCATCCAGCCTCGCCGTTTTCCAGTTTGGCCACCTCGCCGAACTCGTCCTTACGTGCCGTTACCCGCAGGATTTCCTCGCCTTGGTACCAGAGGCGGACTTTGCCGCAGCATTTTTCGCAATTGCGGTGCGCCTCCACAGGCTTGGTGTACCAGACCCTGCTCTTGAAGCGGAACGTCCTGTCCGTCAATGCCCCTACCGGGCAAACATCAATTACGTTGCCGGAAAAGTCGTTGTCAATCGCCTGTTCAATGTACGTGGAAATCTCCGCATGGTCGCCCCGACCGATGACGCCATGTACCCGGCCATCGGTAATTTGCTCGCACACCTTCACGCAGCGATAGCAGAGGATGCAGCGGTTCATGTGCAATTTGATATTGTCGCCAATATCCTCCGGCTCGAAAGTACGACGACGGAACTCGCTGCGGGTGTCCAGTTTGCCGTGCTGGTAGCCGAGGTCTTGCAGGTGGCACTCGCCCGCTTGGTCGCACACGGGGCAGTCGAGCGGGTGGTTGATGAGCAGGAACTCGGTAACGCCCGCCCTGGCCTCAATCACCTCCGGCGAAGTTTCATTGCGAACGACCATGCCGTCCATCACCGTGGTGCGGCAGCTTGGCACCAGCTTGGGCATGGGCCTTGGGTCTTTGGCCGAGCCTTGCTCCACCTTCACGAGGCAGGTGCGGCAGTAGCCGCCGCTGCCCTTCAGGGAGGAATAGTAGCACATGGCAGGCGGCACGAGGTCGCCGCCAATCATGCGGGCCGCATTGAGAATCGTGGTGCCTTCGGGCACTTCGATTTGGAAATCGTCTATGGTGATGAATGGCATGTTGCCTATTAATTTTAATTGTTGGTTGTCGCACGGGGGCTACATCCCCCTAACCCCCTTCAAAGGGGGAATTAACGACTGTTTCAATTTCCTTTCTGAACAATTACAAAAAGAAAATTAAAGCACTTAACTATCGGAAAATCAATGAACAACTTTTCAAAGTTTGCAAAGGCGAATTCCCCCTTTGAAGGGGGTTAGGGGGATGTCGTCACTTCCCCAAACCGAAACTCTACAATCAAAGAACATTATTTCAAAGTTCGCAGACCTTTATTCCCCTTTTGAAGGAGGTTAGGGGGATGTAGTCACCTCTCCCATCCGAAACTCTACAATCAAAGAACATTATTTCAAAGTTCGCAGACCTTAATTCCCCCTTTGAAGGGGGTTAGGGGGATGTAGTCACCTCCCATCCAGCAGTCACTGCCCCATTTCCAATTGCCTTTCTTTGATAACCTCCATCAAAAACTCCAAGCAATCGTACATGTGGTACTTGACCACCTTGTTCCTGATTCGGACAATCTTCACGCCCAGGTTTTCAAGCCGTTCCTGTCTTTCAACGTCCCTTTTTATCACATCGTCCTCTGCATGAATGTCGCCGTCCAATTCAATCACCAACATCAATTCGTGGCAAAAAAAGTCCACGATGTACTCATCAATCGGCACTTGGCGGTGAAACTCAACACCCATGCTTTTTCCTTTGATGACTTTCCACAAAAGGATTTCGGCGATGGTGCTGTTCTTCCTCAATTTCCTCGCAAACTCTTTTAGCTTGGGGTTGTAGGGGATGATTTTGTTTCTCATAGTCGTTGGGTTGCGTGTAAATGTCTGCTATTGGGGAAGGACATCCCCCTAACCCCCTTCTAAGGGGGAATTCGGGACTGCTTCAATTTTCTTGACTGCTTTTATGCAACAGAAAATTGAATCAGAACCTATCATCTTAGTTCAAAGAACCACCTGTCAAAGTTAGCACCATCGAATTCCCCCTTTGAAGGGGGTTAGGGGGATGTCGTCACTTCCGCAATTCGATACTCAAAAATCAATGAACAACATATGAAGGTTCGCAGGGTCGAATTCCCCCTTTGAAGGGGGTTAGGGGATGTCGTCACTTCCAAATCACCCCACACTCTCCAACCCCTTCAACCGATAATAATGCCGCACCTCCCGAATCCCCTCCGGCCTCGCCACATACTCCTCAAACTCATGCCGGAAATGCCGGATGGCTGCCGCAACAGGCCAAGCCGCTGCCTCGCCAAGCGGGCAGATGGTTTTGCCCTCGATTTTGCTTTGGATGTCCCAGAGCAGGTCAATGTCCGCCAAAGTGCCATTGCCATCGAGGATTTTCTTCAGGATGCGCTCCATCCAGCCCGTGCCTTCCCGACAGGGGCTACATTGGCCGCAGCTCTCGTGGTGGTAGAATCGGGCGAAGGTGTAGAGGTTCTTCACGATGCTCGTGTCCTCGTCCATGACGATGAAGCCGCCGCTGCCGAGCATGGTGCCCGTTGCGAAGCCGCCGTCGCCGAGGCTCTCGTAGCTCATGAGGCGAGGCTCTCCGGCGGCGGTTTTCAGGATGAGGTGCTTGGGCAGGATGGGTACGGACGAACCACCAGCCACCACCGCCTTCAAGTCCTTGCCGTTGCGGATGCCGCCGCAATACTCGTCGGAGTAGATGAACTCCTCCACCGGAACGCCGAGTTCGATTTCATAAACCCCCGGCTTGTTGATATGGCCGCTGGCCGAGATGAGCTTTGTGCCCGTGCTTTTGCCGATGCCGATGCCTGCGTAGGCGTCGCCGCCCATTTCGATGATAGGCACGACGGCGGCGATGGTCTCCACATTATTGACTACGGTGGGACAATCCCAAAGCCCCTTCACTGCCGGAAACGGTGGCTTGAGGCGGGGGTTGCCACGCTTGCCTTCGAGGCTTTCGAGCAGGGCGGTCTCCTCGCCACAGATGTAGGCACCTGCGCCGATTTGCACGTAACAATCGTGGGAGAAGCCGCTGCCGAGGATATTCTTGCCGAGCAATCCGGCAGCGTAAGCCTCGTCAATCGCCTTTTCGAGGATGCGCAGCACGTAGAAATACTCGCCCCGAATGTAGATGTATGAGGTGTTGGCCCCCAGCGCAAAGCTGCTGACAATCATGCCCTCCACCAGCAGGTGCGGGATGCGCTCCATCAGGTAGCGGTCCTTGAAAGTGCCGGGTTCGCTCTCGTCGGCATTGCAGACGAGGTAGCGTGGCACGCCCTCTGGCTTCGCCAGGAAGCTCCACTTCATGCCCGTGGGGAAGCCCGCACCGCCCCGACCCCGCAGGCCGGACTTCTTCACCTCCTCCACGATGGCATCGGGGGCCATGCCGAGTGCCTTCTTCAAGCCCTCGTAGCCGCCGTGCTTCCGGTACACCTCCAAGGTGTTGATGCCGGGGATGTGGTCGTTTTTAAGTAGTATTTTTCGAGACATTGAGTGTCTTGTTTCTCTTTTTTGTCATTGACGAAGGCAATCCGCAATGTCATGCGGTGCTGCCTTCGTGGCTTTGCGGTTTCCCTTCGGGAATGACAAAGCCCGGTACGCCCCTTTTGAGTTCTTGCAAGTTTGCAACTTGCAAGGCTCGGCATGGGCAATTTTGCTGTCAATTCTCTCTCACAAGGGCTGGCTTTGGCGGCAATGAAAGCCTGCTAAACCGTTCATGTGTAGCCTTGCAAGTTGCAAACTTGCAAGAACGACGAGACTGAAAACTGCTGCAAGCATTCTTGCAACAACTGGTTCCCTTCGGGAATGACAAAGCTGGGAATTTGGAGTTTTGGAGTTGCTACAAGCGTTCTTGCGGCAACAGACAACTTAGTTGATAGTGTCTGAACTAAATTCTTTGGATAATTCTCGAATTTGAATGTAAGCGTCTCCAAAGTTTTTGTCAAACTGAAACAAAAACAGGAAATAGAACATTTTTATGGATGCAGAAATCATCAAGGCAATAGATAGGTCATTGGACATTTCTTTCGCTCTATCATTTTCTTTCATGTTTTGGAAGATATTCTCCAATGCGCCTGCCCCGCCATGAATGAAAGAAGAAAGCTCTGAATATTGAGGAATCAACTTCAAGGCAAATGCCGCCCCTCCTTCAAAACTATTTTTTTTGTTAAGTTTTGAGTTCAAATATTTGATGATATTTCTATGCTTAAACTGAAGAATTTTCTGTTTAAGAATTTTTGAATCGCAGTCTTTATATTCAGGAAACTTTTGCTTTACATTCTCGAAGTGATTCTTTTCATTTTTTATTCCTAAGATTTCTACAACTGATTTCCATGCATTAAGGGTCTCTACCTCCTCATTAAGGACTGATAAATCCAAATATTCTTTGCTGATTGCATCACTTTTTTCTTCAACTGTTCTAAGGTAGATGTACAAAAATTTAAGATAGTGCTCAATCAATGTTCTAAAAATGACCTTACTTGAGTAAATATTTAAACTACCTACTAAATCAATCATCCCCAATTTCAAGAAATCAGACTTCATCAAAAAAACAGTAAAAACAGCTATTGCACTTTTGTACTGCGATTTCGTTCTCACATCATCAGAAAGTTTACCAAAATTTTCTTGGAATATTTTGAAAATCTGGTCATCGTATTGCTTTAACTTATCAAATTCTTCCATTTTGTAAATTCTTTTTTCAACAATACCTACTCCTCTCCCCCTTCCCATCCCATTCCCCCACTAGCGCATCCACCTTCTCCAGCGTCAGGTTCTCGTGGTACTGCGCCCCAATCATCATCATCGGGGCCGTGCCGCAGGAGCCGAGGCATTCGACAGTCTTGATGGTGAACTTTCCATCGGGCGTGGTCTGGCCTTTTTTGATGCCGAGCTTCTGCTCCAGGTGCCGCACGATGTCCTCCGCCCCCAGCAGCCAGCAGGAGCTGGTGTGGCATACCTCGATGAGGCATTTGCCGACCGGCTTCAGGTTGAACATGCTGTAAAACGAGGCCACCTCGTACACCTCGATGGGCTGGATGTCGAGCAGCGAGGCCACGTAGTCCATCACTGGGGCGCTCAGCCAGCCGTCGAACTCGGCCTGTGCGAGGTGCAGCAGGGGGAGGAGGGCGGACTTCTGGCGACCTTCTGGGTAGCGGCGGATGGTTTTTTGAACCAAGGCCAACGTTTCGTCTGAAAATTTTATGTCGTTCATTTTATGGTTTAGCGGGTTTAGAAGGTTTAGAAGGTTTAGTTGGGGGCCTGCCAAACCCGCTAAACTTTCTACAGCCCCTAAACCTAATACCTACCAGATGATTTTGAAGTTTTCTTGCTCGGCGTAAAGTTTGAAGTCAGCGTCAATCGTAACTAAAGACATATTCTCAACAATCGCTTGTGCAATGATTATTCGGTCAAAAGGGTCTCGGTGGTGAAATGGCAATTGGGAGGACTTCAGTACATGGTCAAGGCCCAATGGCA
The DNA here is from genome assembly GCA_002435785.1 of Saprospiraceae bacterium UBA6168. GTDB lineage: Bacteria > Bacteroidota > Bacteroidia > Chitinophagales > Saprospiraceae > UBA6168. The sequence continues at coordinate 70,631 of DIUC01000024.1, read as the reverse complement.
GTATGAAAATCCTTTTATCCAACACGTTTTTGAAAAATTCGTCCAAGGGTGCATCGAGGTTCATTTTGCCAATACTGACCTTAATGGATATTTCCCAAAAGCTGGCAATGCTGATATAAGCATCATTTTCAGTAATGGCTTCCAAAGCCGTTTTGCTCAATTCCCTTGAGCCACTGTAAAACCACCAAAGCGCATGTGTGTCCAATAATATTTTCATCACATATAGTCTTTGAAGTCCTCCAAAGGAGCATCGAAATCCTCCGAAATCGAGCCCTTTACAGTTCCATATCCGAAAAACGGCTTGGGCTTAGATTTTTGGACAGCCTCTGAGTCAACGACAAGCATCAAAGGGTCATCAAAATCTGGGGAAATAGTAAACTTGACCTCGCCTTCCCCGAATTTTGGCTTTTTCGCTGCTTGCTTCTGTTTTTGCTGTTTTTCCTTGAGGAACAACAAAAAGTCGAGTACCTCCCGCTTCAGATGCTCAGGAAGGTTCGTTAGCTCCTTGATTAAAATATCTTGTGTCATAACGCTCTGATTTTGAATGATTTGAACCCGAATTTCATCGAAAACAAAATTATCAAAAAACAAGTTTCTTTGAAAGGTTTAGGAGGTTTAGGTGTGGGCTGCTAAACCCTCTAAACTACTTAAACCCTCTAAACCTCTTCACGCATCCAACTCCCCCGCAATCACATTCATGCTGCTCATCGTCAATATCGCATCGCTCAACATCGAACCTTTAATCATCTCCGGGTACGCCTGGTAGTAGATGAAGCAGGGCCGACGGAAATGCAAGCGGAACGGCGTCCGTCCCCCATCGCTGATGAGGTAGAAGCCCAACTCTCCATTGCCGCCCTCTACGGCGTGATAGACTTCGCCCTTTGGCACGTCCATCTCGCCCATCACGATTTTGAACTGGTAAATCAGGGCCTCCATCTTGGAGTACACGTCTTCTTTTGGGGGCAAATAGAATTCTGGAACATCAGGGGAATAAATGGGGCCATCCGGCATGTTCTTCATGGCCTGTTTGATGATGCCGAGGCTCTGTTTCATTTCTTCGAGGCGCACCATGAAGCGGTCGTAGGTGTCGCCGTTCGTGCCCACGGGGATTTGGAAATCGAAATCTTCATAGCTGCTGTAAGGGTTCGCCACTCGGACATCGTAGTCCACGCCAGCGGCACGGAGGTTGGGGCCGGTGAAACCGTAGGCCAATGCCCGCTCTGCTGAGATTGCTCCGACGTTGATGGTGCGGTCCATGAAGATGCGGTTGCGGAGCAGCAGGTTCTCGAACTCTTGCAGTTTTTCGGGGAAATGCTTCACGAAGTATTCCAGTTTCTCCCAAGCCTTCGGCGAAAAATCACGCTCCATGCCGCCGATGCGGCCCGTGTTGGTCGTGAGCCTTGCACCGCAAACCTCCTCGAAAATCTCGTAGATATGCTCCCGCTCCTGAAAGATGTATAGGAAGCCGGAGAGCGCCCCCGTGTCCACCCCGATTACCGAGTCACAGATGATGTGGTCGGCGATGCGGGCCAGTTCCATGATGATGACCCGGATGTACTGCGCCCGTTTGGGTACTTCGCAGCCGATGAGCTTCTCCACGGTCATGTGCCAGCCCATGTTGTTGATGGGGGCGGAGCAGTAATTTAGTCGGTCGGTGATGGGGGCTATCTGGTTGTACGGCCTCCGCTCGGCCAGCTTCTCGAACGCCCGGTGGATGTACCCGATGGTCGGCTCGGTGGAGATGATAATTTCCCCGTCCATTTTCAGGATGTTCTGGAAAATGCCGTGCGTGGCAGGGTGCGTAGGCCCAAGGTTGAGGGTCACGTATTCCTTTTCGGGAAGTGGTATGGTTTGATTTTCGCTCATGTCTGGTTTGAAGGGTTTAGAGGGTTTAGAGGGTTTAGAGGGTTTAGCGCATGTCGAACACTAAACCCCTAAACCCTCTAAACCTCCTAAACCTCAAAAGATGGTAGCTTTTCGTCGCCGTAAATTGCACCATCTTCGTTGGCCACATCAACTAGCGGCTTGCGAAGCTGGCTCATGAAATAGCAGACCTCGTCAATTTTAGACCTGATTTCATCATAGTTTTCTTGGGTCATGAAATTCAATTCAAAAGACACTACAGTTTGTGAAAGCACTTCGATGGCACTCCCGAAAGCTATTTCGTAAAACCTTGCCTTATCTTTATCAGACTTTCGTGCAGAACCTTCTGCCAAGTTTGAGATTACTGAAACAGCGGCACGGTTCATTTGGCTAATCAGTCCAAATTGTTCCGTTCTCGGAAATTTTCCAGTTATTCTGTAAATAATCAGGGTCAGCTCTTTTCCTTTTTCCCATGCAATCATTTTTTCGAAACTGTAAGTCTTCATATGCAAGGTTTAGTTGGTTCAGATAGTTTGGGAGGTTTAGATAGGGACTTCGGAAATGCAAAACTAAACCTCCTAAACCCGTTAAACTTTCTAAACTTGATTGTGTAAAACTAAACCTCCTAAACCTCATCGCCCAAACTTCGCATCATCTTTATCATGCTTCCCAAGGTCCTCCAGCGGGTATTGCTTGCGCAATGGATGGTAGTTCATTTCGTCCATGTTCAGGATGCGGCGCAAGTCGGGGTGGCCGATGAAATTGAACCCAAAGAAATCGTACTCCTGCCGCTCCATCCAGTTGGCCGCTGGCCAAAGGTTGGTGGCCGTTGGCACGTCAAGGTCGCTTTCCGGCATGTACGTTTTGATGCGCAAGCGGCGGTTCTGCTGCATATTCTGCAATTGGTACATCATGCCGAACTCACCACCTTCGTAGCCGGGAACATGCAAGCCGCATAGCGTGGTCAGGAAGGTGAAGCCCATGTCTGGGTCGTTTTTCAGAAAGGAAAGCACATCCATCAGGCTTTGCTTCGCAATTACCACGACAGGGAAGTCGTAGGATTGCTCAATGCTCAGGATGTTTCCCCCAAACTCCGCTTGAAGCCGTGCGGTGACTGCTTCCATCCATTCAATATGTGGTTGAGTTGCTATCATCTTTAGGTTTAGTGGGTTTAGGAGGTTTAGCGGGTTTAGAACGGCTTTGATTACACCCGCTAAACCATCTAAACCTCCTAAACCTCATTCCAATCCGTAAGCATTCTGCATTTCCTTGTACTCTGCCGAGTGCCGCCTTCGCAGGCTTTCGTTTTTGGCCAATTCCTGAATCTTCAAAATACCATCAAGCACCTGTTCCGGGCGGGGCGGGCAGCCGGGGATGTAAACGTCCACGGGGATGATGCGGTCAATGCCTTGCAAAACCGAATAGGTATCGAAAATGCCGCCGCTGCTGGCGCAAGCGCCCATCGAAAGCACCCATTTCGGTTCGGCCATTTGCTCGTAAACTTGCCGAAGCACCGGCCCCATTTTCTTCGCAATGGTACCCATCACCATCAGCAGGTCGGCCTGACGGGCGGAGAAGCTGAGGCGCTCAGCCCCGAAGCGGCCAAGGTCGTAGTGGCTGGCCATCGTCGCCATGAACTCGATGCCGCAGCAGGAGGTGGCGAAGGGCAGCGGCCACAGCGAATTGGCACGGGCAAGGCCCACCACCTTGTCAAGCGAGGTGGCAAAAAAGCCTGCGCCTTCAATGCCGGGTGGCGTATTTTCTGGATGGATGTCAATATTCATTTCAAAGGTTTAGAGGGTTTAGAGGGTTTAGGAGGTTTAGTTTGGGGCCATGCTAAACCCTCTAAACCTCCTAAACTATCTAAACCTCGTTCTCATTCCCATTTCAGCGCCCCTTTCTTGAAGATGTACATCAGGCCGATGAAAAGGACGGCCATGAAGGTGAACATTTCGAGCAGCCCCGTAAGGCCCAGTGCTTTGAAATTGACGGCCCAGGGGTACATGAAAATTACCTCGACATCGAAAAGGACGAAGAGGATGGCGACCAAGAAATATTTGATGGATACTGGGGAACGGGCGTCGCCGACGGATTCGATACCACACTCAAAGGCATCGTCCTTAATTGCGGTCTTGCGCTTGGGGCCGAGCAGGTGCGTGGCGCCCAGCGTGATGACCACAAAGCTCAGTGCCACGCCAATGACCATCAAAATCGGAAGATATGGATTCATTTGTTGCTTTGAAAATCGTTGTTTTGCCGCTACTTGCTCGAAACGGTTTGAAATAAATCAAAAAAAAGTTTGCTTCAAACAGGTTTCGTTTTCGAGCAGCAAAAGTAGGGCTTAAAATTTTATATGGCAGCCGAACTTTTCTTTGCTGAATAGCTGTGTTTGCTGAATTTTGCGAAGGTCAAGGGGCAGCTTGTGCAATTATCAACGGACAATTTGGGTAGGGTTTAGGGTTTGTTTTGAAAAAAATGGATTTTTGAGCAAATATTATTTTGGGATTTTTTTTCAATACCCCTATCGAACCGTGAAGTTGAAAAATGGTTCAGCATTAAACGGCGTAAGTTTTTAACGGGAACCTCGCCATTCAGTTGCATTTTCCAACTGATTTCATCCAAATGACGGCAGCATTTCCATCTTTTCCCATTTTCAAAAAGTTTAGCAATACTGTATGCAAACAATTGATTTTCAGAAAGTTAACAAAGCGGGCATTTCCATTCACTTCCGGCATTGGCCCCTCCAAGGAGCGAAGGCGGTCGTTTGCTTGGTACATGGCCTGGGGGAGCACATAGGGAGGTACGACCATGTCGCCAAATATTTATCGGCGCATGGCATCGCCTCCGTCGGCTTCGACCACCAAGGGCATGGCCGAACGGTGGGCAAGCGGGGCCATACCCTTGGCCTTGAATCCATGCTCGACGATGTGGACAATTTGCTGGAAATGGCGGGCATGGAATACCCCGAAATCCCCGTTTTCCTGTATGGGCACAGCATGGGTGGCAACGTCGTGCTCAACTATGTTCTAAGAAGAAATCCAGCCATCACTGGACTGATTGCCACAGGGCCTTGGATTCGTTTGCCCAAACAACCCTCCAAAGTGTTGGTCGTTTTTGCGCAAGCGATGAACTTAGTTTGGCACAACTTAACGCAAAACAACGGGCTGGATGTCAACGGTTTATCCAACGACCCAGCAGTTATCGAGGCGTACTTGAATGACCCGTTGGTGCATAACCGCATTTCCGTGAGGACTGGCTACGAACTGCTTGGCGGTGCAAAATTCTTGGATGTATTCACCGGGACGATGCCCTGCCCCACCCTACTCATGCACGGCGGCGACGACCCGCTTACCAGCCCCGCTGGTACGGAGGACTTTGCGAAGCGCAACCCTGAAAATGTAACTTGGAAAAAATGGCATGGCCTAAAACACGAAATCCACAATGAACCACAACAAGGTGAAGTGTTGGCTTTCTTGGTCAATTGGATGAAGCGAACTTGTAGAATTTCGTAAACTTGCACCTGCAAAACAAAAAATAGTTTAGGTGGTTTAGAGGGTTTAAGGGGTTTAGATGCACCCGAACTAAACCCGCTAAACCCTCTAAACCTCCTCAACCTCCTCAACTTCAAAAACATGGATTTAAGCAAAATACCGAAACTCACCATCCACAATGCCAAGGATTTTATCACCACTTTGCCAGAAACCGTCAACCCGGATTGGCTAAAGGACGTGGACACCAATTTCCATTTCGACATCGAAGGCGATGGCGGTGGGCAGTTCAGCATCATCGTCAAGGACAACAAAATGGAGGTGTTTGAGCATTTTGAGGGAGAAGCAAAATGCAAAATCACGGCCAAGGAAAAGCACTTCCTCTCCCTGTTGCGAGGGGAGCTGAACCCGATGATGGCCGTGTTCACCGGAAAACTGAAAATCACCAACACGGGCGAAATCATGAAGTACGCCAAGTTGTTTGGGATGATGTAAAGCGTCCGCTTCAAGCGGCCAGAATTGTCAAGGATATGCCGAAAGGGTGAGCAAGCATCGCCCTTTCGGCATTTTTTATGGTTGGTGTGCAACCTTTGGCTTGCTTTTTTCACCAAAGAAAAAATAAAAATCGCAATCTACTCGCTCCCTCCATCAAAAAGCCATGACGCCTTCTTCTCAAAACCGAACTTTCAAATCAACTGAAAATGGACAGAAGAGCTACCCTTGCCAAGTTATTGGGCCAAAAAAGTACCGATGCCACTGCAAACACCCATGCAGCGCTTGACACCTCGGCTTTGGTTTCCGGTTTGGCGCCATACAACGGCCCGTTTAATTTTGAACAGGCGGCACACCTGCTGCGCCGTGCCACCTTCGGTGCCAATTACCAACAAATCAAAGATGCAGTGAGCATGGGCCTCGACGGCACCTTGAACCAATTGGTAGCAACGCCACCAATGCCCAACCCACCGCTCAACCCAAACTTTTCAGGCGACCCGCACGCCGCCATTGGGCAGACTTGGGTGGACAGCGCCTCTGACGCATCCGTGCCCGGTATCCAAGGCTACCGAAACCAATCCTTGCGGGCTTGGACGCTCGACCTCATACGCACGGAAGGGGTGAGCCTGAGAGAGAAGATGGTGCTTTTCTGGCACAACCACTTTCCGATTGCCGACATCAACGACCCCCGGTTTGTTTACAAGTACATCACCCTCATTCGCCAAAATGCACTTGGCAATTTTCGGGAACTCACGAAAGCGATAACCATTGACCCAGCCATGCTGCGCTACCTCAACGGCAGGGACAACACCGCCGCATCTCCCAATGAAAACTACGCACGTGAGCTGTTGGAGCTTTTCACCATCGGCAAAGGCCCGCAAGTCGGCCCAGGCGACTACACCAATTATACAGAGCAGGACGTGGAGGAAATGGCCAAAGTCCTGACGGGTTGGATTGACCAGGGATTCAACACGCAAAACCCTGCACAGCCCGTGACCGCCACTTTTTTGCCAAACCGCCACAACACCACTACCAAGCAGCTTTCCCACCGCTTCAACGACGTTCAGATTCCGAACATGGGCAACCAAGAATACGCCCATTTGATTGACATCATTTTTTCTAAAGACGAATGCGCACGTTTCATTTGCCGCAAGCTCTACCGATGGTTCGTTTACTACGAAATCCCGCAGCAGGTGGAGGAGGATGTGATTGCGCCGATGGCGCAAATACTGTTGAGCAATGATTACAACATCCAGCCAGCCGTGGAAGCCCTATTGCGGAGCGAGCATTTCTTCGACATCCTGAATGTGGGGCCGATGATAAAAAATCCGGTGGACTTCACGATGAGCGTCTTCAAAACCTTCGATATTGACCTTACCGCTGCCAGTTTGGAACAGCATTACCGAGTACTTTGGCAGACTTTCCGCACCACGGTCACTCCCATGCAAATGGCACATTTTGACCCGCCCAGTGTTTCAGGCTGGAAAGCGTACTACCAAGCCCCCGTTTTTTATCGCCATTGGATAAGCGCCGTCACCCTGCCCGTGCGCCAAGCCTACACCACCCGAATGCTTGGCAACGGCATCACGGCACTTGGGTTTGGGGCAAAAATCAACGTGCTTGGGTTCATCTCCGCATTGGACACCCCCGAAATTGCGGACGACTTGATTGGCGAATTGGTGGGAATCCTGTTCCCCCAACCCATTACCCAGTTCCAGCACGACTTCCTGAAAGGTATCCTGCTGCCCGGCCTGCCGGACTACGAATGGAACATCGAATACAGCGACCATGTGAACAACCCCAACGACGTGAACCTGGCCAATGCCGTGAAATCCAAATTGACTAACCTGCTATCGGCCATGATGAACATGCCGGAGTTTTATCTTAGTTAAGGCGTGAAGGATTGAAGGATTGGAGGATTGAAGGTGCGTTACGCCCCGTTATCCTCCAATCCTTCAGTCCCTCAATCCTTCACGCCTTCAATCCTTCAATCCTTCAATCCTTTCAAAAATGAAAAGGAGAAATTTCATACAAACAACTGGCCTTTCGTTGCCCTTGCTCCTAAATGGATTCAAGCTACGGGCGATGCCAAAGTCTTCCATATTTTCGGCCATTTCCGATGAAAATGACCGGGTGCTGGTGCTGATTCAACTCAACGGCGGCAATGACGGCCTCGCCATGATTACCCCGCTCGACCAGTACGACAAGCTGGCCAATGCTCGGGGCAATGTCCTCATTCCGCAGGGCAGTTTGTTGGATGTTGGTTTCAACCAAGCATTGCACCCAAGCATGGAAGGTATCAAGGCAGTTTTTGACGAAGGGAAAATGGGCGTGGTGCAGGCCGTTGGCTACCCGAACCAAAACCGCAGCCACTTCCGCAGTTCGGATATTTGGTCGTCTGCCTCTCCAGCAACGGAGGTTTGGACGACGGGCTGGCTGGGCCGCTACTTCCAAGGAGGGCAACCCGACTTCCCCATCGGCTACCCGAACGCCGAGTACCCCGACCCATTTGCGCTGACGCTCGGAGGCAATGTGACGGAGACCTGCCAAGGCACGGCGGCCAATTTCAGCATGGCCATCACCGACCCTTTCAACCTAAGTCCGCTGACCACGGGCGGAAACGACGTGCCGCCAAGCACCCCTTACGGCGAGGAGTTGGCCTTTCTTCGGCAAAGCATCGAGTCCACCAATGCTTACAGCGAAGTCATCACCGAGGCTGCTAACGGCGGCTCGAACCTTGCCACTTACCCGGACGACAATGCGCTGGCGCAACAATTGAAGAACGTGGCGCTGCTCATTGCCGGAGGCTTAAACACCAAAGTATTCGTGGTGAACCTGGGCGGCTTTGATACCCATGCCGGACAAGTGGTGCTCGACCCAACGTTGGGCACTTACTCGGAATTGATGCAAACTTTGAGCGATGCCGTGGCTGCGTTCCAACAAGATTTGACCTTGCTCGGCCTCGAAAAACGGGTGCTGACCATGACGTTCAGCGAGTTTGGCCGCCGAATCCGCTCCAACGACAGCCTCGGCACCGACCACGGCGACGCTGCCCCGCTGATGCTCTTCGGCTCCTGCGTGAAACCTGGTTTCACTGGCGATAGTCCCGAAATACCCGCCAACCCAGAAGTGCAAGAAGCCGTGGCGATGCAGTACGATTTCCGCAACGTCTATGGCTCTGTGCTGATGGACTGGTTCGAGGTGGCCGAGGCCGATGTGCAGAGCCTGCTTTTCCCCGACTTCTCCTACATCCCGCTGGTGAATGGCTGCAACGTGAGCGCCACTACGCAATTGCCGGTGCCGGAAATGGTGTTTACCCCCTACCCCAATCCTTTTTCACGGGAAGTGAGCGTGACCTTTCAATCAGGCAACGAGCATGTCCGCTTGAGCGTCTTCAACGGTGCTGGCCAAGAACTTAACCTGTTGATAAACAAGCGATTGAACGCCGGAGAGCATACCATCCAATTCAATAGCGCCGGACTGCCTGGGGGAAGTTACTACTTTCATTTGCGCTTGGAAAATGGGCGGCAGAAAACAAAGTTAGTGGTGAAGGCCAAGGAATAACAGGGAATGACCGTTTCATTTAAAGCCCAGACTACTTCATCCCAAGCCCAATCTACTTCATCACAAGCTCAGACCGTTTCATCTCAAGCTCAAACTATTCGATAAAATGCTCAGACCGTTTCATCCCAAGCCCAAACTATTCGATAAAATGCTCAGACCGTTTCATCCCAAGCCCAGACTATTCCATTGCCCGGCCTGTTTGTTCGGTGTTTTTCGGATTTTATTCCTTTCAATGGCCCCACCGTTTCATTTCTTACGGGTATGTCTATCCAAATCCGGGAATCCCCTATGAAGTTTCCCGAAAACTTAACTCTTGAAGGCGGCAAATGAATACCCAGATCCAGTAGCTTTGCCGCAAATAATTCAAGGTTATGACCAAGCATATTTTCCTGCCTTTTTTTTTGTTGTTGCTGGCCTGCTCGTCCGTTTTTTCCCAAAAAAAAGACTACAAAGTAGCCTGTGTGGGGTTTTACAATTTGGAGAACCTGTTCGACACCATTGACAGCCCGGACACGGACGACGCCGAGTTCTTGCCGAATGGCATCCGCCGCTGGACAAACGAGGTCTATCAAGACAAACTGAAGAATCTCGCAAGGGTAGTGTCTGAACTGGGCACGGAGGTGACGCCCGATGGGGTGGCGGTTCTTGGCGTGGCCGAAATCGAAAACCGCTTGGTGCTGGAGGATTTGGTGAAACAGGAGAAGTTGGCCAAACGGAACTACCAAATCGTCCACTACGACTCCCCCGACAGGCGGGGCGTGGACGTTGGTCTGCTCTACCAGCCCAAATACTTCACTGTGACGGGCAGCAGGGCCATCCCGTTGCTGATTTATGGGGAGGATGGCGAGCGGATTTACACCCGTGACATCCTTTACGTGAGCGGGCTACTCGACGGCGAACCGCTGCACGTGTTGGTGAACCACTGGCCCAGCCGACGGGGTGGCGAGGCGGCCACCCGCCCATTCCGCAATGCGGGGGCACTGATTTGCAAAAACGTGAAGGACTCCTTGCTCACCCTCGACCCCAACGCAAAAGTCATTGTGATGGGCGACTTGAACGACGACCCGAATAGCCCCAGCGTGAAGAAAGTGCTGGCCGCTGCCGCCGACAAAAAAGAAGTGAAAAAAGGCGGTTTTTTCAATCCAATGGAGGAGTTTTTCCAGAAGGGAATCGGCACGATGGCCTACCAAGATGCTTGGAGTCTGTTTGACCAAGTTATCATCTCACAGGGTTTGGTAAAGGAGCGGCAAGATGGCTACCGCTACTTGAAAGCCCATGTTTATAATAGGCCGTACCTGATTCAAAAAACGGGGCAGTTCAAGGGCTATCCCTTCCGCACCTTCGACTTCGACAATTATATCGGAGGGTATAGCGACCACTTCCCGGTGTATTTGTTTTTGGTAAGGGAGGTAAGGGAGGGGGCGAAGCCGTGAAAGCAAGATTGATTGATTTGCCATAAAAAAGGGCCTTTGGGTAGCATCCCCAAAGGCCCTTTTCTATTTTTGGCGATAATCCTGATGCACAAAAAAGTATTTTTGCCAAATTGAGCAGCAAATATGGCAGCAATCAACAAAGTACCACTCGAACTGAACGACGGCTTCAAATACGCCCTCGATTTATTGGAGAAGACCAATGAAAGTCTCTTCCTGACGGGGAAGGCGGGTACTGGCAAGTCCACGTTGTTGCAGCTTTTTCGCAGCACCACCCGCAAGAAAATGGTTGTGCTGGCCCCAACGGGCATTGCAGCGCTCAATGTACAGGGCCAGACCATTCACTCTTTTTTTGGGTTCCCGCCCCGGCTCATCCAAGCCAAGGACATTACGAAGCATTTCAACAAAAAATGGTTCAAACGGATAGAAGTACTGGTTATTGACGAAATCAGCATGGTGCGGGCAGACCTTTTGGATGCCATTGACCGCTCGCTACGCCTCAACCGGGACAGCCCGCTACCATTCGGCGGGGTGCAGATGGTGTTCATCGGCGACCTGTTCCAACTGCCCCCGGTGATTGCGAGCGAGGAAGAAAAGCGGCATTTTGAAATGGCTTATGAGACGCCGTATTTTTTCTCCGCAAAAGTGCTGCAGGATTTTGAGTTTGAAAAAATGGAGCTTCGCAAGGTCTATCGCCAGGAGCACCGGCATTTCCTTCGGCTGTTGGAGGCCGTTCGCCACAATTCAGTGGACTGGGAAGACCTCGAAGACCTCAACCAGCGATATCAACCGTCATTTGAGGCGGAGCAATCCTTCATCACGCTCTCTCCCCGCAATGCCAAGGTGGACCGCATCAACCAGCGGGAGTTGGCCAACCTGTTTACTTTGGAAAAGTCTTTCACGGCCAGGGTTCATGGCGAGTTTGACCCCAAACAATACCCGACGGAGATGGAATTGCGGTTGAAAGAGGGCGCTCAGGTCATGTTCATCAAAAACGACATAGAAGGCAACTTCGTCAATGGCACCATCGGCAAGGTGACGGGCTTCGATGAGGAAGGCATCAAGGTTTTCACGGATGAGCAGGGCAGCCCGAAGGTCATCAACGTTGTGCCTGTGAAGTGGGAAATCATCCGCTACCGACCCGGCAAAGAAAACCCCGACGAGATTGAGGCGGAGGTCATCGGCACTTTTGAGCAGTACCCATTGCGGCTGGCCTGGGCGGTGACCATCCACAAGTCGCAGGGAAAAACTTTTGACAAAGTGATAATTGACATGGACACGGGAGCGTTTGAGTTCGGTCAAACTTACGTGGCTTTGAGCCGCTGCCGCACTTTGGAGGGCATCGTGCTCAAGCAGAAGCTGAAGCACTCCGATATTTTGACCGACGAGCGGATTGTGGATTATTACGAGCAGTATTTTTAGCTGCCTCTTAACCGTATTCTTTTTTCAAAACTAAAATTCGTTCACTCATGAAGCACTCATTGTGGATTTCCGGTTTGTTTTTTGTGCTATTCGCAGCACTTCCCACCGTTGGCTACCCGGCCATTGCGAAGCCAGCGCAAACAGCGCTTTCTACCAAAAAACAAACAGCCCATGAAGCAGGCAAGCAGGTGAAACGACTTTCTTTTCGGGAGAAAATAGGTGGGAAAATTTCGAAGTTCCAGCAAAAAATCAGGCGATGGAAGGAGGGTGTTCAATTGGCATTCCCGTCGGGAAAGCTACTGACCAGCTTGGTATTTCTGGTCTTGTCCATCATCTTTTTTGCCGTGGGCGGCGTCACTACTTTAGGGGCATTATTCAACATCCTCGGCTCGGTGGCAGTGATTGTGGCATTGCTGTTCTTCGTGCTCTGGATGACAGAAAAGGCGTCCAACCTGCCCAAGCCCACGGATGATTAGGCACCAGGGAGTTCGCTGTCTTTTTTACGGTTTTTGTACCAAAGGATGCCAAGTGTTCCCACCAAGATGTAGGGCATGGAAAGCATATAAAGGATGCCAGTATTGAGGCCGCTGCCAGCAGTGCCGCCGCTTTTCAGGTTGCTCTCTGCACTGATTTTGCACATGGGGCATTGGGCGATGGAGCTTGGAGCTACCGTGCCAAGCAAGATGGAGAACAAGGCGATTTTTAAAAGCTTATTTTTCATAGCAAAAATCAATTGTAGTAAGGTTTAATCATCAAATATAGCACCGGGCCTGTCATCGCTACGTAAAGCCATAGCCAGTACACCCATCTTGCCATTTTCTTGTGCCTGTCAAATTGTCCCGTGAATGCCCGAATATAAGTGAACAGGATGAACGGAAAAATGACTGCGGCCAGAACGATGTGTGTTATCAGTAGGAAAAAATAAACCGGTCGAATCCAACCCTCGCCAAGAAACTTGGTGTCCGCATTGGTGACGTGGTACAGCACGTAGCCCAAGAGGAAAAACAGCGAGGTAAACATGGCCAAGGTCATGGCTTTTTCGTGTTTGTCCCTTTGTTTGTTTTTGATGAAATAAAGGCCAGCTATCAGAATCACGGCAGTGAGTGCGTTCAGCGCAGAATAGACCGCCGGAAGAAAGGTGAAATCAATGCCTACATCAAAATGGATTCTGTGCATCAGCGAAACCAACAATAACACGACGGCAGTGATCGCCCAAGCTGCTCGGTTCAGTTTTTTCTCCAATATTCGATTTGGTTGCACTTGATTCATTCTTACAAGTTTGTCCTCAAAACAGGTCAACGCCGCTTTTGTTTTGGTATCACCTTGGCAATATGCTCGACCATTCGGCCCATTTGCACATTGTCATTGATGTCATACAATTTCCTGATGGTCAGGCTGGTATCGGCCATTGCCACGCCCGTTTCGGGGTTTGGCAGGTGGTAGGTGTCTTTGTAGAGCCTGCTCCATTCCTCCGAGGAGGTGCCGAGCAAATACCACTGTTTGTGGTCTTCAATGCCGAGCCGGGTAGCCGTTTGCAGCAATGTTTTTGAGGTGTCGGTCACGATGAAGGAAAGAAAAATCACGTCGTCGGTTTCATCAAAGCTCTGGTGGACTTTTCTTATTCGGCCTGCAAGCAGTTTGGCAGCATCGAGATCGCTTGGCAAAAAGTTGACGACGGTCACTTTACCGTGCAAGCCTTCGGGGGTTATTGTGTCGTTTTGTTGGTTGATGAATCGGAAGCCGGACACTTTGCCCAGTTGCTCCAACTCGGCTACGGCTGTGCGGGAGTGCGTCCGCCCCATGTACAGGTAGTACAAGGAACCGAACGGCAGCAAGAAAAGCACGGAATAGACCACGGCTCTCCAAAACTTATTTGCGGGTTTAACTTCTTCTATGTTTTCCATTGAATTTGCGCTAACAAAAAAGGCGAGCCATGTGTTGGTCTCGCCTTTTTGATTTCTTAAATCAGGTATTGAGCCGTGGCTTCGTCGTAGTCAAGGCTTCCAGTGGCAGGCTTCTTGTTTACCTCCTCTTGGTTTTTCTTGTCAATCAGGTTGCGCCTAGCGCCCCATGAAGCACCTTCTTGAAAGAAAGCTATGACCGCCCACACCAGAAGCAACATTGGCAACAGTACGCTCCAGCGAAGCCCCTGCACCTCACCTGCCATGTGCATGAAATTATAGACGATGAAGTAGGCTTTGTAAAGGCTGAACCCAACCATCAGTGCCATATATACATAATGCAATGCACCAGTGAAAAGCACACCATGTATCAGGTGGCCTTTGGCGAGCAGGGCAATCAATACCTCGATGATGGTGATAGCGCCCAACAACTTTAGGCCGTAAACAACCAATCTTTTCTGTTCGTCATAACTTACGTGACCTTCCATATTTCCTAAGTTTAGAGTTTTTAACTTGAATAAGATTTTGATGCCTATCCTATACTTTACAGGAGATAGAACACCAGAAAAACGAATACCCAAACAAGGTCCACAAAGTGCCAGTAGAGGCCAATCTTTTCCACCATTTCATAGTGATTGTTGCGCCTGGCATAAAGTCCGCTGGCAGCGTTTATCATCACCATGAGCAGAAAAACCACGCCAGAAAATACGTGAAAGCCGTGAAACCCAGTGATAAAAAAGAACAATGCGCCGAATGCAACTGGCCCGAAGGCTTCTTTCACTACCTCTCCACCAGCCGTTTTGTAGGCACCGTGCTCGTATTGGTGGGTACCGTGGTTGATGGTAATCAAATAGGGCGATTCTGCCTCAAAAGTCTTACCAGCAAAGGACTTGCCTTCGTGGCTTATCTTTTCAAAATAACGGTTGTCAATGATGTCAGCTTTTCCTTGTGGAAGATAGTACACCGATTTTGCGCCATGCATGTCCTGCTCTACTTTCGTGAAGCCTTGTGCTTCAAGTTCCTTCCCTGATAGATACTGGCCACCTTCCGTGTGCATGGAAAAAGGGTTGGTGAGGATAGTGACACCTTCCTCTTTTATTAGTGTCGTCCACTCCCAAGCTTGGCAGCTAAGGAAAACTGCGCCTCCAAGAATAGTGAGGAACATCCACATCACCACGCCCCGTTTGTTGTTGCGGTGGCCTTCCTGCACGGCACGTACCATGGTCACGGAACTGGCAATCAGCACGAAGGTCATAAAGGTGACAAACACCAGTGGTGCTTTGCCGCCAAACCAATTGTGGATACCAAAGGGTGCTTTTTCAAAGACAAAGTCAGGAATCGGCCAAGTATTGCTGCTGAAACGCAGCGCACCGTAAGCGATAAGGAATCCTGAGAATGTGAAGGCATCCGAAAGCAAGAAATACCACATCATCAACTTGCCGTAACTGGCCTTGAAAGGTTCCTTGCCGCCCGACCAAAGTTGATCGTCGGTTTCGTGCTCATGCTCTAAAACTACTGCTTCTGAAGCCATAATGATTTTGTATAGTTGGTCTGTTGGATTGTGGGATGATTAGATTGCTGAAAAGCGAATTTCTTGCAGACAGCAATCAATCAAAATTACAATCCATCAATCATTTAGCGATAAAATGTCAAAAATATAAACAAATAGACCCAAAGGAAATCTACAAAATGCCAGTAGGTCAACGTCAACTCAAACCGTGTTTTCCGCTTTGGGGTCACTTTGAAACTCAACCCAAATGCGTGAATCAAGGCAACAGTCAAAGCCGCAAGGCCGCCGATTACGTGGGCTGCGTGAAACCAAGAAATCACGTAAACAAAGTCACCTGACGGGTTGATGGTAAAAGGCACACCGCTTTCTGCCAATGCAACCCATCCTTGGTACTGAAAAACAAAGAACAAAATCGCCAATAGGTAGGTGACTATCAACAGCGTTTTGTATTGCTTTTCCTTTTCCTTTTTAAAGGCGATGAACGATGCGTGAAGCGTCAAGCTGCTCAATAAAATCACCAAGGTACTGAGCTTAAAGATGCCCGGAAGCTGGAACTCAAGCCAATTTCCAGCAGCCTGCCTCACCACATACGCACTGGTAAGCGAGGCGAACATCATCAAAATGGAGCCGCAACCCACCCAAACTGCAAATTTGTGTGGATGGATTTTGTTCCTTCCTGTATTTTCTTGAATTGTTAAATCCATTTTCAAATTTTATCCAACCATAATGCTGTCAAAGCCAGCGGCAAATAAAAGAAGGAGAAAAACATCAATTGAACTGCGGCTTTTCTATCGCTTTTTCGGTAAAGATTCCATCCGAACCAAGCGTAAACCACCGCTAAAATGCTTACAACTATTGCCGAGAAAACTCCAGTGACATTTGTATAAAATGGAACCAGCCCAACTGGCAACAAACAGAGCGCATAAAAGACGCCTTGCAGCCCAATACTTGGGTCTTGCTTGCCATCTTTTGCCACCACGAACTTGAAGCCCGCTTTTTGGTAGTCCTCGAAGCCCAGCCAACTGATGGCCCCGAAATGTGGGAATTGCCAAAAGAACTGCAACAAAAATAGCGTCAATGCCAATGATGTCAACTCGCCTTGGTAGGCCACGCACCCAATCAGCATGGGTAATGCTCCTGGGAGCGCACCCACAGCGATTGCCGAAGGTGAAATCCGTTTCATCGGGGTGTACAAAAACGCATAGCTCAAAAGGGCAATCACTCCGAAAAAAGAAGCCCACGGGTTGAACAGTGCTAACATCATCAAACCAATGATGCTAAGGACGCCTGCAGCCAACACCGCTTCTGAAACAGTCATGCGACCTGTTGCCAACGGACGGTCAGCGGTACGCTTCATCAGTTTGTCAAAATCCCTTTCGAGCACTTGGTTCAGCGCATTAGCTGCCCCTGCGACGCAAAATCCTCCGAGTGAAAGTATCAACACGGAAAACCAATCCACGCTACCTTTCGCCGCAATCAAATAAGCCATCACCGCTGAATAAACCACGGTTAGTGACAATTTGAATTTGACCAACTCTCCGAAGTCCCGCACTTTTTGCGAAACCAGCCGGAAGGGTGATGTGGTAGCAGCCTTTGTTTTATAATCCACTTAAGTGACTATTAATCAAGTTATTGTCAAAATCAATGGTCTTCCGTCTCGCCTTCCCGCATGGGTTCGACCTGTGAGATAAACTCCTCACCGTTCTTCCCATAATCATAAGCCCATCGGTTGACGGTTGGAAGCTTGCCCGGCCAGTTTCCGTGTCCTGGCGCAATTGGGGTGGTCCACTCAAGGGTCGTTGCGCCCCAAGGGTTTTTGCTGGTCACTTTCTTGCCCTTCCAAATGCTGTAAAAGAAGTTGACGACCATCAACAATTGGAATCCAAAAGTAACTATTGCAGCGATGGTGATAAACTTGTTCATTTCAGAGAAATGCGAGAAGGTGTCGAAATTGTCAAAGCGATAATAGCGACGTGGAACACCAGCCATGCCAAGATAGTGCATCGGCCAGAAGATGGCATACGCTCCAATCAGCGTTCCCCAGAAGTGCATCTTGCCAATCGTTTCGTTCATGAAACGGCCAAACATCTTTGGAAACCAATGATAGACTCCAGCGAACATTCCGAAGAACGCCGCCACACCCATCACGATGTGAAAGTGGGCCACCACAAAATAGGTGTCGTGCATTTGGATGTCAATAGCGGAGTTGCCAAGGAATATGCCTGTCAAACCTCCAGAGATAAACATCGAAACGAAGCCAATCGCAAACATCGAAGCAGCGTTGTACCTGACGTTTGACTTGTAAATAGTGGTAATCCAGTTGAACACCTTTACCGCTGATGGTACGGCAATGATGAGGGTGAAGATTACGAAGAAGTTGGCGATGAACGGGTTCACACCGGACATGAACATGTGGTGCGCCCAAACGATGAACGAAAGGAATCCAATGGCAAGGATGGAGTAAACCATCGCCTTGTAGCCAAAAATCGGTTTGCGGCAGTGAATGGCCAACACCTCCGAGGTCAGACCCATTGCCGGAAGGATTATGATATATACCTCTGGGTGACCCAAGAACCAGAACAAGTGTTGGTAAAGGATTGGGCTGCCACCGACGTGGTCAAGCGCCTGCCCACCGATGAATATCTCGCTGAGGTAAAAGCTGGTCCCCATTCCTCGGTCAAACATCAAGAGCAAAAAGCCAGAAACCAGGACCGGAAAAGAAAGCAGCGCCAAAATAGCGGTCACGAAGAAAGCCCAAATGGTGAGCGGCATACGCCACATGCTCATGCCCTTTGTGCGCATGTTAAGAACTGTTGTGATATAGTTGATACCACCCAGACCTACAGATATTACGAAGAAAACAAGGCTCAATATCCAGAGTGTCATACCTGTACCTGAGCCATCAGATGCTTGTGGCAATGCACTGAGCGGAGGATAAGCCACCCAGCCTCCCGAAAATGGGCCAGTACTCAGGAACAATGAATAAAACATGATGACACTGGCGAGGAAAAAGAACCAATACGACAACATGTTTAACAGTGGGGAAGCCATGTCCCTCGCTCCCAACTGAAGTGGGATAAGAAGGTTGCTGAAAGTACCGCTGAGGCCAGCCGTGAGTACAAAGAATACGATAATCGTACCGTGCATGGTCACCAATGCGTAGTAGAACTCCGGTGCTAAAGTACCGATACCAGTGTCAGCGTTAACCTCAATCCACTTGCCCAGTAGGGGCCGGAGCCATGCGAGACTTTCCTCTGGGAAACCAAGTTGCAAGCGGAAAATCAATGACATGCCCGCACCTATCAAAGCCCAAATCATTCCTGTAATCAGGAATTGACGAGCAATGATTTTATGGTCCATGCTGAATATGTACTTCGTAATAAAGTTCGACTTGTACTTATCACCATGCTCATGCTCGTGAAAGTGGTCGTCAAAGCCTAATTCTTCAATCAACTTATCGTCACGATCTAAAGTAACAGTTGTTGCGTTAGCCATATTTAGATTTTTTTTCTTAGTCTTAACTTAGTTCTTATTGGGTCAATATTTGGAACTCAGTCCTGCGATTCTTAGCTTTTCCTTCCTCAGTTTCGTTGGAATCCAGCGGTTTTGTTTCACCAAAACCCCTTGACCGAAGCCTCGGAGAGGCTATTTGATTGGAAAGTAAGTAATCGTGAACTGCCCGGGCCCTTTGTTGGGAGAGTGCCAAGTTCACGGCATCATCGCCATCGCTGTCCGTATGACCTGTAATTTCAATGGTCATTTTTGGGAACTTGTTCAAAACCGCAATCAGGTTGTCCAATTCGTATTTCGAGCGGTTGTCCAACTCAGCAGCACCCGCTTTATAGTAAATATAATCCAACCTGATAATTTTCTCTTCAGCAGTAGTAGCTGATAGCGCCTTTTCAACAGCCGTATTGAAATCTTGTTTACGTTGTTGAACCTCCATTCCTAAAACTTCGTCATTCCTTGGGTCAAAATCCTTGCCCCGGACGTTGGACAGATAATAGGATTGCTGGTCTTTCAACCATTTTTCGTATTCTTCATCTGATACAATCCTCACCAATCTCCGCATGGAAAAGTGTCCTTTTCCGCAAAGCTCCGTACAAGCCAATTCATACTCAAAAGTCTTCCAAAGTGGCGGACTGGTGGGGTCTTTGGGGTCGGAAGGTTGCTGGTATTCAGGATAATTTTTCAAAGACTGCCGGTACTCCTCAGTGGTTTTAGTAGGTGTGAAAACGAAGTAGGTAGGCATACCAGGCACGGCATCCATTTTCACCCTAAAATGTGGTAGGTCAAAACTGTGCAGCACATCAATCGCAGTAATCCGAACCCGAACTTTTTTGCCAACCGGAAGAACGATTTCGGAGGGCATTAGGTCATCCAGGTTTTTGTCGTCCATCCAATCCTGCCCAAGCGGATTTTCCCCTTGTTTAATAAGCCTGAAGTTTCTTGTTCCCAATTTCCCATCGGGGCCAGGATACCTCAGGTGCCATAGGAATTGTTGGCCTGATGCCTCGATTTCAATATGCTCATCATCGCTTGAAACATCTGCCATTACTTCGTTCCATGCCACCAAGCCACGAATCACCAAGAAGCACATTACTACCGCTGGCACAGCAGTCCATATTACCTCCAACTTGTTGTCGTGAGGCATGAAGGTAGATATGACGCCTTTTTTGCCCGCATACTTGTAAGAAAACCAAAACAGGGCAATATGGGTGAGCACAAACACAATACCAGTGAATACCAACGTGATATTGAAGGCGCTGTCCAAGGACGGGCCGTGTGCTGAGGCTGCCTCATGTGGGCCATATCCAAGCATCCAGTTTTTGTAGTGCCAGGCCGACCAAATGGTCAATCCAAGGAACCCTACCAGGAACAACAACATATAGTTGGCTGTGCGCTTGTTGGTTTCATATTGTACGGCCTCTTCGCCCCTGATTTTGGCAGCCAAATCAGTGACCTTGCCAATTTGTATGACTACAATGACAATGAGAATCAAACAACCTAAGATAATTAATCCAGTACTCATTTATGAACGAATTAATAATTTTCAAAAAAAGGATTCAGCGCCAAAAGCACCCATTTATGGCAACAGCTACTATTCGTATGCCTGAACCTCGTGATGCAAACTTTCCTCCAAATAAGGGTCATTTTTGGGAAGCAAGGCTGCCTTAGCAAGTTGATTAAATACGAAATAGATAAAGAAAGCCGTGAACCCGAGGAATATCCCCAATTCGAGCAGCCCTGGAATCGTGAAACCTGCAACAAAAGAGGAAGCATGTTCAACACCGTGACCCGCTTCACCATGTCCACCCTCTTTCCCATGTGACATTACCTCGTGTGCTGTGTGGAGCACTCCTGGCTTTATCATGTAGAAGTAATCAAACCAGTGTCCAAAGAAAACCAATGCGGCTGCGAAGGACAAAGTACCATAACGGCGCTTGGTCGTGTTACGCATTAAAATCAAGAATGGTAGCAAAAAGTTGATGACCAAGTTGCCGAAGAACAGCACCGGAAAGTCTTGCTTGCGTTGGTAGTAATATACGGTCTCCTCGCCATTGTTTGCGTACCAAATCAACATATACTGCGAGAACCAACAGTAGGTCCAGAAAATGCTGAACGCAAACATGAACTTGCCGAGGTCGTGAAGGTGCTCTTTTGTCACCTGTTCGAGGTATCCTTTTGATTTCAAATAAACGATTAACAAAATGGTGAGGGCACATGCGGCGAGCCACCAGCTTGACATCGAGTACCATGCGAACAAGGTGCTGTACCAGTGCGCATCCAAAGACATCACCCACTGCCAAACAAGTGCTGGACCCGTGAAAGCTGCTATTGGAAGGAACACAGCCGCATATTTCCGAAGGTTCCGGTGTATCCCGAAATTGCTGACCTCATTGCCCCTTGCGTCCTCTTCCAAGGAAAGCTGACGAAATTTCCGGGCAAAGTATATCCAGCTACCCATAATGATGATGGTCCCAAAGAGGTACCAATTTTTGTTCAGAAATGAGGCTTTGCCAGACAGAACTTTATCGGCAGCAACCGCCTCGGTGTCCGACCAATGGTACAAATGGTTGAGGTGCGCATACACCGCCACACCAATAATGACCATCATTATCAATCCTGGAATCATAAACAGGGAGAATGCCTCCCAAATCCGCTTGAATGCAACATACCAACCAGCATAAGCTACGGTAAATGCAGCAATAACAAAGGTTATCATAAATGCCATGCCTGTGAAGAATACGGCATTGTGGAGGAAGTTAGACCAGAAGCGGGCATGAATCCCAGCTGCTGAAATTTGTTCCGGTTCCATGAAATAGCTCAAAATAAGGCATAAAAGACCAAGCCCCATCGTTGCTATCAAAAAGCTCTTTTGTTTTGCTTCAAACGTGAACTGCTTCATCGTGCAGGTATTTTATTGACCAGCCTAAGCCGGATTGTTTTTAATGTTGCGAATGTTGTTTACTTCAATGCTGTCCCGTGCGTCCCGTTTCGCCATCGGATTGGCCTACACCCTCTGATTGCGTTGAAGGTGGAGCTAATTCCGGGGAAGGCGCTAGTTTGGGGACTTTTGAAGCCGGAAAACCATATTCTGCACCAAGCGTATTTTCAGTGTCGGAATATTTGGCCTTTCTTGTGACAGCTTGCAGGGAACGAATATAATGAATCACCTGCCACCGCTCTTCAAAGGAAAGCTTGTCACCATAACTACCCATCGCATTCAATCCATGAACGAGGACATGATAAAAACGGCCATTGGATGAGAAAACAAATTGGCTGTCCACCAAATTGGCGGGCTGTGCCGGATACTTGCCACCATCGTCCCGAACAAGGTATCCGTTTCCATCTGCTTTTTCACCGTGGCAGGTGGCACAAAAAATATTGTACAATTCCTTTCCTTTCTCAAGGCCCGCTGCGGTAATCGGGAAAGGATTGTAACGGATTTGCTGTTTGGCCAAGTTGCGGCCTTCCTCTGTGTCTGGATAGGCATAAGGCACGTGCCCGTTGGCAGTGTAGGAAATTCCGCCACTGCTTTTGCTGCGGTTCATCGTGCTCACCACTGCATCTTCAGCGGAAGCAAAGACACCATTATAAGAGGCCGACCCAGCAAACCCACGAGGAATAGCACCATTGACGGGCTGACGGGGCTGCGACAGCTCACGCCTTGTTTTTACGCTTTGCTCATCCCAAGTATTCAGATTATACTTGGTCAACACGTTGGCCTCGTAGGCGGTGGCGTGTGCCATATCAGGGATGAACTCACTTCCCGTCGAGTTTTTTCCAGCTTGTTGGCAAGAGTAAGTGCCGAAAACGACAGCGCTCATTGCTAAAGCCATTAGGAGATTTTGATTAAATTTCATCTTCAAAAATGAATCTTGAATATGCTAAGGCAAAACAACTTGCACAGAAGGCGGTTGCAAGATTGTTCGACCAATTTCTGTTTAACAAATTATCAAATCGTTTTGGCGTGAACCTCTTCCGCCCCTGTTGCCTGAAAAAAGCCCTTCAAGTTATCTACCGACCCAGCATCCATTTCATTGGTCTGAAATGCCAGACAAAACTTGTCGTCTGTGATCCTGTCGTCCAAAACCGGGTTGTCAACACCAAATCCCAGACCACAGATGATGTAGAAGACTACCGTCATACCAATGGCAGTGAAAAGTACGGTCATTTCAAAAACAATCGGAATGAATGCTGGAAGTGACCAGTACGGCTTTCCGCCAAAGATGGTAGGCCAGTCACCCTCGAACATCAAGCTGCCACCGAAAATCCAAGACATGCCAATCAATGCAGTGAGCATACCTATGGTGCCAAAGATGAAACCCACAACGTGAAGCCTTGACTCTTCCAAGTCAAGCACGGAGTCCAATCCGTGGATTGGGAACGGTGAGTAAACATCCATGATATCAAGGTGCTGCTTTTTTGCCTTGCTGATGGCGTTCATCAGCACGACCTCGTCATTGTACAGCCCAAACAGCACTTCTTTATGTTGACCTTTCATGAAATTCCTTATTTTGATAAAAGTCTGTTATTCAATTGATTAATGCTTCTGACCAGCAAGGTCTTCGTCCTCCACGATTGTTTCTTCGTGCGCATGGTGGTGGTCATGGTGTGGCTGTGCATCTGGGCCAATGTATTGGTCTCCATATTGCTTCAAAATGGCCTTGACTTCCGCTACCGCTACCACTGGGGCCACCCTTGCGAACACCAAGTAAAGGGTGAAGAACAAACCAAATGTGCCCACATAGATACCAATTTCGACCCAGCTTGGCCAGTAGTAGCTCCAGCTTGATGGTAAGAAGTCACGGGCGAGCGTGGTTGCAATAATCACAAACCGCTCAAACCACATCCCAATATTCACAAAGATGGAGATGAAGAAAGTCCACCAAATGTTCCTGCGGATTTTCTTTGACCAGAAAACCTGCGGAGCCAAGAGGTTGCAGCCCATCATGCCTATATATGACCAATAGTATGGGCCGAGTACCCTGTTATAGAAAGCAAACTGCTCATAGATATAGCCAGAGTACCATGCCACAAACAACTCAATCAAATAGGCCGAGCCTACCATTGTGCCCGTCACCAAAATCACCTTGTTCATGCTTTCTATGTGGTTGGTGGTGATGTAGCCCTCCAGACCAAAGCACTTCCGGGTAATAATCATCAAAGTCTGCACCATTGCGAAGCCAGAAAAAATGGCCCCTGCAACGAAATAGGGAGGGAAGATGGTGGTATGCCAACCTGGAATCACCGAAGTGGCAAAGTCAAAGCTCACTATTGTGTGTACTGATAATACCAGCGGAGTGGAAATACCTGCCAAAATCAAGGAGAGGTATTCGTGGCGCTGCCAATGCTTGGCTTTGCCCGTCCAGCCCATGGATACAAAAGCATATAGTTTTTTGCGGACGCCCTTTGCCCGGTCACGCACGGTGGCGAGGTCAGGCACGAGGCCCGTGTACCAAAACAGCAGGGATACGGTGAAATAAGTGGAGATGGCGAACAAGTCCCAGAGCAGCGGAGAGTTGAAGTTTACCCAAAGCGGCCCCCGTGTATTGGGGTAAGGGAACATGAAAAAGTCGAACCACGGACGACCTGTGTGCGTGGCCGGGAACAAACCGGCGCACATCACCGCAAAGATGGTCATGGCCTCTGCCGCACGGTTCACTCCTGTCCGCCAACGTTGGCGGAACAAAAGGAGGATAGCCGAAATCAGCGTACCAGCGTGGCCAATACCAATCCACCAAACGAAGTTGGTGATGTCGTAGGCCCAACCAATGGTCCTGTTGGCGTTCCATGCACCAATCCCAAAATAGAAGGTCCAACAAAGCGAGAAAATCCCGTAACCAAAGGTCATCACTGACAAGGTAAAGGCAATAATCCACATCCTATTGGGGGCCTTCTCGGTTGGCCCGATGAGGTCTTCCGTTATTTGGTGGTAATTTTTGTTACCAATGATTAACGGCTCACGAATACTTGATACTGCTGCGCTCATATTTTTTCAATTTCTTGAACCCCTTCCGGGAAGCTCAATCAGCTATTTTTAAAAATGATTCTTTCTTTTTAGCTCACCAAAGCCTCGTCCCGATTAGTCACCCTCGTGGTGTACTGCACCGATGGACGGGTATTCACCTCCTCCAGTACGATGTAGTTCAACTCATTTTGGTAACGCTTTGCAATTTCCGAATTTTTGTCGTTGGTGTCGCCAAAGACAATGGCACCGGTCGGGCAAGCAGTTTGGCAGGCGGACTTCACATCGCCATCCCGCAGGGCACGGCCTTCCGTCTTGGCGGTCAACTTGCCTTCCTGGATACGCTGCACACAGAAGCTGCATTTCTCCATCACACCACGTACCCGAACCGTTACGTCAGGGTTCAGCACCATGCGGGTGAGGTTGTCAGCGTAAAATGGCACCTCTCCGTCGTAAGGAACGAATGGCTCTGGGCCATGCTCATTCACGGGGAAGAGGTCGGCAGTCGTATAGTCCATCCAGTTGAAGCGGCGAACTTTGTACGGGCAGTTGTTGGCGCAATAGCGGGTGCCGATGCAACGGTTATAGGCCATTTGGTTCAAGCCCTCCGAACTGTGGTTGGTAGCGGACACTGGGCAAACGTTCTCACAAGGAGCGTTGTCGCAATGCTGGCACATCATCGGCTGATAGACGACGTTCGGGTTTTCGTAATCCCCGAAGAAGTAGCGGTCAATCCGCAACCAGGTCATTTCGTGGTGGCGATAAACCTCATGTTTACCAACGACAGGTACGTTGTTTTCGGCAATGCAAGCAACTTGGCAAGCACCGCAGCCCGTGCAGGAATTGAGGTCAATATGCAAGCCCCAATGGTGGCCTTGGCTGTATTTTTCTGCAACGAATTGGTCGTAAGGGTAAAGCGTTTTCTGGTTCAATGCTTCAAAGCCTTCCCTTTTCTTGTTCAATTCCTTCACATAGCCACCAAGCTCACTAAGATTGGTACGGCTGATGACGGAGCGCTCGGTCAACGAACCTTGGAAGCCCTTGCCGATGGTCATCAAGGCGATTTCGTCCACGTTGACTTTGCCTTCGTGTCCCTTCGCCTCACCCGTTACCCCCATCGTATGGTGGTATTGGACGCTGGCGTACTCATCAGTGCCAACTTTTCCTGATACATTGGACACAGCAGCAAAGTATTGCGTATTGCCATCAGCGTCAATGCTCAACCAAGGATAAACGTTCACACCGATATTGCGGCCAGCCGCACCGGACACCTTACGGCCATAGCCCAATGCCAAGCTAATGGTGTCCATTTTTTGGCCAAACTGACGCACACAGGTGACAGTTTGCTCTGTTCCACCGATTGTCAATTTTATTTTGTCTGCCTCTTTGTAGGCTTCCTTGTTGTTCAAACCTTTGAATGGACCTACCCCATCGAAGCGGCGGTTGCCGTCAAACTCGATAGGAATCTGAAGGTAATTGCCCCAAACACAGCGGGTTATCGGGTCTGGCATTTCCTGCAACCAAGGGTTGTCGGCGTACTGCCCTGCACCCAAGTTGACGGTCTCGAAAAAGGTGATTTCAAGGCCATCCGGGCCTGGTTTTGTGATTTTGGCGGCTGCGTCATTCACGTTGCCATTCCATCCGAACTCCGTTACAACAGGTGCTGGCGCTTCGAAGACACCATCATGCAAGACACTGTCCCAGAAAGCTTGGAAAGTGGCAAAGTTCCGCTGGCGGCTGAAAAAGCTCGACTGCCAGTTGGCATTCAAATATTCATAGTAAGGTTGCTCTGCATTCGGGTTGAAATTTTGGCTACCTGACCACCGCAACAAAGTCTCTTCCGCTTGGCGGGTATTGAATATTGGAGCAATGGTTGGTTGCATCAAGCTGAAATGGCCTTCTTTTGGTTCGGCATCTCCCCAGCTTTCCAGCCAATGGTGCGATGGTGCGATATAGTCACAGAGTGCCGTTGTTTCGTCCGGTGTTACGTTGAAGGATACTTTCGTTTTCACTTTTGCGAAAGCCTCCGCAAATGCGGCGCTGTTTGGGAGGTCAAAGGCTGGGTTTGCGCCCCAAACGATGACAGTGCCCACTGAACCTGCGTTCATCTCACGAATTAAGCCTTGAACCTGGCCATCAATGCCTTGGCGTTGCAGGGAGGCATTGGAGAAGGTCATGGTATTGCCCCAACTGTCCAGCATATTGTTGATGGCATTCACCAAAGTTTGCTCTCCAACATTGTTGGTGCCGCAAACCACCAGGCTCTTACCAACGTTAGCCACAAGTTGGTCTGCTACTTTTGCCAATGCAGCAGCCGCTTTGTCGTTGACTTTGGGTGCGGAAACTGATGCTCCACCTGTCTTGGCGGCAATGGCATTGTGAAGTGTAGCAATGGCTGCGCCCATTTCCGAAGGACGCACCAGCACCCGGTGGTCAGCATTGGAACCCGTCAAGGTCATGCCACTTTCCACTTGAATATGGCGGGACATTTTTGCCTTGCTGACCTCGTTGATTCGGCGGGTCTCGGCGTATTGCCTGGCGTATTCCGTTGGGCTAATCCAAGTGCCGAGGAAGTCAGCGCCAAAGCTGACAATCACATTGGCCTTGTCGAACATATAGTTTGGAATGGCTTTTTTGCCATAGCAAGTTTCGTTGGCTTGCAACTGTGCAGAACTGGAAACGGCATCGTAAGTAACTACCGTTGAGCCAGGATATTTGGCAAGAAACTCACCCAGTGCCTTCTTGGCTGTGGGGCTGAGGATGGTGGGCGTGATGACCTTGACGGAACCGGCGGCCAATTTTGCGCCTACCTCCTTGTCAAGGTCGTCCCAACTGATTTTTGACCACTTGCCCCCATCGCTTTTCATGGCGGATTGGTAGCGGTTGGTGTCATAAAGGCTAAGCACGCTCGCTTGAACACGGGCATCGGTGCCACCCTTTGTAATGGAGGACATGGTGTTGCCCTCTACTTTTATGGGGCGTCCTTCACGGGTCTTTACCAACACGGGGCAGTAATCGCCACCGTTTACATACGAAGATGCGTAGTAGGTGGCCACGCCGGGGACAATAGTATCTGGCTTGACAACATAAGGTAGCGCCTTTTTAACTGGAATATCGCAGCTCGCAGCCAATGTGGCAGCACCTACGCTAAACCCCAGGTATTTCAAAAAGTCACGCCTTGAAGAACCCACATTGAGCGCATCTTCATGCGCCAGTGCCGGGGCATTGCTGAACTCACGATGGATGGACTCCAAAAAAATCGGGTCTTGCTCCAAATGCTCAACCCCTATCCAGACTTCCGTATTCTTGCTTTGATTTTTCATCTTTGATTTGAAATGCTGTTTTAAACAAAGGATTTTAGATTTTCAGGGATTCAAGGATTGAGATGAACTCAAAACCATAAACCCATGAACCCTTTCCCACCTTAATAGTGGCACTTCTGACATTCCGTACCTCCAATATCTTCCACCGTAACTTTGCTACGCTGTTTGCCCTCGATTTGCTTGTGGTACATTTCGTAGTAGTTGTCGTAGTATTTGTTGTCGGCAAATTTGACTTCTGTTTCCCGGTGGCAATTGATACACCAGCCCATGGAGAGCGGGCTGTACTGCTTCACCTCATCCATTTCCTCCACCTTCCCGTGGCAGGTTTGACAAGCCACTTTGCCCACTGTTACGTGCTGGGCGTGGTTGAAATAGACGTGGTCGGCCAAATTGTGTATGCGTACCCATTCTATCGGGCCTTGGATTTTAGTGTCGCCCGTTTTCTTGTCGGTGAGGGCAGCAACTATGCCGTCCCATTGTGAAGCAAGCAGTGCCTCGCCTTCGGCGTCCATCTTGTTCTTCTCTTGAATGTAGTTGTCAGAAATCCAGCCTTTGTAAATGGCCTCGATTTCCTTGTCCGTTTTCTGGTCGTAATTCGCAATCATAGTGTCGCCCTTGGGGTCGTAGCCGATGGAAGCGTAAATCTTTGTCAATTCCGCTGTTCCATATTGCGAGCCTACCTTGATGGCCTTGTGGCAATTCATACAGGTATTGGCAGCAGGTATTACGCTCTGCTTGCTGCGGCGGGCACCGTCATGGCAATATTGGCAATCAATTTTATGTACACCGGAGTGGGTGGTGTGAGAAAACTTGATGGGCTGCTCCGGCTGGTAGCCTTGTTGACGACCCAAGTTGATGGCGTTGCGAACCGTGAAATAACCCCCAAAAAGGATGGCTGCGAATATTGCGAAGCTCACAACACCTTTGCTCGTAAGCGTTTCTGCAAGCGTTTTGCGAGGAGGAGCTGCTGCGCCAAACTCCCGGACTGCTGCAATATGGTTCAGGTTGGATATAATCCGTGCGAGGATGACGGCCAACAATGCCAAAATGACGAAGAGAAGGGCGTACAGTAAATTGTTGTTGCCTTTTGGTTGAGCGCCAGCACCGCCGCCCCCAGTAACCGCCACAGCAGGCGCATCCCCCGGGCAATTCCCTGCTGCTGTGCAATTAATGTACGCCAAGATGTTCGCAATGTCTGCATCCGTAAGACTCGGAAAGGCAGTCATCGCCACCTTGTTGTACTCGTTGTAGATTTGCACAGCCCGTGGGTGGCCTTTGCTGATTAATGCCTGTGAGTTCCGTATCCAGCCGTAAAGGTCAGATTGAGGAAAGGCACTCCAACGCTCCTCTGTACCAGCAAGGGCAGGCCCTGTGAGCTTGTCCTTCATGTTTTTGTTGTGGCAAGAGGCACAGTTGTTCTTGAAAAGCGCCTTGCCAGCTTCCACAGCGGCTTTGTCTTGCGCAAACAGCGAGGAAACAATAAATGTGAAAAGGAGAAGTAAAATGCTGTGATTCAGTCGTTTGTATATCATCTTTGCAAGGTTGTGGTCTTCTATTCTTGACAAAAGCTCAACTTGATTTTTTAATTCGGGGCAAAGATAATAGCCGAACTATTTTTTTATCAAGTTTTTAAAAACGACCAACTTATTTAGATGGGTTCTAAATTTAGAAATTGTCTCCAGCTCCTATTTTTTAAGAAAAATGCAGCGTTTTGATGAATTATGACCGATTTTTTACTTTTTGCCCCCAGTGCCTTTTTCCAATCGGTTAGGAAAAAACAAAGAGGCCCAATTTTTCCCAGAACTTTCGTTTTAGTTCAGAACTTTGAACCATGATTTTACGCACAGAAAACTTAGTCAAATCTTACGGGTCAAGAACCGTGGCCAATCACGTGTCGCTGAACGTGAACCAAGGGGAAATCGTCGGGCTGTTAGGCCCAAACGGTGCTGGCAAAACGACCACTTTCTACATGGTGGTCGGCTTCATCAAGCCCAACGAAGGCAGTGTGTTTTTGGAAAACGAGGACATCACTTCCCTGCCCATGTACAAAAGGGCGAGGCGTGGCATTGGTTATCTGCCACAAGAGCCATCGGTGTTCCGAAAATTGTCGGTGGAAGACAACATCAAGGCTGTGCTGGAAATGATGGCGCTAACGAAGGAGGAGCAAGCTGCCAAATTGGAATCATTGCTCGATGAATTTGGCCTGCACAAAGTACGGAAAAACAAAGGCGACACCCTCTCCGGTGGGGAACGACGCCGCACCGAAATTGCACGTGCACTGGCCAGCAATCCCAACTTCATCCTCTTAGATGAGCCGTTCGCTGGCATTGACCCCATTGCCGTGGAAGACATCCAGGGCATCGTTTTCAAGCTCAAAGCCCGCAACATCGGTATCTTGATTACCGACCACAACGTCCAGGAAACCCTCTCCATCACCGACCGGGCCTACCTGATGTACGATGGTGCCATCCTCCGGGATGGGACCGCTGAGGAATTGGCTGCGGACGAGCAAGTCCGGCGGTTGTACCTGGGCATGAGCTTTGAACTGAAAAGAAAGGTGTTGGCAGAGTGA
Source organism: Saprospiraceae bacterium UBA6168 (assembly GCA_002435785.1). Lineage (GTDB taxonomy): Bacteria > Bacteroidota > Bacteroidia > Chitinophagales > Saprospiraceae > UBA6168. Next base: position 39,594 of record DIUC01000024.1, on the reverse strand, counting down.
AGCCACGATGAAAAATTGTAGGCTCCATGCAACCAACTTTTTGAAAACGCATTATATTTCTTGACTTTCACAAACTCAAAAATGAATTTTATGAAAAAAGCAATTTTCTTATCAATCTTCATTTTCACCCATCTTTCCAACTTGGTCGCTCAGGATAAACCCGCCAAGTTTACAGTCACCGTTAGCACGGACTCTATTTTGATGAACAACTACTTTGAAGTGAAATTTACCCTCGAAAACGCTAAGGGCAGCAACTTCGAGGCCCCAGATTTCAGCCCTCACTTCAAAGTGGTGAGCGGACCCAACCACAGCACCTCCATGAGCATCATCAATGGTGACGTGACCCAAAGCATGACCATCACCTACTACCTCGAACCCCAAGAAATTGGTGCCTACTACATCCTGCCCGCCAATGTGCGGACTGGCGACAAGGTGTTGGAAACCGCCCCGCTGGAAGTGGTCGTGATACCAAATCCTGATGGCATCAAACAGGCGCTGCCCAGCCAACAAGACCGCAAACAGTTTGAATGGGGAAACTTTTTCGATTTTTCTTTCCCTGGGTTCCAGGAAATAATGCCCCAGCCAGCCCCAAAAGAGCGGTTGGAAGAACCCGTACAACCACCCAAGAAGAAGCTGAAAACGACGAGGATTTGAACTTCGTTTTTGATAAAAAAGCCTGTCCAAGCAAATTGGACAGGCTTTTTTCTTTTTACACCTATATCATTAGGTATATAGCGTGAACGAACAGTTAGTCAATCATTTCCCAAAATAGGTCACCAACATGTTCACTGTTGCAATTATCTAAAAAAGTTGTAACACAGTTAGTCAATCATTTCCCAAAATAGGTCACCAACACCGGACATTCTGAAGCAACAACGCCATAGTAACTCGTTGATTTATAGGCATTTGCCCAATCTTCAAAGTAGGACATTTCCTTTTTTAGGTAAAACAGGCTTGTTTGGTTCCACTCCAATGCATCCAATTCGGCTTGCTCACCTGGTGTGAGTTCGTAGGTCCAAGCCCGTTGGCGGGAGAGCAGGTAGTCGGCCCTAGCCAATAGTTCTTTGTCCGTGGTCGCTGCCCTTGCTTTTTGCAAATATTCCACCGCTCGACTCGCCTGGTAATAAACCTCAGTCATCTCCGGCGAACGGGGACGGTAACTGTGGTAAAGCCACTCCTCGGATACTTCGCCGCTCGATTTGCCGTAGCAGAACATCATCCAGCTTTTGCCACGATAAGTACAATTGAGCCAAGCGGTGGCCAAGTCCAAATATTTATCAGCAGCGCTTGAGGGATTGGCCTTTGCTTCCTTTTCCAAGTCAATCAACCGCTGCACGAAGGCTGTTTTGGTGGCGGGAAACTCGCCCCTGTGCAGGCTATCCTTAGCCATCACAAATGGGTCGGAGACCAAAAAATTAGCAAATTCGTATTTCGTTTGCCAAAAATCCTGGTCCACTTTTCCGAAGGAAGCCAGTGCTTCGTTCAAGTCATTTTTTCGAAACGAAGTCGTGCCACGCAAGTCGTACAGCGCATTTCGGGAAGGTAAAGGTGCAGCCGTTAGGTACTCTTCAAAGTTGGTTTTGTCCTTTTTGGCCATCAGCGCCAGCACTTTGTCAATGTCTTGCTCGGTAGCTTGCCAATCGAGGAAGCGGATGAGTTCGTAATAGGCCGTTCCATAATCATAACGCTGCAAGGTGGGCAGGTCTAGCGAATGGTTATTGAAAAAATAGGCCGTCAGCAGGTCGCCCTTTTTCTGGTATTCCCCACTGATGAGCAGGTTGAGGACAGCGAAATCTCGGTGGCCGAATTCATAGGCTTTGTGGGCCACCTTCAATCGGCGGAGCAAGCTGGTCAGCTTTTCCTGTACCGCCAAATCCCCGATGTTTTCCCGGTTGAGCAGCAACAGGATTTGCTCCGTGAGCTGTTGCTCCGCAATACGGGCGTTGGCTTTCTGTGAAATTTTGGCGAGGTATTTTTGCGCATTAACTGCTTGTTTATCAATCAAGTACAAATGCCCAGCGAAGAGGTTGGCCATGTCGGCAGAGAGCGCCCCACCCTTTTGCGAAGCCAAAAGCACGAGAAAATCCCGCACTTGCCCAAGGTATGCTTGGTCCTTCTTTTTGTTGGCTGCCCGGTAGGTGGCCCATTGGTCCTGGTTCCACTCCCATTTTTCCTCGTCGTTCTCTTCCCGTGAAAAAGCAGTGCCCAAGCCCGTCAGTTCATCAGTGAGCAACCAGTCCTCCAACTTGCTGATTTCCCGCACCAAAAGCACTGGCAGCAGCGGGCATTTCGGGTCGAGCTTTGACACTTTTTGAACGGCATCCAATGCCTTGCCGGGATGGTGGAGCGTGGCCAAACCATGCACCAGCGCTCGCTCCGCATCGTTTTTGCAAAAGGCCAAGGTCTGGTTCAACAAGGATTTATTGAACCGGTGGTAACAGGCGATGCGCTTCTCCGGGCAGCGGGCGAACGACATGGCCAGCAGGTAGTTCGCCTCCGCAGCGTCCTTCACGATGGCCGCCCGGTGGTACGTGGCCCAATCGCTCAATGCAGAAGCCCTGTTGTTTTTGAAAAACTCGGAATAAAGCGCCTCAAAGCGCACGGCGTCTTGGTCATAAGTACTCATCACCAACAACTGGTAGGCATAGCGACGGCGCAGGAATGGGTCTTTTTCCTGCTCAAACTTGGCGGCCATCCTTATTTGAACATCCAATTTACCCAGTTCCGACACCGACTGCCCCTCTTCCGAAACGCCCCAACTTTCGGTCCAAGGGTCGCTCGTTTCGAAAAAAGAATAATGCTCGTATTCCTTGGCGAGCAGTAGGTAGTCCAATACTGGCCTTTTTTCTTTTTGAATCAAGGCTTTGAAAAAGGGGTTGTCGCCCAGGCCATTGGCATCCGGGCCTTCGGCAATGGCGTTCAGGAGTTGGTCATAGCTGGCGACGTACACCACGGCCCTCACATCAGTAGCGGTTATCCCATTGCCGGCGTAGGCTGCCCATTCCGCCAAGTTGCGCTGTCGGTCGCTGCCGTTTCTTTCGTGGCGGCCGTGGTTCAAGCGCTCTGCGGAGTAAAAAAATGCCGACCACTCCTCCCCGATGACGTAAGGATTGAGCAGGGCGACCCGGTACTCTTCGCCATAATAGTACACCCCACAGGCGGTGGCAAAGGGAAGCGGGAGCAGGAGTGCGAGCAGGCTAACGAGCAGCCTCAAACTTTTTGCAAATTTCGTCCACATGGTATTCACGGATTTTGGAAGGATTCCAGTCAAAAAATGATATGTTTTTCACGGCCTTTATTTGCGCCAGGCGTTCAACGATTTTGCCTATTTCTGCTGGCGAAGGCTCGTCCAAGCGCACCATATCGCCTTCCCGCATATACACTTCCGCAAAAACAGTGTCCTGCATGAAGCGGTACTTGCCTTCGGAAACGGGCGAAAACAGTGGGTTTCCCTTTACATCGGATTCCGAGAGGCCACTTGCCAGCCCTTTGAACTGGTTTTCATGGAACAAGGCGCCCCAACTGAAAAGCGGCAATGCAGCTTCGAGCGGGAGCGGGTAGTCGCCGTTCTTGAGGTAGCCCAGCACCAAGTCTTGGTCAAAGATGGCATCTTTCACGTTCTGGTCTTTGGGCGGGGCGACGTTGTAACACATCAAGGTTCCCCGGTCAACGGGCGGTATCCCTGCCTTCTCCCCATCCCGGAACTGGTGGAGCCGCACGGTGCAGGAGATTGTCATGCCGGGGTTGGCTTTTTTCATGGCCTTCAAGAACTGGAAGTAACGGTCACGGGTCGAATTGGTCCAGTCGCAGTCAAGCTGGATTTCGGTGATGCGCTGCCGAAACTGGTATTCGGGCTGTAGGCTATCGGGCTGCTCCCAATCCACGCTGGTTTCTGCGTTTGCATAGTCCCTGCTCCAAGTTCTGAGTCCGAAGGATAGCATTTGATTTTTCTCCAAAATCTTTTTGGAAATCTTGGCAGCTAAGGAATCGGGATTGAAGTCTTTCTCGAAAACCCTGTTCAGGATAAATATGGTGGGAACCACTTGATAATCAACAAGCCGCAGGGGTTCATTAGTATCGTAATTCCTGAAATCTTCCCCAAAATCGGCAGGCCCTATCGGTACCGGCATCTCCAGCGTTGGGCTCCAGTCCACGTCAAAATAGCGCATGTAAAGGCGCTTCATGCCAAGCGAATCGGCCAGTGCCTTGTCCTCCTTGGTGAATTCGGGTCTCGTTTTCCAGTAGTAGAAATTACAGCCTGGATGCGCTTGCGGCTCATGGTTATTCCGGCACATAATTGCGGTGAAAACCAGTGTTAAAATAGATACGGTGAGCAGGACGGAAGCCTTTTTCATTCGTTGGTATTGCGTTAGCTTGTTGGTGCTGAATTGGATAGCAAATGTAGCCAAGTAAAACAGTAAATCCCTTGGGAAATAATGCGGCGAGTGACTTTTGGTTGGGTGTTTTCAACTTATGGGAATCCATTCGGGCAGGAGCGAAATCAGGCAAACAAATCTGTGGCGCTGATTTCAAAATCGGGCAGTGCGGGCGCACCGCTGCACAAGGTCTCGCCCCGGCAGATGGTTACTTTATCGGGAGCGGTATAGACATAAACTTGGTTAGAAGCAGGGTAAATATGCCAGACGCACTGCACCCCAGCATGGAAATATTCTTCGAGCTTTTCATTGATTTTGTCTGCGTTGTCGGTTGGGGAGATGACTTCTGCTAGCCAGATTGCGACTTGGTTATTCCCAGCTCGCATATCCTTTACTTGCTCTGAGGTATATATTGCCAAATCAGGCCTTCTCAGTTGTTGGGATGAGGTATTCATATCCCCTTCTGGCGCAAAAACTCCACCTTTTTTAAAAGTCTCTGTTTTTATAAATAGCCGATTTAAGATGCCTATCAAAAATAGTTGTTGCTGGTTCATCGTCTTTGTTTTTTCAATTGTTCCATTATTCAATTCGTACTTGTACCCATCCTCCTTATCGGAGTAGTTTCGCAAAAACTCCTTTAACGAAATCTGCTTCGGCTGGCGGGCAGGGGTTTTTGGTTTCGGTTCGACTTGTGCAATTGATGTTGACATGACGGTTATTTTTTTACAAAAATAAAGTAAAAGCTGTCTTTTTCAAAAAATGGTTTCGGCAAAAGTACCGACTTCATTGGTCTGGATTTACCCGCTCCAACACCACCGCCGCCCCATTGTTCCTCACAAAAACAACACCTTGGCCAGTCTTAAGCCTCAATGCCCGGATTCGCCGCACTTCCCCGTCCATCCGCAAGTTGCCGAGCGGTGATACGGTCATTTTACCATCCTTGGAAAATGAAAGTACATTGCCATAGCTGGCATCGTAACGTCCCATTTCAATATTGGACGCAAAGAAGTTACCACCTAACAACACCTCCATCCTACCATCGCTGTTTAGGTCGGCGAGTTGAGCGGCATTGAGCGTCGAAAGTTGCAGTTCGTCCGGCAAGGGGTGTGCCTTGAATTTCCCGCCGCCAAGATTTTCAAAGTACATGCTGGCGAACTCGTTTGCCTCCAATTTTACCGCTCCTGCGAGGTTGTCCGCACCAACGAGGTCGGCTGCGCTTGCTCTCGCAAAATCCTTGGCATACAAGAATTTCTTTTTCAAAGAGGGCATTTGCTTGATGAACTCAGCATGGGTGGCAAATGGGGTTTCCTTACCCCCAAGGTAAAAAGTCAGTAGTTGCTCCACCTGTTCGTTTTCGTCAAAGTCGGCCACGTACATGCGGACGGGATGCTCCAAGGTAGGGTGAAAGCGCCCGTTGAGGCCCGTGTTCCCAGCAAGGATGTCCATGTCGCCGTCGCCGTCGAAATCGTGGGGAAGGGCGAAGTTCCACCAACCGGATGCGATTGCGGATTGCGGATTGCGGATTGCGGATTGGCGCAGTGTTTTCCCATCGTTGTAAAAAATGGTGATTGGGCCCCACTCCATCGCCAACACCAAGTCCAGTTGGCCGTTGCCGTCCACATCGGCCCAAGCCGCACCTTTTACCAAACCGATTTTTGATAGCCCCTCGGCCATGCTTTCGGTGGCATTTTCAAACTGGCCTTGACCTTTGTTGCGCAGCAAAACAGAAGTCGGTGTCAGCCCATAGTTCCACGGCAAGGCACGAGCGCCGAAGAACACATCGGGCAGGCCGTCTTGGTTGAAATCGCCAACGGACACGCAGGCGGCAGTCATATAAACCTCCTGAAAATCAATGCGTTGGAAATTTCCTTTGCCATCATTTTTGTACCACCGCTGCTTCATGGCCTCCTCTGTGCCACGGTACTCATTGCCGCCTGCGGCAATTATGAGGTCGAGGTGGCCATCCGCATCAAGGTCGGCGAACGTGGCGTCCACATCCTCGAATAGGCTATCGGCAATGATGGCGGCGGGGGTTCGCAGCTCAAATTTTCCTTGCTTGGTTTGAAGGTAGAGCGCACTGCGCTCCCGTTTTGCGGAGCCAAAGAACACGTCGTCCAGCCCGTCCCCATTCACATCACCGACCGCCAGTGCAGGCCCCTCCGCCGATACCATGTGCGGTATCAGCCCCTCCCGGTTGAACTCCACAAAGGGGTTTTCCTTGTGCTGGAAGGTGAGGCCAAGTGCTGCGGTCACATCCTCAAAATAATCTGGGGGCGGAATTTTTGCCCTGAACTGGTCATAGGGAAACAGCGGCAAGCCAGGTTTCCAGGCCACCTCAGTTGTCGTGTTGTAGCGCACGACCGACAACCGCTGGTAACTCCGGTCGGGCCAGATGACCAGCACGGAATCCACGCCCGTGGTATCACCGAGGCCAAGGTGAAGTGGTCCAATCATGCTGGACTGGTAGCCACGAACGGGATAGTTTTCGTACACAATTTTTTCACCTTCTTTTTTGAAAACCACGGCCCTCGCACCGATGGCGTTCAGATTCTTGGGCGAGCCTTTTAGGTTGATTTTCAGATAGTTGTGATTCGGCAGGTTGCGCTCCACGGTCATGTTCTGATAGACAAAAGGCTCGTCCTCGATGTTGTTGGTCACGATGTCGAGGTCGCCGTCGTTGTCGAGGTCGGCATAGATGGCACCATTGGAATAGCTCGGTTGGCTGCCTGAAACCCGGCCTCCGATGTCCTCGAATTTCACGCCACTCCCTCGCTCACTTGGTGTGAGGTTGCGGAAAAACTTGTTGGTCAATTTGATTTGGGGCATGCGTTCCACTACCTTCAGGTCGGGCGATTCAAGGCTGTCCACATATTTCCATTTCTCGTTTTTGGTATCGCTCGTCATGAAGTTGGCGTAGTCAATATCGTTCATGCGGCGAGGGATTCCGTTGCTGATGAACAGGTCTTTTTTGCCATCGTGGTCAAAGTCCATAAACAGGGAAGTCCAAGACCAGTCGGTGGCATGAATGCCTGCATAGCGGGAGATTTCGCTGAATTTGGGGGCTTGGGGATTGGTGGTTGTTGATTGGTGATTGGGCAGGCCGAGGTTCAGTTGGAGGGAGTTGTGGGAGAACTGCTCGTTGTAGCCATAGCCGAGCTTGAACTGAAAGGTGGCGAACCCGTCCTCGCCCAGCGAACTGCGCAAGATGAAGGGGTCTTCGGGCATCATGTCGAGCGAGATGATTTCGCCCCATCCGTCATTGTTCAGGTCGCCACAGTCAACGCCCATCGAAAAGCGGCTGGTATGCTGCATGGACTCGGTCAGCACTTCCTTGAACGTTCCATTTTGTTGGTTGATGTAGAGGTAGTCGTTCTCATGAAAATCGTTGCCGATGTAAATGTCTGGCCAGCCATCGTTGTTGACATCGCCAGTCACCACGCCGAGGCCATAGCCGATGACCGTGCTGTTTATGCCAGCCTCCATTGTCACTTCCGTGAATTTGTCGCCATCATTCCTCAACAGCTTGTCCCCTGACTGTGGATGCTGGGTTCCCACAAAGGTTTTTCGCTGCCCAAATGTGCCGTTTTGGTGGAGGGAGTGGTTGAGCTGGAACATGTCGAGGTCGCCATCGAGGTCGTAGTCGAAGAAGGTGGCTTGTGTGCCAAATACCTGAAAATCAAGCCCATAGCGAACGGCGAGGTTCTCAAACACCGGTATTCCGTTTTCGATTTTTTGGCAAACCCAGAGTTCGTTTTGCCCTTTTACGTTTTGATAGTCCCCTACCCCATTCACGTAGATATCCAGCATCCCGTCGTTGTTGATGTCCACCACGGAGGCGCCAGTATGCCATTTGGGATTGCCGAGGTTTTCGATGAGGCCCGCTTTCTCGGTCACGTCCTCAAACTTTAGGTTTCCCTTATTGAGGAAGAGCCTGTTCTGGGCTTGGTTGGCAGTGAAGAAAAGGTCAATAAGGCCATCATTATTGAAGTCGCCAGCCGCCACGCCGCCACCGTTGAAGAAGTACATGTACTTTAGCACGTTGAACTCGCCATTTTGGATGGGCGTGTTTTCAAAGTTGAGGCCGGTTTCCGATTTGCGGAGCAGCCTGAATTGTTCCTCTTTAACACCGCCCGATTGGCAGGCGAACACACCGACCAATACCATTGCTGCAAAAAATATCCTATTCCTCATGTTTGTTTTTGTTCAATTTAACGAAGCTGTTTAGACCTTCCGATTTGAGAAATTAACCGTGACAATTTGTCCTTACATCCAAGATTTTGAGGAAAAAGCAACACTATAACTTCCTCATTTTCAAAAAATCAAACAACCTGGGCATCCTATCATTCACTAATACCAAGAGGCGTGGCCCACCAACCGTTGTCACTTCCAACACCTGCTTCACATCCCCTCTCACAACAAAGCCCGATTCCCGGTTTTCAACCCGCTCGAAATTGCCGCCGCCCAGGTTCAACAGCACATGCCCGAAACTGGCGTCCAACTTGGAAAATTGCGGGGTGAACCCTGCATCGTTGCCACCCAATAACAAATCCAACTGGCCGTCGGCATTGAGGTCGCCACACCAGATAGCATGGACGGACGAGAACTGCACCTCTTTGGGCAGGGGCACCACCTCAAAATTGCCCTTGCCATCGTTCATGGCCACTGCTGACCTGAAATAGTTGGCCTCCATCATGTCTGCTCTTTTTAGCGCATCTGCGGGTATCAACTCCTGGATAGACTTTTTGGCATATTCCGAATGCCGGAGGTTCTCTTTTTTGAGGCCCGGCAACTGTGAAGTAAGCTCCTTTTTCATCGGGATTGGCATGTCCTTACCGCCAATGCTGCGGGTCATTATTTTCTCCTTCATCCCATTTGAATCAAAATCGCCCACCCAGAGCTTTGCGGGCGCATCCTTGGAGGCGGTGAAGTAAAAGTTCTCGCCCCGGTTGCCCAGCACAAGGTCGAGGTCGCCGTCACCGTCAAGGTCGGCAGCTTTCACGGCGTACCACCAGCCATCGTAGTCGCTAAGGTTGGTTTTGGTCAAACGCAGGCCGTTTTTCACCTCAAAAATCAATGGGTTGCGCCATTCGCCCACGATAACAAGGTCGGGAGTGGCATCGCCTACGAGGTTGGCGAGCGTGGCATCGCTGACCATGCCCAAGCGCAGCAGGTCGGGGCATACTATTTTCGCCACGTCCCGGAACGTCCCTTTACCATCGTTTTCATACAAATAATGCCTCGGCGGCGTACCGTACACTCCGGGAACGCTGCGGCTCCCCACGAACAGGTCGAGGTCACCATCGCCATCAAAATCGAGCGGTACGGCCACTGCGGTGTTCATACCGATTTGCGAGAGCGCCCGTTCGTTGAGCATAAAATTGCCTTTGCCGTCATTGAAATACAGCCGGTCGGCAAGAAACCGGTGGTTTGGCGGCAGTTCATTGCCGCCACTTCCCACGAAAAGGTCTTGGTCGCCGTCGCCATCGGCATCAAAGAACAAGGCTGCGGTATCCTCAAAGTTGGCATCGCTGGCAAAAGTAGTTTGCAGGGACACTTTGAAGCCACCATCGGCATCCTGAATGTAAAGCTGTCCTGCCTGTCCCTTTGCCCCACCAATGAAAATGTCGTCACGGCCATCGCCGTTTACGTCGGCAACGGCACCACGTGGGCCTTCCCTCGACAACATCCTGAAACTCAAGCCTTCATTGTAAAAATCAATATAGAGGTCTTCTTTGTGCTTCGCAAAATTGCTCGGAGCTTCCTCCAGCAGCTTATCTCCTTTTGGCAACAAATCATAGGGATTGCCCGCCAGCGTTGCATTTGCGCCAGCCCAATCCAACACAAGCGCAGTGTCGGCAGGTGGGGACAGCAGCACCGACTTGGTACGGTCGGGCCAGATGACCACCAAGGAGTCAATGATAGCCGACTGGCCAAGTCCGAACACCATTTTGTAGTCCACGGAGGATTGGAAGCCCCTGGACGGGATGAGTTGTAAGCTGATTTGCTCGCTTCCCCGGTGCAGGTTCACCATTGCGCCGACGGCGAAAGTGTTCTGTCCTTTGCCTTTTAGCTGGACGGTAAGGTGGTGGTTTTTCAAGTTTTCGGAGGAATGGTTTCGGTAAATGAGCGCCTCCTGGTTCACGTTGTTGACGACCAAATCAAGGTCGCCGTCGTTGTCGAGGTCGGCGTAGGCAGCGCCATTGGAGAAGGTCTTGGTGTCCAATCCCCAATTTTCACCGACATCTTCGAAGGTTAAATCGCCCTGGTTGCGGAAGGTCTTGTTGGCGATCGGCACAGAGGGCATTTTTTCGGTGACTTTGCCAAGCTCCTCTTTTTTGCCCGTGAGGGCCATTTTTTGCATCAAGTCATTTGCAAAAAAGTCCATGAAATCCTGGTCAATCACGTCTTGGTAGATGCCGTTGCAAACGTAGATGTCCCGGTATCCGTCGTTGTCCATGTCGAACATCAATGCGCCCCAGCTCCAATCTGATGCGGCCACACCAGCGAAATGGGCTATCTCGCTGAAGGTCTTGTCCCGGTTGTTCAGGTGGAGGCAGTTCTGCATGTACTGGTGGTAGAAGCCCCGTTCTTGTTTGAGTTGATAGACGTTGTAGTTTTCAAAAAGGGTGAGTGATTTCAGGCGGGTTTCATCGCTTGGGAGCATTTCGGTGGTGAAGATTTCAGGGAACCCATCGTTGTTGATGTCGGCCATATCGGCGCCCATGGATGCGAGGCTGAGGTGCTCCACCCAGTCCTCGATTTCCTCCTTGAAGGTTCCGTTTTTTTGGTTGATGTAGAGATAATCCCGCTCGTAGAAGTCATTGGAAATGTAAAGGTCGGGCCAATGGTCGCCGTTCACATCGCCGACGGTGACGCCGAGACCGAAGCCGATGAGTGAACCAAAAATGCCAGCTTCTTTTGAAACATCCGTGAACTTGCCGCCATTATTGCGGAGCAGTTTGTCGCCACCGCCTTTCAGGAAGTCCTTCACGGGCCAATCCTCCGCGTACAGCTCCCGGTTGTTGGCGTAGTTGAGGGTGTTGACGGGCATGAAACTGTTATTGAGTATGTAGCAGTCGAGGTCGCCGTCAAGGTCGTAATCGAAGAAGGCGGCGTGGGTGGTGTAGCCTTTTTCGTTAAGTTGATAGTCGGCGGCCTTTTCCGTGAAAGTCAAATTTTGGTTGTTGATGAACAACTCGTTTGCATGGTCGTCCCCCTCAAAATAGCCCGCATTGCACACGTAGATGTCGAGCCACCCGTCTGCGTTTAGGTCCACCATGACCACGCCCGTGCTCCAAGCTTTGGAGCCTTTCAAGCCAGCTTTTTCGGTGATGTCCTCAAATTGGAAGTTCCCCTTGTTGAGGTAGAGCTTGTTGTCGCCCATGTTGGCGGTGAGGAAGATGTCGGGGAGGCCGTCGTTGTTGATGTCGCCGAGGGCGACGCCACCGCCATTGTAGAAGTTGCGATAGTTGAAGATATTGAGTTTTTCAGTATTCTCCACCTTATTGATAAAATGGACGCCTGATTCCGAGGCGGGTACTTGCCCAAACAACGCCGATTCGACTTTCTTTGGTTTACAGGAAGCACAAAGTGATATTACTACAAGTAGGATGGTGAATTGCCGCATGGAGTCTTTGTTGAAAAATCGCAGCCAAAAGTAAGACTATTTGGAGGCAATTTGGAACTGTAAAGATAAAACTGAAAGGTGGCAGTCAATTTAGTGGTTACACCCAAGGACTATCTTGATGCTATCCTGTTCAAAAAAAAGTATTTTTACAACACAAACAGGTAAAACCTAACGCAATGGCTTCTAAAAGCTATTTCAAAAAAAGATGGGTAGTGCTTATTTCTACTTTATTAGTGGCCTCCATCGCCATTTGCCAAGCACCATTCAAACGGACGGGGCAGGTATTTTTGGTGCTATCTGGAAGCAACGTGATGGTAGAGATGGCGGTCAACCCTTCCAATTTTGTTCCTGATTTCATCGGTTCTTACCCACTTCCTGCTGGAGGATTGGAAGCTATCGGATTCAGGGGGACAGACAACTTTTTATACGGAATAAACCCAGCAAATAACCACTTATACGCATTGGGGGTCAATGGTGTGTTTCAGGACTTGGGTAACCCAAACTTGATGAGTAGCGCCTTTTATTTGGCAGGTGATATTAGCAAGGATGGCAAGGAGCTTGTAAGCATTGGTTCCAATAATGCTAATAACGATATTCACATTGCAAGAACGTCCCTCGAAAACAGCAACTATTCAACCTCGATAATATCCATGAATAGCGGAACTTCAATGGCGGATATTGCCTTCGACCCCTTTACGGATAAATTGTACGGTTACGACAAGAATAATAGAAGTTTGGTTGAAATAAATAAATCAACAGGAACAGTTTCATTTATCAATCAAATCAAAATAGAAAATCAAATTGGTGGTCTTTATTTCGATGTTTTCGGCCAGCTCTATGGATATGGGTCAACGGCATTTGGGATTGTTGATGCGGTTTTCAGCATTGATAAAAACACTGGAAAGGAGACATTACTATCCACAGGACCAAAGAACATGATAGCAGATGCTGCCTCCTGCCTTTTCTCTGTGGAAGTAAAAAACAGCGTTAATCCACTTGTAGCACTGCCATGTAGCGAGGTTATATATAGCTATACATTGGCGAATGGCAGTGACGAAATAATCACGGGTTTAAATTTTAGTCAAGAACTACCATCTGGATTTTACTTAACCCAGGTTATTGGAAACCCTTTTGGCGTATCCATAGATACCGTAAGTGAACCGGGAGCCATACACATGAAGAACTTGACGCTACACCCCGGCTTGAAGGTATTGACCTTCAAAGTCTATGTTGGCGACCTCCCAAAAAACACCTACAAGAGCCAAGCGACCCTTCAGAACCTTCCCAGTTTGTACGGGCTTTTGACCTTGTCTGACAATGCCATTACACCAGGTTTTGAGGATAGCACGTCATTAAAAATCAATCGTTTTGAAGAGGACAGTTTGAACTTTGAATGGTTTATTTGTCATGGTGAATCCCTCGTGTTGGATGCTTCAGAATATGGCAATAACATAAAATGGAATACAGGCTCAACCAGTCAATTATTCGAAGTATCCCAAGGTGGCATTTACCAATTAGAAGCAGGAAGCACTTGTGAAGCCATAATCGTAAGGCATGAAGTTACATCAGCATCCTGCCCTTTTACCATTTCATTATTGCACACTGTTGAACCGGACACAATATATGGATGTGGTACCACCCTTTTAAGGTTCATACTGAAAAATAATTCCGGTGAAGACAGGACAAATGTTTCATTTACTGACACCCTCCCAAATGGTTTGAAAGTGCAAGAAATTGTAAACAACCCATTTGGTGGAACCATTGATACCGCACTATTGCCCGAAGTTATACACATAGCAGGTATTTTACTAAAATCGGGTTCAGACACACTTGACATTTTGGTATCCGCCAGTGATGAGATGAAACCAGGAATGCATGGAAACCAAGCTAAATTGCACAACTTACCTAAACTCATGGGGCCAATTCGGCTCTCCGATGACCCCTCTACCATGCCTGCCGACAGTTCAACCTTTCACATCGTAGGCTTTTTGGATGACACTCTATACTTCGATACCATTTTATGTTTAAACGAGGAATTGGTGCTTGATGCGAGCGGATACGGAGACACCTATTTATGGAATAACGGTTCCACCACGTCAACATTTAGGGTTGAAAATGAGGGAATCCACGAGGTCAACCTTTTGAGCAGTTGCAAACCCTCCAAAGTTTACTGGGATGTGAAGTTGGGCGAGCAAATAACTGTTACTGAAATGACTCCTATTAGCATCCACCAAGGGGAGGAAGTAGTTTTATCCCCAAAGATTTTGAATCAAAGCGACAAGCTTTTCATTCATTGGATAGATGCAATAGGCAATACATTGTCCTGCACTACATGTCTGAATCCATCTGCCAACCCCCTATTCAATACGTTTTATACCCTCATTACCACCAATACAAGCTGCTCCGATACCGCCACCTTGGAACTATTAGTGGATGAAACAAGAAGAATCTATGCACCGAATTCTTTTTCTCCAAATTCTGATGGCATCAACGACTATTTTTTTCTTCAAAGTCCAGACCCTGGCATTATTCGTTCACTAAACATAGTTGATAGATGGGGCAAAGCAATTTACCATGCTGAAAACATTCTATTTAACATTGAAACAAGTGGCTGGGACGGTAGCAATATTGACCAGAAGCTACAATCTGGTGTTTATTTGTGGTGGGCAGCGGTTGAATTCATTGATGGAAAAAAGGCAATTTACAAAGGAGATATTGTCATTATGAAGTGAGAATTAATGGAGAGTTTGTTCACATTTGGATAAAAAAAGACCCCTCTTGTTTGAAATTTACAAAACACAAATCTGCTGCATTTACCATTAAACAACAAAAGGCCGCCTCAAGAGGCGACCTTTTGTTTTATTCAAAAGATTGAAAATTAGTACCCTGGGTTCTGCTGTAAATTTGGATTAACAGCCAAGGCAGGAGCTGGAATCGGGAACAACAGCCGTTCAGGCCCAGACTGTTGAGGCTTTCCTTGGAATGGCTCCAAGAATTTGCCAAAACGAATCATGTCCAAACGGCGATTTCCTTCCCAATAGAACTCCCTCCCCCTTTCAGCAAGCAGGTTGGTTTCGGTAAGGGATCCAAGTGCAGTTGCACCCCTGACAGCACGTAGGTCATTTACAATCGTCAGCGCTGCACCGGTGTTGCCCGACCTCATTAGTGCTTCAGCTTTCATCAACAAGACGTCGGCATAACGCAAATAGACGTAATCATTGTCTGCATTGTCACCGCCATTGTAATCGATAGGGTATTTGATAACACGGATACCCGTGATTTCAAGGTTGTTGCCCGTTTCAACTGGTGCAACATCAGCAGTGAAAGCCAACGGATTGCCTTTCCTATCCTGAAGTGCAGTGCCATTTTGGTCAAATTGCTGACCGATCAGCAAACCAGCCTTGATACCTGAAACTTCGGTCATGCCAGGGTAGTTACCACCCCTTCTTGAATCGCTCGCTTCAAAGCTATTGTAAAAGTCGCCCAAAGTCGCAAAACCATTCCAACCGGAAGGATTCTGGTTATAGTGGAGCGTACAAAACCAGCGTGAACGAACGTTTCCGCTGTTGGAGCCACCTACGTTTTCAGCAGTCCAAATATTCTCAGAAGATACTTGATCATTGTTTGGCGCAAAATTGTCAAAGTAATTGTTGTCCAAACTGTACTTACCGCTGGCGATAATTTGGTCGGCCAAAGTGATGACCTGCTGCATGTCCCCATTTTCGAATTTGGGAGCAGCCCTGTCAGCGATTACGCCTTTGTTTAGGTACGCCCTCATCAAAAGTGCTTTGGCAGCGTCCTTGTTTGCCCTATTGGTTGGGCCATCGGGTAGGTTTGCACTAATGGCATTTAGCTCACTAATCACGAAATCTACAGCTTCTGTTCCTTTTAATACCGCCGGTGCGTTAAGCAGGTTTTCGCCGGGTTCCCGGTAAGGAACTTGGTTCCAACCATCGGCGATGGAGAAAATAACAAACGCACGGATAAACCTGGCCTCTGCCTCCTGTTGTGGAGTGACATTGAAGGTAAGTGCGTTGGTGGTGGTAAACACGATTTGCAATAGTTCATTGAATGTGCTGGACAAAAATGAGTGGTCTGCATTCCAAGTATGGTCGTGCAACACCCTCCAGATACCGTTGTCATCCCAGTCTGGCCCACGGGTCGGCCCGAGGGTCTCATCCGTGGTATGCTGCTGGGCAGCCCAAAACCTGGATTGGTCTTGGTAAGGTAGGCGCATCCCATTGTAGGCTGCCTCCAGCAAGGCTCCAACATCCGTGTTGGAATTGAGGTAGGCTTCTGCCTCTGACCTTGTTAGGTCTTCGTTTAGCGATTCTTCCAAGTTGGTACAAGCAAAGAATCCGCTCAACAAAAACAAAAGAAAGATTTTATTGAATTTCATAATTGAATTTTTTAAAATGAAAAGTTAACCCCAGCGATGATTGTCCTTGCAGATGGGTATGGAATGTATTCTATACCTGTTGAAGGAAGACCATTTCTTTCGTTTACGGTATTGACCTCTGGGTCAAAACCACTATAATTCGTGAAAACAAGCAGGTTTTGGCCAGTCACATAAACCCTTGCATTCTTGGCGTAGGTACCGATATTGCCAATGTTGTAGGAAAGTGTGGCGTTGGCAAGTTTAAGGTAGTCACCATTTTCCAAATACCTGCTTGAGGATTTGATGGCGTTGGAGGTTGCCTCTTGAACGTTTCCATCCAGCAAGCTGGCATCAATGTTCCTGGAACCAAGGTTACCAATCGGAATAACTGACATTTTAGTGTTGTTATAAATTTGGTGACCAAGTGCTCCGTTGAAGTTCAAAGTCAAGCTTAGTTTGTCCACATTGAAGCTGGTTGAAATCCCCAATAGCACGTCTGGGTTAGGTGAACCAACGAATGCGAGCGCCTCACCATCTTTGTAAATGCTCTGGCCATCCTCACCTATTTCTACAAATTGGCGGAGGTAAAACGAGTTTAGCGGTTGATTGTTTACAAGGCGTTGGCTGGTGGCCTCGGAAGTTCCTTGGCCAAACAATTGACCGTAATCAATGGCTGGGCCGTCGTAATTTTCAAGATTGTTCTTCAAGAAGGCAGCATTCGCTCCAAGGTTCCATGAGAACTTCTGGTTCTCGACGATTTGAGCATTGAACGTTAACTCTAACCCACTATTGATGACATTTCCTGGAAGATTAATCCAATAGAAACCTGCTGGTGCTGGCTGAATTGTCGGGAACTGGAACAAAAGGTCTTCGCTGTTTCTGTTGAAGTATTCAACCGTACCAGTCAATTTGTACCCAAACAACGCAAAGTCAAGACCTATATTAGAAGTTGTCGTGGTTTCCCATTTTAGGTCAGGGTTTGCCACATTCTCCAGGCTGATTGATTGCTGACCGAAACCATATCGGTCAAGTGATGCGCCAGCAGGAAACTCCGAGTTGCCCGTTTTGCCCCAACCCAACCTAAGTTTCAAAGCATCAAATGCACCCCCCTTCAAGAAATCCTCGTTGTGTAGGTTCCAACCGAGACCCACGGCCGGGAAGTAACCATATTTGTTGTTCTCACCAAATTTGCTGGAACCATCCGCGCGCATGGTAGCTGTCAAAAGGTATTTTTCCCTAACGTTGAAGATACCCCTTACAAAATAGGACTGAAGCTCTGCATTAGGATTTGCGTAAGAAAATACATTACGACTTCCAGGTGTTGAATTTTGGAAAATATTGGTGTAGTCGAAATCTTCCACGAGGAAATCACGAGCGGACATTCCAATGCCCTTTTCTTGCAACTTTTGATATTCATACCCCGCAACAGCATTCATGCTGACACCTGAAGCAATGTTAGCCGTATAGTTCAGTGTATGAGTTAGAATCTGGTTGGTATTCTTCTCTTGCTGATAGCTTGCCAAACCCCTGTTCTCCACATCTTGGATGTTAATCCACCGAGCAATTTGCGTCCTCCTGTCTCCAACGCCATGTGTAACGTTGTAAGCAAATTTGTAGGTGAGGTTGTCTGTGATTCTAAATGATGGAGAAAAACTTGCAATAACATCAAAGGTATTGGATTTGTCCTTGAAGGCATCCAGCAGCGCTACTGGGTTTGTGAAGTTGCCAAACTCCGGAATGATAACAGGTGAACCATCCTCATTGTAAATATTTTGGGTTGGATTCCACTGCATTGCATTGCCAATCAAGTTGCCCCTAAAACCTGGGTTGGTGGAAACAGCTGGGCCATTTTCACCAGTTTGGGCAGCAATCAGGCCCCAATCAATAAGCAATCGCTTGCTGTTGAGGAATTTATAGGAACCAGAAAGGTTTGCGCTGTATCGCCTCAGGTCGTTTCCTTTAACGATGCCCTCTTGGTTGAGGTAGTTAAAACCAGCCCGGTAAGTGCCATTGTCGCTGCCACCAGAAATAGAAATGCCGTGGTTTTGAACTAATCCTGTGCGAAGAATTTCACCAAGCGCATCAGCCTCACCTCCGTAGTCACCATTTCTCCTGTTTGTGGTTGAGTTAACCGGGAAATCATATTCCTCCAAAGCGCTCCGATATTCGTTGGCATCAAGCACTTTGTATTTTTTCAGGATGGAGCTTGCACCAATCGAAGAGTTGAATTCGATGGACGGTGTGCCACTGCGACCTTTCTTGGTGGTGATTAAAATCACACCATTGGCACCCCTTGAACCATAGATGGCCGTTGCAGACGCATCCTTAAGAATCTGCATAGACTCTATGTCGCTGGGGTTCAAGTAGTTGAGTGGGTTGGAAGTGGCGGTTGCTCCCAAATCACCAGCATCTGTGCCTGGCTTTGTTGAGTTTCCTGTAAGCTGAACACCATCCACCACAAACAAAGGCTGGTTGCCAGCACGGATGGAGGAATTGCCCCGTATCCTAATCGTGGAAGACCCACCCGGCTGACCGCTGTTGTTCAAGATTTGAACACCGGCGGCTTTACCTTGGATAAGTTGGTCTGGAGAGGTGAAGAAGCCTTTGTTGAAGTCCTTTTCACCCACCGAAACTACCGAGCCCGTCAGGTCAGATTTTTTCACTGAACCGTAACCAACGACCACCACCTCGCCCAAAACTGCCCCAGCATCCAACTTCACATCGTAAACGTTGGAGGCGGTCAGCGTAACCTTTTGGGAAGCGTAGCCGGTGTAAGTGAATTCAATTTGGGTTGCCCCTTCTGGTAACCGTAGCTCGTAAGTGCCGTCAATGTCGGTAATGGTACCAGCGCTGGTACCGATTATCAACACGTTGGCACCAATGAGCGCATCGCCGGACTGGGCATCGGTCACCGTACCTTTGATGGTACGCTGCGCCATAACCAGACCGCTCATGCCCATTGCCACAAATAGCAGCAGTAGACATTTCGTGAGATAGTCAATTTTAAGTTTCATACATTAATTAGTTTAGTTAGACAAAAGTTGTTGTAATGCTTTTTAGTGAGGATACGAACGGGATTTTCTTGAAAATTTCAGTTTCGGGGAGAAGAATGCACAATGCCGACAAAGGGGCAAAGCTGCAAATTAACTTCTAAACGGCCAAATCAGCAGTTTTGTGAATGGGGGCGAAAAAAATCTGCGTAAATCTCTAAAAATAAAACAATTGCAAGGCAACGGGCTTTGATTAAAATTAAATTGGGACAAAGTCAAACCTACTACATCGTTTGTTCAAACGATTGATGTGGAGAACTTTTTGTTACTTCGATGGATTCTGTTCAAATTCCTACTTTTACAGGAAATCAAAACAACAGGCATTTTTTCCTCACTTCAAAATTGTCTTTTTCGAAACAAAATCAATATCCAATGAAGCGTTATACGCTGAAAGACATTGCTAAACTGACTGGCCTTTCGGTTTCCGGCGTTTCGAGGGCACTAAAAGACCACCCTGACATTGCGCCAGAGACCAAAGACCGGGTAAGGGAGGTAGCCGCTGCCCTCAACTACCACCCCAATCCCAGCGCGCAGTTCCTGCATTCAAAAAGTTCGAAAATTATCGCTGCCATTTTACCGGAAGTGAACACGTTCTTCTTCCCGGAAATACTCCAAGGCATCAGCAAAGTGGTGGAGAAGCATGGTTACTTCCTCATTTTCCTCCAATCCGACAACAAGTTTCAAAAGGAGAAAGACTTGGTGGACTATTGCATCCAAATGTTCGTGGACGGGGTACTCATTTCATTATCTGCCGAAACAAAAAGCCTTGACCACCTGCTGAAATTGACCGAAATGGACGCCTCCGTCGTCCTTTTTGACCGGGTGCTAAACAACGACGCAATTCCCTACCTGACCATAGACGATTCACAAGCGAGCCGAAAGGCGGTTGAACACCTCCATTCGAAGGGACACACCAATATATTGGGCATATTTGACGACGACAGATTGTCCATGACCAATTTGAGGGCCAACGGGTTCCGGCAGGCACTCAACCAAAATGAATTGGGCAACCACCCAAATAGGATTTTGACCATCACCGGGGACGAAGATATAGAAGAGCGAATCATCCAGTTGTTGGATGAAAACCCAGACGCTACGGCCGTTTTTACCATGTCCGACAAGCTGATGGTGAAGACCTACCATGCCATCAACAGCCTTGGCCTCAAAATACCCGACGACCTAGCGCTGATTTCCATCAGCGACGGCAAGGCACCACATTATCTTTACCCAGGCATCACGCATATCCGTCACTCCGGCGAGGAGGTAGGCAACTCTGCTGCAACCTTGTTGTTTAGGATGTTGTTGGGTGAAAAGCACCTCGAAGGGTTTCACAAAATTGAAACCACATTGGTGGAACTTGGGTCGGTGTGAGGTACGAGCTGTTTAAACCTTCCTTTTTTTCCAAATCAGGAATCAAAACAGCTAAAAGGCAGTAGCAAAACAATGGTCACATGAAACTCTCCAGCTTCATTATTGGCTTACTCCTAATCTGCGTTAGCGAGGCCAGCGCCCAGCCGGGGTACGAGATATTGAAGGACGTAAAGAAAATAGACATCCCATTTGAATACAAAAACAACCTCATCCTTGTAAATGTCACCTTCAACCACTTGTTCCCCCTGAAGTTCATCTTCGATACGGGTGCAGAGAACACCATCCTCGCCAAGCGAAGCATCACCGACATGATGGGAGTGAAGTACGAGCGGGAATTCAAAGTGTTGGGTTCCGACATGAGAACGGTGCTGATAGCGTACCTGGTGCGGGGCATCCACTTTCGGATTGAAGACATGGTAGCGCCAAGCCAATCTTTGCTCGTGTTGGACGAGGACTATTTCAACTTTGAGGAACTACTGGGGATGCAGGTACATGGTATCCTTGGAGCAGATATGTTCAAGGGCTTGGTTGTGAAAATCAACTTCGAGACCAAAATCATTACGTTGACAAAGTCCGGCAGCGGAAAAGCCCTACCGGATGGGTACAAAATGCTCCCCATCACCATCGAAAAGAACAAGCCCTATTTGGAAACGGTCATTCGGACCCAAAATGACACTTTGGTCAAAGTCAAACTTTTGTTGGACACTGGCGCTATGCTATCCCTTCTGT
Source organism: Saprospiraceae bacterium UBA6168 (assembly GCA_002435785.1). GTDB lineage: Bacteria > Bacteroidota > Bacteroidia > Chitinophagales > Saprospiraceae > UBA6168. Next base: position 18,063 of record DIUC01000024.1, on the reverse strand, counting down.
TAAACACCAACACCCACCCCGACCTAAAACCACCACCCAACGCAGTAAGTGGCAATATCGGCACCGGGCTGGGCGGTTTCCTGACGGGGCATTTGGGCAGGGTGGCGGCATTAAGCCTCGGAGAATTGCATTGCGAAGAAGTCGTCACCAACTTTCAGGACCTGGAAGAAGGCATGGACACTACCATGATGCTGGGCCGGAATGGCATCATAGGCAACGGCGTCCTCAGCAGGTTCGACATCATCATTGACTACCCAATGCAAAAACTTTACTTGCAACCCAACAAAAGCTACAAAAAGGAATTCAAATTTGACAAAAGCGGCTTGGTCATCATCGCCTCGGATTATCTGCTCAACAGGTACATCGTTCACTCGATAATTCCCGGTTCCCCTGCTGCAATCGCCGGCCTCCTTCCTGGTGACGAAATCAAACGGTTGAACTGGACACCAGTTGGAATGCTCAGCTTGGAGCAGGTTCAACAAACCCTGCGAAAGGAAGAAGGAAAAAAAATGGTGGTAGTGGTGAAACGGGACAAAAAAAAGCAGAAATTCATTTTCAAATTGAAAAAATTGATTTGAAATGCAGTTGAAAAAACCTTTTTCAACCAAATTTGCCCAATCAACCTCGTTATTGCCCTGTTTGGAGGTTTTTTTTAAAAATTTTTGATTGTTAATCCTAAATTTGTCCCCATCCTTGTAAGCGAATCTCAGTGCGACAATCCAAACGAAATAAAAGCACACTTGATAGCCTGTTGAGTTAAAAAAATTTCGCCGCTCTCTAAGCACTTATTACATGTTGAACAAACATGGTTTCCTGACAGGCAGGAATGTTCAACCCGCTGCCTCCCCCTAAACGTGTGCTCAAAATCGGAACAAAATCGGAAAAATGCATCCAAGCGAATTTTGAATAGGTCAAATATCAGCTTGGTCAATACTATAGGATTGGATTTTTTTGTAAAAAGCGATAAACTCAAAATGATGAAATTACCTGTACTTACTTTTTCGTTGGCGAGCTTTTTTCTGCTCATTGCCCTCAGCAGTTTTGCACAAAACACCTACAACATCAATCTGACAGACGAGAAGCGAAGGGAAGAAATCAACTTCATTGGCACGGAGACCAACGTGCACGTCTGTGGCCTCGATGTCGGACAGACCTACCAAGTTTGGGCGGTGAAACAAAATTGTCACCCAACTGTAAAGCTGGCAGGCCCCGGCCAATTCAGCAATACCCAGACCTTCGTGGCAACTGCCGATTGCATGGATTTTGTGCTGCGAAAAGACATGTCTTCCCCTGCCTGTGCGGCGGGTACCGTTTGGTTTTCCATCGGCTGCAGCACTTGCAGCAAAAAAACAGACCCCTTCGGGAAAATATCATGTACCCCCAACTCCTCTGGGCAGTACCTTATCGAAGATGTTTTCATCGGGGGAGGCTGCTTTGACATCACCAACGTAGTAACGATAGGTTCTCCCGAAGGCAGGGGGACTTTCACGGATGGCGGCTCCACCGTCAACATGAATGATGGTATCGTGTTGACCTCCGGGAATGTGGGTATCGCCAACGGCCCCAACAACTCCAATAGTGCCGGTGCGAATGTGGGCGGTCCCACTTCAGATCCAGACCTTTCCATTCTTACAGGTGGCAGTTTGTTTGATGTCCAAGGGATTGAGTTTGATTTCCGGCCCACCGTTAGCAGTATCAACTTTCAGTATGTCTTTGGCTCGGAGGAATACTGTGAGTTTGTCAATTCTGGCTTCAATGACGTTTTTGGCTTCTTCATCAGTGGCCCAGGCATCAGTGGAGGATTCTCCTTCAACGGGCAAAATATTGCCATTTTGCCAAACAGCGGTATTTTTGTTTCCATCAACAACGTAAACCACCTCACCAACACTGGGTACTTTGTTCCAAACCAAGGTAATTGCGGTGGGATGTCCAACCCAGATGACATACAATACGATGGTTACACCCAGCTATTGGTTGCAACGGCAAACGTTATTCCTTGTGAAACCTACCGTATTAGGCTTGTGATTGCCGATGTTGGAGATGGTATCTATGACTCCGGCGTGTTCCTCGGTGCCGGTACGTTCAGTGCCGGTGGAACTGCAACTGCGACTGCATTATCAGCTACCACAGGCAGCAATGTCGTTTATGAGACCTGTAACGACGGTACCATTGTCTTTACAAGGGCGGGGGGTAGCAACTCACTTCCACTTGTTCTCAATTTCACGGTGTTGCCCTCCAGCACCGCAACGCCAGGGGTAGACTATACCCCTTTCCCATTGACTTTTACCATACCTCCGGGCTTGGATAGTTACGCAATGCCCATCAACGTCATTGCTGACAATATCCCAGAGGGAATAGAAACCATCATATTAAGCCTAACCAACTCCTGCTCGTGCAGCAGTTTAGAGATAATTCTGGAAATCCACGACCCACCCCTCGTTCAGCTCAGTTTGCCCGACATAGAGGGGTGTGCGGGCGCGCCAATTTTCTTGGAAGCTATGCCGACGGGGGGCATTCCCAATTCCACCTTTACTTTTCTGTGGAACAATGGTCAGACTGGCCCCATCTTGCAAGCCGCTCCTTCTCAAAATACCTCCTATACCGTAACGGCTACCGATGCATGTGGCGGCACCGCCAGCGCAACCTCCAACGTGCAAGTGGCAGAGTTGCCAACCGCAACCATGAACACCCCGGGTGGGGTTATTTGCACCAGCACTCCGGGCGCCTCAGTTAATCTTGTCATTGAATTTACTGGTACACCAAACTGGTTACTGGAATACACCATCAACGGCCAACCTCAATTGCCCATTTTGGTGACATCCACACCCTATACGCTGACGTCTAACGTACCCGGCATTTATTTGCTCACAAGCGTTTCCTCGGTCATCGGAAACTGTGTTGGCCCAGCCACTGGCGTGGCAACCATTGACCTTGTCACCATCAACAACACGGTTTTCACAACACCATATACTTGCTCGGACAATGGAAGCATGACCGTGGTCCCGGGGGGAGGCACCGACCCCTACAATTATGCCTGGAGCAATGGTTTTCCAAATTTCCCAACGGCAATAGGACTTCTGCCGGGCCTTTACACAGTAACTGTTACGGACAATAATGGGTGCACGGCCTTGGCTTCAGGTAATATTACCTCCCCTCCTCCCTTGCTTACGAGCGCAGTGGGATCGCAGGTCAATTGCACCAATCCAGATGGAGGCACCATCACCCTGACCGTGGGTGGTGGCACAGCGCCCTATAATTACTTGTGGTCAAACGGCACCACAGACCAAAATGCCACTGGCTTGGGTATTGGGTTATACACCGTTACCGTTACGGACGTGGACGGCTGTACTTCGACAGCCGCTGCATCTGTGACCTCCAATGTCCAGTTGCCCACGGCGGTAGCGCAGTCGAACAACCCAATCAACTGTACCAACCAAGTGGTGACTGTGTCTGGGCAAGGCTCGCAGACCGGCCCCAACATCAGCTACAACTGGTCAGGTCCTGGCGTGAGTGGCCCAACCAACCAGATAGATGTGAACGTCCAAATGGATGGCCTTTACACCCTCATTGTCACCAACAACACCAATGGTTGCACCAATGAAGCCTCGGTGTTGGTGTCGTCCGATTTGGTAGCGCCCATTGCAGTAGCGATTGGAGACACGCTCAGTTGCAACGAGACGGTCGCCAATATTTCGGGCAATGGCTCCTCCACCGGCCCAAATTATCAGTACCAATGGATAGGTAGCAATATCTTGGCCGGCGCTAATAGCCTCAATGCCGTTGTTGGGGAGGCAGGAACCTACACGTTGACCGTAACGAACACGACCAACGGCTGCACCTCCTCCATTTCAGTGGAAGTTGAGAACGATGCGGACGTGCCGGTGGCCAATATCGCCCCTCCCCTTCCAATCACATGTGGCAACAATACTGTAATACTGGATGGCTCTGCCTCAACGAATGGCCCGATTTATACTTACCAATGGTACCAGAACAATGCGCCGATTCCAGGGGCAAATGGCCTTTCGACAATAGCCAGCAGTACAGGTACTTACCAAATCATTGTCAGGAATGAATTGAATGGCTGCACGGCCAGCTTCTCTACCACGGTGACAAATGACCTCGCTGCCCCGACAGCAAGCGCTTCCGCCAACGGTCAAATCACTTGCACCGTCAACAGTGTTGCCCTCAGCAGTACCGTTCAGGGCAACCCAGCCAATTTCACTTTTAACTGGAGCACCGCCAATGGAACTTTTGTTGGTGGAACCAATGGTCAGAACGCAACCGCTGGTACGCCCGGCTTGTACCAAGTAGTGGTCACTAACACAAGCAATGGATGCACAGGAACTGCAACCGTCCAAGTCACACAGGACGCAAGCATCCCTGTGGTGGCCGTGACCTCGTCGGGAAACATTGATTGCGTGGATACCCAAGTTCAACTAAATGGCAGCGGATCCAGCCAAAGCCCAACCATTACATATACTTGGACATCACCCAGCGGCAATTTTTATTCAGGGCAAAACACGCTTACCCCTGTCGTGGACGCAGCGGGCACCTATACCTTGACCTTGTTTGACGCAAGCAACCAATGTGAAAACCAGAGCAGCATCACGGTGACCGTTGACAATTTGCCACCGGTAATCAATATGCCAGCCTCTCCGATGCTGGATTGTGCGGTGACTCAAACCACGTTGAACGCAGCTATTTCAAATGCACCAACAGGTGTCGTCCTCAACTACAATTGGACAACAGTGGGAGGGCAATTTAGCGGCCCGACCAATGTCCTGACGCCCAATGTGGTAGCTCCTGGCACTTATATTTTGACAGCTACAAATCCTGACAACGGTTGCACCAGCACCAGTTCCATTGTGGTGGATGAAGACGTGACCCCTCCAATTATTGTAATTGCAAATCCTGACATCCTCACCTGCAACACCAATACGGTTCCACTCAATGCCACTGGCACGAGTACGGGCATCGTCTTCCAATACGATTGGTCAAGCCCAACAGGTAGTTTTGTTACCAGCAATGCCATCCTGAACCCAGTGGTGAATGCCGCTGGCACCTATACCCTGCTGGTGACCAATTCTTTAAATAATTGCACTACTTCTCAGCAGGTAATTGTAACTGAAAACGTCAACCTACCAACGGCCATCGCCGGGACGCCGATGACACTCAATTGCAACGTGACACAGCTAAACCTCAACGGCAACGGCAGCAGCACTGGGCAAGAGTTCCAATACCTATGGACAGGCCCAGGAGTTGTCGGGAACGAAACCTCTCTTTCCCCAATGGTCAACGAGCCGGGCACCTATCAGTTGCTGGTCACCAATACCGCAAACAACTGCCAATCCACTGCAAGCGTGACCATCGGACAAGACATTGCCGCACCGCTGGCAGAGGCAGGGCAAGGGGGCGTGCTGTCGTGCAGCATGACTTCCATGTCGCTTGATGGCACCGGATCAAGCACTGGAAACAATTTCCAGTACGTTTGGTCAACGCAGAATGGTAGCATTAGCACTGGGGCAAACACATTGGCTCCAACCATCAATGCGCCTGGCAATTATATACTCCTAGTGACGAACACCACCAATGGGTGTACGACTACCGATTTGGTGGTGATTGACCAAGATGACAGTTTGCCAGATGCCGTCACGGCACTTGCTCCGCCGCTCACTTGCAACGTTACACAGTTGACGCTCAACGGCAGCGGGTCAGAGGTTGGCCCAGAATTTACCTATTTGTGGAGTACAACCAATGGTAATATTTCTTCGGGGCAAACGACTTTGAATCCTGTCATCACTGCTCCGGGTGTTTACCTGCTTACTGTTACCAACACAGCGACAAATTGCACCAACATAGCCAGTGTTACAGTTGCTTCACAAACAACACCACCAGCTACTGAGGCAGGCCCTTCGGCTCAACTTACTTGTACCGAAACTTCACTGACTTTGAACGGAAATGGTTCAGCAGTTGGGTCAAATTATACCTACCAGTGGACAACCACCAACGGCAACATTCTAGGGGGAGCCAATACGCTCAACCCAATGGTGGACGAACCTGGCACCTATGTTCTTCAAGTGACTAACACCACCACCGGATGCACGAATACCGACCAAGTGGCCATTTCAGAAAGTTTGAACACACCGATTTCAGTTGCGGCTACGCCTGGCGTATTGAATTGTAATGCTCCAAGTCTGACGCTCATTGGCGCAGGCAGTTCCATAGGTAGCACTTTCAACTACAATTGGTCAACCGCAAATGGTAATATCCTGAACGGTGGCACTACCCTTTCGCCTGTTATCAATGCGCCAGGAACATACGTGCTAATGGTAACCAATAGCACAAATGGTTGTACCTCAACGGCTTCTGTAACCGTTAGCCAAGACATCGCTGCACCAATCGCAGAGGCGGGCACTGCAAACCTGCTTTCCTGCTCCGCCAACACAGTGACGCTCAATGGAAACGGAAGCAGCCCAGGTGCTGGCTTTACTTATTTGTGGACTACCAGCAATGGTAATATAGTGAGTGGAGTCACCACGTTGACGCCGATTGTCAACCAAGTGGGAACTTATGTCTTGACAGTCACCAACAATGCGAACGGCTGTACATCGTCGGACAATGTCATGGTGGGTCAGGACAATAGCTTACCACAAGCGACCATCGTGCCTCCCGCCACGCTCACTTGCGATGTTACGGAATTGTCCCTATCGGCCTCCGCCTCACAAGGCGCCAATTTCAGCTACTTGTGGACGACGGTAGGTGGCAATATTGTTGCTGGTGAAACGACACTTTCGCCCCAAATCAACCAACCGGGGCTGTATGTGCTAACCGTAACAAACAGCACCAACGGCTGTACCATCACTACCCAGTCAACTGTAAGCGAAAACATCGCTCAACCCGTGGCAAATGCTGGGCAACCATTTGTGATGGATTGTTTTGAGGAACTCAATTCACTGAACGGCACAGGCTCATCTGGGACTGGCACGCTTGCGTTCCTTTGGTCCACCACCAACGGGGCACTTGTTTCTGGCATGAATACCGTTAACGCCTACATTTCAGCACCAGGCACCTACTTGCTGACCGTGACCAACCTGGCTAATGGCTGTACTGACACCGACCAAGTAGTTATCACCAAGGAAGGTCCATTTACGGTTCCAGAAGCTACCCAGCCACCGTGTTTTGGAGACAAAGGGGCCATTGCCCTATCGGGGACAACTGGAGGTGAAACGCCCTATCTGTACTCTATTGACAATGGAGCCAATTTTGGCAATTCTGCCATCTTCACCAACCTTGAACCGGGCCTCTATCAGGCAGTTGTACAAGACGCGAATGGCTGCCAATTTGAGGAGGCAGTGCTTATTGAGCAGCCCAATTTGTTCGATATTTTTGTTGAGCCACAAGTAACGGTCAGCTTAGGTGATAGCTATCAACTCAACACCTTGGTCAATGTACCTGTCAGCGAAATTGGAGTGGTAGAATGGTTTCCTGGGTTCAACCTTTCCTGCACGGACTGTCTTGACCCAGTAGCATCTCCAACCACCTCCACGACTTACACAGTTACCGTTGTCACAAAAAATGGCTGCAAAGACAGCGCACCCGTTTTCTTTAGGGTTGACAAATCTGGGGGTGTTTACGTGCCAAGCGCATTCTCTCCAAATGGAGATGGGACTAACGATGTATTCATGATTTTCTCAGACAATAAGAGTGTGAAAAAAGTAAACTCGTTCTTGGTGTTCAACCGTTGGGGAGAATCGGTCTATCAATACTTCAACTTTTCACCAAATGACCCAGCATACGGCTGGGATGGCAAACACAGGGGACAGCCGCTCGACCCCGCTGTATTTGTTTGGTTTGCCGAAATTGAATTCATTGATGGCAGGGTTGAGATTTTCAAAGGTGACATCACCTTGATTAATTGATATTTCGATTCAATTTTTTTGACAAAACGAACCTTCCAGAATCAATTCTGGAAGGTTTTTTTTGTGCAATGGTCATTTAGATAATTTTTTTTAACATTTTTTTATTCTTAATAAATATTGATTTGACAGGCATTCCAACACCTGCAATTTTCAAAATTCACATTTTTTACTTTAGAATATTTTATTTCCAATTTAATTGTCTTTTCTTTGCACCAAGAACATTTTCAAAACGAAAAAACGGAGCCAACTTTCAATAGGTTCCTTCCCTTTTTATGGCTACACGTAGGTAGTCAGTCAGAATCCTTCACAGAGTTTTCCCATGAACATTTCTTATTGGTAGCTATTGGCTACGATCTTGTTTTTTGTTTAAGGCAATCCTTAAACTTGAAATCACTCCCGGCATCCTGCTGGCAACAAACAACACTTAGACCATAACACTCACCTTATGCGCAACCAGTTTGTGCTGGCAGCGCTTTTTTGAAATTTTTACTAAACAAACCGGCTTACCCTCAATGGGTTAGGTACTATCAGCAATTATAATCCAAATTCGTGCTGTGGGGCCATCCCTCAAATTCCGGTTAAAAACTGATTGCGTACTATGAAAAAGTTTAAGGTCTGGCTACTCGCCCTCGTACTGTTTTGTGCCCAAAAAACTCATGCCCAGTGCATCAAAGACATTCAGAGTTTAATCAACATGCCAGCACCGTGCTTTTTTGTTGGCAGTATTGATTTTGAAAACCCCGATTGTTTTGATGTTTTTGCATCACCAGCTTGGACCTATACTTGGAAAATCCGTTCTGCCGATGACGGAAAGATGGTCGCCAAGTACGATGGCATCGCCTTCCAGCACACCTTTAAAAAATTTGGAGGCTACCAGTTCTGCTTGGAAGTGGACAAAGATGGCGACCCCACCAACACGCAAGACATCATTGACTGCGTAACCTATACCACTTGTGAGGTTTGCACTGCCGACAGCATAAAGTTGGAATACATCAACTGCCCGTTTGGTGAGGGGTGCGAGATTAACCTTTCTGCAAAGATTCATGCCCAAAACGACATAGGGCTAAAGCCGGTGGCAAAGTTCGTTGTCACCTATTTGCCTACGCCACAGGAAATTTTGGGCGATGTAGGGTCTTACGACATAGAGTTCGGGGACATTGACATAGAGTACCACCCATTTTCTGACACCATCTATATTTCTCAAAACCTTACGGTACCCTTCAAAAGAGGCTGCTTTAAACCAAGAATAGAAATCCAGTTGGAGGATGGTTTTGGTGCGCATGGCTTGGATGGTATCGCTTGTACGGAGCTCAGTTTGCGCTCCGAAGAAAAATTTCGTTGCATCGCCTGCGCCAATCAGGATGGGAAATGCAAGGCCAGCGTGGTTGCAACACAAATTTCCAATGAAGAAGACTCCTGCGACCCATTCTATTTCTGTAATCAACTCAGGGAGAATGAAGCTGACCTTCCATCCAGCAGCGTTGAAAAATCAGGCTTTTTGGCAAGCCCGAATCCTGCACAAGATTGGGTACGATTTGAACTTCCCACTTCAGCGTCGGACTCCCGTCAACTCCTACTCATCAACAACCTTGGCCAAAAAATCATTGCCAAAGATATTCCCGCTGGTGATAGTGCTGCTGAATTATCGGTTGGCCACCTACAGGCTGGTCTATATTTCGCTGCTTTAACAGAATTTGGGAATATCGTTAAATCAACACAGGTTGTCGTAAGAAGATAAGGCTGTGCTGAGTTGCCCTGCCCATTTTTAAAAAACCAGATTTGCAGTTGGACCAACAAATTTCGCATAAACTAACACTCCTCCCCACACTGTGATAACATTCCACTTAGCCACCCTGCATTTTTGACAGGGTGGCTTTTTTTTGGACACCGTATCAGAACCGCCAACCCACCCCAAACCTGAGAAAGTATTGCAATCCTTTGAAGTAAAAGTCAACGCTGCCCCGTTGCTCTTCGTCAATAAAATTATCGTAAACATATTCAAGCCTTGTCGTGGCATTCGCCAATTCCATATACGGGCTGAAATCAAAGACCAGGTGAGGCCTAAGCTTGTATTCGAGGTGGGGCGTAAAGGCAAACGACAAACTATAAAACTGGCTTTCTGCGGCATAGCCAAGTATGTTGGACTCATTCAACTGTTCCCAAGCGTAAGCAGCCCTCAATGCCCCTCCTGCGCTCAAGACGATGGGTGCGCTTTCTTTTTTGGACAATCGCTTACCATATTCATACCTAAACCCTATTGAAAACCTGGTGTCCGTCTCAAAATCTGGCCTCCGCTGGAATACCAAATTTGTCAACTCAAACTCCTTGTAATGGTTATCGTCATATTGGTATTTCAAGGCAATAGCCGGCCATCGAAACGCAATAACCTGCATGTTCTCTGCTTCAAAAACAGGGATTGACACCCCATCACCCAAAGCCAAATGGGCGTAAACCTTTGCGGTGGTTATTCGTTGGGCGATGCAGTTGAAGGTCAAAAGCACTAAAAGAGCGGTAAGAAAACAAGATTTTAGTAGTCTCATTGCCTTTTCATTGTTTTTCAAACCAAGCCTTCAACAGCCTCCAATAAACGCTCAAAATCCTTTCCCTCATTATAGAGATGGGGCGAAATCCGCATGGCGCCTGCTCGATAGGATACATAAACGCCATGTTGGAGAGTAGCCTTTTTCACGGACTCCAAATTAACGGTCATTGGCAAGCGCAACCCAAAAAGGTGGCTTCCCCGATAAGCCTGCTCCTCGATTTGAAAACCCAGTCCAATTAGCCGTTCCACATACGGGGCGGACAAGTTCTTACAATAATCCTGAATGTTTTCAACGCCCCATTCCAATATCAATTCCAGGGCAGTTGATAGCATGGGGACTGCAATAAACTGGCTGTTTTCGCCCATATTGTAGCGGTGGGCAGCGGGCTTATAAGCATGCTCATAGTTTGTCAAATTTTCAAAATGCTCACTGCCGAGCCTATTCATCCAACTTTCCTCTATCGGCACACCATTGTCAAACCGCTCCCCGTAATATGCCATCCCCATGCTATAAGGCCCAAGCAGCCATTTGTAGGCTCCGCAAACAAGCGCATCCGGCTGGATAGCCGCCACATCAAATGGCATGGCACCAACGGACTGCGTCCCATCAACGATGAGCAGCGCACCCACCTCATTGGCTCGTTTGCGCACAGCGGCGAGGTCAAACCACGTGCCATCAGCCCAATGCACATTGGGCACCGCCACTGCGACAGTCTGATGGTCAATGGTTTCGAGCAGTCGCTCATTCCAAGCCCTCCCACGGCCCTCCAATATTTCGGGTCGTTTGACCACTTTAATTTCGGCACCGTTTTCCATCGTCAGGCGACGCCAAGGATAGTAATTGCTGGGGAAAATCTCATCCACCACGACCACATTCTGGCCGGTCCGGATTTGCACGTTTTTTACAACGGAAGATATGCCGTAAGAAACAGACGGTACGATAGCAATCCGTTCTGGATTGGACGCATTGATGAGTTTTGCAAAAAGGGACTTTAGGCGTGAAACGGGTTCAAAAAAATCAGGCACGAGGATTTCATAAGGCATGGTTTTCCTCGCAATGGCCTGATAACCAGCCATTTCTACAGGTGCTGGCAGGGGCGACATATAGGAGCAATTGAGGTACGAAACCTCGTCAGGAAGGGAGAACAGGTGCTTTTGGCAAGTCAGCATGTGGGCACATTTTTCAGCAGCTATTCATCAACTGCCAGATTTTGCCCGCAAGTTAGTTTTTGCAACGAAAATCGTAGCGAATACCCGCAAGGAACATCCGGTTATAGTCGCCAAAATTGTTGTCAGGCAGCACGTCCTTCAAGCCAAATTTGTACCCCAACCGGACGCTGAAACCCTGTGTTAAACGGAAGTTCAGGCCACCCAAAGCAGCGAAATCAAAAACCGAGGTACTTATTTTGCCACCTCCACCGCTCGCTGAAGAGTCCCTGTTTTGCTTGCTCAAACTTAGTACCCCACCTGAAGTAAACTTGGAATCAGATGAAAGCAACACCCCTGCCTCCAATCCCATCATCAACCCTATTCGGGGATGCACCTGGTAAGTTGCCCTGAGTGGCACCTGGGCGTAATGGAGTTTCAAAGCTTGAAGGTAGGAAGTGACAACCCCTGTGTTGACGTCTTCTGCTTGCAAATTTTCCTGTAATCCGTAATTTGCATTGACCATTGAACCAGACCCTTCAAAAACCGGTGCTGACGCTCCATCAACCACAACAGAAAGCGGCTGTTGCAAGATAGAATACCCAAAACCAGTTTCTATGGATACCTTGCTATTTTTCAAGGGCCTAACTGCGATTGCGCTAATCGAGGCTCCTGACCCAGGCTTTGTTATTGCAGCCATGCCAGCACCTTCCATCGCAAACCCCCAACGTGGAGAAATTGGGGCTATTATCTTAGCAGAAACGGCTGGCGCAGGCGACTCGTCCAACGAAATGGTTTCGATATCAACGGCTTCAAGTAGCGCTGGAGCTATGGTTTTTTGAGGTAAAATTGACGCTGGTAACAGGGCGACCTCTGTGTCATTTGGCAAGCCAGAAGAAGCTGCTACTTTATTTTCTTCTGAATAAAAAACACTCCGTTGACCTTCCTCCTCGACCAGTATTTGAGCATGATTTTGCGGGAGCAGCTTTTGACCAGCAGCAGGTTTTCCATTTGTTTTTGTTAGGGATTCTTGCTGATTGGCCAAGTTTGAATTTGCATTTTCATGGGCTTCGGAGGCTAAATCAGTCCTCAGCACAGATGGGTTGGAGAAGGATTGCTGCTCAATGGGCTCCTCACTTATTGCGCCAGCAACTGGTTGGCTTGAGACAGCGGTAGTTGCTGCCAGTTTTTTACCAAAGAACAAAAAACCAGCTCCTACCAACATCACAATACCAGCAAACACCGCTCCCCACCACCAAGGAAAGGGACGGCGGCGCGCTGGCGGCAGTGGCATATCCCGATCGAGCAACAAGCTCATTTCCGACCAAGCCCGGTCGGTGAATTTCTCGTCAATTTGTATTCGCTTATCCTGCATAATTCGTCGTCGTTTCCTGTTGATGAATCATTTGCTTCAATTTTTGCCGGGCGGTGGCGAGGTGCCATTTTGAGGTACCGTCGCTGATGCCAAGCTGTTCGCCAATCTCGGCGTGGGAAAAACCTTCGATGGCGTAAAGCCGAAAAACCGCCGCACTTGCTGGGGGAAGTGCATTGACCATCCTAAGGATGTCCTCTACATAAAGTTGGCTGGCGGGATTGGACTGCGCCGTTTGGTCACGCTCCTCAAACACCAAAAAGTGCACGTATTTCTGTTGGTCACGGAAGTAGTCTGCCAAGCTGTGCCAAACCAGCCGCCGCACCCAACCTTCCAACGACCCCTTGAAGGAGTAGAGGTGTATTTTTTTGAAAACCCGAAGAAAGCCGTTGTTTACGATGGACATCGCCTCGTCCCGGTCGTCGGTGCGGCGGAGGCACATTTCCATCATGACCGGAAAAAAACGGCGATAGAACTGCTCCTGCCAGTAGCGGTCGTTGGCAACGCAGCCTTTGACCAATTCCTCGTCCGTATGTTGCCGGTTTTTCAACAAATGGAAATGCTGTTTACTGTATTATTCTACAATCAATTGATTATCAATTAAATATCTTTGTTAGAACCCAATACCTACCCTCACAATGATTCTTTGAAAATCAATGTTCCGCTCCTCCAAATCGCCATTGTAAAGTTTCCTACTGAAACTTGCCCGCTGAAACTTAGGCCCAATGTCAATGAGAATGTCAATCCCCTCCGTCGTGGCAGCCCGATAGCCGATGGCTGCGTGTCCCATCGGCCCGCCTTCGGCTTTGGTAATGTCAAGGGTTTTCCTTGCGAATGCCAGCGAATAGCCTCCCGCTACAAGGGCATATAAATTGCCATTCGGTTTTTTCGAGGGTAAAAAACATCGAACCTCGCCAAAAAATGGATAAACCGTTTCGCCCCGTCGGGAATAGTTGTCAACGCCAAAACCTGCACCAATGCCGAACATTTTGTGAAACCGATACCCAACCACTTGGTGAAATCCTGCACCGAGCGACAAGTCACCATTGTCGGAACTTCCTGCAGCAAATGAAAGCATTGAGACAGCGTAGAGACCACGTGTTTTCGCCACTTTTTTTGGTAATGGTTGCTTGCTCTCAAAAGATTTTTGCCGCTCGGCATCCACCGGAATACCCTGTTGGATTTTGGCAATTTCGCTGTCCGAAATTTCCAGCACTTGGCCTTCTGGTTGCTCCAAACGCAGGGTCTTTCCAGGTGAATAGGACAATATTTTTCCGGTCAAAGTGCTTCCATCCTTCTTCTTTACAACATCCGTGCTCGGCGCTTGTGCCAAAACGGGATTCCAGGCTGCAAGCAACAATAAGAGCAAGGTAAAAAGCGCATTCTCTTTCATGTCAGTGTATTTTTTGAAAATTTCTGACAAGGTATCAAGGGTTGCGGTTCCTTGCAAGCCAGTTGGTGTTAAAGTCTGAAACCTGACGGGAAGTCAGACACCGTGGGAAAGAAAAAAGGTTGGGTAACGAAGTAAAAGGCGAGCTTTTTTGCAAAAAAACTTAAAACGCACAGCGCACTAATTGTAAGTCACAGAGTCGGGCATGTTTGCGATGACGGTGAAAATATCGCCTTTGTTGGACATGATTTGCGACCAAAGGGAGTCGGGTCGGGACTTGAAGACATAGTTTGGGTGCATGTTGGCCGTGACCCAGGAACCAATTTCCATTTCCTCCTTCAACTGGCCTTCCGACCAACCAGAATAGCCAACAAAAAAGCGAATGTTTTCCGGCGTGACCAACTCGGAGCTAATCAAAAACTTTAGTTGGTCAAAATCGCCGCCCCACCAAACGCCATCCCCAATTTTGCGGCTATCCTCAATCAAATCGCCCACATTGTGGATGTAGTGAATGGTATCGGTTTGCACCGGCCCCCCGAAATAAACTTGGGCGTTGAACAGTGGAAAGCCCTTGACCAAGTCATCTACCCGCATATCGAGCTTTTTGTTCAAAATGAAGCCAATACTGCCATCCTCGCTGTGTTCGCAAAGCAACACAGCCGTCCGTTTGAAGTTGGGGTCGAGCATGAAAGGCTCTGCCAACAGAATACTACCAATTTGTAAGGAAATGCCTGCCATTTTTAAAGATTACAAGCGCCAAGATGCGCCAAGAATTTTGAAAATGCAATAAGGAAAATCCCTGCACTGTTTTGTTGTTGTATTTTCACCAACAATCTACGATTGTCCGTTACATCATAGCGTAGCCGTCGGGAACCGCCTGTCCACCCTGGCTACAAAACCCCGAAGCACCTTACCCGTACCGCCTACCTCAATGAACTCGGTGACATTGTCTGCAATCATGTTCTGCATGGTTTGCGTCCAACGAACTGGGGCGGTCAGTTGGTCCACCAAGTTCTGGCGGATTTTGTCAGGATCCGTTTCTGGTAATGCGTTTACGTTTTGGTAAATGTAGCAAATGGGTGCAGTGAAATTGGTGGCCTCCAACGCAGATTTTAGCTCCTCTTTCGCTGGCCCCATCAACGGCGAATGGAAAGCCCCACCAACTTGCAGGACGATTGCCTTGCTGGCGCCTGCTTCTTGGCACTTAGCTACGGCAGCCGCTATGCCCGCCACTGAGCCAGAAATCACCAATTGGCCGGGGCAATTATAGTTGGCGGGCACGACCACTTCTTCGAGGCTGGCGCAAATTTCTTCCACCACTTCATCGGCGAGGCCGAGCACGGCGGCCATAGTGCCCTCGGTTAGTTCGCAGGCCCTTTGCATGGCCAATGCCCGCTGTTGTACCAGCCGAAGCCCATCCTCGAAGGACAAACCACCAGCCGCCACCAAGGCCGAAAACTCGCCCAGCGAATGGCCAGCCACTGCTCCGGGCTGGAAGTCGTTTCCAGCCAATTTTGCCCTAACTATGGAGTGGAGAAAAACGGCGGGTTGGGTGATTTTCGTCTGCCGCAGCGCCTCGGCGTCACCGTCGAACATCACATCGGTGATGCGGTATCCGAGCACCTCGTTGGCCTGTTCAAAAAGTTCTTTTGCGTAGCCATTGCTCTCGTACATGTCTTTGCCCATGCCTTCAAACTGGGAGCCTTGACCTGGAAAAACGTATGCCTTCATGTATTGAATCGCTTGATTGGTGATTGATTAAAATGGTATGCCGGGGCAAAGAAACAATTCAACCATTCAACAACCCAACAATTAATGCAATTTTGAGCCAATCAACTTCAAAAACTCGGTTCTCGTCTCTTGTTTTTCAAATTGCCCACGGAATGCTGAGGTGGTAGTGACGGAATTTTGCTTCTGTACCCCACGCATCATCATGCACATGTGCATAGCTTCGATGACGATGGCCACGCCCTGTGGCTTCAGGGTGTTTTGGATGGCATTGAGGATGTCGAGCGTCAGGCGCTCCTGCACCTGCAGGCGACGAGCAAAAACGTCCACCACACGGGGGATTTTGCTGAGGCCGACAATATGGCCATTCGGGATGTAGGCAATATGCGCTTTGCCCAAAAATGGCAACATGTGGTGCTCGCAGAGTGAATAGATTTCGATGTCTTTGACCAAAACCATCTCGCTATACTCTTCTTTGAACATGGCAGAACGCAGTATCTCTTCGGCGTCCATAGCGTAGCCGGAGGTCAGAAATTGCATGGCCTTTGCAGCACGTTCCGGGGTTTTTAATAGCCCATCCCGGTAAACGTCTTCGCCGAGCTCCTCAATGATGCCACGGTAGTTCTCCGTGAGCTTTCCCGTCATTTCAGAATTGTAGTTTTCTTCTCTATTGTAGGACATTTCCAGTGTTTTGTGCATTTTCTTGTTCTGATTTGAAATGGAAAATTAAATCAAAAGCGATAGGAAAACAGCACCGCTCTCATTTTGTTCCCGTATTTTTTTTGAACAAACCAAATGGTCCATCTTTGCCGCACAAAATAGGAAAACCATGCATGTCAACCTGAACGGAAGTGTCATCAATACTGATATAACATTGTTCTCAAGCGAGAACCGGGCTTTCCGCTATGGGGACGGGCTGTTTGAGAGCATCCGGGTATTTGACGGGAAAATGCCTTTTTTTGACTTACACTGGCATCGGCTTTCGATGGGTTTTGAGTTGCTGAAATATGAGTTGCCAGCTTTTTTCTCACCTAACTTTTTTGAAAACGAAATCCAAAAACTGACCCAAGGCCACGGAAACTGGCGTATCCGTTTGACGGTTTGGCGAGGTGGTGCGGGGCTTTATACCCCTGAAAGCAACATTCCCGAATTCTTAATAGAGGCAACGCCCCTACCCTCCGCAGTGTTTGAACTAAATGAAAATGGGTTGAATATAGGCCTCTTCGACCAAGCCTTGCTCCATCATCAGCCCCTTTCCATTTTAAAGACCACTTCTGCCCTACCCTATGTATTGGCCTCCATTTTTAAAAAAGAAAACCAGCTTGACGATTGCCTAATGCCAAATACAGCGGGACGACCTGTTTGTGGCAGTAGTTCCAACTTTTTTTGGGTAAAAGATGACGAATTGTCCACCCCCCCCCTGACCGAAGGGTGTATTGCCGGCACCATGCGAGGCGCAGTATTGGCGCTGGCTGGCCAGCTTGGCATAATGGTGTCGGAAACTCCTATAACGATGGATGAATTAAAAGTTGCCAATGAAATCTTTTTGACCAATGCCATTCAGGGTATCCGTTGGGTGCAAACCATACCTGACCGAAGTAAACCTTTCAATTTCAAAACAGCAAGGATGCTAAATGATGCGCTCAACCAATTTTTAAAGTCTTGGCAAAATCAGCTAATGCCAATCGCTCCCTCTACAAAAATGCAACAACCGCCATATTCAGGCAAGAAGGCATAAGGGTTAGTTATTTGAAAAAAAATGGAATGGAAGCCAAGTATAAAAAAGCGGCAGCCGCCCAAACAGGGCGACTGCCGCTTTATCTTTAAACGAGCAGGTCACGGGCTTCTATCCTTGCCCCGCATCCCTGCCTGGATAGGCTCCCCTACCCCTTAGTCCTTGGCCACCACCAGCTTCTGCTCGTAGCGCTGGGCGCCAGCCCTCACGCTCACGATGTACAGCCCGCTG